>CALKBO010000070.1 GCA_937989875.1 uncultured Collinsella sp. | reverse complement strand
GCTGCGGAAACGCGGGGTCCGTTCAGGCTGTTGCGTTGAGATTGAAAATCAACCCCACAAAGGTGTCTATCCCTTTGTGGCGGTTGGGGCGTTAGGGGAGGAGCTTCATGGCGGCGTCGTGGGCGGCGCGCTCGTAGGTGTCGTCGAGGGGCTTGAGCGGCAGCAGGGCTGTGGCCTGTGCATCGTCGCGCCGCTCGAGGGCGTGCGCGATCAGCCAGTCGGCGAGCTCGGGGTTCTTGGGCAGTGCCGGTCCGTGCAGGTACGTGCCGATGACGCCCTTGTAGATGAGGCCCTCAAGGCCATCATCGCCGTTGTTGCCGGTGCCCGCGACGACGGACGTTCCGAGCGGCGTTGCCTCCGCGTCGAGCAGGGTGCGACCGCCATGGTTCTCGAATCCCACAAAGGGCTCAGGTGCCAGATTGGTTTTGACGGCAACGTTGCCGATCAGGCGATCGGAGCCACGTACGGTTTCGGCGGCAATGACGCCCAGGCCCTCAATGCGATCGTCGCCCATGTAGTACGAACGGCCGAGCAGCTGATAGCTGCCACAGATGGCAAGCAGCGAGCCGCCATCCTCAACATAGGCCGCGACCTTGTCTTTTTGGGCGAGCAGTTCGTGTGCCACGGCTAGCTGGTCGCGGTCGGAGCCGCCGCCCATCATGACGATGTCGGCGTCCGTCAGGTCGAGCACCTCGCCCATACGGACCTCGTCTACACGCGCGGGAATGCCACGCCAGGCGCAACGGCGCTCGAGCGCGATAACATTGCCGCCGTCGCCGTAGAGGTTAAGGGCATCGGGATACAGGTAGACGATGCGCAACGGGCGCGAAAGCTCGGCTGACGCGATGCCGACAGGAAGAGCGCTGCCGTCGGCACGGGCTACGGCGCGCCCGGCAACAGCGTCGGCGGTGGTGCCCTTCAGTCCGTCGAGCTCCTTGACCAGCGGCGGGAAGGCCGTGTAGTTGGCGACGGCGTAGAAGGTGTCATTGGCGGCCTCGTCTGCCACGGCGCCAATTGCCTGCGCGACGTCCGAGATAATCGCGGCATCGATGCCGGCGTACTTGAGGCGCACCTGCATGTCGTGCGCGCGCGTGCCTCCGGCAAAGGCGACAAGACCCGGCGTGTCGGCGATGCGCTCAAAGTCGACGTCGTAGATCCACGATACATCGTGGCCGTCGGCATCGTTGTCGTTGAGGAAGAAAGCGCAGAGTCTGCCGCCTGCCGTCTTGATGGACTGGATTTGTCGATCGAAGCCTACGGGATTCTTAGCCAGGTTGGCCTCGACGGTGTGGCCGGCGATATCCCAGCGGCCCATGCGTCCGCCGGCGGGGACGTAGGCATCGAGCGTGGGCTGCAGGTGCGCCGTATCCACGCCTAACTCATGTGCGGCAAAGAATGCAGCGGCAACGTTGTAGACCATGTACAGGCCGTTGTAACGCGTGACGATGTGTGCGGCTGGCGCGCTGGAATCAGATCCAAACACCAGGTCAAAACCATAGCCGTCGCAGCCGAGCTCCACGCCCGTCACGCGACGGACAAGCGCAGGGCGGGCCCAGCCGCACGAGGGGCAATGGTAGGCGCCGAGCTGGCCGTATTGCACGTAGTCATACTCCAGCGGCGCGTTGCACTGTGAGCAAAAACGTGAGTCGCTAATACGGTCGGACTCGGTGTTGGTGGCGCCGTCGATGCCAAAGGCAATACCCGCGTTGGGAACGCGCGCGGCAATCGAGGCGCACAGCGGGTCGTCGGCGTTGTAGATAAGCGTTGTTGTCGGCGAGAGCTCCAACGCATGGGCGATGACCTCCTGGGTGTGATCGATCTCGCCATAGCGATCCAGCTGGTCGCGGAACAGGTTGAGCAGCACGAAGTACGTCGGCTTGAGCTTGGGCAGGACGCGTACGGTGTAAAGCTCATCGCACTCAAAAACGCCCACGCGCTTGCCGCCACCGGCTCGCTTGAGGCCGTTGCGCGCTTCGAGCAGTGCGCCCACCACGCCCGGCTCCATGTTGTTGCCGGCGCGGTTGCATACCACGGTGGCGCCGCTGGCGGCAACGGCGTCGGCGATGAGGTTGGAGGTGGTGGTCTTGCCGTTGGTGCCGGTGATCACCACGCTGCGGTCGACAAGGGCAGCGAGGTCGCTCAGCAACTCGGGGTCGATCTTCATGGCGATGCGGCCGGGAAGCACGCCACCCTGGCGCTTAAGGACGGAGCGCAGCCCCCAGCGAGCGATATCGCTCGAGGTGCAGGCAAGAGATGAGCGGAGGTTCATGAAACCGTTCCTAACGTAAACGACATGGTCGGGTCGAGTGCGTCACTAAAAACCGTAGCGGCGCGCAAATTCCTGGGCAAGCTGCGACACGTCTTCGCAGGCATTGGCCCAGGGGGCAAAGTCGGGAGTGTCCGAGATAATACCGTCCGCTTCCCAAACGGCCTGGTGCGAAAGATCCCAGGGATCGTGTGGCTCGGGCCGGCAGGGAAGGTACGGTGTCTGGTACATGGGGTTCAGTAAGAAGAACGCACCGCCCTCGCAACGGTTGGCAAACTCACGCAGCGCGCGTGTCGCCGGGCGCATCTTGTTTGTTTTGAACAGCAGAATCGTGCGGGCGAGCAGATACCAAGGAGAGTTCTCGAGCGCGTCAGCCCCGATCTCTTCCTCGAGCTGGTGCGCTAGGGCAAAAAAGCCGTCCTGGTCTTCCAGACGAGCGAGGGCGAGCAACACGGTGCCTGCGGCTCGGGTGGGGTAGCCTTCCGCCTTAAGGACGCGGCGGGCGTAGTTGGCAGCAGCGCGGTAGCGGGCACTCGCCATGCACAGCTGCGAGATGGCCTCGAGTGTGTGAAGCCACCCGATAAGAGCCGGCTCGCTCACGGTAAGGTCTGCTGCGGTGACACCGTCGGCCAAAACATTATTGGCCCAGTAGTGTGGGGCCTCCATATCGAACCCGGGCACGCTTTGCTGCAGGTAATCGGCCGTGGTCGCCTCGAGCTTCATCAGGTCGCCCAGGCAGGCGTCAACGGGCGTGTCGGCCAGGATGATGGCGAGCAGCTGGGCATCGAGGACATACGCATCGATGCGGACGATCTTGAGCAGCTCATCGCGCATGTCGTCGAACAGACGATTGCGCGTCTGTTCAAACTCCTCATCGCTGCCCATGTCCTCGATGCGATGGAGCTCGTCGAGCAGGTGGCGGTGGACGCCGGCATAGGACAGCAGCGCTTGGGCATGCTCGGACTGCGCATACTTTTGAGGATTCGCGCTAATGTCGTTATGGACAAGCTCGCGTGCTGCATCGGTGAGTTCGGGGTGCGACGCAACGTAGGCGCGCTCCAGGTAGGCGGGGATGTAGACGCTCGGATCCATTAGAGGTCTCCTCCCTTAAATGGCAAGCCCTGCTCGGCCGCCCGCAGGATGCGCTCGTCGATCTGGGAACGCACGTTATCGTTGGTGGCGACCCAGGCAGCAAAGCTGGCGTTGTCGGGGGCGCCCAGGCCCTCCTGCAGTACCGGCGTCGCCTCGGACAGCGCAAGGACAAGCTCGTCGGTGGAGCCCACACTCACATTGACGCGGGCATAGACGCCATCGGGAAACTCGGTTTGGAAGTAGAGTGCCTCGGCTGCGTGCGGACACGAGCGCACAAGGATACGCAGGTAGTGCTCGGCGCCCTCGTAGTCCAACTCGCGCCAGGCAGCGCTCATCAGCGCGATGAGCGTCCACGGGTCCAAGTCGCGCTCTGCATCCTTGGGACGGCGGCGCAGCGGGGTATTCGCGAGGTACGGCACGGAGTGTGCGGAGCGAAAGCGCTTGAGCTCCTCGGCGGGGTATTCGAGCTTTGCCATGGCGAGCATCGCGGTATGGCGGACACCGGCGGGGTCGTTGGGCGCAAAGTCCAAGCTGCGATTTGCGGCTTCGAGCGACATGCGATAGCGGCCGCTAATGAGGGCGCGCGATGCCAAGGCGGCAAGCCAGCGCAGATAGGGGCGGCGCGTAAGGTCGCCTGCGGCCTCGCGCTCGTAGGGGTCCTGCGCCGAGGCGATCTTGAGCGCCAGATCGTGCTCCACTTCGTCACACTTGGACACCAGATACTGTACGTACTCCTCGTTGGAGTTGGCGGTGAGGGCGGTCAGCATGCGCTGGGCGTCCCAGTTGGTGGGGTCGAGCGCGGCTGCCTCGCGAAGCATGTTCTCGGCAGCGGCCTCTTCTTGCTCTGCCTGGGTATCGTCAGGGATAAAGGGAATGCGGTAGTCGACAGCCTCGACCACCTTGGCAATGAGGTGCCCGGCGCGGTCGCGGTCGTGCACGATGAGCGGCGCGGGGTTGCGGGTGAATTGTTCCATTAGACGCTCTACGGCGGCACCGTCGGTGAGCGGGATATTGTCGCGGCGCAAGGCCTCAAGAACGAGGCGATGGCAATCCTCTTGAATGGGATCGAATGCCATGGGGCCTCCTTTGCTGCGGTTAGGGTTCAAATGTTTCTATATAAGGTTCTAGTTTACCCGCATGTGGCACACCGGGGGGTGCCGCACTTGGACTTGCACCTTTGCACCACGAAGACGGATGTCGCACAAATGTCGGCACCTTGGACGACCGAGTGGTATCACGGTACCGCAAACGGTCGATTTTTGGCGGCGAACGGTGCATATTTTGGAGGGGCACCGTCCTGCCCGGGATATGTAGTCAACCTTGATAAAACGTTTGCCCAGCTTGGGAGTATGAATGCCGCACAAGGGTCTTCAGGGATAGAAAAAACGTTTCATCATTGGCGGCTTTAGGTGAATAACTGACCAACCAGAACGGTAAAATAGTGTTTGTCTGAGCGTTGAGACGTTTAGACATCGCGCATTGTCATCGCCGGCAACGCGCAAACCGGTCCTAACGGAGCCAATTGGGTGCTCCGTTATATACGCAAGTCTAAGAGGGGCTTGTTTAGGAGGCACAGTATGGGACGTTTTACCAATCCTCGCGATCTGTACTTTGGTGAGGGCGCTCGCCACGAGGTGAAGAACCTCAAGGGCAAGAAGGCCATCATCGTTTCTGGCGGCAGCTCTATGCGCCGCGGCGGGTTCCTGCAGGACGTTGAGGCCGACCTTAAGGAAGGCGGTTTCGAGGTCAAGCTGTTCGAGGGCGTCGAGTCCGACCCGTCCATCGAGACGGTCATGAAGGGCGCCGAGGCCATGCGCGAGTTCGAGCCCGACTGGATTATCGCCATCGGCGGCGGCTCGCCCATCGATGCCGCTAAGGCCATGTGGGTCTTCTACGAGTATCCCGAGGAGTCTTTCGATAACATCATCCAGCCGTTCAGCTTCCCCGAGCTGCGTCAGAAGGCTCATTTCTGCGCCATTTCCTCTACCTCCGGCACCGCTACCGAGGTCACCGCGTTCTCCGTCATTACCGACTACGCCAAGGGCATCAAGTACCCGCTGGCCGACTTCAACATCACCCCTGATGTCGCCATCGTCGACCCCGAGCTCACCTACACCATGCCCGCCAAGCTGTGCGCTCACACCGGCATGGATGCTCTGACCCACTGCATGGAGGCCTACGTTTCCACCTGCGCCTCTATGTTCACCGACGCCAACGCCCTGCACGGCATCCGCGAGATCGTCGAGTGGCTGCCCAAGTCCTATGCTGGCGACCATGAGGCCCGTCAGCACATGCACGAGGCTCAGTGCATCGCCGGTATCGCCTTCTCCTCGGGCCTGCTCGGCATCGTTCACTCCATGGCTCACAAGACCGGTGCTGCCTTCGAGAACGGCCACATCATCCACGGTGCCGCTAACGCCATGTACCTGGGCAAGGTCATCCAGTGGAACTCCAAGGATCCCCGTGCTGCCGAGCGTTACGCTTACGTGGCCAAGGAGATCCTGCACCTTCCCGGCGAGACCAACGAGGAGCTCATCGCTGCGCTCGTCCAGAAGATCCGCGACCTCAACGACCAGCTCAACATTCCGCAGTCCATCAAGGATTACGCGAATGGTGGCGTGAAGGTCGACGCCGAGAACCCGCAGATGGTTTCCGAGGAGGAGTTCCTCGCCAAGCTGCCCGAGATCGCCGCGAACGCCGAGCAGGACGCCTGCACGCCCGAGAACCCGCGTGAGACCAAGGCTGCCGACTTCGAGAAGATCCTCAAGGCCTGCTACTACGACACCGACATCGATTTCTAATCGACTCTTGTTATCGTAACGAGGGGCTCCGCACGTATCCGTACGGAGCCCCTTTCTTTTTTAGAGAATGGGATAGTTATGGCTGCAATTTTCAATAGCCCCAGCAAGTACATCCAGGGTCCGGACGAGCTCGCCAAGCTCGGCTCCTATGTCGAGCCGCTCGGCGCTAAGGCCCTCGTCATCGTGACGCCTTCGGGCAAGAAACGCGTCGGTGCCAAGATCGAGGGCGGCTTTGCCGAGGCTAAGGCCGAGCTGCTGTTTGAGGACTTTAACGGCGAGTGCTCCAAGGGCGAGGTCGATCGCCTGGTTGCGCTCGCCCGCGACAACGGTTGCGACATCATCGTCGGCGTCGGTGGCGGCAAGATCCTCGACACCGCCAAGGCCGTCGCCTATTACCTGGAGTCCCCGGTTATCATTTGCCCCACCATTGCTTCGACCGATGCACCGTGCTCGGCACTTTCGGTGCTCTATACCGACGACGGCCAGTTCGATAAATATCTCTTCCTTAAGGCAAACCCCAACATTGTCCTGATGGATACGACGGTTATCGCGGCGAGCCCAGTGCGCCTGACGGTTTCCGGTATGGGCGATGCGCTCGCAACCTACTTTGAGGCCCAGGCGACGCACGATGCCGACGGCGGCACCTGCGCCGGCGGTAAGGGCGGAATGGCCGGCCTGGCGCTCGCCAAGCTCTGCTACGAGACGCTTATGGCCGATGGCGTCAAGGCCAAGGTCGCGCTGGAGAAGGGCGCGCTCACGCCTGCCGTCGAGCACATCATCGAGGCAAACACGCTGCTCTCCGGCATTGGCTTTGAGAGCTCGGGCCTTGCTGCTGCTCATGCCATCCACAATGGTCTGACGATGCTGCCCGAGTGCCACAGCATGTATCACGGCGAGAAGGTCGCCTTCGGCACCATCGTCCAGCTGGTACTCGAGGATGCCCCGACCGAGAAGCTCGAGGAAGTCTTGGGCTTCTGCATTGAGCTGGGCCTGCCGGTCACGATGAAGGAACTTGGCGTTGCCGAGGTTACGCGCGAGAAGGCCATGATTGTTGCCGAGGCCGCCTGCGCACCCGATGACACCATGTGTAATATGCCGTTTGAGGTGACGCCCGAGATGGTCGCAAACGCCATTCTGGGTGCCGACGCACTGGGCCACTACTATCTCATGGATGAGTAAATCAAGCTAAGGAAGGGGCAAAGCCAGCAGATGGCTTTGCCCCTTTTTGCTATGGAGTAAAGGGGTCAGGTTTCTTTGCACCAATCGTTGTTTGATGAAGGGCGGATTCTCGTATGGCGCTTCCCATGGTTTACGGCGGTCCCGGCCGGTATGTTCAGGGGCCGGGCGAACTGTCGCGTCAAGGCAAGTATTTGTCATGGTTGGTCTGCGCTGCCTATGTCTTGTTTGACCAGGGCACCGAGGATCGGCCGTGCAGACAGATCGTCGATGGATTTCTGGACGAAGACCTAAGTGAGCCGTTCTTTAAGATTTATGACGGTCCGTGTACGGAAGACGCCGTTGTCGAAATGGCTAAGGAAGCCCAGGCCGAGTATTGTGACATGGTGGTGGGTATTGGCGGCGGCAAGATGCTCGATATCGCCAAGGCCGTTGCGTTTTATGCCGAGTTGCCGTTGTGCGTATGCCCCACGGCGGCGTCGGTGGACGGTCCGTGCAGTGCGATTTCCGATGCCGATCTGCAGAGTGTTGCAAATGCGGTCTTTAGAAACGAGCGCAATATGGCTAACGAACAGGCCAAGGTGACCAAACAAAAGCTCGTGCAGCTCATGTACGAGGCATAGTTTGGCGCTTGATTGATCTTGTGCAATCGAGACGGCGATAGGTCATGGGCTATTTGCCGCAAAGATGCTCCGCGTGTAATTTGCCCGAGGCGTGGGCCGATAGCGTATCATTATCTCTTGCTTGTTTGCACTGCTCAGGGAGGGGCCGCGCATGGCGCAGGAACACGATCTGTTTGATGACATTATCGAGATCAGCAAGGGTTTCGACTTTCTTAAAAACCCGCTTGGCGGTGTGACCGATGCACTCGATCCGTCGGCACCGCAGTGGAATCCTGCCGACTACAAGGAGCGTCCGCGCGGCAACACCATTCCGTGCTTGACCTGCAAAAACGAGAAGAGCGCCTGCACCGCGTGCATGGACGTGTGCCCGGTCAACGCTATCGAGGTCGAGGAAGACGCCATCGAGATCCTCGACTCCTGTCGCAAGTGCGGCCTGTGCGCCGCTGCCTGTCCGACCGAGGCGATCATCTCGCCGCGCCTGGCGCCCAAAAACCTGTATGACGATATCGTCTCTGCTGCTACGAGCCACGAGACCGCCTACGTTACCTGCACGCGCGCCCTTAAGCGCATGCCGCGCGAAAACGAGGTCGTCGTCGCCTGCGTGGGCGATATTACTGCCGAGACCTGGTTCTCGGTGCTGGCCGACTATCCCAACGTGAGCGTCTACCTGCCACTGGGCGTGTGCGATAAGTGCCGCAACACCGGTGGCGAGGATATTCTGGGCGAGGCCATCGCTACTGCCGAGGAGTGGGCTGGTACGGGCATGGGCCTGGAGGTCGACCCCAAGAGCCTCAAGTGCCATAAGCTTCGCGAGTACGAGCGCAAGGAGTACATGGAAAAGATTGCCCGTACCACGGGCCTGACGGTGACCAAGCTCAATCCGGCGACGGCGGCACTGGCCTCGGTGACGCAGAAGTTGAAGGCTCACCGTCACCAGATCACGCAGCTCGAGCGCACGCTCAACACCATGTGCGGCACCACGACGACCAAGCGTCGCCGTTCGCTCACGCACGGGCGGCAGCTGGTGCTCTCGACGCTGCAGAACCACCCCGAGCTTGCCCAGAATATGCAGGTGAGCACACCGGAATGCGATTTTGACAAGTGCACGTCGTGCGGCGAGTGCGTCAACGTGTGCCCCACGTTTGCCTGCGATTTGGTGGGAAGCGGTCGCTTTGCACTGGAGTCCACGTATTGCCTAGGTTGCGGAGCCTGCGTCAAGGTGTGCCCCGAGCATGCGCTCAAGCTGGTCGAGCACGATGCGTCCAATCTGGTCGTTGTCGACCCCGAGGCCGAGGAAAAGGCCGCTCAGAAGGCCAAGGCCCACGAAGAGGCCCAGAAGGTCAAGGCCGAGGCGAAAGCTAAGCTCGGCAAGATGCTCGATCAGGTGGAGAAGCTCGCGGACTAGCTAAAAGAGCGTAAATGATGGCCGGTGGGACAGGTGCTGCCCCGCCGGCCAAAAAAGTTGCGGTGGAATAGTTCCTGTTTTGCCCTTAAGCTGGCCATTCTAGGAACTATTCCACCGCAACTAATAAATGGTTAGTTCATGCTGCTTTGGTGGCCGGTTCGACCGGTACCGTTGCGCGTCACGGTTTCATGGAGCAAAAAGAACCCGGGAACCTGTTTGGTCTCGGTGTATTCCATAAGGATACCGTCGGCGTTGTAGGTCTGTCCGCGTATAACGGCGAGTGCGTTAAAGTCGTCGAGATCGAGCACGCGCGTATCCTCGGGCGTGGGATGCTCAATCGTTACATCGCGTTTGCCCGTGGCAATCTTAATGCCAAGATCTTCTTCGAGGTAACGATAGATCGAGTCGTTGACAATCTCGGGTGTCAGCCCCGGTACTTGTGAGCTTAGGTAATAGGAGTCGTCGGAGCACACGGCTTGTCCGTCTGCATAACGGATGCGTTTGGCGCGTGTGAGCTCACAGCCTTCGGGAAACCCGGTAATCTTGGAGAGCGCCTTGCTACAGATGAGGAGCTCAAAGACGGTGGTGACAGTCTTGAGCTCAAAGCCTCGGTTGACCGCGATTTCCTTAAAGGTCTCGAGTCCGCCGCCACCACGACTCTTCTCGTCACTGATGTTGCGAATGACGCGCATGCCTTTGCCTTGCTGGGGGAGCACGTAGCCATCTGCCGCAAGCATCGAGATGGCGCGACGGACCGTCATGCGCGAACAGTCAAACAGCTGCGTGAGCTCAGTCTCCGAAGGCAGATAACTCTGATAGGCGTATGTGCCGTCGTCAATCGACTGCTTCACGTTGTCATAAATAGTTTGGAAGATGGCTCGCGCCATGACGGTCTCCTAGAGCTGGGTGCGTGAACGACGGATGAGGGCCGTCCGCGCAGGTGTCAATCGATTTACTTGCTGGGGTCGATTATATATTTACCCATGGCACGCAGAGCTGGGTCTGACAGGATGGCGCCGAGTTCGTCGAGGGAAGCCACCTTGGCGACCATCGAGGATACGTCGAGCCTGCCAGAGTCGATGAGCTCGAGCGCGCGACGCTGCGTATAAGGGTTGATGTAGGACGAGGTAAGCACAAGCTCCTTCTGGAAGACCTCGAAGGGCTTGACGGTGATTGTCTCATCGGGCTTGGTGAGGCCGAACATCATGACCGTAGCCTTGTGGCCGGCGATCTGGATGGCCTGCTCGATGGTGGCGGGCTTGCCAACACACTCGATAACGACATCGACGTTGCCGACGCCCTCCTGCTCCAGGCGGGCCGGGACGTCCTCGTGGATGGAATCAATTGCCAGGTCGGCGCCGAGTTTGAGCGCAACCTCGCGCTTGCCTTCGACGGGCTCGAGCAAGACAACCTTGGTGGCGCCGGCGTTTTTAGCAAGCTGCATCATGAGCAGACCGATCATGCCACCGCCGATAACGACAACTGTGCTGCCGGGCTTGATGTTGCACATATCGATGCCGTGCAGGCAGCAGGCGACGGGCTCGGTCATAGCGCCCTGCTCAAAGCTGGTGTGATCGCCCAACTTGTAGACTTGCTGCATATCGACGGAGCAGTACTCCGCAAAGCCGCCGTTAACGGTGGTGCCGTAGCCGGTCATATGCTCGCAGTAGTGGTTGATTCCGTCGCGGCAGGGTTCGCAGCAGCCGCAGGGATGGTTTGGGTCGATGCACACGCGATCGCCCGGTTTAAAGCCAGCGACATCGCTGCCCACGGCCTCGACAACGCCCGCAAACTCATGACCAAGGATCGTGGGCGGGGTAACGTCCGCTGCGCCCTTGTCGCCTTCATAGATATGAACGTCGGTACCGCAGACGCCGCAAGCTTTGACGTTGATCAGAACGTCGCGCCTGCCCACGGCCGGCTTTGCCGATTCCTCGACTCTGAGGTCGTGCTTTCCATAGAAGACCGCGCTTTTCATGGTGACTCCTTAACGTGGCGGTGAATGTTGTAATGAAGTATAGGCGTGTATGCAGATATAGACAAGCATATCTAGACAAGTAGAAAAGAATTATGAATTGAGGCCATCAGCTATATCAGCTTTAGCAGGCGAAATACTGGACATATACCGTTTACGGCTAATAATCAACCGTTTACCGACCGTAGTATTAATGCTAACTTGTCTAGATAAGTGATATGATAAAAAAGAAGTGCAAGAAGTCGGGGACACGGGCCCACCCGTCCTATTGCACGAGGTACACGCAAACGGCGCGTCTGCGGTCTCGAGTGAAGCCAAAACCGCAGCCGCTCCGAATGAAGAGAGGGGGATTCCCCGTCATGATGCAAAAGATACAACGTTTCGGCGGTGCAATGTACACGCCTGCAATTCTTTTCGCATTTTCCGGAATCGTCGTCGGCCTGGGTACGTTGTTTACCACCGAGGCGATCTTTGGCGAGATGGCCACTGCGGGCCATCTTTGGTTTGATTGCTGGAATGTGCTGCTCCAGGGTGGTTGGACGCTCTTTAACCAGATGCCGTTGCTGTTTTGCGTAGCGTTGCCAATCTCGCTCGCGAACAAGCAGAACGCTCGCTGCTGCATGGAGGCTTTGGCCATCTACCTTACCTTCAACTACTTTGTAAGCACAATCTTGGGGCAGTGGGGCCCTGTCTTTGGGGTCGACTACTCTGTCGAGGCGGGCAGCGGTACTGGTCTTGCCACTATCGCAAGCATCAAAACGCTTGATATGGGCATCATGGGCGCGCTTATCATTTCTGGTATCGCCACGATGCTTCACAACAAGTACTTCGACACCGAACTTCCTGAGTGGTTGGGCGTGTTCTCGGGCTCCGTGTTCATCTATATGATCGGTTTCTTCGTTATGGTTCCGGTCGCTCTTATCGCCTGCCTGGTGTGGCCGCATGTCCAGGCTGCTATCTCCGCCTTCCAGGGATTCATCCTTTCCGCCGGTACGTTCGGCGTGGGCGTCTTTGCTTTCTTCGAGCGCGTGCTGATCCCTACAGGCCTGCACCACTTTATCTATACGCCGTTCTATTACGACAACGCGGCGGTCAACGGTGGCATCTTTGCTGCTTGGGCCAACATCCTGCCCCAACTGGCTGCCGATCCGAGCATTGCTCTTAAGGATGCCGCACCCTGGGCTGCCTATACCTGCCCTGGTTGGACTAAGGTCTTCGGCTCGCTCGGCGTCGCCATTGCGTTTTATATGACCGCCAAACCCGAGCGCAAGCAGCGCGTCAAGGCTCTGCTCATTCCCGTCACCCTTACCGCTATGCTTTGCGGTATTACCGAGCCGCTTGACTTCACCTTCCTGTTCATTGCGCCCGGCCTGTTCGTCGTCCACTGCGTGCTCGGAGCGCTCGGCTGCATGGCTCAAAACCTCCTTGGCGTCGTGGGCATCTTCGACGGCGGCATCATCTCGATGCTCTCGTGGGACTGGCTGCCCCTTTGGGCCGCACACGGTCTGCAGTACGCCATCTCCATCCTTGTCGGTCTGTGCTTTACCGCTCTTTGGGTCGTGGTCTTCCGTTTCTTGATCATCAAGTTCGACTTTAAGACCCCCGGTCGCGAGGATGACGATGTTGAGGTCGAGCTCAAGTCCAAGGCCGACTACAAGCAAAAGCAGAGCGGTGCTGCTGCTAGCAAATCGGTCGCCCAGAGTAAGGATGACGAGCGCTTGGTGCTTGCCGAGAACATCCTCGATCTACTCGGTGGCACGGACAACGTCATCGATGTAACTAACTGCGCTACCCGTCTGCGCGTTAACGTCAAGGACAAAGGCGCCGTTGCACCCGAGGCTTCCTTCAAGGCAATCGGTACGCATGGCTTGGTGGTCCAAGGCCAGTCAATCCAGGTCATCATCGGCCTTACCGTCCCGCAGGTTCGCGAGAAGTTCGAGAGTCTTCTGTAAACCATCGTCCATCGAAACAATCGGCCTTGCAGAGCCGGTATGCACCGCAAGGCCGATTCTAGAGATAAAAACTCCACTTCTAGGTAACAATTCCAAACCGTGCAGGCCGCGTACGGGGATGGATTGAGCATGCGGCCAGAATGAGGAGGACATCATGTCCAAGAAAAACTATGCCGTGACCATTGCCGGCGGTGGCTCTACCTTCACCCCGGGCATCGCTCTGATGCTGCTTGAGGAGCGCGACCGCTTCCCGGTCAACAAGGTGACCTTCTACGACAACAACGCCGAGCGCCAGGAGACCGTGGCCAAGGCCTGCGAGATCTACTTCCACGAGAACGCCCCCGAGGTTGAGTTTAGCTACACCACCGACCCCGAGACCGCATTCACCGGGACCGACTTCGTCCTTGCTCACATCCGCGTCGGCCTGTACGCCATGCGTGAGCTCGACGAGAAGATTCCTCTCAAGTACGGCTGCGTTGGCCAAGAGACCTGCGGTGCCGGCGGTATCGCCTACGGCATGCGCTCCATCGGCGGCGTTATCGAGATCCTCGACTACATGGAGAAGTACAGCCCCAACGCCTGGATGCTCAACTACTCCAACCCTGCGGCCATCGTCGCCGAGGCCTGCCGCGTGCTGCGCCCCAACAGCCGCATCATCAACATCTGCGACATGCCGATCGACCTCATGGATAAGATGAGCCGTATGTGCGGCATCAAGGATCGTCGCGAGCTGCAGTATAGCTACTACGGCCTCAACCACTTTGGTTGGTGGAGCAAGATCTACGACAAGGACGGCAACGACCTCATGCCGCAGATTAAGGAGCACATGGCTAAGAACGGCTACCTGGACGGCATCGAGCACGAGGCCGGCAAGGAGCAGCATGTCGAGGAGAGCTGGATTCACACCTTCGGCAAGGCCAAGGATGTCTATGCTGTCGATCCCGAGACGATTCCCAATACCTACCTCAAGTATTACCTGTACCCGGACTATGTCGTCGAGACGTCTGACCCCAACTACACTCGCGCCAATGAGGTTATGGACGGCCGTGAGAAGAAGGTCTTTGGCGCTTGCCGCGACATCATCGCCAAGGGTACTGCCAAGGACGGCGGCTTTGAGCCAGATGTACATGCCAACTACATCGTCGACCTTGCCTGCGCACTGGCCGAGAACACGCTCGAGCGCTTCCTGCTGATCGTCCCCAACGATGGCGCTGTGCCCAACTTCGACCCGACGGCCATGGTCGAGGTGCCTTGCATCGTCGGCTCCAACGGCTTTGAGAAGATCTGCCAGGGCCCGATTCCGCAGTTCCAGAAGGGTCTCATGGAGCAGCAGGTTTCCGTCGAGAAGCTCGTTGTCCAGGCTTGGGTCGAGGGCAGCTACCAGAAGCTCTGGCAGGCACTCACGCTCTCCAAGACCATTCCTTCGGCGAGCGTTGCCAAGCAGATCCTGGACGAGCTCATCGAGGCCAACAAGGATTTCTGGCCCGAGCTTAAGTAAGGACTGCAGTCTCGAACTCTCACTCATCTCTGCTTCATTTGCGCCGCCGTGGCGTCCGGGTTCGCCCAGATGCTGCGGCGGCGCTATACTTATGCAGTTTGAAGTACCTGTACCAAAAGGAGCTGTCGTGTCCCTTTCCATCGGTATCGTGGGCCTGCCCAACGTGGGCAAGTCGACGCTGTTCACCGCGCTTACCAAAAAGACCGGTCTTGCCGCCAACTACCCGTTTGCCACAATCGACCCCAACGTGGGTATCGTCGACGTGCCCGATAGCCGCTTGCAAAAGCTCGCCGACATCGTCAACCCGGGCCGCATTGTGCCGGCTACGGTCGAGTTTGTCGACATCGCAGGTCTGGTGAAGGGCGCTAACGAGGGCGAGGGCCTGGGCAACCAGTTCCTGGCTAACATTCGCGAGACCGACGCTATCTGCGAGGTCGTGCGGTACTTTAAGGACCCCAACGTCATGCGTGAGGTGGGCCGCACGGGCGAGTTCGTCGATCCCGCCGGCGATGCCGACACCATCATGACCGAGCTCATCCTGGCCGACATGGGCACGCTCGAGAAGCAGCTGCCCAAGCTCGAGAAGGAGGCCAAGCGCGACAAGGAGCTCATGCCCAAGTTTGAGGTCGCCAAGCGCCTGCTTGCCTGGCTCAACGAGGGCAAGCGCGCCGCGTCCATGGAGATGACCGACGAGGAGCGCGCCGCTGCCAAGGGCTTGTTCCTGCTCACCATGAAGCCCATCCTGTATGTGGCCAACGTAGACGAGGACATGCTCAACGAGGACCTGGCGCCCATCGACGGCGTCAAGCCGCTGCCGATCTGCGCCAAGATCGAGGCCGAGCTTTCCGAGCTCGATCCCGAGGACGCCGCCGACTACCTGGAGAGCCTGGGCCTGGAGCAGCCCGGCCTGGACGTGCTCGCTCAGGCCGCCTACAAGCTGCTCGGCCTGCAGTCGTTCTTTACGGCTGGCGAGATGGAGGTCAAGGCCTGGACGGTGCGTCAGGGCGCGACCGCCCCGCAGGCCGCCGGTGTCATCCACACCGACTTTGAGCGCGGCTTTATTAAGGCCGAGGTCATTGGCTACGACGACTACATCGAGCTCGGTGGCGAGCAGGGCGCCAAGGCTGCCGGCAAGCTGCGTATTGAGGGCAAGGACTATGTCATGGCCGATGGCGACGTCGTGCACTTCCGCTTTAACGTGTAAGGACGACGCATATGTTTAAATATGGCAAAAAAGCTGGCTACATGGGTATTGCGCTGCTCGTACTTGCGGTGATTCCGCTGGTGGTCGCAGCGTGTGTTATCCCCAACATTGGTCCCGAGGTGGCAACGAAGTTTAATGCCGCCGGCGAGGCGACGCGCTGGGGCAAGAGCTACGAGCTGCTGGCGTTGCCGGTGCTCAATCTGCTGCTGAGCGTGGCGACGTACTTTACGGCGGGACGCCAGGCAAAGAACAATGATGACTCCGCCGCCATGGCGCGCATCGTGTGCGAGCGCTACCTGCGTAACGGTTGCATCACGGGTGTATTTCTCAACGTAATCAACGTCTACTTTATGTATTCGGCGATTACCGGTATGGGCTTTGGCCTGGGCTTTTAGCTTGCGCCTTTAGGCAACGAGCCTGCAAGCATATTCGATGGCTGCTGCGAGGCCGCCGCTCGATCGTGGTTGAAAGACCATGTCGGCGGCGGCCTCGTTTTCGTATCCGGCACCGCGAAGGGCGAGCGCGACGCCGGCTTCCAGGAGAAGGGGCAGGCCACGCTGGCTGGTTACGATTACGGCAGCCTGATTGAGCGAGCGGCTGTGCGCTTGGCATTGGATGGCAAGTTCACCTTGCGCCGGGCAAGGGACCAGAACGGCGGCGACGCGACTTGATAGCAATGCAAATGCTGTGCGCTCATCGGGCGAAAGACATTCTGCTTCAACGACGACGAGCTTGGGCGGTGCGCTGTTTGTGCGAAGCGTGGCTCGGTACGTGCGGACCGAAGAACCCGACATAGAAAACTCCTGTGTATTCGGCAAAACGTAAACTATAGTTTACGTTTATGTTCGGCTCCATTTCAAACTCGGCTGCATGGACGAACGTGCGAAACAGATTCTTGGCAGGCGGGTCGAAGAGACACGCAGAGACCTTGGTATCTCCAAGGTTGATTTTTGTGCGGCGACAGGAATCAGCCGACCCTACCTCGACCGAATCGAAGATGGGACGGCAAATTTCACGCTCAAGGTTCTATTTAAGATCGCGCCCGCACTCGGCATGACGGTGTCAGAACTTCTCGAGGGTATCGAATAGAAGATGCCTATTGACCGGTGGTTACACCATCGGGATACGGTCGTGGTTGACTTGGCTGTAGAACAGGCGCTGAATCTCTGCCGCATCACGTGACTGGCCGAGCGCCCACATGGTCTTGGCCACGAGCGTCTCGGTGGTCATATCGTCGCCGCGCAAAATACCCGGATGATCGGCGTAGGCACGGCCGACCTCATAAACACCCAGGTCAAGGCCCTCCTCGGGGACCTGCGTGGTCATAACGACGGTGCGGCCCGAATCGACCCAGCGGAAAATCGCCTCCTGGAATGATTCGCCGGACTCGCCGAACTCGGGGATACCGCCAATGCCAAAGGTCTCCAGAATCACGGCGTCGTAGCTATCGGCCAGGGCGTCCAGGATACCCGGGTTCACGCCGGGCGTGAGCTTAAGGACAAACACGCGCGGGTCGATGCTGTCGTAGAAACGCACCGGGTTTTCGCCCTGATGCGTGCCGTGAAGCCCGTTGCGCACAATGCGGTCGTTGCGGATGTAGGCAATGGGCGGATAGTTGACACTAATGAACGCGTTAAAGCTCATGGTGCGCTGCTTGCGGGCGCGCGTGCCGGCAATGGCGACGCCGCCAAACACGATCGAGACGTCGTGTGAATGCTCGTCGAGCGCATAGAGCAGGCTCTGGTACAGGTTGAGCTTGGCGTCGGTAAAGGGGTTGCCCATGGGCTTTTGCGAGCCGGTGAGCACGATGGGCTTGGGGCTGTCCTGAATCAGGTAGGAAAGCGCTGCTGCGGTGTAGCTCATGGTGTCGGTGCCGTGCAGAATCACGAAGCCGTCGTGGTCGTCATAGCCTTCGACGATGACGTCGCGGATGCGCATCCAGTCGCTCGGGCGCATGTTGGTGCTGTCGATGTTCATGGGCTGCACGACGTCGAGCTCGCAGAGGCCCGAGATCTCGGGGACGCTCTGGGCGAGTTCCTCACCGGTCAGGGCGGGGGAGAGGCCGTTGCCGTCCTCGGTCGATGCGATGGTGCCGCCCGTGGCGATGAGAAGGATGCGCTTCATGCTGGTATTCCTATCGTATTTGCCGCCGCAGAGGCGGAGTCGTTCGGCAGTATTGTGGCACAGGGCGTCCAATGTTCAAACGTATTACATCATCTGTAGCGTTTGGTAACACTTCAATTGCCGTCAAATAGGGGCCCAGGTCGTGCGTTTGCCGTGCGCTGATGGCTGCGAGGGACGAGAAACCCCATATAACGTGTACACTATGAAAGTTATTTTTGTTCATTCACGCGGGTGGGCACCGGCTCCCCGCCAACAAGAGGGGGAAACCATGGATCAAAAGGCTTCCGCAAAGGTCCTCGTACTCGACTTTGGTGCGCAGTACGGTCAGCTCATTGCCCGTCGCGTCCGCGACCTCAACGTGTATTCCGAGATTGTGCCCTGCGACATCTCGGCCGATGAGATTCGCGAGATGAACGCCTCTGCGCTCATCCTTTCCGGCGGCCCGGCTTCCGTGTACGCCGAGGACGCTCCGTCCATCGATCCCGCCATCTTTGACCTGGGCCTTCCCGTCCTGGGCTTTTGCTACGGCCATCAGATCACGGCCGTGACGCTCGGCGGCAAGGTCGGCCATTCCGAGGTAGGCGAGTACGGCCGCGCCACCATCACGCGCACGGCAGGCGCCAAGCTCTTTAACTCCACGCCCATGGAGCAGACCGTGTGGATGAGCCATCGCGATGCCGTTTCCGAGGTGCCCGAGGGCTTTACCGTTACCGCCAGCACCGACGTGTGCCCGGTCGCTGCCATGGAGTGCGTCGAGCGCAAGATTTTCACCACGCAGTTCCACCCCGAGGTCAAGCACTCCGAGTACGGTCAGCAGCTGCTGAGCAACTTCCTGTTTGAGATCTGCGGCCTGGAGCCCAACTGGAGCATGGACAACCTGGTCGAGACCATGACGGCCGAGTTCCGCGAGAAGGTCGGCGACGACCGCGTGATTCTGGCTCTGTCCGGTGGTGTCGACTCCTCCGTCGTGGCTGCGCTGGGCGCCCGCGCCGTGGGCAAGCAGATGACCTGCGTGTTCATCAACCACGGTCTGCTGCGCAAGGGCGAGCCCGAGCAGGTGGAGGAGGTCTTCACCAAGCAGTTTGACGTCGACTTTATCCATGTTCACGCCGAGGACCGTTATGCCGAGCTTCTGGCCGGCGTGACCGAGCCCGAGGAGAAGCGCCGTATCATCGGTACGCAGTTCTGGAAAGAGTTCTTCGCGGTTGCTCAGCAGCTCGAGACCGATGGCAAGCCGGTCAAGTACCTGGCTCAGGGCACCATCTACCCCGACATCATCGAGTCCGGCGCTCGCAAGACGGGCGGCAAGACGGCCACCATCAAGAGCCACCACAATCTGATTCCGTTCCCCGAGGGCGTACACTTCGATCTTATCGAGCCGCTCGACCACTTCTTTAAGGACGAGGTCCGCGCACTTGGTCTGGCACTGGGCCTGCCGGGTCACATCGTGTTCCGCCAGCCTTTCCCGGGCCCGGGTCTGGCCATCCGCATCATCGGCGCGGTCGACAAGGAGAAGCTCGAGATCCTCAAGAACGCCGACGCTATCGTGCGCGAGGAGCTCGACGCCTACAACCAGCGTCTGTTTGAGCAGACCGGCGAGCGCAACTCTGAGCACAGCTGCTGGCAGTATTTCGCGGTTCTGCCCGACATTAAGTCCGTCGGCGTTATGGGCGACGAGCGTACCTATCAGCGCCCGATCATCCTGCGTGCCGTCGAGTCCAGCGATGCCATGACCGCCGACTGGGCCAAGCTGCCCTACGACGTACTGGCCCGCATCTCCGGCCGTATCGTTGCCGAGGTTCCCGGCGCCAACCGCGTGTGCTATGACATCACGTCCAAGCCGCCCGCGACCATCGAGTGGGAATAGAACAGACGTTCGAAAAAATAATATAGCATAAGATAGCGGGCACGGTTTCAATCGAATCCGTGCCCGCTGCTGTATGTGTGTCCTTGCACGCCCAATATGCGCCGTAAAAGCCGTCTTCTTCAACGTCAAAGTGAATGCGCTTCATTTTTTCCTCTCAAAATCTTATTTTCACGATTTGCATTTTCATCCCGTTGTCACCGACCCTTGCGAGAAACCGGAAAAAGCCGCTGACAGAAGGGTCTCTCAAATCGTTGTAACCCAGCATATAGTCGCGACTTGTGACCTGCAGACGGCTGTCCCACGTGCCGATTTCCTTGGCGGCATCCGAAACCGCAAAATATGCCCCCACATCTTTGATTTTTGCAGTCTTAAGCCATGTTTTTGCGATCATCTTTACTGCCGTCCGATTGGCAGCATCAAAGACCAGCACACCGCCGGGGAAAGCGTCCGCCATCCCCCGCACCAGTTCCCGGACCTGCTGGGTCAGAAAGTAATAGAACACCCCGGAGGCAAAGAACACCGCCCCGCCGGAGGCATCGATCTTGTCAAACCATGCGGGGTCTTTCAGGTCGCAGGGGATGTTTTGCTCCCGCTCCCCGGCGGGCAGCAGCTGCTGCCGCAAGGCAATCACATCCGGGAAGTCCAGATTGTAGATCTTGCATCTGCCGTTGTCGCAGGCTCTGCCGGTGTTATCCAGCCCGCAGCCCAGATTGACCACTGCCGCGCAGGGGTGGTTTTTCAGGTACGCCCGCACCTCAAAGGCAAGGTCATTCTGCCGCATGGCGACCTCCAGCGCACCAAAGCGCTGCATCAGGCTGCGGGAGTTTTTCTCTGCCTCTGAAAAGTCGTAGTCGATCTGGTCGAGCAGACGAACCGCTGTTTCATCCCTGTAAAGGTTCGGGTACAGCTCCGTGCACAGCTTTCGGGAATACAGCGGGAGGATCAGCGTCTCCTGCACGGTGTTTTTCTCAATTTTACATTTCATAGGTTCCTTCCTCAGTGAATAAAAACTGTCATAATTGCCGCCAGCACAGCCGCTATGACCGTCATGTCTATCGCCATGTGTAGGATGGATGCAAAAATACCCGTGCTTGATGCCCTTACTTCCGCGCCGTGACGCAGAGCCACTTTTTCTTTTTGTGTATCTGCACCTCGTGAAAACCCGCCTGCTCCAGACATGCCTTTAATTCAATGTCCTTGTAGATGGTCATGCCGCCGATGATCTGCGTCCACCTCTCGTCCTTGTCCGTATCGCCATTGCTCTCGTTGCAGATAAGAATTGCCCCGCCTGGCTTCAGCGTCCGCCAGACCTCACGGAAGCATCGGGGCAAATCGGGCCAAAAATAGACGGTCTCAAAGGCCGTGGCGGCATCGAAGTAGCTATCCTCAAACACCATATCCGCCACACTGCCTTGCAGAACGGCGCAACGCCCCTCCTGAATTGCAATTCGGTTGAGCTTTCTAGTCTTCTCCACGCTGACGGGCGAATAGTCGATACCCTTGACGACGCCATGCGGGCATTTTTTCAGCAGCCGTTTTATGTTCGCCCCGCCGCCGCAGCCGCAATCCAGCACCTTAGCATTTGGCGCAAGTCGTAGAGATCGAAGTCCCCACTGGGCCACAGGGCTGTGCCCCAGATTCATCATGGCAACCATAAGTTTTCCGCCGAGTCCCACGGGCTTGCGGGTGTTTTCAAAGAACGACATCTGGCCTCTCCGATTTCGTGCATTCCGCATAGGTCAACGGGAACGAGGCCTTCAGCACCGCGCTTTTCTGCACCGCCCAGCCGTTTTGACGCAGGAAACGTAGGTATTCCTCGCTTGTCCACCTGCTGTGGAGGGGGAATCCCGCCATACTCATGAAAAAGGCTTTTGCCTTGCCGGAAACCGAGTTCCCCGCGTGGGTGAAGGTTGGAGCGATGAGCACGCCGTCGTCCTTCAGCACGCGCCTGATTTCTTGCAGGGCCTTTTCCGGATGCGGCACTATGTGAAGCGCGTTGGACACGATCACCACTTCGAAGGACTTCTGTGCATAGGGCAGGCGGAACATATCTTGTACGGAAAAGTGCAGCTTTGCGGATTGATTGTCCCGCTTTGCTTCAAGGATCATCTGTGCAGAAGCGTCCGTAGCCTCGATGTTCGCCGCTGCATTCACGATGCTCTTTGCGATAAGTCCCGTGCCGGTGGCAACCTCCAGCACGGTTTTTGCTTTCACCACCGGCCGGATCAGCCCATACATCTTCTCATACGCCGCCCGGTCGTTTTGCATGAAACGGTCGTAACGACCGGCATTCTTGTCCCAGAAGCCCTTGCGTCCGTGCATGGCTATCGCCCCCAAACAGTTAGAGCCATCTAACTATAACACACGAATCATGCAGTAAGATAAGGCTAACTTTAATTTCTTGGCTAAGGCGCATCTCTCTGACCCTTTGAATCGCCCCTTTTCACGCCACCCGCTACGAACCCCGGCGGAAACCAGGGAGTGATTAAAGGAGCGACCTGCGGTTTTGCGAATCAATTGAGTCATTCCCGAAACCGCGAATTAAGGGCCTGATTCGCCCAAATTGCGCACGAATCAGCCCTCGGGCGGTACGACGCGACACGCATCGACAACACTCGGACTGGATTAGTCATCGAGTGGGAGTAGTAATAGAACATTTGCTCTTGTTTTTCATACGGTTTCATACGGTTCCGATGGCGACCGATGGGGACGTTTCGCAACCGCCGCACCTGCAAGCCGCATGGTTTCACAATCGGGCAAGAACTCAGAAGGCTCCTCGTGAAAAACGAGGAGCCTTCTGAGTTCTTCGGCGCGGGCGGATTGGGACCCGCTGCCGATCTAGAGGCACTCGGTCAGAATCTGGAACACCTCGCTGCGCTCCAGTTTCTTGGCGCAGCCGCCGGTGAGCACGCAGGTGTCCGCAACCTTGTGCAGCGTCTCGTCGGACGCGTCGGAGCCCATCTCGGCGAAGCTCGTGGGAAGCCCCATCTCGCCGATGAACGTCTGCAGGCGGTCGATGCCTTCGAGCGCCACCGTAAGGTCGTCTTTGCCCTCGCCATCGACGCCCCACACCTCGCGCGCCCAGCGGGCGAACTGCGCGGGCGCCTCGGGGGCCAGGTGGCGGTAGAGCGCAGGGTGGATGACCGCGAGGCCCATTCCGTGGTTGGTGTGGGTGTACGCGCCGTACTGGTGCTGGATCATGTGCGCCTGGAAGTCCGTTGACTTGCCGATCTTGAGCACACCGTTCTCGGCCATGGCGGAGTCGTATACGAGCTCGCTGAGCGCCTCGAGGTTCTGGTCGTCGTCCGCGATGATCCGCATGTTGCGGATGACGTTACGCTGGATGGCGAGGTTGATGTCGTCGGTGACGTTGCGTCCGCGCGGGCTTCCGAAATAGCTCTCCATGCAGTGCGAGAGCGTGTCGAACGCGCCGCTCATGAACTGCGCGTGCGGTACGGTGAGCGTGAGCGCCGGGTCGAGCGCCGCCCATATGGGCATCGCCCCCAGATAGGCGCCCTTCACGTGCGTCTCCTCGTTGGTGATGACGGCGCCGTTGTTCTGCTCGGCACCCGTGCCGGAGAGTGTCACGATGCAGCCCATGGGGATGAACGAACTCGGCATCTTGCCGTCGGCGTGCTCGAACGTCTCGATGTCCTCGTCAAGCATCGCCTGCGCGGAGATCACCTTGCAGCAGTCGAAGACCGACCCGCCGCCGACGGCGAGAATGAAGTCGACCTGCTCCTCGCGTGCGAGCGCGGCGCCTTCCTGGCACTTTTCGTAGGTCGGATTGGGCATGATGCCGCCGAAGTCCACCACGCGCTTGCCCGCGCTCGTGAGCTTATCGACCACGTGGCCGTAGACGCCGGTTCGCTTGACCGAGCCTCCGCCGTAGGCGAGCATCACTGTCTTGCCCATGGCACCCATCTCGGCGTCGAGTGCCTGGTCCATGGCCCCCTCGCCGAAGTAGTTCCTGACCGGGTAGTCGTACGTGAATGAGTTCATGGCAATTCCTCCTAGTAAGTTATCAGTGCGGTCTGACCGCTCGGCTACACGTTGCGCACGAGCCCGGACATCCATTCGATGGTGGCGGGGTCGTGGTGGTCGAAGAACGCGCTGCGCCCGGTGTCGAGCGCGGCGATGGCGACCATCTCGTCGTCGCCCAGCGCGAAGTCGAAGACGTCGAAGTTCTGCTCCATGCGATCGCGGTGCGTGCTCTTAGGGATGCAGACCACACCGCGCTGCAGCAGCCAGCGCAACACGACCTGGGCGACCGTCTTGCCGTGCACCTCGCCGATGCGAGCGAGGACCTCGTTGCGGAAGAGGTCGTTTCTGCCCTCCGCAAAGGGCGCCCAGCCCTCCATGGCCACCTCCTTGCCGGCCATGTACTCCTGCGCCTCGCGCTGCTGGAAGAACACGTTGCACTCGACTTGGTTCACGGCGGGGGCGATGCGGTTGAACGAGATGAGGTTTGCGAGGTGATCGGGGTAGAAGTTAGCTGTGCCTATGGCGCGGATAACGCCCTGCTCGTAGAGCTCCTCCATGGCGCGCCACGCGCCGAAGACGTCGCCGAACGGCTGATGGATGAGGTAGAGGTCGACGTAGTCGAGCCCCAGCCGCTTGAGCGACGCGTCGAAGCCGCGCTTGGCCCCCTCGTAGCTCACATCCGACATCCACAGCTTGGTCGTTACGAACACCTCGTCGCGCGGCAGGCCGCTCGCACGAATGGCGGCCCCGACCGCCTCTTCGTTGCCGTAGCTCGCTGCCGTGTCGAGCAGCCTGTAGCCGACCGAGAGTGCGTCCTCCACGGCGCGCTGACATTCCGCGGCGTTTGGGATCTGATACACGCCGAAGCCGAGCTGCGGCATCCTGACGCCGTTGTTCAAGGTGATGTAGTCCATGGTGCCTTCCTTTCTCGCAACTTGACGTATCCACCATACGAGGGGCTCCGCGCCGACGGAAGTTTCCGTTGGTGAGGGTTCTATAACGCTGGGGTGCGCACAGGGTTATAACCCGCGGGTTCAGGGCACCGCACCAAAGGGGGATTCCGTCGAGCGCTTTGCGGTCGTACGCTTGGCGATGAGAGAGAACAAGCCACCGACAGGAGATGTGCCTAACGGAGTCCGATGAACGGGCGGACGTGGGCGTCGCAAACAAATGACGGATATCATAGACAGGGAGAACAGGAATGGACAAGCGCGTTTTGGGAAAGAGCGGCATCGAAGTCAGCCCGCTCGGCATGGGCTGCATGGGAATCACGCACGCGAGCGGAGACCCGATGCCCGACGACGAGGCCGCGAGCGTCGTCCGTCAGGCCCACGAGATGGGCTATACCTTCTTTGACACGGCGGAGTGCTACGTTGGCACGTGCGCCGATGGGACCGAGGCGCACAACGAGGACGTGGTGGGCAAGGCGCTCGCGCCCGTGCGCGATGAGGTTGTCATTGCCACCAAGTTCGGCGTCACGCACGCCCCGGACAAGACCATCCTCGTGGACTCGCGCCCCGAGGTTATCCGTATCTCGGTGGAGAAGAGCCTGCGCCGGCTGCGCACCGACCACATCGACCTCTACTACCAGCACCGAATCGACCCAAAGGTCGAGCCCGAGGTCGTTGCAGACACCATGGCAGACCTCATCAAGGAAGGTAAGATCTGCGCCTGGGGAATCTCCGAGGCGACGGAGGAGTACCTGCGTCGCGCCGATGCGGTGTGCCCCGTCTCCGCCGTCCAGAACCGCTACTCCATGATGGCACGCTGGAACGAATCCCTGTTCCCCGTGCTCGAGGAGCTGAACGTTGCCTTCGTGGCCTTTTCTCCCATGGCGAACGGCTTTCTGACGGGCGCGTACAGCCACAACACCAGATTCGAGGGCGCCCAAGACTACCGCGATGGCATGCCGCAGTACACAGAGGAAGGCGAAAGGCGCGCCGAGCCCCTCATGCGGTTCGTTCGCGAGCTGGCTGAGCTGCACGCGGCGACGCCCGCCCAGGTCTCCCTTTCCTGGATGCTCGAGAAGAAGCCCTATATCATTCCCATCCCGGGCAGTCGCAAGCCCGAACGACTGCTCGAGAACCTCGGTGCCGCCGAGGTCGGGCTCACCGACGATGAGGTTGCCAAGATCGACGGGCTGCTCAACGGACTCGACCTCATGGTCTTCGGCGGGCACACGGTAAGGTAGGGAGCCATGAACATTAGACCCTATGTCGTCTGTCATGTCTTTGCCGGGCTCAACGGGCGTATCGACGGCGCGTACATGCTCGACCCCGCCGCCTCGCCCGCACGCGCCGCGTACTCTCGCATGCAGGTCGAGTTCGGGGCGGACGCCGTGGCGTACGGGGCCGTGACCACGAAGGGCTTCGTCGGGTCGCGCCCCCTTGCGCTCGATACCCACGGGAGCGCGCCCAAGGGGGACTTCGTGGCGCCTCATGACGAACGATCGTTCTACGTCTCCGTCGACCCCGCCGGGGAGATTGCATGGGAGTCTGCGACCTATCGTCGCGCCGGCCGTGCGGACGCGCACGTCATCGAGATCCTCACCGAGGCGGCATCGCCGGCGTATCGCGACTATCTGCGAGAGCGCGGCGTCTCATACGTGCTTGCCGGCTCGCGCGGGCTAGACCTCCCGCTCGCCCTGCGCAAGCTGCGCGAGTTTTTTGGCATCGAGCGCCTGCTCGTGTGCGGCGGCGGAAAGACGGACATGTCGTTTCTTGCCGCGGGCGTGCTTGACGAGCTGAGCCTCGTTCTCTCCCCGACGGTCTCGGGGGAGCCCGAAACGGCTTCCGTCTTCGACGAGATGCCTCGCTCAGCTGGCGGTTCGCACGCATTCTCGCTCGAGCGCGTCGAGCGCCTTGCCGGCGACGGCCTCCACCTCGTCTATCGAGTGCGGCGATGATGCCGCGCCGTTCGTTTCTGGAGGCTGCCGTGTGGTTGGCCGCTGCGGGCAGCCTTGCCGGCTGCTCGTCGGACGGGACCGCCGGGGTCGCGCGCGGCTCCGCTCCGGGCCCGGTCACGGCGGACACGCCCATCTACGACGTCATCAACAACCTTTTGCTCGATGGCTACGGACGGCTGCTCTTCCCCACAACGCTCCATCCGCCGACGGAGGATATGGCGCTCGACGACCTTTCCGCTTGCCTGCCGTGGTACTCGGAGATCCATACGAGCACCACGGTCGATGTCGTCAGCTATCTGCTGTCAGAGCGCGCAGCGGAACGGACGGTCTTCTACGACATCTACACGGATGCCGAGAAGACCGCCGACCCCTCGCTCGCCAACACGGGGCTCTTCCGCTTCGCTGCCGAGGGAGTGGGCGGCGCGTCTGCACCGTTTGCCGTGGTAAGCGCGGGCGGCGGATTCGCCTACGTCGCTGCCATGCACGACTCCTTCCCGCACTGCCTGCACCTGTCCCGTTCCGGCGTCAACGGGTTCGCGGTCATCTACCGGCCGGACGCGCAGCTCGCCGGCGAGGACTTGGCCCGCGCCGCCTCCTTCATCTTCGAGCACGCCGACGAGCTCAGCGTGGACACGTCGGGCTATTCGCTGTGGGGCGGCTCGGCCGGTGCGCGCATGGCGGCATGGGTCGGCGGCTACGGCCCGGCCGCCTTTGGCGCGCCAGTAGGAACGCCCCAGCCCGCGGCGGCCATCATGCAGTACACCGGCATGAGCGAACTGACGGGTGCCGACCCCGCGACCTACGCCTGCGTGGGTGATCGCGACGGCATCGCGAGCTGGCGCACCATGCAGGCGCGTCTCGAAGCGCTCTCAGCAACGGGCGTGCCCACGGAGTTTCATGTTTACGAAGGCCTGAGCCACGGCTTTGGCCTGGGTGTCGACACCGTGGCAGAGGGCTGGATCGACGATGCCCTCGCGTTTTGGAAGGCGCAGCGATGAGGATGGCAAGACGTACACACCCCACGGTTATAAGCTGCCTACGAGCAGGAACTTCTCGCCGGATCTTCTCACGCCTATGGTAAAGGCGGTATCAGACAATACGTAAGGAGTGAGACGTATGATTCTTTTCATCAACGGAAGCCCCAACAAGGATGGCAACACGGCGCGCCTGGCGCGCGAGCTCATCGGCGATCGCCCGTACGAGCAGCTGAATCTTGTCGAGCACAAGGTCTACGGCTACGGCCAGAACTACGGCGACGATGACTTCGAGGACGTGCTCGCGCGCATCGAGGCGGCGGACACCCTGGTCGTGGGGTCGCCCGTCTACTGGCACAACCTCTCCGGCATGCTGCGCAACCTGCTCGACCGCTTCTACGGTCCGGTGCGCGAGGGCAGTATGAGCGGCAAGACGCTCTATTTCGTGTTCCAAGGTGGCGCGCCCACGCGCGAGATGCTCGATTGGGGCGAGTACACCATGAAGCGCTTCGCCGCGCTCTACGGCATGACCTACGGCGGCATGGTCGACAACACGCACGAGGCAAGGGCGCTCTCGAAGAAGCTCGCGTAGTCCCGACTTGCGTAACCCAGTTCGGCGGCGGTGGGCCCGTGAAGACGGAGGCCCACCGCCCCTTTTCGTTCGCCAAGTGTATGATCGGACGGGCGCTGCGGACGACTACCTGCATGAGCAGGGCACCCAGAAACGCGAAAACATCTGAACCACAAGCAGGGTCGCAAGGACTATGTCGACCGTGCGGCGCAGCGCCCTTCTCGTCAGTCCCTTTATTCTCCGCGTCATGAGAACAGCCATCCCATGATGTCCTCGTCATGGGCAAAGAGGTAGCCGCCCGCCCCGTGCTGGCCCGCATCCGCAGCAAAGCCCCGCTCGGTGAAGTAGCTCGTGGGCTTGACATCGAGCACGACCAGCTCGCTGACGCGCTCCACGGAAAGCCTGTGAGCTCGATAGGCGGCGCGAATCTCCTCGTACGCCTCGCGCGCGGACCCGGAGCCGTAATAGTCGTCGTCCTCGCCGATAGCCATATACACGGGAACCTCGGCTGCGGCGAGCGTCTCGATATCGCCGTCCCAGCGCGAGATGGTGTGAAGTGCGCGGCGGTAGAGCTCGGGGCGCGTTCCCAAGACGATGGAGATGGTCTCGCCGCCGCCCGAGCATCCGCTCAGGTACACGTGGTCTGTATCGATGCTGTAAGCGCCGAGCAGCCATTCGGTGAGCTCCACCACGTCTGACGCCGATTGCTCGCCCCAGTCGTCGAGCTGGGGCGAGGCCACGATCATGTCGGCGATGTAGTCGTTCGCCACGAAGGGGTAGTCCTCCTGAAGATTCGTCCCCACGCCCTGGAAGTAGAGCCCCTCCCAGCCGGGGCAGGCCACGTAGAGCGCATAGGGCACGGACCCGTCGTAGGAGTCCGGCACATGGAGCGAGAAGTGCAGCGTCCTGCCCGATGGCGTCTGCAGGGCGTCGTCAACGACGAAGCCGCGGTCTGTCTGCGACCCCTCCGTGAGGACGTAGCCACCAAGCTCACGGACATCCGCGCAGCCGACCAGGCCTTCCCCGAGTACCAGCCCGCCCGCAGCGAGCGCGGCAGCTTCGATAAAGGACCTGCGTGAAAGATGGCTCACGTGCATAGTTTCTCTTTCTGAATGAATCAAGCCGAAACCGCAGGCTTTCGGCATGGTGAGAAGCGCATCAGCGGCCGCTGTTGGCCTCTTGCAGCTCGGCAAGGGTCACGTGCTCGTTGCGGAAGCGCGCCGCGGGATTCTTGTCGCCCGCCGCGCAGGTGATGGCGTGCGCGGGACAGGCGTGCATGCAGGCGAGGCAGGCGTTGCAGCCAAAGCCCGCCTGCGCGTTACGGATGGCCTTGCCGTCCTCGAGCGCGATGCAGCCAGCCGGGCACACCTTTGCGCACGCCCCGCATCCCATGCACTTCTCGGAATCAACGGTCAGGAATCCGCCCAGCGCCGCCGGCTCGAAGCACAAGCCCCGGCTCATGAACTGCTCGTGGGCAGCGCGATCCTCGTCGGTCACCGGCTCGAGCCACTGGCGGCGCGCCGCGACGTCCGCGCGGATGCGCGCAAGGTTCTCGCCGATCTTCTTCTCGGGGATGCGGGCGCGCTGCTCGTCCATGTCGAAGTTGGGCAGCCAGTTGTCCACCATGAGGAGCGTGGTCACGTAGGCAGGGCCGAGCCCCGCCGTCCGCGCGTCCTCCAGGCACAGCTCGACGGCGTTGGCGTGCCGGTTGCCGTAGGTGCAAACGAAGTAGAGGTAGGACGTGTCGAGCGTCGCGCGCTCGAGGAACGTCCTCACCATGTCGGGCATCATATGCCCGTAGATGGGGTACACGATGCCAATCGTATCGTCCGCGTAGTCGAGTTCGCCCTCGCGGCGCAGCTCCTGCGGGATGCTCAGGACCCTCTCGCCCTCCGCGGCCAGCTCGCGCGCCACGTAGAGGCAGTTGCCCGTCCCGGTGAAGTATAGGATCATTCGAAACTCCCAGATTGTCAGTGGTCTGCCATCTCTAATTGCTTATGCCAGGCCGAGACCGGCGACCCAATCACGAACCCCGGACTCGTCCGCACTGGACGAGAAGCGCTGGCCCTCCTGCCACTCCCCGCTGCCCGCGGCCTCGGCGAGTAGCTCGCCGCTCCGGCCAAGACCCGAGGAGGAAGAGGTACAGAACGGGACCACCGTCTTGCCGTCCCAGTCGTTGCCTGAGATGAAGTTGTCGATGGGCCAGGCCGCGATGCCCCACCAGATGGGGTACCCCACGAGCACGGTGTCGTAGTTCTCCCAGCCGTTCGGCGTGACCTGCGTAAGCTCGACGTCGCGCAGGCTCTCGTCCTCGTGCTCGCGGGTCACGCGGCTGCTGTCGTCGGTCCAGTCGAGGTCATCGTCGGAGTAGGGCTCCGTAGGCGTCACCTTAAAGAGATCGGCGCCGAGCTCGTCGGCGATGGTCTGAGCTACGGCAGCGGTGTGGCCTTGTGCCGAGTAGTAGGCCACGAGGACGTTGCCGCCTGCAACGGGCGCGGCGGCAACGTCCTCGGCGGCGGCTTGGCCGCCGTCACCCTGGTTGCAACCGGAGAGCATCGTTGCGCACAGCGCGGCTCCGAGCAGGAAGTTTCTTCTGGTCACGGTCGGGTTTGCGGTCATGGGGCATCTCCTTCGTTGGCTTGGTTGGTCCGTTATCGTCTGAGCGCTACTCCTGCGCGTCGAAATCGGGGCGTATGGCCAGGTAGCCCGCGAGTGCTTCCTCAGTGGCGGTGTAGTAGGTCATGGTTCCGTCGAGCTTGGCAATCTCGGCCATCTCGTCTTCGGTGAGGGAGAAGTCGAAGATGTTCGCGTTGTCGGCGATGTGGGCGGGGTTCTTGGAGCCGGGGATGATGGAGGTGCCCATCTGCACGTGCCAGCGCAGGATCACCTGGGCCGGGGTCTTGCCGTACTTCTCGGCGAGAGCGACGAAGACGGGCTCCTCCAGAAGACCTTTGTCGCCGTGGCCGAGCGGGTACCACGCCTCGATCACCGTGCCGTACGGCGCGAGGTAGGCGCGCAGGTCGCGCTGGGCGTGGTAGGGGTGGCACTCAACGGTCACGAGCTGCGGCTTGATGTCGGCGACCTCGATGACCTCAGCGATCTTGTCTTGCGGGAAGTTGGAGAGGCCGAGGGCGCGCACCTTGCCCGCGCGGTAGGCCTCCTCCATCGTGCGCCACGCGGCCAGGTAGTCGCCTACCGGCTGGTGCAGGATGAGCATGTCGACGTAGTCGAGCCCCAGGCGCTGGAGCGTGGCGTCCACCGCCGGTATGCCCGCGCCGTAGACGCTCGGCCAGAGCTTGGTGGAGACGAAGATCTTGTCGCGCGCGATGCCGCCCTTGGCGATGGCACGGCCTACGGCGCGCTCGTTCATGTAGGCGTTGGCGGTGTCGATGTGCTCGTAGCCAGCCGCGAGCGCGGCGGTTGCGGCTGCCTCGGCCTCGGCCGGGGTCATGAGGAAAGTGCCCAAACCTTCGATGGGCATCTCTACGTCGTTGTTGAGCTTCAGATACTCCATGGTCTCCTCCTTAATGGTGACTTTTCGAATACAAGGCTACGGCGTTTACTGACGTGCGAGAAGTTCACGTTGGAATGATGGATATAACCATGGGGTATATACGGCACATAATGCGTGGCAGGAGGATCGATGTACAACCCACAGCTTGACACTTTCATCCGCGTGGCGGAGGCGGGCAGCTTCTCCAAGGCGGCACAAGAGTCCTTCATCACGCCCACGGCCGTCATCAAGCAGATGAACCTGCTGGAGTCGCGGCTAGGCCTTACGCTGTTCCACCGATCGCATCAGGGGCTTTCGCTTACGCGAGCAGGCAGGTCGCTGCTCGCCGACGCCCGCCATATCGTGCAGTACTCTCAAGAATCAATCGCACGCGCCCGCGTCGCCGAGCGTGGAGAGAAGCGCATCATCCGCGTGGGAGTGTCGCTCATGACGCCCAGTACGCCGCTCACGAAGCTGTGGCCGAAGGTGAAGGAACGTTGCCCTGGCATGAGCCTTCAGGTAGTCACGTTTGAAAACACACCCTCGGCGGCGCGCGGTTTGGCGAACCTCGGGCAAGACATGGATATCGTGGCGGGGATTTTCGACGATGCCTTTCTTAAAGAGCGCGGGTGCCTGGGCCTCGAGCTTTCGCGCGAGCCGCTCTGGTGCGCCGCTCCCGTCGACAACGAACTCGCCAAACGCGACATCGTCACATTCGACGACCTCCACAATCACAGTCTTATGCTTATACGCCGGGGCTGGAACGCCGAAATCGACCGCGTGCGCGACGAGATACTCTTGCATCATCCTCAAATCGCGCTCGTAGACTTCCCGCAATATCGGGCGGAGGTGTTCAATCGCGGCGCGAACGAGGACCTCGCGCTTGCGACGCTGCCGTTGTGGGCCAACGTCCACCCCATGCTCAAAACCGTCCCTACCGATTGGGACTGTCTCGTGTCTTACGGGCTGCTTCATTCGTCGCACCCCGCAGACCATGTGCGGGAGTTCCTCGATGCGGTGTCTGCCGTGCTCGAGGCAGAGCATCGATAGGCAATCGCGAACAGATGCGCTTATGCCTATGGGAATAACGGGAATAACAGCCTCTGGACCCTCTGGTTCGGAGGCTTTCTTTTTCGTTCTGCTCGGAAAGAGCCCCTTGCCAAAGCCCCTTGAGCATCGGGCGGCATTATTGAGCGTGGGCGTTATTGTAGGTATCTTTGATCTCTTCCGGCAAATTGTCGGGAATCAGCGCCTTCACTCTATCCTCGTTGCCATCTTGGATCGCCTGCTCGTAGTACCAGCATTTGAACTTCAACATGTCCAGCGCGCGGTTCATCTTTGCAATCTCCGACTCCATGTGGGCCTTTCGCTCCTCGAACATGGCCTTGCGCTTGGGATATGTCGATGGGCCCTCCGCACACCATTCCATGAACAGCCGGATGTCCTTGATCTCCATCCCAGCCTTCTTCAGGCATTCGATGACCCGAAGCGCCTCGAGTTCCGTATCGCCGAATCGGCGAATGCCGGACGTCCGCTCCAGCCCCGGGAACAATCCCTGCTTATCGTAATAACGCAGCGTGGAAACGGGCAGACCGAACATCTCCGCCACCTGTCCGATTGTGTACATGGTCCCTCCGGACAAATCTCGAATTAACTCCTTGACCTAAAGTTAGGTTTAGGTATTACCTTTATTTTCGTCAATACAAATCGGGAGCGCAAGGGATTTTCGCCAAAGGCGCACGCTTGCCGGAACGGTATTCGCCGGCGGCTTGAACGGCGTGGGCGAAATCGGCGGGCATCTCGCTCTTGAGCAGGCGCGACGAATGGGCACAGGAGTCTAGGCGCGGCTTAGCTGGACGGAAGCAGTTTTGCACTCAAAACCATCGACAGGAGGAAATCGATCATGGCAATTAAACAAACGGCAGGCAGAGATGTCCTGGGGGACTTTGCCCCCAAATTTGCACAGCTCAATGACGATGTGCTGTTCGGCGAGGTGTGGAGTCGAGAAGACAGGCTCTCCCTTCGAGACCGCAGCGTGGTGACGGTGGTGGCCCTGATGGCGCAGGGACTGACGGACTCCTCGTTCCAATATCATCTGATGTCCGCAAAGAACAACGGGGTGACCAGGGCTGAGATAGCGGAAATCCTTACGCATGCGGCGTTTTATGCGGGATGGCCCAAGGCGTGGGCGGCCTTCCGCATGGCGAAGGAGGTCTGGGCGGATAGCGATGCCGCCGACGCAAGAGCTAAGCATCAAAACGAGATGGCCTTTCCCGTCGGTGCCCCCAACGACGCATTTGCGAAGTACTTTATCGGGCAAAGCTACCTCGCGCCCCTTTCCACCGAGCAGGTCGGCGTCTACAACGTGACGTTCGAGCCCGGCTGCCGCAACAACTGGCACACCCATCACGCCAAAAGCGGCGGCGGGCAGATCCTCGTCTGCGTGGCTGGCCGAGGGTTTTACCAGGAATGGGGCAAACCGGCACAGGAGCTGTGCCCCGGCGATGTAGTAAATATTCCCGCGGGCGTAAAGCACTGGCACGGTGCGGCGCCCGACAGCTGGTTCTCCCATCTCGCGGTGGAGGTTCCGGGCGAGGAGGCCTCCAACGAGTGGTTGGAGCCCGTGGACGACGAGCAATACCTTAAAGCGACTGACAAGGAGGCTTAGGCATGGAGCAGCTGAAACTGACGCAGGAATGGGACAAGGTGTTCCCCAAAAACGACAAGGTTGAGCACAGCAAGGCGACCTTCCACAACCGATACGGCATCGCGCTGGCGGCCGACGTCTACGTGCCGAAGAACGCGGAAGGCAAGCTGCCCGCTATCGCCGTCAGCGGTCCGTTTGGCGCGGTGAAGGAGCAGTCCTCCGGTCTGTACGCGCAGAAGATGGCGGAGCTGGGCTTTTTCGCAATCGCTTTCGACCCGTCCTATACCGGCGAGAGCGGCGGCACGCCCCGCTATGTAGCATCGCCGGACATCAACACAGAGGACTTCTGCGCAGCGGTGGACTTCCTCTCTGTGCAGGAAAGCGTCGATCCGGAGCGCATCGGCATCATCGGTATCTGCGGATGGGGCGGCATGGCAGTCAATGCGGCGGCCATCGACACCCGTATCAAAGCTACCGCGGCTATGACCATGTACGACATGACCCGCGTGACCGCAAACGGCTATTTTGACGCCGAGGATTCCGAGCAGGCGCGCTTTGAAAAGCGGAAAGCGCTGAACGCGCAGCGCACCGAGGACTATAAAAACGGCAACTATGCGCTGGCGGGCGGCGTGGCCGATCCGCTGCCGGAGGACGCGCCGCAGTTTGTGGCGGACTATTACGCCTACTACAAGACTCCGCGAGGCTGCCATCCCCGCAGCCTGAACTCCAACGGTGGCTGGAATGTGACGTCCTCGCTGTCGTTTTTGAATATGCCGATTTTGCAATACAGCAGCGAAATTCGCTCTGCGGTGCTGCTGGTGCATGGCGAGAAGGCGCACTCCCGCTATTTCAGCGAAACCGCGTACAGCAAGCTTACGGGAGACAACAAGGAATTGCTCATTATCCCTGGTGCCAGCCACACCGACCTTTACGATCAGATGGACATCATTCCGTTTGAAAAACTGAAAGCATTCTTTGAGGAATATCTGAAATAAGGCGTGCCTTGATTTAATGCCAAGCCTCCAGCAACGATTCTTCTAAAGAGTGGGAGTAGCTGAAACGAGGCGATTGATTAACTCCATTCGTTTTGGTTACAAGAAAACATGCTGCGCGCCTGCGGCATGAAGGAGAGGGAATCCTATGAAAATCGTTGTATTGAGCGGCAGCCCGCGCAAAGGCGCCAATACCGACACCATGGTTGAGGCGTTTGCCGAGACCGCGCGTGAGGGCGACAATGCGGTCGAGGTCGTCCGCGTTGCCAGCAAGAAGATCGCCGGCTGCTTGGGATGCCAATACTGCTTCGCCCATGAGGGCGTCTGCGTGCAGAAGGATGACATGGCCAACGTGATCGAGTCGCTGAAAGACACCGACATGGTTGTCTTCGCTTCGCCTATCTACTGGTTTGATATCACTGCACAGGAGAAGGCTGTCATCGACCGCCTGTACGCCTTCGGTGCTACGGGCTTCCCGTTCACCAAGACGGCCCTTTTGCTCGATAGCCACAGCGAGGGCGTCTATGATGCGGCTATCGCTATGTATAAGTCAGCCTGCGCGTACTGCAAGTGGGAGGACCAGGGCATTGTCACCATTAGCGGCATGACCGAGCGCGACAGCATGGCCTCCTCGCCCAAGCTGGAAAAGGTGCGAGAGCTCGCTCGCAAGCTCGCCTAAGGGCTCGAAGAGCGCATGGCAATCAACACTAGTGGAAATGCTTGCTGTCCTTACCAAGAGGAATGCTGATTGCCATGCGTTGAAGTCCTTGCGGACAATCTTGGCGCGCTAGGAGGCCTTCTCGCTCAGGAACTCCTTGAACGCGGGGATGTCGAAGCCGACGAGGCCACGTCCACGTTCCCCGATAACGCCGTCCTCGAGGAGGCGGCGTTTGTATTGACTTGCATAGTTGCTGGCGACGCCCATACGCTTGGCAATTTCTGAGACCCTGCTGGGGCCAGAATCGGGCAGAAGACTGTGAGTGAAAAGCGGGAGTAGCGCTCCCGATTTTGACCAATTAACGTTTGTACGAGATAATAGACTCCATAACGGGAGGCGATTGTATGTACATCGAGCGCGAAATTGAACAGACGATAGATTCGATGCTGGGACAGGGAAAAGTTGTCTTGGTGACCGGAGCGCGCCAAGTTGGGAAGACGACGGTTCTCAAGCAACATCTAGGCGACCGATTCGACTATGTTTCGATGGAGAACCCGCGGGATTATCTTCTTGCAAAAGAGGACGCCGCCCTGTTTTTCGAGTCTCATGATCTGCCGATCATCATTGATGAGATTCAGCGAGTGCCTGAGCTTTTTTCTCCGGTGAAGTGGGTTGTCGATCAATCAGAGGAGAAGGGCCGAATCGTCCTCACGGGATCCCAGACATATCACCTTATGAAAGGGGTGAGCGAATCCTTGGCGGGGAGGATTAGAATTCTGGAGATGCCCTCTTTAAGCTTGCGCGAACTCGTTGGTGGTCCCCAGGGCCCTCGTCCGTATATCCCCAAAAAGGTTTCCTTGGCCTCTAAGATGTCTTCGGGAAATATTTGGAACATCATCCATAGGGGTTCGATGCCCGAACTGCAAGACCCAACTATCGATTGGGACTCCTATTATTCCGACTACGTTGCCGCATATCTCGAACGCGATGTTCGCGATCTTGTAAACGTAAAGGATGAGGCGAAGTTCTACAGCTTTATGGTCGCGTGCGCAGCGAGAACGGGGCAACTGTTAAATGCCACCGATATTGGAAACACCGTTGACGTCGACCGTAAGACGGTGAAGGCTTGGCTCTCGGTTTTGCAGGCATCGAACATCGTCCGGATTGTCGAGCCCTTTTGGCCTAATGTCGATAAGCGTCTGACCAAGACCCCTAAGATATTCTTTATGGATACAGGTCTTGTTTGTCATCTAACGAGGTGGATAACGCCGGAGCAATTGCGCAACGGGGCCGCGGCGGGGCATATATTTGAGACGTTCATTGTCTCGGAAATTTTGAAGAGCTTTATGAACGCGGGGAAGAGCCTTCGCGACGTATGGTTCTATCGAGACCAAAAGAAGCGCGAAATTGATTTGCTCATCCAAGAGGGCCATATTCTCCATCCCGTCGAGGTAAAGATGTCAGCCACGGTGGGCAAAGATGCGGTGAAGAATTTTTCCTGTCTCGAGGGCCTGACCGGCTATAAAATTGGGTTTGGACACGTTGTCTGTCAAACCCCAGATCCATACCTTATTACCAAGGATGTCCAAGCGATTCCCGTGTGGGGCATATGATATACGTTGCAACGAGCGGGGCCCGGAGCGCGATGTTGCTGCGCTCCGGGCCCCACTGTTTTGAAAGTTTATGGCGGCTCTGCCGTCGTCCTAGTCAAACAAACTCGGCATGTCGTTTTCCTTCATGAGGGCACCGGCGGAGGGTAGGCTCTGCGCAGTGAACCTCTCGGCAGAGACGCCGGCGCCAAGGATTTCCTCGGTCGTGCCGACGGTGGTGACCGAGCGGCCCTTCTTGGCGGTAAAGGCCTGGACGCCCTGCGTGTTGGTAGTCGTCTTGGTCTTGAGCAGAGACGTGTTGAAGTTCATCAAACGATAGTCGCTCGAGACCAGCGCTAGGTCGCGATCTTCCCTGAGCACCTGGGCATACAGCAGCTTGCTGCCACCGTAGATGGCGTTCTTGAGGCGCTTGCGGTTGGTCTTGGTGACGTATCCGGAAAGCGCGACGCGCACCACGCGGCCGTTTTCAAAGACAAACAGCACGTCGGCCTTGTAGTCCTCGGGGTCGATGACCCAGATGACGCTCTCGTCGGGTTCCATCTCAAGATCGGTCGGCAGGTACGAGCCCAACTGGGCCGACTTGGTGTCCTCAAACGCCGCGACTTTGCACTTGTACACCTGGCTCTTGTTGGTAAACACGAGCAGCTCGTGCGTATTGGAGGACGGGAACTCGATAAAGGGCTTGTCGCCGTCCTTGTACTTGAGTGTCGCAGCCTTCTTGAGCACGCGGTCCGTCATCTTTTTAAGGTAGCCATCGCGCGAGAGCATGATGGTGACCGGGTACTCCTCGACCTCGGGTTCCAAGCTCACCTCGATAACCTCATGGGGCTCAATCCTGCCCGTGCGGCGCGGCATCACATACTTTTTGTTGACGGCGGCCAGCTCGTCGCTGATGACCTTCTTGATGTTGTCTTCGCTCGAGAGGATCTCCTCAAGTTCGGCAATCTCACCCTCGAGTTTGGCAATGTCCTTGGTGCGGTTGAGGATGTACTCCTCGTTGATATTGCGGAGCTTAAGCTCGGCAACAAACTCTGCCTGGGTCTCGTCGATGTCGAAACCCTTCATAAGGTTTGGCACGACCTCGGCCTCGAGCTTGGTGCCACGGATGATGGCGATGGCCTTGTCGATGTCGAGCAGGATTGCCTCAAGGCCGTGCAGCAGGTGCAGGCGCTCGGACTTTTTGCCCAGGTCAAAGTTAATGCGGCGACGCGTGGACTCAATACGCCACTTGACCCACTCGTGCAAGATCTGGCGCACGCCCATAACGCGGGGGTAGCCGTCGACCAGTACGTTAAAGTTGCACGAGAACGAATCCTGCAGCGTGGTCGAGCGATAGAGCTTGGCCATGAGCTTGTCGGGATCGACACCGCGTTTAAGGTCGATGGCGATGCGCAGGCCCGAAAGGTCGGTCTCGTCGCGGATGTCAGCGATCTCCTTGACCTTGCCCTCCTTGGAGAGCTTGACGATGCGCTCGATAATGACGTCGGTTTTGGTGGTGTAGGGGATTTCGTAGACCTCGATGATGCGCTCTTCGGGAATCCAACGCCAGCGGGAGCGAATCTGGAAGCTGCCCAGGCCGGTCTCGACGATCTTCTCCATCTCCTCGCGGCGGTAGATGATCTCGCCGCCGGTCGAGAAGTCGGGCATGGGCATGTGCTCGAGCAGGTCGCAGTCGGGATCCTGCAGGTAGTGCATCGTGGCGGTGCAGACCTCATTGAGGTTGAAACCGCAGATGTCGGACGCCATGGCGACGCCGATGCCCTTGTTGGCCGAGACGAGGATGTTGGGGAACGTGGTGGGCAGCAGGCGCGGCTCCTTCATGGCGCCGTCGTAGCTGTCGACGAAGTCGACAGGGTCCTTGTCGATGTCCTTGAAGATCTCGGCACTGATGGGGGAGAGCTTGGCCTCGGTATAACGCGAGGCGGCGTAGCTCAGGTCGCCCGAATAGTACTTGCCAAAGTTGCCCTTCGACTCCACGAAAGGGGCGAGCAGTGCCTCGTTACCGGTGGCCAAACGCACCATCGTCTCGTAAATAGCGGCGTCGCCGTGCGGGTTGAGCTTCATGGTTTGGCCCACGATGTTGGCGCTCTTCTGGCGCTCTCCCTTGAGCAGACCCATCTTGTACATGGTGTAGAGCAGCTTGCGGTGCGAGGGCTTAAATCCGTCGATCTCGGGGAACGCACGCGAGACGTTAACGCTCATGGCGTAGGGCATGTAGTTGACCTCGAGCGTCTGCGTAATCGGCTGGTCGGTGACCTCGGAGTGCAGGCCAATAACGTTCTCGGCGTTGACCTGCTTTTTCTTTGGCTGGTTCTTCGTCTTCTTCTTTGCCACGATATCCTCTTGAACTTCTTGTGGGCCGTCGTTATCGATGTGCTGTTACTGCAGGTCCAGCTGGTCCAGGTATTCCTTGCCGTGCTCAGAGATATGGCGCTTGCGGCCTGTCTCGTCGTTGCCCAGCAACAGGTTGAACATGGTTTCCATCTTGGTGACGTCCTCGGGCTCAACCTTGATCAGGCGACGCGTCTCGGGGTTCATGGTGGTGAGCCACATCATGTCCGGATCGTTCTCACCAAGACCCTTCGAGCGGTTGATGGAGCACTTCTGGTCGCCGATTTCCTTGAGGATGCCGTTCTTCTCGAGCTCGGTGTAGGCAAAGTAGGTCTTCTCTTTGCAGTTGATCTCGTAGAGCGGCGACTCGGCGATGTACACGTAGCCCTCGTCGATGAGCGTGGGCACCAGGCGATAGAGCATGGTGAGTACGAGCGTGCGGATGTGATAACCGTCGACGTCGGCGTCCGTGCAGATGATGACCTTGTTCCAGTTGAGGTTGTCCAGGTCGAAGGCGCCAAGGTTCTTGATGCGCTTGTCCTTGATCTCAACGCCGCAGCCCAGCACGCGCATGAGGTCCATGATGATGTCGGACTTAAAGATGCGCGGATAGTCCTCCTTCAGGCAGTTGAGGATCTTGCCGCGGACGGGCATGACGCCTTGGAACTCGGCATCGCGCGAGGTGCGAATGGCGCCTGCTGCCGAGTCGCCCTCTACGATGTAGATCTCGCGACGGTCCTTATCTTTGGAGCGGCAGTCGATGAACTTCTGCACGCGATTGGCCATGTCGGTCTTTTGCTGCAGGTTGGTCTTGATGCTCTGGCGGGTCTTCTCGGCATTCTCGCGCGAGCGTTTGTTGATGAGCACCTGCTCCAGAATCTTGTTGGCAGCATCTTTGTTCTCGATCAGGTAGGTGGAGAGGCGCTCCTTAAAGAACGCCGTCATGGCCTGTTGGATAAAGCGGTTGTTGATGGCCTTCTTGGTCTGGTTTTCGTAGGACGTCTGGGTGGAGAAGCAGTTGGTCACCAGCACCAGGCAGTCCTGGACGTCCTGCCACTTAATGCCGCTCTCGTTTTTGTTGTATTTGCCCTGTTGCTTAATGTAGGCATCAATGGCGCTGGTCAGAGCGCTGCGGGCGGCTTTCTCAGGCGAGCCGCCGTTCTCGAGCCACGATGAGTTGTGGTAGTACTCCTGCATCATGAAAGTGCGCGAGAAGCACATGCAAGCGGTGATCTTAACGTTGTAGTCGGGCAGGTCCTCGCGATCGCGACCGCGGCGGTCGGCCTCGATAAAGAAGGGCTCGGTGAGGTAGTCGGCGCCGACCTTCTCGAGCACGTAGTCCTCGATGCCCTTGGGATAGCAAAAGTCCTCTTCGGTAAATTCGCCATCGTCGCCCTCGATACGCAGGCGGAAGGTCACGTTGGCGTTGACCACGGCCTGGCGGCGCATGGTCTCGCGATACCAGTCGTGGGGAATGCTGATCGAGGTAAAGACCTCAAGGTCGGGGCGCCACTTGATGGTGGTACCAGTGCGATCCTCGTCGCTGGGCTCAATCTCGAGCGCCTTCTTTTTGGCGCCGACGACCTTGCCCTTCTTAAAGTGCAGGGAGTACTTGTTGCCGTCGCGCCAAACCGTGACGTCCATGTACTCGGAAGCATACTGGGTCGCGCAGGAGCCCAGGCCGTTGGTGCCGAGCGAGAAGTCGTAGTCGCCACCCTGGTTGTTATTGTACTTGCCTCCGGCGTAGAGCTCGCAAAAGACGAGCTCCCAGTTAAAGCGCTTCTCGGAGGGGTTCCAGTCGAGCGGGCAGCCGCGGCCATTATCCTCTACTTGGATAGAGCCATCGCGAAAGGCGGTGAGGGTGATGAGCTTGCCGTAGCCCTGGCGCGCCTCGTCAACGGCGTTGGACAGGATCTCGAAGGCGGCATGCGCGCAGCCATCGAGTCCGTCCGAGCCAAAGATAACGGCGGGGCGCAGGCGTACACGCTCCTCGTCCTTGAGCTGACGAATACTGTCATTACCATAGTTTGCGGTGTTTTTTGCCATGCTCGCTCTCTTGGTGCTTCCTCTTGTGCATTTAAGTCGTATAGATAGTCAAGGTAGCATAGCCCAGCCCTTGGGCGATTCCAACCAACACGAAATCCATCGAACAATCGTTCGAATTTTGGTAGGAAAGAGCTTGCTCAGGCAAAACCGAGTTGGTTCCGTTCGATTGATCGACACATAGCAAAGCCCCACGATCTTTGGTGGAACGCTGGGCAAGAGAATCGGGCGGTCTAGCAGGCCGGAACTTGCAGCGAAGTGTTGAGCCAGTCGCTGTCCGGGCGGCTGATCAGGCGCGCGTTGTTATAGGCCATCTTCATGGTCAGGATCGTTTGGCCGATATAGGCGCCGGACTCCATGAGCTCGACCACTAGGGCGACATCGGGCTGGTCATTTTCGGTCAGGTCGAGCGGTAGCAGCAGGCTCATGGTGTTCTTGGTGGGGTAGAACGCCGGGACGGCGGTCTTAAAGTTCCACTCGACACGCTTCTGGGCGAGCTCGATGGCATCGTCGAGTCTGTTGATCAGACGACGCTTCACCTTGGCGTTATCCTCAACAGCTTCGCGTAGTTCGTCATAGGCGGCCTTCTTCGACGCGTCGTCATCTGCGTTAACCGCCCTCGACAGTGCTTCGAGCGCATCGCTGCCCCCTCGCAGCTCCTCGGCAAGAAACGCCTCGGGCAGGCGGTCGATGTTGTCGAGCAGGATATGGTCAACGTCGCGCTGGAGCGTTCTGTTGCCGTCAAAGAGCAGGTCTTCCTTCTTTTCAAAGTAGGATGCGCGCTGCGGAAGCGGGTCAAACGACGCAACGAGTTTCTTGCCCCACTGCTTTGAACCTGCTTTGCAAAAGGCCTCGAAGCGCCATGGGCATCCGCTGCTCGATGGAGAAAAGCAGGCATAAATGGCCTCGTAGGTAGGCTCGACGAGTCCGGTGTTAAATGCCGCGATTCCCTTGTCGCTGTTCTCGAGAACCTTCTTTTCGGACTGAAGGCGATAGAAGGTATACATGAGGTAGCTGCGCAGAATCAAATAGTCCTTGGAGTCCTCGTCTTGCTCAAAGCCCCATTTTTCGTCCAGCGCGTAATCTGCAAGACTTTCGATCATGCTGTCGATATTGCCCAGATACGCCCAGTCGGTGAGCGCGCGACCGGCACGTACCTTTTGGAAGGCGAAGTTGTCGACATAGCAGATGCGCCAAGGCAGCGCACTCGGGCGATCCATCTTACGATCGCGCGTTATCGACACCTCAATCGGAGTCTCCCCGTCACATCGAAGAACGCTGACCGGAAAGATGACCTTACCCTCATAGAAGCGGATGATCCGGTTGGAGAAGGCGAATTTCCAATCACGATCTAAAAGAGCCGTGACGTCGATGTCGCGCTTTGCATACTCGATGATCGTGTCAGTCCATCGCTGCGAGGTCCATGCGAACGAAGAGAGTTCCTCGCCAAGGGATGCAAATTCCTCGACGAGATCTTGCGGAATGGAGCCCTCGAGATAGTCTTCGGTTTCCTGCATGCGCTCGAGATTGCGCTCTAGGAGCGGGGGCAGTGAGGTCGTAGCGGGGCGAGCACCGGTATCGGCGTTCGTGCTTGCAGCGGGTTGCGTATGGGCGTCGATGCTCGGGGCCTTGGTCTCAAAATCTCGGCGCAGCTTCATGCGGTCGGCAATGGGGACATACGAGAGAAACCAGGGGAGGCAGTCCTGAGCATTTTCGGCAATCGACAGCTCGACGGCCGATCCATTTGCAGTCTCCAGGTGTGTGGCAAAGCTGACCGTTTTGGGGTCTCGCATATAAAGCGCGCCCTGGGCGTACGCTTCTTTCCAGTCGGCGCAAAGCAGCGCCATGGCATCGAACCCCGGCCGCGAGCCGGGTTCCTTTTGACCTGAAAGGGGGCCTAACGGGGCGTTATTTGAGCCGCGGGTCACTTCGCGTACGCCGCGTTTCGTCATACGCTCATAGTGGAAGCCGATGCCACGGAGTCGACTTGGGACTCGGGCAACGGATGAGCTGTAAGCCGAAAGGAGCGATGAGGATGGTGACGCCCATGACGAAGAAGCTGCTGTTAGGAATTCCTACCGTGACGCTTTCGACCGTGCTGGCGTGTACGGTGGCCGGTTGCGGCGGTATTGCTCCGAGCGGCTCGGCTGGCAGTTCGGGCGGCGGTAGTGCTCCCGTAGAAAAGAAGGCCTACAAGTCTCAGACCGTCGAAGCCGCCTACTTTACCTTTGAGTCGGTGGCCGGCGGCGTGGCCGACTCTGGCGAGAAGGCAGATTTGACAGGCATCGATTGCGCATCGTACAGCATCGAGGCGGCCGATGGGTACACGATGGATTCGTCCGACGAAGACCGCGAAAAGGCGGGCTTCTTCCACGACGAGACTGGAGGACGCCTACACATCAGCATCTTCCCGCGTTCGCCCCAGGAGGAAGTTGCAAGCCTGGAGCAGATCTATGAAGGCAAGGAAACGACAACCGACCAGGTCGATTACAACGGTACAGCATGGCTGCGCTTTACCGGTCCCGACAAGAGCCATACGCTGTTTGCGACAGCTCCTGCGACGGGCGAGACCGTCCGTGTTTCGATCGGCTGGAAGATCGATTGGGACGCCGCCGTGCCCATGATGGAGGCGCTGAAGCTCAAGTAACGCCGGGGTCTCCGCGTCAGGCGACTCAGGGCTGGCTCCGGGTTATCGGGGCCAGCCCTTTTTAGCATGCGGCTGGCAGAACCGGCGCCATGCGTACTTTTGGGAGCAGCGAGGTATTGCTCACATACCTATGACAGACATGATTTTCATAATGACAGATATAGTTGACATCAGTTGATAGATGCAATATATTTCTGTCATGCTGCAGCGGATATCTGTCCATTACCACGAAAGGAAATCCATGCCGGGCAAAAAGAACCTACGCATGAAGGCGGCGCGCGCGGCGGTCGGCCTTTCGCAAGCCGACTTAGCCCAGGCCGTGGGCGTTACGCGCCAGACCATCGGCCTTATCGAGGCGGGCGGCTACAATCCCACGCTCAATTTGTGCGTGGCAATTTGTAAGGCGCTGCGCGTTACGTTGAACGATCTGTTTTGGGAAGACGAAAACGACGCCGACCCTAGCGCTCTTTAGGAGTTCCCTATGAAATTTGAAGATCTGAAAATCGTGCAAAAGTGGCGTGAATATGCCGGCCCAAAGGACGAGCGCCTGGAGGCAGAAAACGCGAAGGTCTACAAGATTGGTTTCGTACTGCTTTCGTTTGGCATGCTGGCAATCCTCGTCTACCAGGATATTGCTCGACAGGTTGCGTGGGTTCACAGCGACGCCAGTGAAATGCCGCATGGCTTTGCAACGCCGTTCGAGGCAGCCATGTATTTGTGGCTCGTTCTCGTGATGTTGATTTGCGCAGGATTGCAAACGCGGAAGGGCTATGTCGATACCAATCGTTTTGGGCAAACCGAGCATCTTCCTGTTGGATATTTCCTGCTTGTCAGCGGTCTTAGCGGCGCCGCGTTCGCGCTTGTTATTGCCGCAATGCGCTGTATCGCTGAGGCGCAGATCGTACCGCTCGAAAGCGTCTTTTGGTTGGCGAACCTGGCCACGGGCGTGTTCTACGGTGCGACGATTTTCGTAGCCACGTTATCCTCCTATGCGCAACGTTCTTCTCGGCAAAGAGGCGCCGTGCCAAGATCGAGACAGAACTCGACTCTTCAGACGAAATCTAATGCGTAATGGGCTGACTTCGGGTTACCGGAGCCAGCCCATTTTGGTGTTCGAGTAACAGCCATTGTGCCCCGTCATTTGAGGGTTGGAACTAGTGCGTATTACTTACGAGTGCGTCGAGCGTATATAAGATAAGTTTACCGATGCCGCCCCCGAAGTGGTTATCGAAGTCTAGCTGACCTTGGGATAAAGAAAAATTGCCACCCCTGCAAAAAGCTCTGTCACAGCGATGGGAGACGCATCTCGTTCTGCATATAATGAGGTCATATGACAGTGCGTCTGCATATGCGCGGCGCATTTCCATCGAACCGAAAAGGAGCTCTGCATGGATCTCAACAAGCGTCCCGACGACATGGTGCGAATCACCACTCCCGAACTTGCTCAGGCGTTCGTCGAAGAACAGGTCGCCGCAATCCGCGAGCAGATCGGCGACAAAAAGGTCCTGCTGGCCCTTTCGGGCGGCGTTGACAGCTCTGTTGTTGCAGCGCTGCTGATCAAGGCTATCGGCAAGCAGCTCATTTGCGTGCATGTGAATCACGGCCTTATGCGCAAGGGCGAGAGCGAACAGGTCGTCGATGTCTTTAAGAACCAGATGGATGCCAACCTTGTTTATGTTGACGCCACCGACCGCTTCCTGGACAAGCTCGTGGACGTTGAGGAGCCCGAGGCCAAGCGCAAGATTATCGGCGCCGAGTTCATTCGCGTGTTCGAGGAGGAGGCCCGCAAGGTTGGCGACGAGGTCAGCTTCCTCGCACAGGGCACCATCTACCCCGATATTCTGGAGTCCCAGGATGGCGTAAAGGCCCACCATAACGTGGGCGGTCTGCCCGAGGACCTGCAGTTTGAGCTCTGCGAGCCTGTCAAGCTGCTGTACAAGGACGAGGTCCGCGTGGTCGGGCGCGAGCTCGGCCTGCCCGAGAACATGGTTGAGCGTCAACCGTTCCCCGGTCCCGGCCTGGGCGTCCGTTGCCTTGGTGCCATCACCCGCGACCGTCTTGAGGCGCTGCGCGAGGCCGACGCCATCGTACGCGAGGAGATCGACAAGGCAGGTCTGACCATCTGGCAGTACTTTGCCGTCGTGCCCGACTTCCGCGCCACCGGCGTGCGAGAGGGCAAGCGCGCTTATGACTGGCCCTGCATCATCCGCTGCATCAACACCGTCGACGTCATGACCGCCGAGGTACCCGAGCTCGATTGGGCACTGCTCAGGCGCATCACCGCGCGTGTCACCGCCGAGGTTCCCGGTATTTGTCGCGTCTGCTACGACCTGACCCCCAAGCCTGTTGGCACGGTGGAATGGGAGTAAGCTAGCCCGTTTAAGGCCTCCGTTCCCGTTTGGGAGCGGAGGCTCTTTCTTTGTCGCTCGATATCTCACGCTTGGCGTTTTTATGTTTCGTTGCGCCCGAGCTGCTCAGACGTTACGATGGACATACTCTTGCGGCCGCTGGCCGCCTCTCACCAAAAACTAAATGCGCTTTCGCCGGGGTCGCCCCCTAGCGGGGGCTTTGCCGATTTTAACGAGCATGCGGACGCAATGCAGGGGGACTCATCAATTAATCGCATTGACACGGATTGAAGGCCATGCAGCGCGACATGATCAAACCCATACTGTTCAGCATCATCAAGCACACCGATAAATAGGAACTGCGCAGACAGATCCCCAAGGACATTGTCTCCGGCATCGTCGTTGCCGTCGTGGCGTTGCCGCTCTCCATCGCGCTCGCCATCGCTTCTGGCGTTGCCCCCGAGCAGGGTTTCTATAAGGAGCGGTGGCCGCACACCGATTGCCGGCATGATCCACGCCGTGGTGTTGCTTGCTGTCCTCGTGTTCCTTATGCCGTACGCTGCTTTGATCCCCATGCCCGCCATTGCTGCCATCCTGTTGCAGGTTGCCTACAACAAGTCCGGTTGGCGTAGCTTTGCGCACCTGTGCCGTACCGCCTCGCGTGGTGCCGTGGCAACGCTGCTGCTCACCTTTGTGCTGACGATTGTGTTCGACCTGGTTACGGCCATCGCCGCCGGTATGGTGATCACGGTGGTGCTCTTTATGAAGATGGCCAGCAAAGAGTCCGAGGTCAAGGGCTGGAAGTACTACTGCGACGACGACTCCCAGGTTACGCATCTGCGCGAGCTGCCTCAAAGCGTGCGTGTGTACGAGATCAACGGCCCCATGTTCTTTGGCATGGCGGACCGCATCTCCGAAATCACGCTCAAGGACTTTACGAAGTACCTGATTAACCGCATGCGCGGTGTGCCCTCGCTCGATGCGACCGGCATGAACGCGCTTGAGAGCCTACACCAGTACTGCTATGAGAGCGGCGTGCGCCTCATTTTCAGTCACGTTAACAGCCAGTCCAGGAAGACGATGCAGCATGCGGGCTTTGTCGATCTGGTGGGCGAGGAGAACTTCCGAGCCAACATCGACGACGTCATCGCGCGTGCAGCCGAGTTGATTGAGGTGGAGGAGCCGGAGGGCGAGGAGCTCGCCAGGGCATAGATGCCAGAAAGGAGGTCCCGCATAAATGGGTGTGCCAAAGGGACGGCACCTTTGTCACATCGACGACGGTATGTACGGGGCGGCACGCCATGTGGCGTGCCGCCCCTTTCGTTTTTTTGGTGCGGTTTGTTACAATCCTCACTGGCTCCGGCAAAAAATGGGGATAGAGTAGGACAAACGCGTCGAATATGAACGGCGGGGGAGAGCGGGCGAGCGTGCCCGCGTGGGAGAGGTTGCCGTCCATGTTGGAGCTCAAAGGTATTTGCAAAAGGTACGTTACGCAGTCGTTTACGCAGGTGGCGCTCGACAGCGTAAGCCTGTCTTTTCGCGATAACGAGTTCGTGGCCATTCTGGGCCCCTCGGGCTCGGGCAAAACCACGATGCTCAACGTTATCGGCGGGCTCGACCACTTTGACTCGGGCGACCTGCTGATCGACGGTATTTCGACCAAGGATTTTCACGATCGCGATTGGGACGCCTATCGTAACAACCGCATCGGCTTTGTGTTCCAGAGCTATAACCTCATTCCGCATCAGACTATCTTGGAAAACGTTGAGCTGGCGCTTACGCTCACGGGTGTGGGCCATGCCGAGCGCCGCCAGCGTGCACGTAAGGCGCTCGAGGCAGTTGGTCTGGGCGAGCACGTGAACAAGCGCCCGAGCCAGCTTTCGGGTGGACAGATGCAGCGCGTGGCCATCGCCCGTGCTCTGATCAATGATCCCGAGATTGTGCTGGCCGACGAGCCGACCGGCGCTTTGGATTCAACGACGTCCGTACAGGTCATGGACCTGCTCAAGGACGTGGCGCGCGACCGCCTGGTCATCATGGTCACGCACAATCCCGAGCTGGCGTACCAGTACGCCACGCGCATCGTCAACCTGGCGGACGGCAAGATCACCGACGATTCCGACCCTTTCGATGTCGCCGACGCCACGCGCCGCGAGGCCAAGCCTACGCGCAAAACCTCGATGAGCTTTGTGACGGCGCTGGGGCTTTCTGCTCGAAACCTCATGACCAAGAAGGGCCGCACGGCCATGACTGCCTTTGCGGGCTCGATTGGCATTATCGGTATCGCGGCGATTCTGGCGCTGTCCAATGGTGTAAACGGCTACATCAAAAAGGTCGAGGAGGATACGCTCTCGAGCTACCCGCTTACGATCTCCAGGCAGGACTACGACCTGTCGTCCATGATGGGCGGACAGGGGGCCGCGGATGACGATACGTCCAAGAACGAGGGTTCGTCCGACGACGGCACCGACGGCAAGGCTCAGGGAACCGATAGGATCCCTGTGGTCACGGCCGTAAAGGATATGTTTGCGAGCGTTAAGTCCAACGACATGAAGAGCTTTAAGGCATGGCTCGATGCCGGTGGCGACGGCATCGATAAAGAGGTCAACGCCATTCAGTACGGCTACGGTGTATCGCCGGTTGTCTATCGTGCCGGCAAGGGTGACGAGAAACCCGTTCGGCTGGTGCCCAATGCCATGACCGAGGCCATGAGCGGAGGCGCGAGCTCGGCGGCAACGGTGAGCATGGAATCCATGGGAACCTCGGTCTTTAACGAGATGATTGACGACCAGAGCCTGCTCGACAGCCAGTACGATGTCGTCGCCGGTCATTGGCCCACGTCTGCTAACGAAGCCGTAATGGTGCTTTCGAGCCGTGGAACGGTGGGCGACTATACGCTCTACAGCATCGGCGCGCTGGATATCAACGAGCTCAACGACTTGGTTAACAGCGCCATGACGGCTGACGGTAAGATCGAAACGCCCGATACCGCCGCCGACTTTACCTACGACGATGCGCTGTCCACGACGTTTAAGGTGCTGTCGCCGGCCGATGCCTATCGCAAAAACGAAGAGACCGGCACGTGGACCGACATGTCTGACGACGCCGACTTTATGGCTGCCAAGGTTGCCGACGGTATTGACGTGCACATTGTGGGCGTGGTGCGACCCAACGAGACGGCCAATGCGAGTGCGTTGTCTCCGGGCATTGCCTATACGCATGCGCTGACTCGCCAGCTTATGGAGCGCGCCGCCGATTCGCAGATTGTGCAGGAGCAACTCGCCCACCCCGAGACGGATGTCTTTACGGGCAAGTCTTTCGATGAACTGCAGGGCGAGGCCAAGCAAGGCGTGGATCTGGGCAGCATGTTCAGCGTTGACGAGGCGGCGCTGAAGAGCGCGTTCTCGTTCGATACGTCTGCGCTCTCGGGTGCAGGCGGCGGTATGGACCTGTCGGGTCTTGACTTGTCCGGGTTGGATATCGACCTTTCGGGTGTTGGGAAGGACATCGACTTTGGCGACATTATGGCAAAAGCACCGGCCCCAGATTTCTCGGGCATCTTTGACGGTCTGGAACTCACGCCCGAGCAAATGCAGCAGGTGGGAACACTGGCCAACCAACTGTTTGAGGGCTTTTTGCAGTCTGATCAGTTTAAGGCGCTGACACCCGAAGATCTTAAAGACGCGTCAAAGCTCGCTGCCGCATTCTCGACGTATCTTGAAAATGATGCCGCAGCCCAGCAAATCCTGGCCCAGCTCAAAGCGCTCGGCGGCGATGCCTTGGCCGAGCGCCTGCAGCAGGCGATGACCGACTATGTGCAAAAGCAGCTGACTCCGTATTTACAGCAGGCTATGGGCCAGATGATGAAGGCAATCAGCGACCAGATCGCGACGACCGTATCGTCCCAACTTAAAGCGGGCGCGGCAGGGCTCATGGATCAGATGGCCACGCAGATGTCATCGAGCTTTGCCAACCTAGCGAGCGCCATGCGCGTGGATGCCGGCGCCTTTACCAATGCCATCCACTTCAACATGGACGCCGAGGACCTGAGCTCGCTCATGATGAGTTACGCCAAGGCGTCGCAGCTTACCTACGACAACAACCTGACCACGCTGGGTTATGCGAACGAAGCCGACCCCATTTCGGCCAAGATTTTCCCGCGCGACTTTGAGGCCAAGGAGCGCGTGCTCGATCACATCGATGCGTACAACAAGCAGGTCAAGGCTGCCGGGCACGACGATCAGGTAATTTCGTACACCGACTACATGGGTATCATCATGGGCTCGGTGACCGATATCGTGAACACAATCAGCCTGGTGCTCATCGCGTTTGTGAGCATCAGCTTGGTCGTGAGCTCCATCATGATCGGCATCATCACGTACATCAGTGTGCTGGAGCGCAAGAAAGAGATTGGCATCTTGCGTGCGATTGGCGCATCGAAGCGCAACGTGGCCAACGTGTTCAATGCCGAGACCTTTATCGAGGGCCTCATTGCCGGTGTCTTTGCCATTGTCGTTGTGGTGGCCGTGAGTTTTCCGGTTAATGCCTGGGCGCTTGCTGCCAAACAGGTACCCAATCTGATGAGCTTGCCCGTGCAGGATGCGCTGGCGCTCATTGCAATTTCGGTGCTGCTGACGGTCGTTGCCGGCCTGCTGCCGGCCCGCAGTGCATCCAAGAAAGACCCCGTAGAAGCCCTGCGCTCCGAATAATGCGACAAAGGGACAGTCCCTTTGTCACATTGAGACCCTTGCGAAAACGGGGTCTAATTACCGTTCGGCAGGTTAAGAACTCCCTCTCCCCGCTTAATGCTTGACGAAGAGTCCTCTGGTTTATATACCTATCGGTAGGCATATAGGATGTATTGCCGATAGAAATGGAGCAACCATGACTCTCACCACACCAGCCAAAAAAAATTGGAGGCTTCGGTAGTTTATGTGACAAGGGGCTAGCCTAGGCAGCAACGCT
>CALKBO010000069.1 GCA_937989875.1 uncultured Collinsella sp. | reverse complement strand
CTTAAGTTTTTCGCGGAACAACTTGATTCGATAGATAAACAAACGTTTCCGCTTACGCTTCTAGTTAGAAATGACTGCCCTGAATCGGATTCATTAGAGCGGTTTATCCAAGCGCATATAACGAAAAACGCCTATCGGTATTATCACGGTGATAATAATCTCGGTTATGTCAAATCGTTCGAGGCGCTGCTCTCCTTGGCGGAAGGGGATTACGTAGTACTTTGCGATCAGGATGATATTTGGGAGCCTAATAGAGTTGAAGTTTCGCTCAACCATATGCTAGAAGAAGGCTCAATTCTAGATGTTTGTGATAGATCGGTAATTGACGAAAACGGAAATATTCTGGTAAAGAGTTATAGGAAAGCTCATCCTAATTCGCCGGAAGTAAATTGGTGCTCTGGAGAGGATATTACTGTACAGGCCGCAAGCGTATGTTACGGCATTGGTATGGCTCTCATGTTAGATGCGAGTGCGGCGAAGTCGATGATTCCCTTTCCGGAATCGACTGCACATGACTTGTGGTTGACATTGGGTTGCAGTGAACTGGGGAAGTGCAGCTTTACTATGACTCCTTTGGTTAAGTATCGTCGACATGGTGGTAACGAAACTGGATTCCTTGCAGGTGTTTCTTCAAAAGATGATTGGTATTCGACAAGAGTTAAAAACAGGGTTGATACTGCTAGGCGATTTGCCGATAGATTTCCCGATTCACCGCATCTAAAGGAAATATTGGGGTTCGCTGAAGCAAGGGAGCGGCGCTCCATAATTGGTTTACTTAAATACCGACGAGCTTGCCCGTCTATCGCTAAAGCAGATATCATTATACGTCTTATGCCGAATTGGCTGTTTATTTTGATTTTAAAAGAACTTAAAGCTGCGAGATAGCTCCGTATCCTCATTTCGACAGGTTTAGAAGGGCGCTTATATTTGTGAAGGCCACAGAGAAGACTCTTTCGATTAAACATAATATGTTCTGGAATACCGTCGGTTCGTTGACTAATTTAGGCTGTCAGTGGCTTATCACCATTTTGGTCGTTCGGCTGTCTGATGGATATAGTGCTGCAGGCATTTATTCGCTGGCTATGTCTATTTTCAACATGTTTTCTCAATTAGCCCAATACAGGATGTACACGGTGCAAATTGCAGATGTTGAAAGGAAAAACTCTGCTGGTGAATACCTGACTTTTCGTTTCTTTACTACTTTTATAGCGTTTGCAATGTTAGCCGTCTATTCCATTGCAACGTGTCGTATTGGTACGGTGCCCGCTATTCTTCTGTATGCTCTCTATAAAACCGCTGGCTTAGTCATTGATGTCATGCATGCTAATGATCAGGTTGGTCATAGGATGGACTATATTGGGAAATCCCTCATAATGCAGGGCATCGGCTCTCTCCTTTCATTCATTCTTGTCTTTGGATTTTTTAATAGCCTCGAAGGTGCACTGTTGCTTATGACGGTAGTGACAATAGGCATCGGAGTTATTTACGATTATCCAAGATCAAATCGGATTTCTGCAATCAAGTTTGGAATTAGCCGAGCGAAGGTCAGAGCCTTCCTATGTAGCTGTTTGCCCATCGTTCTGGGCGGCATTGCTGCTTCTGCGGCGCCGAATATTCCCAGGCAGTATTTATCTTATTCATTCGGAGATTCTGCTCTGGGTATTTATGCATCAGTTGCTGCACCTGTGGCAATTATCCAAATGGGTGCGACCTATATTTATAATCCTTTATTAGGTTATCTAGTAGAGCGTTACCATTCTAGAGAAAAGTCCTTTTTTTCGCTCATAGGTAAAATACTTGCTGGCATCTTTTTTGTCGGTGTCATATCTTCAGTTGCCCTTTTCTTTTTCGGTAAATTATTGCTGTCACTGTTTTATGGCGCTGGAATAGCTAAACATACCGATCTCCTTCAGCCTATGTTGGCTTGTGCCTTTTTGACTGGCATCGCTTGGTTTGTCAACGATTTGTTGGTTTCTCTTGATAATTACCGAGGGGTATTTGTTGGCAGCATGCTGTCCTTAATTAGTGCTGTCGCTGTTATGGCTCCTGCGCAAATGCTGTTTGGCTTAAATGGCCCTACTGTATCGGCGCTTATATCCAATGCCATTTGCCTTATTTATCAGTCTTCTGTTTTGGGGAAACAGACGCAACAATGGTTCGGGGAAAAGAGATAGGCCGATGATGTCTAAAGCTCACGCGCTATTAAAGCTTCAAAACACTGAATTGGATATCCTTCAGGTTGTCGCCGCATTCTGCTCTAAGCACGGCATCAGGTGGTGGCTTGACGGTGGAACATGTTTAGGAGCAATGCGTCATAGGGGGTTTATCCCTTGGGATGATGATATAGATATCGGAATGATGCGTTCAGATTATGACCGCTTTTGCTCTTTAGCCGAGGGTGGGTTACCGGAAGGATATTCGCTCCATACATCGCGGAATACTACTGGCTATGCTGCGATGTTTGCTAAGGTGTATCGCGATGGAACTCGCTTCGAGAATCAAGAGGCTCGAGAGGCTTCCAGTTCGATGGGCATTTTTGTCGACATCTTTCCATATGACCAGCTCTATACAGATAAACGCCTTCGTGCAAAGCAAGTCCGAACTGCATCAATTGCACAGAAAAGAGCCTATTTATATCATTCTTCTTCCATTGTTGTCCCTCATAAAGGGTTCCTTGGTCAACTCGAGCAAATTGGTTGTTCTGCTATGCACGTGGTGGAACAACTGGTTTCTCGAGGCGCATGCTCTTACCAGGATTTATTCGATTCCTGTATTGCCGACTCAAATACGGGTGAGGTCTCTGATTACTGTCTGACGTTAAGCTGGCCGAATATGGCGCCAGTGCCTATTTCAGAGATTTTCCCTCTGAGCAGTGCGGTTTTCGAAGGCAGTGAATTCCCTGTTCCTCGTATGACGGATAAATATCTTACAACGATGTATGGCGATTGGAAAAAAATACCGTCACCGGATAATCGACATACCCATCTTCCGCTCTTGCTCGACTTTGGAGATGGGGAAGTCTGGACGGCACAGAATTAAGGATATGACATCTATATCAGATGAGGTTATGTGATGAGCTCCTCTATTTGTATTTTCACTCACCATTATCACCCGCAACTTAGTGGAATTGGTAATTTTGTCGATGGTCTCGCTCACGCCTTGACTGCACGCGGCGATAGGGTGGTTATCGTTACTAATGATTCGATGCGCGTGGGAGTCGGTCATTCAGTCGAAAACGGCCTGGAGGTAATTCGTCTTCCTTGCATTCCGTTACTTGATGGAAGACTTCCTCTTCCCAAAAAAACCAGTGATTATTACCGACTCCTGCAAACCCTTGATGATTATGAGTGGAATGGTGTTCTGATAAACACGAGACTTTTCCCTCTCTCGCTCGAAGGGCTGAAGTTTGCTGCGGATCATAGTGCTAAGGCTGTTGTTCTCGACCACGGCTCAGCGTATCTCTCTTTCAATCAGCCATTTCTTGATTATTTTGTTCGCCGATATGAAGATTGGATTACTGATCGCGTAAAGTCGTTTGAACCTGATTTCTATGGGATTTCTTCTAAAAGTGTTGAATGGCTTCAGCACTTTAATATCACTGCAAAAGGCGTAATTTCAAACTCAATCAATGCCTCATTCTATAGGAGTATTTCTTCGGGGAGAGATTTCCGATCTGAATTAGGTATCCCTCAGTCATCTTTGGTTGTAGCTTTTGTCGGGCGGCTTATTCCTGAAAAGGGAATTTATTCAATTATTGAGGCGGCTCGCACAAAAGATATTACCAAGCGTGATATTTGTTTTGTTCTTGCAGGGGATGGTCCGCTGGCTAATGAGGTCAAGGAAGCTTGTTCGTCTAACTTGTTTTGGCTTGGGAGATGTAACACAGAGGATATTTCCTCCTTACTTCAGCAAGCAGATGTGCTTTGTCTTCCAACTCGTTCCGAAGGCTTTTCAACGGTACTTCTTGAAGCTTCAGCCTGCGGAACGCCTGCAGTGGTAACAGACGTGGGCGGGGCACGCGAGCTTATCTTAGATGATAGCTACGGCACAATAATTCGGTCCATGGCATCTGATGAGGTGGTTTCGGCATTATGCAGGCTTTTTGATGATCGAAAGCTGCTTTCTCTTCAGTCTCGAAACTCTAGGGCGCTTGTTGAAAATCGATATAACTGGGATGCCACTGCTATGGATGTCGAGAAGGCGTTTTGTATTTGCTAAGTGATACTTGGCTGGCTTTTGTTCGGATGAAGTTGATAATCAAGGGCTTTTGTTCGGCTTTTGCGTGAAGTTGGATATAAGTGCCGATTTTGGTATTGTCGATTCCTCCTATTTCATGAATATTTGCTCGCTTGAGCACCGCTGAATATCAAGAAGCACGCCGCTGTTATTGCGCCTGGCTTTGGGGCCGACATGGGTCTCGGCGCCTATTTATTGCTAGCGTCCGGCGTCGCGTCGCTGCTGCATGTTGGCCTCGCCTGTATCAACCCAGACCGCGTTTCCTTAAGCTAGTGCCAAAGATTAAGGCTATCGTTGGGATGGGGGGGATAGTTGGAGCAGTTTTGTCCGATTAGAATGGCGTCGAAGTCTTATGCACCGCGCAATTGGGCGAGAGCCGCAGCGGATTTGTATCTCGCGATGGCAGATGGGGGCTCCAGGTGAACGTCAGCTGTATGCCAGCCGTGCAAACTAAATATCCAAGCTTGAGATGTAACTTCGCGATGGTTAGTCCGGATGCTGTAAACTTTATTCATTACTAGACAGTGCGTTGGACTGTAAGGGCCGCATTTTCTTCGAGCGTCGCTAAGGGCCAACTATTATTTGGAATGGATGAAACTCGATTGTCATTTGCTTTAACAAAAGATTCAAAAGGATATCCGCGTGTTCTGGTAATTATTCCCGCTTATAACGAGCAGGAATGCATTCTCAATACCGTTGCTTCTATTAAGGCTGCTGGATATGACTATGTCGTAATTAACGACGGCTCACAGGATGGGACACTTAGGCTTTGTCGAGAGCATGATGTCAACATATTGGATCTCCCACAGAACCTTGGTATCGGTGGGGCGGTCCAGGCGGGGCATAAGTATGCTCAGAGATTTGGTTATGATATTGACATTCAGGTTGACGGCGATGGCCAACATGATCCTTCTTATATACCTGAGCTTGTTAAGCTGATTGAGGGTGGGGCGAGTCTGGCGATAGGCTCTCGATTCTTGGTCGAGACCGACGGTTTCCAATCAACCTTTATGCGTCGTGTTGGAATCAGGTGGCTCTCTTTTTTGCTTAAGTTGCTTACAGGTAAGGCGGTCACCGATCCCACTTCTGGCTTTAGAGCCTGCAATAAAGACGCCATCGACTTATTCTGCAAGAGCTATCCTGATGATTATCCGGAGCCGGAATCGATAGCTTTGGCTATGAAGCTTGGTCTCCCCGTTATGGAGGCACCTGTAAAGATGAATGAGCGCCAGGGCGGGCGTTCATCCATTGGGGTTCTCTCTTCCGTCTACTACATGATTAAAGTTACGCTTGCTATTGTCCTTGTGTGTTGGATCCATAGGGGAGACCAATAATGAATTTTTTTCTAAGGATTGGGGCAGCCATCTTTTTTGGTGGGTTCCTCGTTTATGTTCTTCGACTCGTATCCAAAGGAAAGATGCTTCTTAAGTATTCTTTGCTTTGGATTTTAATGTGCATGGCGGCCTTGCTTTGTGATTTATTCCCTCAGCTTATTTTTTATTGCTCCACGGCTATTGGGTTTGTTAACCCGGCCAATTTCCTCTTCCTGGGTGCAATTGTGCTGTTGCTTGCAATCTCTCTATCCCTTAGCGTTGCGGTGAGCCGTCATGTTTTGGCAATCAAAAGCCTTACACAAAGGATTGCCTTGCTCGAAAAAGAGCTTGAGAATCGGTTGGATTATTATGACTGAGCTTGATACAATTATTTGATTCAGTTTACTTTTAGTTCTTCAATGTTGCTAGTTGAGGAAAGTGGAAATCTGCCTTATACAAACGTTGCTTATACCCTTTGCTGAGGTCTGGATCGGTACCAAATCCGATGATTCTCATCGCGGGTTGCCATTTGCTTGTCAATGGAGGCGATATCCCTGCTCCGGCTGCAATGTTGTTTCAGCTGTTATGTCGTGGTCGAATAGTTTTGTATTAATAATGTAGAACAGATAATAGAATCAGCCGGAGGACTCCATTACAAAAGAGCGTAATTCCATTATCGAGCCATTTGGGTTAATTTCGATGTGGTGTGTAGTTACGCATCATTTTGTAATGCATAATGCAGATGATGTATCGGTTTTTGCTAGCCCTTTAACCCGTTAAATTTATTAGGACGATATCACTGGCCTGATGGCTGAACTACTACCACACTACCGCTACGCCCCAGTGGGGCTGGGTTTTAAATACGCCTTTGGAATGATATTGCTTTGGCTATCTTGCGGAAAACAATCTCGAAGAAGAGTGGGCTCCTTGACGTAGGTCGCGTCGAGCCAGACGTAGGGCACTGGCGAGCCCTCGAGCGGCCTTCCGTACAGATCCTCGATGCCTGGTCCAGGCTCGAGGCGATGGCGCTCACCTGGTCCTTCGAGAGCCTGGAGACGCCTATCTTCTCGGCTACCCTCTGCACCTTGCGGGTGCTCGTGCCGGTGGCGTACATCTCGGCGACGGCGGCAACGAGGGCGCGGTCCACGCGCCGGTGGCGCTCGATCACGTCGTCCGGGAAGAAGCTGCCGGAGCGGAGCTTCGGGATGCTGTTAGCGCCGGAATAATTTAGCCAAATATAGTCGGCCGAGATTGACCAATCCCGGCCGACCCATTTTAGCCAACACGCCCGCATCTATGACTTTCCTATCGCATTCCTACATCCCCTCGGGCTGGATCCCCCTCACCTTCACCGC
>CALKBO010000068.1 GCA_937989875.1 uncultured Collinsella sp. | reverse complement strand
AACTGCGGGAACGGCCTATCCGCTCAAAGTGTTCGGCTGAGATCGGAAATCAACCTCGGGCAAATCCGAACAATGCGGCCAGGCTCCGCCGGATGAGGAATCGTGTTTGTAACTATCGAACAAATGTTTGTCAAAATCGCGTTTACCAGCTGTAAGTGTGAGTGCTCGCAGTAAAATACCCTTGCGACGCATCCCGTGCGCGGGCGGCCGACGACTCGATCGGAGGTCACCATATGCTGAAATTCCTTAACGCGCTCGCCGCCCTCGCGGCGGTGGGCTCGTTCGTCATCGTGTTTCTTGACTCGTATGAAGTTCGGTTTAAGGTCCGTAGGCGCACACACGGTGCGGACGGTGGACGGCATTTGCGCCGAAAGCGCAAATAAGAATGCCCGGGGGTCGGATCCCGGGCATTTAACAAAAGCTGAAAACTAGGCCGCCCGCGCTCCCAAACATTTACGCGGGGTGCGTCGTTTTCTATTGATATTGTATCCCGAATCGCCCCGCCGGTTCGGGATATTTTAAAAACGCAAATGCGGACTTAGGCACGAACGGAATCTCGTTAATTCCGAAAATTATGTATAATTCCAATATAAACTGGAATCAAAAGAAAACGATGGAAATGAACGAAGCGCTAATCTACTTACAAGAAGCACTAGGCCTCTCCGCTAAGACCAAAACTTGGCCTGGATTCGCACGCTTGCCGCTGCATCTGCGGGCGATTGAGGTCCGCGCTGTTGACGCAAACGGTTTTTCGTTTTTGCTTGCAAGTTTGCCTACTGGCGTCGGGCTTCCCGAGGCTAAGAGGGCCTATAGTCAGCTAGCCTTGCGCGCGGAGACTCCTGTTGTCGTTTCGTTTCCTGATGCCGATGCACGTCAGCGCAAAGCATTGGTCGCACAAGGGATTCCCTTTGTCTGCCCGGGTAGACAGGCTTTTCTTCCATTTATGGGCACGGCCTGCACGGAGAGGGGCGGTGCCTGGTTTCGCAATCATGCGACCAAGATGTCACCCAACGCACAGGCTGCCGCAATCTGGGGAGCAGCCCAGGAGTCATATCGCCCCTATGACCTTTGTCGTGCGCTTGGGATTTCGGCAAGCCGCGCGAGTGAGGCCATAACCGAGCTTGTTGACAGGGGGCTCGCGAGGCGCGGGCGTCACGAGCGACGTGTCGTCGTGTTCCCTGTTGCCGTTGATCTTCTGCTTAGCGAGCACATGGCAGAGCTTTCCTCGCCTGTCTCGAAGGTCTTTTTTGCAAGGAAGACGCCGCAGATCGACTATCTTGTTGACGCCGGGGAGACGGCGCTCGCTGCGCGTTCGATGCTCGCTGCGCCGGGCATGAAACAAAAGGCCGTCTTAAGAAGTGCATGGCGTCAACTGAGCGACCTCGAAGTCGCAGACGGGGAGTTGCCGGATAACGAAACGGCGTTGATCCAAGTGTGGCGCTATGCGCCCGTGTTTGCCGGCTCCTCCCATGTCGACGACATTTCGCTTGCGCTATCTTTGGCGGCAATCGACGATGAGCGAATTCAGCTCGAAGTCGATCGCATGTTTGGAAAGGAATATCCATGGCAAGAAGCGCTGTAAAAGGCCTTCAAGAATTTCAGCAGCATATGCAAGAAGCTGCAGGATCGTATGCCCTTATCGGCGGCACGGCATGCGACATTTTGCTCGCGGAGGCGGGACTTCCGTTTAGGGCGACTCACGATTTTGATGTGGTAATTGTCGCCGATGACCGGTTGCCTCAGACGGCAGAAGCTATATGGACTTTGGTGCGTGATGGCGGTTACCGCTGCGGCTGGGGCGAAGGCAAAGGCTCATGTTTTTATCGGTTTACAGAGCCAAAGAGGCCGGGTTACCCCCATATGATCGAACTCTTCGCGAAGTGCCCTGACTTTATAAAGGGTCGTGAGGGGATTGATGTGGCGCCAATTCACGTTGATGAAAACATAAGCAGTCTTTCGGCAATTTTGTTGGACGATGCTTACTACAGCTTGTTCCTTCAGGGAATTCGGACCGTAGGCGGCGTTTCGGTCCTGGGTACGGAATACATTGTCCCGTTCAAAGCGAAGGCGTATCTCGACCTAAAAGCTAGAAGGGAAGCGGGGGAGAACGTTGATTCGAGGAAGGTAAAAAAGCATAAACGCGATGCGCTGAGGCTTGCTCAGCTGCTTGGCGAGTCGGAAGGTGTCGACCTGCGCGGAGAACTGAAGGACGATATGCTTGCGTTTGTTAAAGATTGTGAGGTGGGCGACGTCAATCTGAAACAGATTGGGGTTGCGGGCGTAACGATGGCGCAGTTGCTCGAGACGATGAAAGCAACATATGGCTTGATTGGTTGAGTGAGGTTACGCGGCCCGGACGGCGCAGTCTAGCTGCGTTGTCCGGCGTGGAAGCTCGCTAATCGGCTATTATTTGTTTAGACAACTTGAGTTGTAGAGGAGTGACCGGCGATGGTGCAGGGCGCCAAACATATGAAGAGCAATAACGCCGCGGCTAACGGTGGCTCAAGCCCTCAGCCCAAACCTCAACCAAAGCCCAAGCGCCGCCGCAAGCGGCTGCCGCGCTGGGCCGACCGTCTCATCACCATCGTCATCATCCTTATTGGCGTGGGCCTTATGACCTGGCCGTGGATCTTGGACCGGCTCGAGGCCTCGGGCGTGTTCAACCAGATCAGCACGGTGTCCAGCACCGTGGACGCGCTGTCTGCCGAGGAGCGCGAGCGCATCCTACTCCAGGCGCGCTCTTTTAACGAGCAACTGGCGGGCGAGGCTACCGAACTTCCCGCCGACCAGATCGAACCCTACGCCCAGCAGCTCATCTTTGACCGCGACCCCATGATGAGCTGGGTCGAGATCCCCTCCATTGACGTGAGCATGCCCATCTACCACGGCACGAGCGAAGAAGTCCTTATGGCGGGCGTCGGCCACCTGGAGGGCACGAGCCTGCCGGTGGGCGGCACCTCGACGCATTGCGTGCTCACCGCGCACTCGGGCATGCGCAACTTAAGTATGTTCGACGACATCCATTCGCTGGAGCCCGGCGACCTGGTGCTGCTGCACACCATGAACAAGACGCTCGCCTACAAGATGGTGGACTCCGAGGTCGTGCTGCCCGAGGAGATGGAGTCGCTGACCATCGAGCCCGGCGCCGACAAGGTGACGCTTGTCACCTGCACGCCCTATGGCGTGAACGACCATCGCCTGCTGGTGCACTGCGTGCGCACCAAGTACAGCAAGAAGGACGTCGACAAGCAAAAGTCGCTGGCCGGCCGCCACTGGGGCAAGCGCGAGTTTGCCGTGCTCATCGTAGTCGTGGCCATTGTGCTGTTGCTGCTGGACATCGTGATCCACGCGGTCCGCAAGCGCCGCAAGGCCAAAGCCTCGGCATAGGACATCGCTCAGAACCACCACAAAGGGGACAGGCACCTTTGTGGTGGTCGGGACTTCCAAACCATCACAACATTCGATGAAAATCTCGATTTCGACGAAAAACATCGAATGTTGTGATGCTTTTCGTTGCGGTCGGGACGGTCTTCGTTGCGGGCGAGACGGTTTTCGCTATGGACGGTGCGGTTTCGTTGCAGAACCGCCAGCCCGCCGCCTGCCAGCCCGCCGCCCTCGTTACGTTTTCGCTGCATTTGGGTAAAGCACCTGCTCCAAGCGGCGTTGCCTTGTATACTAGAGCGGTTTATCTGTTATGCGGAAGGGAGCGCCTATGGCACTCAGCGAGAAAGACGTGCGCGGCATCGCCGAGTACGCAAAGATCGCACTGACCGATGACGAGCTCACCCAGATGACGTCCTACCTGAACGACGCCGTCCAGATGCTCGAGCCCGTCTTGCAATATGACTTACCCGACGTGGAGCCCACGTTCCATCCCATCGGAAGCCTGTCCAACGTGATGGGCGATGACCTGCGCGAGCCCGAGCGCGATCTGCCGCTCGACGTCGCGCTGGAAAACGCCGGTAGCGCGCGCGACCGCTACTTCCGCGTGCCGTCCATTTTGGGAGAGGGGGAGAGCGAGTAATGGCGCTAAGCTTCGATTCCCTTACCGCCGCTCAGATCGCCGCGGGCGTTGCCGCCGGCGACTTTACCGCTACCGAGGTGGCCCAGGCCTCCCTTGCCGCCATCGAGGCGCGCGAGGGCGGGGTCCAGGCATTCCTGCAGGTGGCGCCCGAGCTTGCGCTCGAGGCCGCTGCTCGCGTGGATGCCGACCGTGCCGCAGGCAAGCCGCTGCCCCCGCTCGCGGGCGTGCCGCTGGCCATCAAGGACAACATGAACCTCGTGGGCACGCGCACCACCTGTGCTTCCCGCATGCTCGAGGACTACCAGAGCGTCTACACCGCCACCTGCGTCCAGCGCATGCTCGATGCCGGCTGCCTGCCCATGGGCAAGGCCAACATGGACGAGTTTGCTTTTGGTAGCTCTACCGAGAGTTCGGCGTTCCACCGTACCAACAACCCCTGGGATACCGAGCGCGTGCCCGGCGGCTCTTCGGGCGGCTCTGCTGCTGCCGTCGCCGCGGGCGAGGTCGCGCTCTCGCTGGGCTCGGACACCGGTGGCTCCATTCGCCAGCCGGCGTCGCTGTGCGGCGTGGTGGGCTTTAAGCCCACGTATGGCGCCGTGAGCCGTTACGGCGTGGTTGCCTTTGGCTCGTCGCTCGACCAGGTGGGGCCCTTCGGCCGCACGGTCGAGGATGTCGCGCTGGCCATGAACGCGCTTACCGGCGCGGGCCATGATCCGTACGACTGCACCAGCCAGGATTGCGCCGTCGACTTTACCGAGCATCTCAACGACAGCATCGAGGGCAAGCGCATGGGCATTATCCCTGCGTTTATGGAGGCCGAGGGCCTGACGCCCGAGGTCAAGGCCGCTGTTCAGCGCGCCGCCCAGGAGCTGCAGAACCAGGGCGCCGAACTGGTCGAGGTCGACCTGCCGCACCTGGACGCCGCCATCGCCGCCTACTACGTCATCGGCCCGGCCGAGGCGTTCTCCAACCTGGCCCGTTTCGACGGCATTCGCTATGGCTATCAGGAGGAGGGCTGCGCCAACCTGTCCGACCAGAGTTCGCTGTCGCGCGCCCACGGCTTTGGCGCCGAGGCCAAGCGTCGTCAGATGCTCGGCGCCTACCTGCTGAGCTCGGGCGTGTACGACAAGTACTACTACGCTGCGCAAAAGGCCCGCACGCTCATCACGCAGGACTACGACGCTGCGTATGCCAAGGTGGACACCATCCTCATGCCCGCCTCGCCGCGCACGGCCTTTAAGTTTGGCGAGATCAGCGACCCCACGCAGATGTACCTCTCCGACCTGTACACCATCTCGCTCAACATTTGCGGCAACGGTGGCATCTCGGTGCCGCTGGGCCTGGGCGAGGACAGCAAGCTGCCCGTTTCTGCCCAGCTGGTGGGTCCGGCGTTTAAGGACCGTCAGCTGCTCACGTTCGCCCGCGCCCTGGAGCGCGGCTTTGCCGATGCCGCCACGGGTGCGCCCGCGCTTTCCGTCGCGCCCGATTTTGCCGGGAAGGGAGGCGAGCTGTAATGAAGGAGCTTTCCGAGGTCCTACAGGATTGGGAGGCCGTGATCGGCCTGGAGATCCATACCGAGCTCACCGCACTCGATACCAAGATGTTCTGCAACTGCAAGCTCAGCCACGATGACGAGCCCAACGCCAACGTGTGCCCGGTGTGCCTGGGCCTGCCCGGCGCCCTGCCGGTGCCCAACAAGCGCGCCATCGAGAGCATCGTCAAGGCCGGTCTTGCCACCAACTGCGAGATCCAGCGCCACTCGATGTTCTACCGCAAGCACTACTTCTATCCCGATATGGCCAAGAACTTCCAGACCACGCAGGGTCCGGTCGCCTTTGCCATGTACGGTCACCTGGACCTGGACGTGACCGGTCGCGGTGCCGCCGAGCGCCCCGACTGCGCGTTTGGCGAGGCCGAGGCCCAGAGCCTGGCGAGCGCTTCGACCAACGCCGAGGGTCTGTCCACGTCCATGACGTCGACCATGCGCGAGGGCAACCAGCGCGCCGGCCACCTGGCCAGCTACGACGCGTCCAACCTGCAGATGCCCGAGCGTCGCGAGGACGGTTCCTACACGGTGCCCATCCGCATCCTGCGCATCCACATGGAGGAGGACGCCGCCAAGATGGTCCACGTGGGCGGTGCCGAGGGCCGCATCACCGCCGCGGCCGAGTCGCTCGTCGACTACAACCGCTGCGGCACGCCTTTGATTGAGCTCGTCACCGAGCCCGACCTGCGCACACCCGAGGAGGCTCGTCTGTTTATGGAAAAGCTCCGTCGCATCTTTGTGACGCTGGGCATTTCGGACTGCTCCATGGAGAAAGGTTCCATGCGCTGCGACGGTAATGTGTCGCTGCGCCGCCGTGGCGAGACCAAGCTGGGCACCAAGACCGAGCTTAAGAACCTTAACTCGTTTAAGAGCCTGCATGACGGCCTTGCCTACGAGATTTGCCGCCAGGCCGAGGTGCTCGAGGAGGGTGGCATTATCTACCAGGAGACCCGTCACTGGGAGCCCAGCCGCAAGCGCACCGTGGTCATGCGCGTCAAGGAGACGGCTGACGACTATCGTCTGTTCCCCGATCCCGACCTAGCGCCGTTCGATCTGGACGACGAGTTCATCGACCGCTGCCGTGGCGAGATCCCCGAGCTGCCCGATGCCAAGCGCGCCCGTTTTGAGGCCGACTTTGGTATTAAGGCGGCCGATGCCGAGCAGATTGCCGGCGACCCCGAGTTTGCCGAGTTCTTTGAGGCCGCCGCTGCCGGTATGGCTGGCAAGGAGGCCCAGACGGTCGCGAACCTGCTGGTGAACGAGATGATCGCCTACCTTAAGGGTGCGGGCGTCACGCTGGCCGAGTCCGGTATTGCACCGGCTCAGGTGGCAGCCCTTGCCAAGCTGCTGGCGACCGATGCCATCAGCTCCAACCAGGCGCACGAGGTCTTTGAGGCCATGGCCCAGACCGGCGACGACCCTAACAAGATCGTCGACGAGCGCGGTATGCGTCAGGTAAGCGATGCCGGCGCGCTGCAACCGATCGTGGACGAGGTGCTGGCAAACTGTGCCGATCAGGCGCAGCAGTATCGTGACGGCAACCAGAAGGTCATCGGCTTTTTGGTGGGCCAGTGCATGAAGGCGAGCCGCGGCAAGGGCAACCCGAAACTCTTCAACGAGTTGCTGAGAACGTCGCTCTCGTAACCGGGAACTCGGGAGCCCCGGCAGGGCGGGTGCTTCCTCAAAATTTCGAACAGTCCTGCGCAAGACGAAGGCCACATTAAGTGGCCTTCTTTGCGTGCGGAACTCATTTTGAGCAAGCACCCTCCCTGCCGGGGCTCCCGGGTTCTGCAACGACTCGGCCGTTCGGGTCAGGTGGGCTGGATTGAATTTGGTGAATGAGGGCGCCGTTGGCGCCCTCATTCTTTATGGATGTGGCAAAGGGGTTGTCCCTTTGCCACATTGTGGGAGTGACGGAAATCGGGGTCTAATACTTTTCCGCGAAGTGAACGACCTTATTTGGACCCCTGAAGCATCGACACTTTTTGGGCTCTGTTTCCTGCGGTTTTGTCGAGTTTTTCCTGCGGTTCTGCTGGCGAAAAATGCAGATGTTTCGGGGGTCCGATTTCACTCGTTCACTTCGCGGAAAAGTAATAGACCTCGATTTGTTGGGTCGGGGGAGAGCCTTTCTTGGATGCCGGAGGTGTACGCTGCGGCAGGCGGATCGCCAGAAGTCGGCTGTTCCGCGCCTCAAGATTTCCAAAGAGTTAACCTTTGTTGACCTTAATAGTTAGATAAACTAAACTATTTCCCAAAAGTGTGCTCGAGCAAACTTATTTACTCGGGTGCTGAGGCACCGTGCCGCGTCCAATGCGGCAAAAGGGAGAAGCAACATGAAGAAGTCCACGTTCAACACCCTGCTTGTTGGTGGCGGTTTTCTGCTCGGCACGGCCGGCATCAAGCTGCTTACCAGCGCTCCGGTAAAGAATGCCTGCGTACAGGGTATCGCGTGCGGCATGCGCATCAAGAACGGCTACCAGGACATGGTCGAGCAGGCCAAGGCCGAGGTCGACGATATGGTTGCCGAGGCTGCCTATCTCACTCAGAGCGAGGCCGCTGCGGACAAAGCAGCCGAGTAGCACTCCCAGGCATAAACAATGAGATTCTCGATTATCAGCGAGATCCCCGGCAGGACCCGTCTCCAGTTGGCGGGTCCTGTGCCAGAGAGCGATCTCGATGCGCTTCTTAAGCTCAGCGGCGATATCGACAGCGTGCACAAGGTGCACGTCTACGGCCGTATTGGCCAGATGGCGCTCGAATATGAGGAGCAGCGTCGTGCGGCCGTGCTCGATGCGTTGGGTGCGCTCGATGCCCAGGCCATTGCCGACGCAAAGACGGGCTACGTGATGCAGCTTGAGCCACGCAAGCACAAACTCGTCATGGACCTGGCGACACTCGTCGGTGCCCATTACGCGCGTCGTTGGTTCTTGCCGATGCCTCTACGTGCGGTGTTTGTCGTGGCCGGTTACATGGCATTTTTGCGCGCTGCCCTTCATGAGCTGGCGCAGCCGCGCCTGACCGTTCCTGTGCTCGACGCTTCGGCCATCGGCATTTCGTTCGTCAAGCGTGATGTCGACACCGCGGGCCAGACAATGTTCCTGCTCAACGTGGGCGAGCTGCTCGAGGACTACACCCGCGCCATGAGCGAAAACGAGCTCATCAACTCGCTGCTCGATGTGCCCGATAAGGCGCAAAAGGTCGTCGGCGACACCGAGGTAAGCGTTGTCGCCACCGAGCTTGAACCCGGCGATTTGGTCGCCGTGCGCACTGGCATGTCCATTTGCATCGACGGTGTTGTCGAGCAGGGGAGCGCTATGATCAACCAGGCGAACCTGACCGGCGAGCCGCTTGCCGTTGAGCGCAGCGTGGGCGACGACGTGTTCGCCGGGACCGTCGTGGAAGACGGCAGCATCTTGGTGCGCGTGCGCGCCAACACGGCTCAGACCAAGCTCCGCTCGATCGTCTCGCTCGTGCAGACGGCCGATTCACTCAAGTCCGAGGGCCAGTCGCACATGGAAGACCTCGCCAACAAGATTGTCCCGTGGAACTTCCTGCTCGCGGGCTTGGTTGCGCTTACCACTCGCAGCCTCATCAAGACCTCAGCGGCGCTGATGGTCGACTACTCGTGCGCACTCAAGCTCACGGGTTCCGTTGCCGTCATGACCGCCATGAGCGATGCCGCCAAGATGGGTGTTATGGTCAAGGGTGCTAAGTACTTTGAGTCGTTTGCCAAGGCCGACACCATTGTGTTTGATAAGACCGGCACGCTCACCGAGGCGCAGCCGCGTCTTGCCTGCGTACTCACCACCGATGGCTGGAGCGAGGACGAGGTCCTGCGCCTTTCCGCTTGCTTGGAGGAGCATTTTCCGCATCCGGTGGCGCGTGCCGTGGTCAATGCCGCACGCGAGCGCGGGCTTGAGCACCGCGAGCGTCATGCCGCCGTCGAGTACATCGTGGCGCACGGCATCGCTTCGTCCATCGAAGGACGTCGAGCCATCATCGGTTCGGCGCACTTTGTATTCGAGGATGAGGGCGCGCAGCTCGAGTCCGACATTAAGGAACAAATCGAGTCCCAGATGCAGGGCCTGTCGCCGCTGTATCTGGCGGTCGATGGCACCGTTGTGGGCGTGCTCGGTATCGAGGATCCGCTCAAGTCCGGGGTCCGCGATGCCATCGCCGACCTGCACGCGCTGGGCGTCAAGCATGTCGTTATGCTCACGGGCGATTCGGAGCGCACGGCCGAGCGCATTGCGCGCGAGGCGGGTGTCGACGAGTTTAAGGCCGAACTGCTGCCCGAGGACAAGTACGCCTATGTGGAGCGCATTAAGCGTGAGGGGCGCCACGTTGCCATGGTGGGCGACGGCGTCAACGATTCGCCGGCGCTCGGTTTGGCCGACGTGGGCCTGGCGATGGGTGGCGGAAGCGACATCGCCAAGGAGGTCGCCGATATCATTCTGACCGATACGGATCTGGCCGCGATCGTGCGCCTGCGCCGCATGAGCCAGGGCCTCATTGATCGTCTGACGAGCTCCTACTCTAAGGTGATGCTCACCAACTCAGCGCTCTTGGCACTGGGTATTACCGGCACGATTACCCCGCAGACGTCGTCGCTGTTGCACAACGGCTCGACGATTGCGTACAGCTTGGACAACGCGAAAGCGTATCTGCGCTAGGGTTTTCGATTGAGCTTATGGCCTGCACCCGGGCGGTACCGCAGCCGCCAGGGTGCAGGCCTTTTTAGGCAAGTGCAGCTTTGATGGCAGGGGCTTCGGTGAGCTGCTCGGCTGTCTTTTCGTCGGAGCTGTCGAGTGCTGCCAGGCTGCGGTAGACCCACTCGTTGACCTGGGTGTTCTTGACGCCTGCGGTCTGCATAAGGGCGCCTACCTCGCGGATTGCTGCGAACAGATCGGCTTTGGGACCCGCGAGCTCGACCTCGATGCCGTGGTAGGCGGTCACGCCGCGGTTCTCGCTCACGTGGTCGATAAAGCCTTCGACGGTCTCAAGCTGCTGAGCGAGAGCTGCATCATCGTCAGCGTCCAGCGCGACGAGTGCGTTCGATACCGTGAGGGCGGGATGTCCGCAGGGTACAAAGCCCTCGATCACATCCATAGCTTCGGTAATGGTTGAGCCCAGGCCTGCGAGGGCATTGACGAGTTGCTGCTTGGTATCCATAACGGTCCTTTCGACGGGTCGATTGTGCTTGGCGAAAATATACGTGACGAGATCGGTAACAAAAGTGCGAAGTGCAGCGCACATTGGGGTCTTCACAGCTCGTGCATAGAACAGCTGTCCGCTTTCAGAACGTGGTAAGATAACACTCCACAAGCGGGGCTTGCCCCGTATGTTCCTTGAAAAGTCGACGGGTGTTGGGTACTCGTGCCCAATGCCATCCAGACTTTCCCGACATTCGGGGGCGACTGGTTTCGACACGATAGCCCTGAGAGAGGAAGCAAGCCGAGGTCTCCTCGCCTCGTTAAACAGGGGTACCGTCAAATTGAATTGACAACAACTCTTCTTTTGAGCCTATGGCTCTCGCTGCTTAGTTTATAGCGGCGCGTCAACCCGGTGATTTCCCCGACACCGGCGCGACGTCATTTTAGGGGAATGCTCCTGCGCACGTAATCGGTATGGCGCAGGCTAAGACCGAACCGGTTAGGACGCCGCGAGCGTGTCGCTGCGCGCAAAGCGTCCGAGACAAAACCAGTGACTGAGCTTGGAGATGCCAATCAGGGGGCTTTCGTGGACCGGAGTTCGATTCTCCGCGCCTCCACCAATAGCTACAGGCAGGTAGGTAAACGCACCTACCTGCTTTTTTATTACTTATAGATACCGCGGAGAATCGAACTCTGTGCAGGGCGTGGGCGTAAAGAAAACGCGTAAGCGTTTTTAGCCCGCGGGCGAGGACGCCGGCAGGCGGCCGAAGCCGGTGCGGATTTGCGAAGCAAATACGCGGATTCTCCGCGCAATGCCCCAGCCCAATATAGATGCGATGCCGATCGGGCGTCTTGCCCCGGTCTCGCCCCATCAACGGATCCACCGTACCGCGGAGAATCGAACTCTGTGCAGGGCGCGGGCGTTAAGCAAACGCTACGGCAACGCAGGGTGGGACGCGCTTTCCCAATGGCGGCCCAGGCGGAAAGCACGTCCCGGAATCCGCATTCAGACTGGGACGTAGTTTCCGGATGGCACATCAAGCGGAAACCGCATCCCGGAATCCTCATTCGGAATGGGATTCATCTTCCTGATGACGGGCTCAGCGGAAAATGCGACCCGGAATTTGCTCTGAGACCGGGACGCGCTTTCCCGTCGACTGCCCCGACCCCTTAACTCCAAAACCTGCGCGCTTGCCATCCCAAAACTGGGTAGAAGAAGGCCAAAACGCAATCGCAGGAGGTCAATATGACTGCAGAAGATAAAGCAAAGAACGCCGGCAAGGTCGCGCTCGTCCTGGAGGGCGGTAGTTTTCGTGGACAGTTCACCGCAGGCGTGCTCGACGTTCTCATGGAGGCCGGCGTCGAGATTCCGGCGGTATATGGCGTATCGGCAGGTGCTCTCAACGGCGTGAACTACAAGTCGCACCAGATCGGCCGTGCCAACCGCATCAACCTGGCTTTCTGCAACGACAGCCGCTACATGGGCGCCGCATCGTTTGCGTCCACGGGCTCTATTGTGGGTTACGACTTTATCTTCAACGATGTCCAGGACCGCCTGGACCCCTTTGACAATGAAACGTTCGACGCGAGCCCCATCGAGATGTACGCCGTCGCGACGGACATGCTCTTTGGAACCGCCACGTACCTGCCGGTCAAAAGCGCCGTACTTGACCTCGACGCCGTGCGCGCCTCGACGTCACTGCCGCTGGTGACGCCGCCGGTCGAGATTGACGGGCACAAATACGTCGATGGTGGCGTAGCCGATTCGGTCCCCATCGAGCACGTGCTGGAGGAAGCGGGCTTCGATCGCGCGGTTGTCATTGTCACGCAGGACCGCTCGTACGAGAAAAAGCCCTACGAGTTTATGCCCGCCGCACGTGCCCGCTATGCCGACTACCCCTACCTGCTCGAGGCTATCGAGACGCGCCACGACCGCTATAACATCCAGCGCATGCATCTATGGAAGTATGAGCGCGAGGGCCGTGCGCTGGTCGTTGCTCCGCAAAAGCCGGTCGAGGTCGGCCACGTTGAGCACGATCCGGCAAAGCTCCTCGACCTGTATATTCAGGGCCGCCAGGAGGCAAAGCGATTGCTGGGAGATATCGAGGCGTTTGTCGAGCGCTAGCGTCGCGAAGTCATGACCCATGGACGACATGTGCAGAAACTCTGGTCGGAACCAAAATACCTGTTGACTCGGGCGGCGAGCGGGGTAATATGGACGGGTTACTTGCAGAGCCCCGTGAATCTCTGTAACAACACGTACTGTACATGGAGGAGTCTAAGTGATTTCGAAATCGACTCACTACGCCAAGCAGGGCGAGGTCCAGCGCAACTGGGTTCTCGTCGACGCCGATGGTGCTGTCCTGGGCCGTCTTGCCACCCAGATCGCAATGATCCTGCGCGGTAAGAACAAGCCCCAGTTCACGCCCAACAGCGACTGCGGCGACTTCGTTGTCGTCATCAACGCCGATAAGGTCCAGCTTACCGGTAACAAGGCCGACACGAAGACCTATTATCGCCACAGCGGCTACAACGGCGGCCTCAAGGCTGAGAGCTTCCGCCAGGCTATGGAGAAGCACCCGGAGAAGGTCATCGAGCGCGCCGTTCGCGGCATGCTGCCCAAGACCACCCTCGGCCGTGCCCAGATGACCAAGCTTAAGGTCTACGCTGGTGCCGAGCATCCGCATGCTGCCCAGAACCCCACGAAGATTGAGCTGGAGGCTTAAAGATGGCTGAGAACACCGTTGTCTACCAGGGTACCGGCCGTCGTAAGAACGCCGTCGCCCGCGTCCGTCTCGTCCCCGGCACCGGCAAGGTGACCATCAACAAGCGTGACGCCGAGCAGTATTTCGGCCGTCATCAGCTCGTTGAGAACGCCCTTGCTCCCTTCAAGGTGACCGACACCGCCGGTCAGTTCGACGTTATCGCTCTGTGCGATGGCGGCGGCATCTCCGGTCAGTCCGGCGCTCTGCGCCTGGGCATCGCTCGCGCTCTTCTGAACGCTGGCGACTACCGTGCTGACCTCAAGAAGGCCGGTTTCCTTACGCGCGATGCTCGCGTGGTCGAGCGCAAGAAGTACGGCCTCAAGAAGGCCCGCCGCGCTCCCCAGTTCTCCAAGCGCTAAGGTTTTATCTCCTTACGAGATACAATGTACAAGCGGGGCCTACCGACTGCTCGGTGGGTCCCGCTTTTCTTTTCGACTAGGGTGGGCGGCTTCGTTTTGCCCACTTGGGAAGGAGCGATCCTATGCCCCAGAACATCTTCGGTACCGACGGCGTCCGTGGCGTCGCCAACGCCGACCTCTCGTGCGACCTCGCGTTTCGTCTTGGCCGTGCGGCGACCAAGTTCCTTGGTCCGGACATTTGCATCGGCCGCGACACGCGCCTTTCGGGCACTATGCTCGAGAGCGCGCTGACCGCCGGTATCATGGCCGAGGGCGGCCGTCCGCACTGCTGCGGCGTTATCCCTACGCCGGCCGTGGCACTGCTCACTGTCCAAAATGAGCTCGACGGCGGCATCGTCATCTCCGCTTCGCATAATCCGCCGGAGTTCAACGGCATCAAGTTCTTTAGCCGCAAGGGCATGAAGCTTCCCGATGCTGTCGAGGAAGAGATCAGCGCCTGGGTCATGTCCGAGGAGGCCATGGCTGCCGACACGCTGCCGACCGGTGCCGGCGTGGGTCACATCATCAAGATGAAGGACGCTCGCAAGGCATACGTCGACCACGCTATCAGCACCCTCGACGGCCTTAAGCTCGATGGCCTGGTTGTTGCCGTCGACTGCGGCCACGGCGCTTCTTGCCAGACTACGCCTGCAGCGCTGCAGCGCCTGGGCGCCACGGTCCATGCCATCAACACCGACTACTGCGGCACCGACATTAACGTTGAGTGCGGCTCCACTCACCTTGAGCCCCTGCGCGAGCTCGTGCTGCGCACCCATGCCGACATCGGTCTGGCCCACGATGGCGACGCCGATCGCGTGCTGTTCGTGGACAGCGAGGGCAACGAGATCGATGGCGACTACATCCTGGCCATCTGCGGCTCCGACCTGGCCGCTCGCGGCAAGCTCGCCAATTCCGAGATCGTCTCGACCGTTATGTGCAACCTGGGCTTCTCCATCGCCATGAAGGAGCAGGGCTTCGAGATGGTCCAGACCGCCGTGGGCGACCGCTACGTTTTGGAGCGTATGCTCGAGGACGGTGCCGTCATCGGTGGCGAGCAGTCCGGCCACATCATCTTCCTTGAGCACAACACTACCGGCGATGGTCTGGTGACGGCTCTGCAGCTGCTGGCCGTGCTCAAGCGCACCGGCCGTACCCTTACTGACCTTGCCGGCATCATGAAGAAGTATCCGCAGGTGCTCGTCAACGTGCATTCCGACAACAAGGCCGGTCTGGACGATTGCCAGCCCATTTGGGACGCCGTCGCTGCCGCCGAGAAGGAACTCAATGGTCGCGGCCGCATTCTGGTGCGCCCGAGCGGTACCGAGCCGCTGGTTCGCGTTATGGCCGAGGCCGAGACGCACGAGCTGACCCAGCGTGTGGTTGACGACATCGTCGAGGTTGTCAAGCGCGAACTTCCTTAATGGTCAAAAACCAGTGCCAAGTGGTAAACTAGCAAGACTGTATTTGATTATTGGTATGTCCAAGGGGGAGCATGTTCACTAAAGTCCTAAGGTCTTTTGGTATGCGTGGTCGAGTCCTTACGCTGGATGCTCCCATCTCGGGCGACGTCATTCCGCTTTCCGAGGTAAACAATCAGACGTTTGCCACCGGCCTTTTGGGTCAGGGCGTGGCGATTCAGCCCACGGGCACGCGTGTAATCGCGCCGGCTGACGCTAAGGTCGAGGCGATTTTTCCCACGGGTCATGCCGTTGCGCTTAACACGGTTGATGGCCTGGACGTTCTGATTCACGTTGGCCTGGACACCGTTCAGCTCGAGGGCAAACACTTTACCGTGCATGCGCAAGTGGGCGACATCGTCCATAAGGGCGATGTACTCATCGAGTTCGATCGCGAGGCAATTGCTGCCGAGGGCTACGATGTGACGGTTCCCATCTTGGTGTGCAATTCCGTTGAGTTCTCGAGCATCAAGGGTTCCGTTGGCGAGCATGTCGAGGAGATGGACCAACTCATCGTCGCTCGCGAGCGTTAGTTGGTGCTTTTGGCCTTTAGCCTACAATTCAAACACGTTTACGGAGGGCGCCCTTGAAAGAGGACGCCCTCCGTGGCAAGATGGGAAACGTCCGAAGTTAAACAGCTTTGGGTCACCGTGGACGGGCAGGGGCCTCGACGCGGCTAGACACGAGACACATACATTACGCGACCTCGCCCTGGTGGCCGCACACGTTGGTTGCGGCCGACGCGGGCCGCGGGCAAGTGCTTGTAAGGGGAGCCTTGCCTCTCTTGTACGAGAAAGGACGCGTAATGAAAATCATTAAAGCTAAAGACTACGAGGATATGAGCCGCAAGGCCGCCAACATCATCTCGGCCCAGGTTATCCTCAAGCCCGATTGCGTGCTGGGTCTTGCCACCGGCTCCACCCCGATTGGCGCCTACAAGCAGCTCGCCGCTTGGTACGAGAAGGGCGACGTCGACTTCGCCGAGGTCAGCACCTATAACCTGGATGAGTATCGCGGTCTTTCGCACGACGATCCTCAGAGCTATCACTACTTTATGCGCGAGAACTTCTTCGATCACATCAATATCGATCTGAACAATACGCACGTGCCCGATGGCTCCAACCCCGATGCCGCTGCTGCCTGCTCCGAGTACGACAAGATCGTCGCTGCCGCCGGTTACCCCGATCTGCAGCTGCTCGGCATTGGTAATAACGGTCATATTGGCTTCAACGAGCCCGATGACCACTTCTCCAAGGGTACGCACTGCGTCGACCTGACCGAGAGCACCATTCAGGCCAACAGCCGCCTGTTCGACAGCATCGATGATGTGCCCCGTCAGGCTTACACCATGGGTACCCAGACCATCATGTATGCCCGCATGATCCTAGTTGTCGCCAACGGCGAGGCCAAGGCTCAGGCTGTGCACGATATGTGCTATGGCCCGGTTACGCCCGAGTGCCCCGCTTCGATCCTGCAGCTCCACACCAATTGCGTCGTCGTTGCTGACGAGGCCGCTCTTTCGCTCTGCGAGTAACGCGACCAAGTGATCTTACATAGCTTTTCAAAAGGCCCTCGCTTTGCGGGGGCCTTTTTAGTGGACATAGGCCGTGGCGCATGCATGACGGTAACCTTGCCGTGTACTTGACTGGAGGGTTTTAAATTTTTGTGATTCATTCTATAGCAGACTCTATACACGTTTGCCACTATAGAGTCGTGGACGGTAGGGAGGAATAGGCGAGTTGCGCAACTCAAATAAAAACAGCAGACTGCGCTACACTGCAAATGGGATGGGACATACTGGCAAGTGCATTGACCTGCGCAAAGACCTATTGGTCGGGGGATAAGTTACCATCGGGCCTCGCTGTACAAAAACTTGCCAAACCCGTACCGGCAGACAGCCAAAAACTCTAAGTCACGCTATTCACGGGGTGGTTCATATGGTCCTGCAGCTACGGTGTCCATATGGTCGAGTTGAGGAGCAGGCATGGAAAACGATCTGGGCAATATGGACGACCTCGAGTTGATGCCGACGGGCGGCGGCTATATGGTGCGGCGCGATCGCTTGATGAACGAGCTCATCGTTAAAGGGCGCAAGGCAGGAATCGTTCTGCTTTACGCGCCCGACGGGTTTGGTAAGACGTCGGTATTGCTGCAATACGTGCAGGAAGTTAAATCGGATCCCACGCGAGGACCGGTTCGGATAATCGAGGCCGACCGCGCGATTGGACGCGAGCTCTTTATGCAGCTCGAGGTTGTCGCCGATGAGCTTAAGGACAAGCCGCATTCGCTCGTTGCGATCGACAACGTGCCCAATCTCGAGCAGCGCGAAACAGAGGACCTCATCGATCGAATCCGCAGCTTACGTGCTACGGGGACGGGGGTCTTTATTACTTGTCGCCCCTCCAACCGATTGCTTATCCACGGGCTGGGCGATTCTGTAAAAGTCAATGCGCAGATGCTCAAGGTGCACGCCTATGAGTATTCGTCATGGGCCACGGCGTTCTCGATCAGCACATCGCTCGATTTTTATCGGCTCACGCAGGGTGTGCCAGAGCTGGTATCTGCCCTGCAGACGGGAATGTATGGACAGGGCGATGTTGCCGGGTTGCTCGAGAACGAAATCGTCAACGTTTACGGTGCGGCGCTGGCCGATCTTGCATCGCTCGAGAACAACCTGTTGTTTACCGTTGCCTGCTTGATGGTACTGATGGGCGAGGGCCGCATTGCGGAGCTAGAGGCGTGCGGTGTAAGGCTTTCGATGGTAGACCAGTCCATCTTTGTGCGCGATTATCCGATTTTTGGCGTGGATCCGTCTGATCGCACCTTTAGGTGTTTGGGTGCTAAGGACAATGCGCGCCTGAGGTTGCGAAAGCTTGTTGCCGAGATCCGTCCCGAACTTGTATCGCGGGCTGCTCGCATTTTGATTAAGGCAGGCCGATGCGATTTGGCCATGGACCTGGCCGATGCGTTCTTGGACCGCCGTGTGGTGTTGGAGCTAGCCGGGCAGTATGGGGCCGATCTTGCCCTGACCGGGCATGGAGGGGACATTTGCCGCGCGGCGTCGGCGATGATCAATGCGGAAAAGCAGGAGCAAGAGCCGGCACCCGCCGAGGCACTCGGCGTGTATCTGGCGGCTGTCAGCGTGTGCAATACAAAGCTCGCAAGGTATATGGCGTCCGTTATCGAATGTGCGGGTGATCAGGTGGCGCACGAACTCGACCCCGCTACCTGGAAAATAGCCCAGGCGCTCACTATCGCCTTTTACGGCGACAATGACCTGGGGCTTCCCGCCAACCCTGTTTTGCAAGAACAGGCATCCTGCGAGGTGCTCGACATGCTGTCCGCGCATATCGAGGTCAAGCGCCACCTAACCGAGCGAGCGGAAGACGGCAATGTTCTCGCGAAGCTCAAGGCGTGCAAAGCCTATGATTGCGAGCTCGACATCGCGGGGATTCTCATACAGGCCGACCATATGCTGGTGGAGCTGTTCGATGGCTCGTTTGCTAAACCCGACGAGCGCGATGACAAGATGGCGCGGATACTCGAGGCGCTCGATATCCGCGGGCTTAAGGCGCCATCCATTTGGCTGCGTATGGTGCTGGCGGCGCGGCGCCTGCTCGCGGGCTTGCCCGTGACCGACGATGTGGCGTTTGGCGAGCTCGACCGCTTTGCGGTGCGTGTTCGCGACAATCAAATTCAGCTGTTTGGGCTATTGCTGGAGGGCTGGCAATCGCTGGCGGAGGGGCGGCCGGTCAACGCAAAGTTCCGCGCGGTCCAGGTGCTCAAGCTCGCCGACGAATCGATTACGTACATGCGCGAAAACGCTTTGCTGCTGGAGCGCGTGGCGTATCTGCGCAATACGTCGCTGGTATCGGTTCGCGAAGAGGCGGAGCTGCTCGATATTAGCAAGACGCAGGTCGGTGGCTCAGAAGCCTGGGTCGTGGCGTTGCACCTGGCCGCTGCGGGCCGCGATAGCGATCTTGCCGCTTGGATGTCTATGAATCGCTCGGGGATTTTAGATCCATCGTATCGGCTATTCGCGCGTCTTGCGATGCATTGCCTGGGCGAGCCTGCCGTCAGGATTCGCAAGAAGCTTCCGGTGCGCGAGCTGTCGCGGTATTCACTACGCGATGACTTTGAGGGCGAAAGTGAGCACCTATTCCAGGCGGGCGAGGTTGAGGCTGTCGATACCATCGGCCATATTGAGATACGCATGTTTGGCGCGTTTCGCGCCGAGCGCGACGGTTTTCCCATCACGGATAAGATGTGGCGTCGCAAAAAGGCGGCAACGCTTGCCGAACGTCTTGCGTTGGGTATAGACGCCATGGTCGACCGCGAGACAATCGCCATGGAGTTGTGGCCCCATGCCGAGTTTAACGCCGCGCGCAACAATCTGTATTCGACGGTATCGCGCTTGCGCTCGGCTTTGGGTCCAACGCCGGATGGCAAGTCGTGCGTGCTTATCCAAAACGAGTGCATAGGGCTCAACGGCGACTACGTTAAGACCGATGTAAGGCTCTTTGACCAGCTGAGCCGCGAGATCCTGGGAAACCGCATGGGTGCGAGAGGGCCTCACCTGGTTGAGTTATGTCTTAAGGTTGAGCAACTCTACGCGGGCCCGCTGTATGTTCCCACCGGTTGCAACCCCACGTTCTTTACGCGCATGCGCCACATTATGCAATCCAAGTACATCGACTGCATGATTAGGGGAGCGAATGCCGCTCTCGAGGAAAATGACCTGCAATCGGCAATTTGGCTCGTGGAATCGGGGCTTCGCCAAGAGACGGCGCGCGAGGACATGGTTCGCTGCGCCATGCGCGTTTACGGCGCGGCGGGACGACGTCGCGATGTCGTTGAGCTGTACAGCGGCCACATGCACCACCTGCGAGAGCAGGTTCAAGGCGTGCCCGAGCCCGAGACAAGGCGTTTGTATGAGCGCCTGGTCGAAGGCAGGCTCAAGCGCGTGCTTGTCGAGCGATAAAAAACGGGCGTCCGAATCGATCGGACGCCCGCAGACTTGCTCGGTATGACCAGCCGGTATTTAGACGAGCTTGATCTTCTCGATATCCTTGCGCGAGGACTCGCGATACAGCGAGAACTTGCGGCCGATAACCTGAACGACGTCGGCGTGGCAGCGCTCGGCGAGCTCCTCGGCGGCCTCGCGGGCGGAAAGGCTGGAGCCGTCCAGCACGGAGCACTTAACGAGCTCGTGCTTCTCCAGGTAGGCAACCGTCTGCTCGACGGTGCCCTCGTTGACATCGGACTTACCGATGATGATGGCGGGGTTGAGGTGATGGGCCATGCTGCGAAGCTGCTTGACCTGGGCTCCTGTCAGTGCCATGGGTTCTCGCTTTCTATGTATGGGGCGCCCCGCAATGGGGCCTTAATCTACGTGAGCTGTCCCACGATAGCGCAGGAACGGCGCGGTGTGGAGCGCGTTTGCCCAGTTCGCAAAGAATGCGGATGCCGCGCGGGAAGACGATGCAAGCTTTAGATGGGCTACGGGCGGGGTACGGAGACCGGCTCCCAGGCGATAAACGCCCATCGGACTTTGCGGATGTGGTCGAGCATGTAGCGTCCCTGCGGAACGCCCTTGGATCCCGGCTCGCCGGCATGGGGGTTCTCGATCATGTGTTGGGCGATATAGTCGTGCAGGCGGTCAATCTTGTCCTCGTTGCCATGCTCGAGCATGCGAGAAAAGTCTGCCACGCCCGCCTCGAGACTATCGAAGGTGTCGCGGCGGGGCGATTCAAAATACGTGACCTGCGGCAGTGCACCCATCTGAATAAGGATGTTAAAGGCGTACACAAAACCATTGCTACAGGTAACCGAGGCGCCGATGGCGTTCATCAGCTGCAGGTCATAACGCGGACTCGAGTTGGCGACCATCGTGACAGCACAACGCCGACGAGCCGTACGGTCAAGCTTGGCAAGTGCCCCCTTCAGGTCGTTCGTGGTAACCGAGCGACTCGCAAAGGCAACATCAACAGCCTTGGCAACCGGCCCAACCAAATCCCAATCATCATCCCAAGCAAGCTCAAGCGGCGTAATAAGATTCTCGAGCCCATAGTACTCAATGCCAGCATCAAGGGTGCCCAACATGGCAGGAGAAAAATCAGCGGCAATCACAGGATGCCCGTCTTGTGCAAGTGGAATAGCAATCGACCCAGCCCCGCACCCCATATCCAGCACGGATTCACCAGGCTTTAACGCCAGCAGCTTCATAAAGTCCCGGGCATACGGAGCAGTCTCAAGCGGCCGAAAATGCCGAGCCCTTTTATCCCACTCAAAAGAATCATCAGCCCGCCGCCGACCAGCCTGCAGACGCATCCATTCGCCATTCCAATCCGCAGAAAGCAGCTCAGAGCGAGCATCCCCATCAACCACGGGCCAACCTCCTAGCAACAAAAAAGCGACTCCTCCCAAAAGAAGAGCCGCAACCAGCATATATCAGAAAGAACCGATCCAACGCCAAACCGCCATACCAGCCAAGTGGTGCAGGAGCGAAGCAACTGCAACCGGGATAGAAACCAACTGAGGTCCCGTTATGCGGGAGCCCCGGGGAGGGCAAATATATAAGGTCGATCGCGAGTTCCGCACGAGCCGGAGAGCACTTAATGTGCTCTCCGTGCGAGTCAGGACTGTCTGAGCAGGCGACCTTATATATTTGCCCTCCCCGGGGCTCCTCGCCCGAACCCCTCAGCTAGTTCTTCAGCGAGTTCAGCGGCGCCGGGAAGCGTCCACCACGGTGGGCAAGCACGGTGCCGGCGTTGGGGTTCACCGGCATGATGGGCGCACGGCCGAACAGGCCGCCGTACTCGACGCAGTCGCCCACGCCCTTGCCAATGGCGGGAATCACGCGCACGGCCGTGGTCTTGTTGTTGATGACGCCGATAGCCATCTCGTCGGCGATGATGCCGGCGATGGTCTCGACCGGGGTGTCACCGGGGATGGCGATCATGTCCAGACCGACGGAGCACACGCAGGTCATAGCCTCGAGCTTCTCGAGCGAAAGCGCGCCGGCTTCGACGGCGGCGATCATGCCGGCATCCTCGGACACGGGGATAAAGGCGCCGGAAAGACCGCCCACGCTGGAGCTGGCCATGACGCCGCCCTTCTTGACGGCGTCGTTGAGCATGGCGAGCGCGCAGGTCGTGCCCGGGCCACCGCAGGTGCCAACACCGATGATCTCGAGGATGCGCGCGACGGAGTCGCCGATGGCGGGCGTGGGAGCCAGCGACAGGTCGACAATGCCCTTCTCGACACCCAGGCGATGGGCGGCCTCGCGGCTCATGAGCTCGCCAGCACGGGTGATCTTAAAGGCGGTCTGCTTAATCTTCTCGGCGACTTCCATCATCGATGCGGAATCGGGCAGCGTCTCCAGGGCTGCAGCCATAACGCCGGGGCCCGAAACGCCTACGTTGATGACGGCGTCGGCTTCGCCACCGCCGTGGACGGCGCCCGCCATAAACGGGGAGTCCTCGACCATGTTGGCAAAGCATACAAACTTGGAGGCGCCAACGGAATCCTCATCTGCCGTAAGCTTGGCGGCATCGATGATGGTCTGAGCCGCCATAAGCACGGCGTCCATGTTGATGCCGGCGCGCAGGCTGGCGACGTTGACGCTGGAGCAGACGCGGCTGGTGGTAGCGAGCGCCTGGGGGATGGACTGGATGACGCGGCGGTCGGCGTCGCCGATGCCCTTCTGGACGAGTGCGGAGAAGCCGCCCAGGTAATCGATGCCGAGCGTCTCGGCCGCGCGGTCGAGGGCATGCGCGATAGGGGTGAGGTCCTCATCCTTGCAGCATGCGGCGATCTGCGCCACCGGGGTGACGGAAACGCGCTTGTTGACGATGGGGATACCGTACTCGCGCTCGAGGTTCTCGGCGGTCTCGACCAGGTGTTCAGCCGTGTGCGTCACGTGGTCGTAGATCTTCGTGCACATGCGGTTGAGGTTCTCGTCGCCGCAACCCATGAGCGAAACACCCATGGTGATGGTCCTGATGTCGAGGTTCTGCTCCTCAACCATGCCGCGGGTTTCCGCGATTTCTGCGGGCGTGATCGCCATCCTTGCACTCCTATCTGCCAAAACGAGCATAGTCTTATCTATTTTAACGTGCCGCACGTGCCAAGTGGCGCATGCGGCACGTTTTGGTGCTCGGTTGTTTCCGTTGTGTTACTGCCCAAAGACTTCTTCGGCGATACGTGCGCTTTCGGCGGCGTCTTTGGCATAGTAGTCCGCGCCGATCTGCTTGGCGTATTCGGGGGTGAGCACGGCGCCGCCCACGATGATCTTGACACCCGGCACCTCGGCATGGAGCAGTTTGATGGTCTCCTCCATGGCGACGACCGTGGTGGTCATAAGCGCCGAGAGGCCGACGAGCTTGATGTCACGCTCCCGTACGGTCTTGAGCACCTCTTGCGGGTCGACGTCGCGGCCTAGGTCAAAGACGGTATAGCCGTAGTTATCGAGCAGCATCTTGACGATGTTCTTACCGATGTCGTGGATGTCGCCCTTGACGGTGGCAACGCAGATCTTGCCCTTGTCGGCAATCTCGCCGGCGGGCATCAGGCGCTTGATGGTGTCAAAACCCACGCGCGCGGCCTCGGCCGAGGCCATAAGCTGCGGCAAGAAGAACTTGCCCTGGTCAAAGAGGACTCCGACCTCATCGAGGGCGGGGATAAAGTGATTGTTGATGAGGTCCATGGCGTCGTGATCTGCCAGCAGACGCTCGGTCTCGGCCGCGATCTCGCCTTTGCGGCCCGAGACGACCATGCGACGAATCGGGTCGTCGTTGCCGTCAGTGCCGGTGGTGCCAGCAGCGGGCACAGTGTCGGTCGATGCGGCCTGAGCTGCTGCTGGGTTTGCGGCGATCTTGTACGGATCGGTCCAGCCGGCGTAGCGCTCGATGTATCCGGTCGAGCCCTCGTCCTCAACGCTCAGGACGCGATAGCTGTAGACGGTATCCATAAAGCGCTTGGAGCCCGGGTTCATGATGGGGGCATCGAGACCTGCGCCAAAAGCGGCAGCCAAAAAGACCGAGCCCAGCAGCGGGCGGGCAGGCAGGCCAAAGCTGATGTTCGACACGCCGAGTGCACATTTGACGCCCAGACGCTCCTTGCACAGGGACATGGCGCGCAGGATTTGCTCGGCCTGGCGCTGGTTGGTCGAGGCGGTCATGACCAGGCAGTCGATGAGGATGCGGTCCGGGCCGATGCCGTAGCGGGCAGCCTCGGCCACGATGCGCTCGGCGATGGCGAAGCGGGCCTCGGCGGTATCGGGGATGCCGCCTTCGTCGAGCGTGAGGCCGACGACGTTGGTGCCGTAGTGGGCGACCAGCGGGAAGATCTCATCCATGATCTGCTGCTTGCCATTGACCGAGTTGATGATGGGCTTGCCGGCGTAGCGACGCACGGCGGCCTCGACGGCGGCGGGGTCGGTGGAGTCGATCTGCAGCGGCAGCAGCGTGGAACCTTGGAGCTGCTCGGTCGCTTGCTGGATGACCTTGACCTCGTCGATCTCGGGCAGGCCCACGTTGACGTCCAGGATGTCGGCGCCCTGCTCCTGCTGGCTGATGCCCTGGCTCACGACGTAGTCCAGGTCGCCGTCGCGTAGGGCCTGCTGCAGGCGCTTTTTGCCGGTGGGGTTGATGCGCTCGCCGATGACGGCGATCTTATGGCCGTCACAGGGGAGGTCCACGACCGTCTGGGCGCTCGTGACCGACATGCTGGGCTTGCGGTGACGCGGGCTGGGCGTGTGGTTGTCGATGAGGGTGCGAAGTGCCGCCATATGCGTGGGCGTGGTACCGCAGCAGCCGCCGACGACGCTCACGCCGTCCTCGATCATGCCGGCGACGGCCTCGGCGTACTCGGGTGCCTGGATATCAAAGACGGTATTGCCGTCATCGTCAACGTGGGGCAGTCCCGCATTGGCCTGCACCATAACTGGCTTGTCGGTGACGGTGAGCATACGCGCAGCGAGTCCTCGGAGCTCGGCCGGGCCCTGGCTGCAGTTGATGCCCAGGACGTCGGCACCGATGGCGTCGAGGGTGATGGCGGCGACCTCGGGGCTCGTGCCCAAGAAGGTGCGACCGTCTTCCTCAAAGGTCATGGTGGCAAAGACGGGCAGGTCGGAGTTCTCGCGACAGGCGAGGACGGCGGCCTTGATCTCGGCAAGGTCGGTCATGGTCTCGATAATAAAGAGGTCCACACCCGCATCGACGCCGGCGCGCACCTCCTCGGCAAAGAGGTCGTAGGCCTCGTCAAAGCTGAGGGTGCCCAGGGGGCGCAGCAGGGCGCCGATAGGGCCGATGTCGCCGGCGACGTAGCGGGCGCCGGCCTCGCGGGCGCAGGTGACTGCCGCGGCAAAGACGTCTGCCACGGTAGCGGCGCCGTCGAGCTTGTGGGCGTTGGCGCCAAAGGTGTTGGCGGTGATCACGTCACAGCCGGCCTCGACGTACTGACGCTGAATATCGGTAATGACCTGGGGCTCCTCAAAGTTGAGCAACTCGGGCAGGGCACCGGCCTTCATGCCGGCCGCCTGCAGCATGGTGCCCATGCCGCCGTCGAACAGCAGGTGCCCCGTGCCCTCGATGGCGGCGCGCAGGCGATCGTCCTTAATGTGCAGGTCGTCGATCGTGCGCGTCTTGTACGTGGCACCGTTGCGACGTGCGGCATCAACGGGTGCCGCCAATGCAGTGCCGTCAGAATCATGAGTGATAAGCGGAGTAAACATCGGGGGCTCCTAATGGCTGGAATAGCAGGTGGTGTGGGCGGCGCGGAAGCGACAGCTCTCGCGCATGCGGCAGATATTGCAGGTGGGGCGGGTCTGGGCGTCGTGGACCTCGCCGTCAAACAGACCGATCACCGCGGTCACGCTTTTGGTGGGCATGAGCAGGCTGGTGGGTGTGACGGTCAGGCCGATGAGCCGCGTGGCGTTGAGCGCATTGACGATCGAGCGCTGGGCCGAGAGCGGGCAGTCGCCGTAGCCGGGACTAAAGCGCCAGTTGCCGGCGAGTCCGTGTGCGGCGGCGTCCGTCTTGACCTGCTGGTCCATTTGCTCAACGGCGGCTTCCACGTAAGCGGAGCACGCGGCGTCGAGCACGGCGCCCTCCAGGGGATGTTGGGCTCCCGTGGTGCGCAGGCGACGCTCGGCGTCCATGCCGAGGGTGCATGCCATGAGCGCGGCAAAGCGGGCATCTTTGAGATGTCGATAGATATCGCGACCTCGCAGCTCAACGTTGGTGCCGACCAAGTGAATGCAAGGCTCACTTTGTTCGTCCACGCCCGTGGCATCGACGGCAAACACGCGGCGCACGCCACGGGGCTCAATGTCAAGTTCCAGACGCTCGACCACAAGCTCAATACGTCGTGACAGCTCGGGTTCAATCTGCTGGCCGCCGTAACCCAGATACCGCAGCATCTCGGCACGGTCGACACGGGGATGGTGCGCAGCATCGACACGGTAAAGCGCCGGCGACGCAAGGTCGGCCGGCACTTCGACAGCGGTTGTATCGATGTGCGGTTTTTCCATTACCCCAGGCGCTCCATAATGGTCGCGGCGATCGCAGGACGGTTCATAGTGTACAGGTGCAGGCCGTCGGCGCCGTGCTCCTTGAGGTCGCAAAGCTGGCGGGCGGCATAATCTACACCGGCTGCCTGCAGGCTCTCGGGGTCGTTCTCGTACTTGGCGAGAATCTTGATGACGGGGGAGGGCAGCGACGCGCCGCACATAAAGACCATGCGGCTGATCTGTGACTTGCCCATAAACGGCATGATGCCCGCGGTAATGGGCACGGTGATGCCGGCCTTGTCGGCAAGCTCGCGAAAACGGTAGAAGCACTCGTTATCAAAGAAGAGCTGTGTCACAAAGAAGCTCGCGCCGGCGTCCTGTTTTTGCTTGAGGTGTTCGACCGAGAGGTTGAGATCCTCACAGGCAATGTGGCCCTCGGGGTAGGCCGCGGCGCCCACGCAAAAGCCAGCGTCGACGAGCTCGGGGATGAGGTCGCGGGCGTAGGCGTAGTCCGAGGCGGGCTTGTCGTCCTCGGTCGCGCCGGCAGGGAGATCGCCACGCAGGGCCAGGATGTTTTCCACGCCGGCGGTGCGGTACTCATCGATCTTGGCGACGATATCGGCGTGCGATCGGCCCACGCAGGTGAGGTGCGCCACCGAGGGCGTGTCGAATTCGCTCGTAATCATATGCGCGATGGGGGCGGTGGTGGCACCGTTGCCCGAGCCGCCGGCCGAGCAGGTGACCGAGACAAAGCTCGGCGAAAGCTTGCATAGATTGCCTGCCACCTCGCGAGCCGTGTCGAGGGTAAGCTCGCCCTTGGGCGGGAACATCTCAAACGAAATGGGCGCGGTGCCCTGGGATGCTGCCTGCTTAAAAACCTCGTCGACGCGCATATCGTGCTCCTTTAGATACGTAATAGTGTGATGTGTTGTAAGGATTCTACAGCACCGCTGTGTCACGGTGGAGTTTCACTCGCTATTTGAGGATACCAATCAAAGATGCCTTGCTATCGGCTTTCTCTATAACAGAGCGGCTAATCTAGGCACGGACTATAAAGACTGGTATCTGATGCAAAATACCAGTTAATAGAGCTCCATCCCAAATTGACTACCCTTAAACCATGGGGAGAGGTCTGCAATTTATGCAGTTGATTGGCTGTTGAGGGTGGCAACGCCGCCTCGATAGGGTAACCTCATTGATTGGTTTCGCGACAGCAACATAACGGTAATGTCGCGGAAACACGGCGAGTCTAAGCTATGACTCGTTCGTTAGTAATCAACACCGCTTCTCACGCGGTGCCGATACGAAGGGAGTTCCGTATGGCCGAACTTACTGACCGCTTCGGGACCATGGTGTTCTCTGAGGAAGTCATGAAGGACTACCTCCCCAAGGACATTTGGAAGCGCCTTGCTGCAACCCTCGAGGGCGGTGAGCCGCTCGACCTGGATGTGGCCAACGCCGTTGCCCATGCCATGAAGGTCTGGGCCATCTCCAAGGGCGCGACGCACTACGCGCACTGGTTCCAGCCGCTTTCGGGCATTACTTCCGAGAAGCACGATAGCTTCCTCGAGCCCAACCACGACGGCACCGCCATTACCAAGTTTACGGGCAAGAACCTCATCCAGGGCGAGCCGGACGCCTCCAGCTTCCCCAACGGCGGCCTGCGCGCCACCTTCGAGGCCCGTGGCTACACCGCTTGGGATCCCACCAGCCCCGCCTTTATCAAGGACGATGTCCTGTGCATCCCCACGGCTTTCTGCTCCTACACGGGCGAGGCCCTGGACAAGAAGACCCCGCTGCTGCGCTCCATGACCGCGCTCTCGCGTGAGTCTAAGCGCGTTTTGGCGCTGTTTGGCAAGACCCCCAAGAAGGTCGTTCCTTCCGTGGGCGACGAGCAGGAGTACTTCCTGATCAAGAAGGACGCCTACCGCAAGCGCAAGGACCTGGTCATTACCGGCCGCACCCTCTTTGGCGCCGCTCCCTGCAAGGGCCAGGAGCTCGAGGAGCACTACTTTGGCGCTATCCGCCCCACCGTCTCGGCCTATATGAAGGATCTGGACGATGAGCTGTGGGCGCTTGGCATTCCCGCCAAGACCAAGCACAACGAGGTTGCTCCCTGCCAGCATGAGCTTGCCCCCGTCTATGGCGAAGTCAACGAGGCCATCGACCAGAATCTGGTCATGATGGAGAAAATGAAGCTCATCGCCTCCCGCCATGACTTGGTCTGCCTGCTGCACGAGAAGCCCTTCGAGGGCATTAACGGTTCGGGCAAGCACAACAACTGGTCGCTTGGCACCGAATCCGAGAATCTGCTCGATCCGGGCGACACTCCGCTCGACAACCTGCAGTTCATCGTCTTCCTCACCGCGGTGATCGAGGCCGTCGATAACTATCAGGAGCTCCTGCGTGCCTCCGTTGCCTCGGCCGGCAACGACCATCGTCTGGGCGCCAACGAGGCTCCTCCGGCGATTATGTCCATCTTCCTGGGCGACCAGCTTACCGAGGTCGTCGAGAAGATCATCGATGGCAAGGCTTCCGTTCATGCCACGCGCGGCGTGCTCGACCTGGGCGCCGATACCCTGCCCAAGCTGATGCAGGACAACACCGACCGCAACCGCACCTCCCCGTTTGCCTTTACTGGCAATAAGTTCGAGTTCCGTGCCTGCGGCTCCGAGCAGAACGTCTCCGACTCCAACCTGGTGCTCGATGCCGCCGTGGCCAAGTCGCTCAAGTCCTTCGCCGACGCGCTTGAGGGTACGCCCGAGGATGAGTTCCAGGACGCTGCGCTCGAGTACTGCAAGAAGGTCCTGACTGACCACCAGCGCATCCTCTTCTCTGGCGATGGCTACTCCGACGAGTGGCCCATCGAGGCCGAGAAGCGCGGCCTTGCCAACAACAAGACCACGGCCGATGCCCTGCCCGCCTTTGTTTCCGATAAGGCTATCGCGCTCTTTGAGGAGACGGGCGTCCTGACCAAGGCCGAGGCTCAGTGCCGCTACGACTGCAAGCTCGAGAAGTACAACAAGCTCATGAACATCGAGGCTACCACGATGGTTCGCGAGGCGCGTCGTACCTATCGCCCGGTCATTACCGCCTATGCCACCAAGGTCGCTAAGGGCCTTGAGACTATCCGCGCCGCCGGCGCCGAGGCCGCCATGCAGTGTGAGCAGAATACGCTCAACAAGCTTTGCAACGGCATCACCACCATCAACGACTCCATCAAGGCGCTCGACGCCGTGCATCAGAAGGCCGAGGGCCTCGATGGTCAGGAGCAAGCCAACGTGTACGCGCACGAGGTCGTTCCCGCTATGGATTCGCTGCGCGCCGCCGTGGACGCCATGGAGGAGATCGTGGCCGCCGACTACTGGCCGGTCCCGACCTACGACGACATCCTGTTCTACGTGTAGAGCGTAACTGACATATCGTCACGGTATTGAGCCGGGGTCCGCATCATGCGGGCCCCGGTTTTTGTTTGCGAAGGGCGCTTTGAAGCCCGTTTTGCCGCCGACTTGCCTAGGTATAAAGGGTTGTGGACAAAAAACGTCAAATATGAGTACTGTCACAAGTCCTGTAGCATTATTTATTTGCAAAATATGTAGTATTACGCAACATATGTACAAGTACTTAGCCGATAAACGTCTGCTATTTTTCCGCCGTAGGACGCCTGACGGCTAAATCGCCTTCTGAAGGCATGAAATCGCTGTAACTAAAATGGTAACAGTACTCATATTTGCCATTATTTGACCACAGGCCTTGCGATGATGCCGGAATCCGCACCCTGTCGGGTTCGAATCCCGGCATATCGGTAGCAAAAAGCCCGCCACCGAATTGGTAACGGGCTGCTCAGATTCTGTGGTGCACCGTTTGCGCATCTCCTCGAACCGAGGTGTGCGCCGTCGGCACAATCGTTTTCGTTAGGATACCACGAGCGGCCTAGGAAACAACCAGGCGCATGCCGGGATAGATCAGGTTCGGGTTTGAGATGCCGTTCTTGGCGGCGAGATCCTGATAGGTCGTGCCGTACTTTGAGGCGATTCCGGAAAGGGTGTCGCCGCTCTGCACCACGTATACCTGCTCGGTTTCGGTCTGCCCGTTGATGACCGCCATAACCTCGTCGTAGCGCGGCCCCAAAACAGCCTTGCGGCGGCTGCCGTTGCCGTAATCGCCCGCCCATGTCTCAGCGGCCAGATCTTCGGCGGATACCGTGAGGATGTGGTTCACGAGCGACTGCACCTCCTGGTAGCGGTCGCCCAGCGCGTGCTTGCGGTCGTCGCCGTCTCCGAACTCGCCAGCGAGCACCTTCGCCGCGAGGTCTGCCGTTGGCGTCTCATCGATGCCGTGGATAAGCGAGTCGGGATCGCCGTTGGAGCCACCCGCCATGGCCTCCCACTCCGCGCGGGAGATATAGCACTTGTTGATGTCGAGGTTGCCCGCCCAGCCGTCCAGGCGCCCGCACGAGGAGTACTGGCGGATGGCGCAGTCGTAAGCGCCCTCGTTCCAAGGCGCGTCCTGGTAGCCCGTGGCGTTCATGTCGGCGTACTGCGCCACCCACGTCTTGGCGTCGGTGAGGTTCCACGGGAATACGCTCTTGGATGCGTAGATGCCGATGCGATCCATGCCAAAGCCCAGAAGCTCGGCCAAACGCTCTGCCATGGCCTTGAGGTAGGACGTGTCGCCCCACGCCTCGTTGCCCTGATCCTCCCAGTCGATGAAGAACGCGGCCTTGCCGACGTAGCCCTTGCAGTGCTCGTAGAAGTACTCGGCCTCCGCATCGGCATCGCCGCCGTTGACGTAGTGGTACACGCCCACAAGCTTGCCAAGGCCAATCGCCTGCTGGATCTGACGGTCGCAGTCGGGCGACACGTAGCGCGTGCCCTCGGTAGCCTTGCAGATAACGAAGTCGAACGGGACAGCCGCGAGGTTGATGCCGTTCTGCCAATTGCTGATGTCGATTCCGTTCATTCTATTCAGCGCTCCCTATCGCTATGAAATAAGCCCAATCAACTTGTTCGTACTGTTCGCGGCTCAGCCGCACCACGCCCTCGTAGGGGTCGTGAAATGTCGCCGTCTCGCCGTCCCATCCGCAGAGCAGGACGATGTGCCCGTCGTAGCTCTTGCCGCCGTCGCGTAGCTGGCCAGTCAGGCTGCAAAACACCATCCATCCGCCAGCCGCCTCGTCCAAGGCGTCGTCGGCGTTGTCGTGGATAGGCGTGTAGCCCAAAGCCTGGTCGTTCGCGTTCATCCAACGGCAGAACTTTTCCATGTCGTTCACGCCGTCCGTGAGGCACGATTCGCCAACGAATCCCAGCATCTGCGCCGGCGTGCACGTCTGGCCGTAGAGCCATTCCCACGCCATGGCCGCGCACGTGAGGCCGCAGCCGGAAGCGGCCAAGTCTTCGCCCGCATACGAAAGCCCGCCCCAGCGCTCGTCTGCTTGGAGGTAGACGGGCACCTCGGCGGGCTTGTCGAGCGGCTTGTCGTAGATGACGGGCAAAGGCTCTTCCTTCGGCACCTTCGGCACGTTAGAGGCTATAAGCGCCACGTCGGCGAAGGCGGCGAGCAAAGCAAGCAGCGAGATGGCGGCGGCGATGCGCACGAGGCGCTTGCCGCCCATTCCTAGTCGTCCTTCTTCGGAGTGCCCATGGCAAGCAGCGCGTCGAGCCACTTGTCTGTCACGCCGACCGCCTTGAAGGCTGCATATGCCACCTGCACGCCGCCTACCGCGGCGAAGATGGACGTAACCCACGCCGTGGGGTCAGTCGGCATACCCCCGGCCATGGCCGTCAATGCACCGCACAGCGCCGATACTGCGATGGCCGTCCAGCGGGCGACATTGCCGGTCATCGCCTTCGTCTTGATAGCCTGCACGATATAGGGCACCACGAGGACGGTCAGCACCGTGAGTCCTGCCTGTATATCAGTCATCTCTATCTCCCTGTCTCCTTGTTGTACATGAGGTCGACTCGGTCGTAGATATGGTCGACCTTCTCGGCCATGCCCTGGCTACGCGCCTGGCTGTGGACCAAGTCCGCGTGGAGGACGTCATTTGACGCGACAACCGACTCCATGAGCGTTTTCATTCCTTCAATCAGGGTGTTGCTGCGCTCCATCTGGGCGGCGATGCGCCCCTCCATTTGGGACCGCTCGCGGTCGCGCTGCGCCCTCTCGTCGACTTCGGCCTGCTTGCGCTCCTCGCGCTTCAGGTCGAGCTCGCCCTTCCGCTGGTTTTGGCGTTTGTACTCCTCAAGAAATTGTCTCCCGAAGTAGAACGCAACGAGCGTCAGGAGCACGCCGCCAAGCCAAGCCGGTCCGTAAGGCGCAAAAAGCTTGAGCACTTCCATCCTGGGCGCCCTCCTTCCGCCTATTCGGCCGTGTACTCCTCGCCGGTGATTTCCTTGTACTCGTCGGCGGTGATCCATTTGCACTCGACAGCCTTGTAGACGCGCGCCTTGCTCCAAAGGTCTTTGTCGTAGTACTTCTTGACCTTCGCGAAGTGCTTGGAATGCTCAACGGTTTTCTTCGTAGCCATTACTGGTCACCTCCCACGGTCATGAGCAGGTAGTCGATGTTCGCCGTGTTGGTCTCGGTCTGCGTCGGCTTGGACGCCTGCTCGCGCATCTGTTCGAGCAGCGCCGGGAGGTCGGGCACCTCGCCGTTGGCGTAGGCGGCGAGCGCGGAGGTGTAGGCGAGCTTTCGCGCCTTCCGCTCCACGTGCTCGTCATCGTCGATAACGCCCGCGTCGTGCGCCGCGTCGGGGTCGCCGATCTGCGACAGCAAGTCGCGCAGGGCGTTGACCTCGGCCAGGGTGCCGTCTCGAAGCTCGTCGGGGCGCGGCATGTCTTCCTCAGTGTCCATGCGGACTCCTTCCTTATCGGGGAATGTGCCGCCATCGTATTAGCGCCGTGAGATTGCCTGGCCGTTTGGGCGGGCGCGAAGAAAGAAGGCGCGCCGCAGCACGCCTTCGCTGTCTTGGTTATTTCGTTTTCGACCCGTCTAGGCCGCCGTTTTGAGTTGCCGCCCTTCCGCTATGGCAAGGGCGTTCCGCCCGAATCGTCTCTCGGGCTTGGTTGCATTGAGCAACCCCCCCCGCGAGATTTTCGAACAGGCTGCGGTACAGCGCGTCCATGGCCAGCACGCTGCGGTGCGCGTCCAAGTGAGCCATGCCGCCGCGCCAGCTCTGGTAGCTCTGCTGCACCTGCTCGGGCGTCATGACCCCCTCGGCCACCATGCGGGCCATCTTCTTCAGCTTGCGTCGCTCGCGCGTGATGGAGTCGCGGCACGGCTTCATGACGATGCGGCCCGTTTCGGTGTAGAAGATGCGCTTCTTCAGCCACGTGAAGCCGCGCGTCAGCTTCACCACGCGGGTCTTGCGCGGGTTCAGCGCGATGCCGAGCTTCGCGCACTCGCGTTCTATGAGCAGAAGGCACACTTGCAGGTACTCCTTGGACTCGTGGATCAGGTAGAAGTCGTCCATGTAGCGCCCGTAGGCCTCGGGGCGCAGCATCTCGGCCACGTAGTGGTCGATGCGGTTTGGGTGCGCCACCGCGCATATCTGGTTTGGCTCGCTGCCCAGGCCCAGGCCGACCTCGCCCTGCGCGTCTATCAGGCGGTGCTCAAGGGCGACCACGCGCGGGTCGAGCAGCGCGTCGGCCACCTGCCGCTTGACCGGCTCGTGGGCAATGCGCGCGAAGTAGTCGGAGAAGTCGCCCAGCAGTATGTAGCCCTCGCGCCCATGCCGCCGCCAGTGGTCGGCCAGGTGGCGCTTGAGCAGCTTAAGGGCGTAGTCGGTGCCGCGCCCCTTGATGTTGGCGGAGTTCGCGGATACGAGCGTGGGGACTATCGCGGGCACGAGGGCGTTCTGGGACAGCGACTTCTGCACCACGCGCTCGGGGAAGTGTACGGCGCTGATGTGGCGCAGCTTGCCGCGCTCCCACAGGTCGAAGCGGATGAAACCCCGGCATATGTCGCGGCCCTCCAAAAGGTCTTGGCGCGATTTCACGGCGTTTCGCAGGTAGTCCTTCATGTACCGCTGCGTCGAGGCCTTCCACATGACGCCGCGCGCGGCCTGCTTGGAAGCCTTGCACAGGCTGTTGAGATCGGCCACCGTCTCAAGGGTGCACGCCTTGACGCGCTCGGCCTTGGCCCTGGCGCGCTTCTCCTCGCGGCGCTTCCGGCGTGCGGCCCGCCTTTGCTCCGAGTTCATAGAAGGCACCCCGCACGGCTTGCAATGTGGCTCTGACAGCCGCTTGAGGTATGGCCATGAAACGCGGCGAAGCCACGGAGCGCCGCGCCATGCAAGCAGCGTCCGGCCACCCTCGCGGGGTGCGTATTTACGGGCTCGCGCCCGATGGTCGCGCCTTCCTTCCTCTCCGCGCTCTGCTTTCGGCCCGCTGGCCTACTCGGTCTGGCAGTAAGGGAATCCGGGGCGGGGGCGAACCCAGGTGTTCGTCGCCGAATTGTAGTTGGCATTGCCGTTGTTGTTGACGTAGCACACGTTGGACGAGGAGCCACCCATGACGGAACGCAGCCACCAATTGTACCGATATACAAGGCGGGACCGCCGCCCATTATAACGAACGCAGGCGCTCTAGCTCGGCCTTGGCCTCGGCTATGCGCTCGTCGGTCGTCTTCTTGCCGGTGACGCGTACGTTCTTGCGCGCGCCCTTGAGCAGTTTGATCTCCTCCTCGACCATGCCCGCCAGCGCCTCGAAGCGGTTGGCGTTCACGGGCAGGCCGATGTCCATGAGGCACTGCATGTCGAGCATCAGCTGCTCGCAGTCGGCTATCGCCAGCGTCAGGTAACGCTTGCGCTCAAGTGCGTTGAACGAACTGTTGGGGTAGAAGCAGTCGGCGCGGTTGACGTTGTATACGATGCTGCGCGCGGTCTCCACCGTGGGGACTGCGTTCAGCAGCCTGTAGGCTTTCGGCACGACCGACGAGGAGGCCATGAGCTTGTTGACCTCCACGCGGATGGCGATGGCCTGCGTGAAGAACTTGTACTCGGACACCTCGCGGTTTCGCTGGTAGACGCCGCTCATGGCACCTCCCGGAAATAGTGGCAAAAAAACGGCCCGCTGCGCGGGCAGGGATGCGACCGCGCAAGGCGGTCGCATCGAAAGAGAAGTATAGAGCACTCGGCTGGCTAGCCGACGAGGAAGCCGGGGCGGGGGCGAACCCAGGTGTGCGTCGCCGAAGTGTAGTAGGCATAGCCGGAGTTGTAGACGTAGCACACGTTGGACGAGGAGCCACCCACGACGGAACGCAGCCACCAAGTGTACCGAGTTCCGTTCAAGCGGTGCGCGGTATCG
>CALKBO010000067.1 GCA_937989875.1 uncultured Collinsella sp. | reverse complement strand
GTGATAATAAGCCAGAGTCGGTTGAACTAAGTTTCTATCAATTAGAGATTTGAACAATGAAAAGGCATATTTATGAGAGTAGAGAGACGGCATGCCGCCCAGGGCGTCGTACATATCAACACTGTGTTGAGGAATTTTCGAATGACGAACAAACCGATCAAGCAAATCACACAGATTAAATGAAAAAGGATGTGAATTCCTTAAAGCAATGGCTAATAGATCGCGAATCAATCCTCCCTTTAGTTCTGTGCATGAAAGCTCATCAGAGGTTAGTAAGTCTAAATACTCACTAAATGATTGGACATCCCTTAAAACACGATTGAGAATAGCTTCACCCCGTAAGGTGTTTAGTGGAGGTATGAAACTTGTATTTGAAACTTTGAGTAGATTGTTGCGATTAATTGAATACGCGCCTTTGTTTATAAAAATATGGCAAAGGCTCGCGTTTATCTTCTCGAGCGAATCAACCTCAACTTCTGCACTTAAATACAAATCTGCAATTGCACTTGCTTTTGCCTCTCCAGGATACTTTAATGATCTTAGAGCTTGCTCTCCATTTTGCTTGAGCCAATCCGAACAGTTAGCTGTACTGTATTCAAAATCAACATCTATAGAGCAAAAGGCCTCTTGGATTGTAGTAAGCATGTTTGAATTGAATTTATCAACTGATTTTGATCCAGACGAACCGTCCTCTTGATCGGCGAAATACGTCTCAATTGAATTACGATTATCAACAATATAATCAAAGGCCTTAGGAGTTGATGATACAAGCATTTTAATAAAAGGCGTGTTTCGCCATTTTTCTTGTGATGATTTAAAAATGCTATTTAATAAGTAATCTCCATTGAAATCTTCGTTTTGAGACGCAGACTTGATTATTTTAAGGGCATCATCATGACGCCAAACCGTGTTGAGCATGTACAGTAATAAATCGGTGTTGAAGCAACGGGGCTCAGATAAGTGAGCGGCAGGAATAAGCTCACAAAGCTCTTCGCAGTCCTCATAACTTAATTCAAAAGATGGGTAAAAAAAGTTGCAACGATAGCATGTATTGAAGAACTCAACTGCAGCTACGTGAGCATCGTCAGGATATCTTGCAATATACAAGAAAAAGTCTTTATGAATATAGCCATGGATTAGCATTTCGTAAACAAGCTCCTCGCCAAATAAGGACAAAGCCAGCTTGTTAAATGCATCGTTACAGTAAGGGTTTGGTTGAGCGTCCTTTAAAAGACTATAGAAATCAGCCCCTCTATACCAAGAAATCATTTGTTCAATTGCGTTGCAATCAAGTCCTTGACTTAGAATTGCTGTAGATAATCTATTACTAGTCTCGAATGCTCCTTTAGAAAAAATAGAAGCGAATTCTCCCTTCTTTAGACGAATAAAAGCACTACCGCTTCGTGGTGGCGCGAGACCTATTACATCCTTCGAAGAAAGATTGAAATAGCTTGTCCAGAATTCTTCGGTTTCAATAGCTCGAGAGTTGTGCTCGCAATCATATCTATTTTCATTTATGAAGATAGCGTAACCTGACTTAGCGTAAGATTTAATTGAACTATCTAATTCAGTACCAAGTTTGACAGCAACTTCCGAGTCAAATATACCGCCATTTGCAAAGTTTACAGATACATCGCGAAGCACAGCGAGTTGCTTCATGGACTCAGAGACGGTTACCTCGAAGAATGATAGCAGCTCGTAAAGCTTGCCTTTTCCCATACGGAGTAACTCGAACTCCGTGGGATATAAGTTTTTGTAAATTACTATCGCGAAAAGACTTCCCTCGCGAAGGCCGAGCTTATTGTTATGCGTGGCGCTTTTATCGAAGCCAAGCTCTTCGCTCATAATCATATAATCGTTTCTAATGCTTTTCAGTAGGCGCATATCTGATAAATAAGATGATGATAAGCGGAGAAGGTCTTCGAAATTCGTCCCTTCAATTATGTTAGATTTCTTTAACTCGGTAATGTAGTCAGAAAATAGCTCGTGTAGGTATTCATAAGAAGAATAGGCAGCGATGAACGGTGTGACAGAAATGATCAAATCAAATAATTTTGTTCTTGAAGACCCCCTAACAATATTTCTGCTTGAATAGCTGCAATCATCATCTATTTGATCCGACGTAAAGGACTCGTCATCAAAAAGGCTGTCCCTGACTGCATATACGAACTTAACCGGTTTTTTAATACCAGGCGCACAGTTAATTATCGTGTTTAAGTTACGAAGTTCCTCGTAAATTAAAGGTCTTTCAAAACGATCAAGATCCTCAAACAGCACAGCATCGATACGATTGACTTCAAAAAAGTAAATTAGTTCGTCACGGTATTTATTGAAAAAAGATGGCTGTTCTTTTTCAAGAGAAAGAGACGCAGGCCCATTTGAAAACGAATTGATGGTCAGGCGCGAAGGAAATAACTTGCTTGAAGCAACTAGCAAGGCTGTAAAGACTGAAATACAGAAGAATATTTTCAACATCGTCGGTAACAGCTGTTCACCAGTTAAGGACCATGACCAAAACTGAACCCATGTTGCTAGCTTGTCTGGTTTTCCATCGGAAATGAATACAAGCACAGCAATGAACAGCATGGCAAACAACGCAAGTAAAAATGCGGAAGCAACTGAACGAAGATGTGAGTCACGGTGGATCCCTTGGATAGATGACTTAGGCGCTTTATTGAAGTTGCCCTGATAGAGTATTTATCCAAGAATTTCACGCTCAAGGAATCCGATGACATCCTTTTGGGGTATCTCAGAAGGGTTGAGGGTGGAGAGGCCGACGTGCACGATCCGATGCCCGGCTTTTTTTGAAATCGAACAGAACTCTGACAGTATGCTGCTTTTTCCACAACCATAGGGGCCAGCCAAAGCGATGTTAAAGCACTCTCTCTGTTCATACACAGCGCGTAAGAGCCTAACAACATAGTTGGCGTGAGCCTGTTCGTTGAACTGCGGCGACAGAGGCAGAAGATCCGCTGGCTGATTTAAATCATGCCGTTTAATATAGTTTTTGCTGTTCATATGGCATCTGTCTCTAAATCCTGTCTAATGCTTTAGTCGTTACGATAGATTGGATTCCGAATCAATTGTTTAAATGAAATCCTTTTCGCCGCCCATAAAAGCTCCTTGCTATAGATTATTTCGTTCGGCAATAAGCTCTAAGGAGATCTTTGGTGCATACAAAGGGATAAAGTCGGTTCTCTATTTTGGTTTCAGTTGCCTATTAAACAAATGGAGTGTCTATATACAGAAGCGACGGCGCAGGTAGACATCATGTCGACGGAGATGAGGCTGCCGGAGCGGAGTTTCACGATGCAGAACGTCAGTGTGTACAAGCAAGTTGCGAGCACCGTCTCACAGTAATTGTTTAGGGTGGTTCGACCCGTCGGCGAACAGCCGGCCGCCTAAATCTTCTCATTTGAAAAGTCAGTTCCAGAAACCAGGCAAAAGCGAGCACCATTGGAGAGCGCCGGCATCCTCTGGCACCATCTCCAACCTCAGGGAGGGGGCCTTCGCGGCCATCGAGAAATGCGACTAAAAAGTCGAGGAGGTAACGGAGGAGTTGGAGTCGATGAGGCTCGAGATAGCCGTGAGGACGGTGCGCGAAGGATTTGTCGAGACGCTTGCCTACACGGAATTCCCGCCGGAGCGCTGGCGCCGGATCAGGATGAAGACGGGATAGATCGCATCAAGCGCGAGACCAGGATGAGGACGAGGCTGAAGTACATGGTGGAGTGCGGGTGGAGCAAGTGGGGTGACTGGATATGTCGAAGCTGGAGGAGATGAACGAATTGAAGGGAAAGGCGGAGCGCCAGAAGAGGACGGAGCCGAGGCCGGTAAATCAATTTCTGAACGAATCCTGACGATACCTGAACTCAGAATACCGCAACGGTTATTTCAGTTGGCGAGAACAACGAAGAGCGGGCTCTATCTGCGTTAGCCGATAGAGCCCGCTCTCAACGCAGTTAAACTAACGTAACGCGATACGCGCCCAAAGCAGACCGCCGCACTCCCCTAGTCCCGCTTAAACAGGTCCCTCGTGTAGACCTTGTCCGCGACGTCAGCGAGCTCGTCGCTCCAGCGGTTTGCCACGATAACGTCGCAGCCGGCCTTGAAGGCCTCCAGGTCGTGGGTCACCTCGGAGCCGAAGAACTCCGGCGCGTCGACCGTGGGCTCGTAGACCACCACGGGCACGCCCTTGGCCTTCACGCGCTTCATGACGCCCTGGATGGAGCTCGCGCGGAAGTTGTCGGAGTTGGACTTCATCGTCAGGCGGTACACGCCCACGACCGGCTTCTCCTTGCCGGCGTACACGCGGTCCCACACCATCTGCAGCACCTCGTCTGCCACGAAGTCCTTGCGGGTGCGGTTGGCGTCCACGATGGCCTCGATCAGGTTCTGCGGCACGTCTTTATAATTTGCCAGCAGCTGCTTGGTGTCCTTGGGCAGGCAGTAGCCGCCGTATCCGAAGCTCGGGTTGTTGTAGTGGCTGCCGATGCGAGGCTCCAGGCACACGCCGTCGATGACGTCGCGGGTGTTGAGGCCGCGGACCTCGCAGTAGGTGTCGAGCTCGTTGAAGTAGGCCACGCGCAGCGCCAGGTAGGTGTTGGCGAACAGCTTGACGGCCTCGGCCTCGGTGGTGCCCAGGACGAGCTCGGGGATGCCCACGGTGCCGTCGGCGTTCACGCGCTCCAGCTCGGCGGGGTCGTCGCCCTGCGCGAGCAGGCGTGCGAAACGCTCGGCAGCCGCGACGGCGTTAGCGTCGTCTTTAGGCGCGCCCACCACGATGCGGCTGGGGTGCAGGTTGTCGTAGAGCGCCTTGCTCTCGCGAAGGAACTCCGGGCTGAAGAAGATCTTGCTATCGCCCAGCCTCTCGCGAAGGCCCGCGGTGTAGCCCACCGGGATGGTGGACTTGATGACGATCCAGGCGTCGGGGTTCACCGAGCGCACCGCGGCGATGGCGGCCTCGACGGAGCTCGTGTCGAAAAAGTTCCTGTCCGAGTCGTAGTTGGTGGGCGTCGCGATGACGGCGTAGTCGGCACCCGTGTAGGCCTCGGCCACGTCGACCGTGGCGTGCAGGTCGAGCTCGCGCTCCCCCGCCTTGGCCTCCGCCAGGAAGCGCTCGATCTCGTCGTCCTGGATAGGCGACTCGTAGCTGTTGATCTTCTCGACCTTCTCGGGCACGATGTCCAGAGCGTGGACCTCGTTGTGCTGCGAGAGCAGGACGGCGAGGGACAGGCCGACGTAGCCGGTACCGGCGACAGCGATCTTCATGTCATTCTCCAATTGTCAAAGAACAATAATTCATATTTAAAAAGGCCCCTGTTACAGGGCCATGATTTCCTAAATGTTGTAGTAGCGCTTATACCACTTAGCGAAGGCCCTCAGGCCGTCCTCGAGCGACGTCGCGGGCTTGTAGCCCAGGTCGCGCTGGAGCGCCGTGGTGTCGGCGTAGGTGACGGGCACGTCGCCTGGCTGCATGGGCACGAGTTGCTTGTGGGCCTCGAAGTCGTAGTCGGCCGGCAGCACGCCCTCCTCCACCAGCACGCGCTGCAGCGTGTCGACGAAGTCGAGCAGGTTCTCGGGGTGCGAGTTGCCGATGTTGTAGACGCGGTGCGCGGCGAGCGGCAGCCCGTCCTCGCCCATCTTCACCTCGGGGGAGGTGTCCATAACTCGCCTCACGCCCTCGACGATGTCGTCGACGTAGGTGAAGTCGCGGCGGCAGTCGCCCATGTTGAAGATCTTGATGATGTCGCCGCGGCGCAGTTTCTCGGTGAAGCCGAAGTAGGCCATGTCGGGCCTGCCCATGGGACCGTACACGGTGAAGAAGCGCAGACCGGTGGCCGGGATGGAGTAGAGCTTTGAGTAGGCGGCCGCCATGAGCTCGTTGGACTTCTTGGTGGCGGCGTAGAGCGATACCGGCGAGTCGACGCGGTCCTCCTCGGAGAACGGAACCTTCTTGTTGCCGCCGTAGACCGAGCTGGAGCTGGCGTAGACGAGGTGCTTGACCGGGTGATGGCGGCAGGCCTCGAGCACATTGAAGAATCCGACGAGGTTGCTCTCGAGGTAGGCGCGCGGCTTCTCGATGGAGTAGCGGACGCCCGCCTGGGCGGCGAGGTTCACCACGACATCGAAGCCGTTCTGGGCGAACAGGCGCTCGATGAGGGCGGCGTCGCACAGGTCGCCGCGCACGAAGGTAAAGCGGCCGTCTGCGTCGGCCTCGGCAAGCATGCGCAGGCGCGCGTCCTTGATGCCGGGGTCGTAGTAGCTGTTGAGGTTGTCGAGACCGACGATCACATCGTCGGTCTCCTCGAGCAGCTTCTTGACGAGGAACGCGCCGATGAAGCCGGCCGCTCCAGTGACGAGTATTTTATTTGACATATCGCTCCTTTGGATGATCGAAATAACTAGTCGCGAATTGAAAGTACTGAATTGAGAAATGATGAAAATGAATCTATATAATTGTCAGATTCAAAGAGTTTTAAGGCCTTTTCTAGCGCAGCTCGTTTCATGCTGGTCAACTCATGGTCAGTTAAATTGCATGCGCTTGTAATTCCGTCAAGAAGAGCTTGATTGCTTAAATCTGGGATAACAATTCCATCAATCATATTCTCGAGAATAAGATCGGCTCCTCCGACCGCGTTGCATAACATCGGAACACCGTTCGACATGCACTCAGCGAATTTTGTTGAAAATCCGGCGCGAGAATATAAATCAGGAGTTCTAAATAGAATTCCAAAGTCAGATTCTTGCAGCATTTTGATTACGCTGTCATGGGAAACACGACCGTGAAAATGAACCTTATTAGATCTGGCAATGTTTCCCATTAAACTGACTGCCTGGTTTAAATCAATTCCAATTACATCGAGTACTGGTTGAGTGATTGCAGGAATAGCGTCATTACTTATAAACGAAATAAACTCTGTAAGTGAGTCTTTTCCCCCAGCGGGAGAACCTGCATAGACAAACTTGGTTATAGTTCTCCGCTTCAATCCTTCTAGAGAGCAAGGGTCACTAAGTGAGTCTCCAGCCCTATTTAAGGGTGGTAAATAAAAAACCTTTGGATATCCTTGGGAGGAGTAAAGTGAATCGAAATGTTTTTTAAAAAAGGGCGAGATTGCGATAACTCCATCTAGCAATCTGTCCACTTCAGCCACCCGTTTAGAACGAGATTTCTCCACAAGCCAAGCAGCTAAATCTCCTGTAAATTTCGGAGTAAACCAATCGGTCTCATCAACGATTACGGGAACGTTAAAATCATGGCAATGATCTAAAACCCGTTTTGCAAGCTTATGTTGTATCCCGTAATAAATAACCAAGTCGGGCTGTATTTGATCGAAACATCGAGTGAAGGCTTTAAAGCTGAAGGAAGAAGAGATCCGCTCGTAATACTTTTTGGCTATTTGATGGTGCCCGAATTTCACCTCATACGGAAAATCAAAGGGATAGTCGTAATTACTGCTTATGGCGTTGGATGACGGCTCAATTATTCCAGCAAGAACAAAATGGACGTTGAAGCCACATTTAACCAGCAAATCGGAAATTGCGAAAGCATGTTTTGTAGGAGCATTATCCCCCGGAATTGATTGAACTAAATATAAAACCTGTTTATTCATTCTGTAGTTCATTCCTGATCGATTCATTAATGCCGTTAACAAATAACGGTTAATTCCGACGAAGGAACAATTTGTCCATAAGCAAATTAAATCCTTCGATATTCATCAACTTAGATAGCACGATGTAACACCCTAAGGATCCGAGAGGGGCAACGATTAACGAAATTAGATTCCCGTTTGAAATGTGGATTAATAATAATGCGATCACCACGGAAAACAATGTGGCAATTGACGGCTTAAGAACGTCAATAAGCTGCTCAAATATGCCATAGCCGAGCACTTTTTTATTCGGGGTCATGTTAATTAACATTGAGACAAATCCGCAAAAGGCACTTGAAAGGGAGATTGCAAATACACCAAAAGGAATCGACATAATTAAAGAGGCTTCGGTAGTTTATGTGACAAGGGGCTAGCCTAGGCAGCAACGCTCTTC
>CALKBO010000066.1 GCA_937989875.1 uncultured Collinsella sp. | reverse complement strand
AGTACGATAAGATCGACAAGATCCGCGGCATGGATGTGGTCATCTGCACCACCGCCCAGACCGATGAAGAAGCCCGCGAGCTGCTGACTCTGGTCGGCGCTCCCTTTGAACGCTGATTAGGAGGAGAACGAAATGGCTAAAAAGTCTATGATCCTGAAGCAGCAGGCGCCTGCGAAATTCTCCACCCGTAAGTACAACCGCTGCAAGCTGTGCGGCCGTCCCCACGCCTATCTGCGTGACTACGGTGTGTGCCGTATCTGCTTCCGCACGCTGGCGTACAAGGGCGAGATCCCCGGCGTCCGCAAAGCCTCCTGGTAATCTTTTTTCCTCATACTTCGTTGGCAAGGCTTGCCGTACACAAAGTACGGCTGCGCCATGCCGCCTCGTCTGAGAAAAAAATCTTCACCAGGAGCAGGCGGAGGAAATGCTCTCCGCCGAACCCATGTACCTAAGAGCCGCAAGGCTCCGGTAATACAGGATGGCGAAAGGTCACTGGTAATTAAACACCGGCAGTGCGCTGCCGACGGACTAAATTATCAGTGATACCTCGCTGCCTTAACAGGCGTGAGCCTGTAACTCTAAAATAGGAGGAAACATTCGTATGCACATCACTGATCCTGTTGCCGATATGCTGACCCGTATCCGCAACGCCAACAACGCCAAGCACGAGACCGTCGACGTTCCTGCTTCCAACATGAAGAAGAGCATCGCTCAGATCCTGCTGGATGAGGGCTACATCAAGTCCTTCCAGGTTATCGACGACGGTACCCAGGGCGTTATCCGCATCACCCTGAAGTACAATGCCGGCAAGGAGAAGGTCATCTCCGGCCTGCGCCGCGTGTCCAAGCCCGGCCTGCGCGTCTATGTGGGCGCCGACGAGCTGCCCCGCGTGCTGCGTGGCCTTGGTATTGCGATCGTATCCACTTCCAAGGGCGTCATGACCGACAAGGCTGCTCGCGCAGCTCACGTCGGCGGCGAAGTCCTTGCATTCGTATGGTAAGGAGGTATTTGAACAATGTCGAGAATTGGTAGAATGCCCATTACCGTCCCCGCCGGTGTGGAAGTCACCATCGCGGAGAACAACGTTGTTACCGTCAAGGGTCCCAAGGGTACTCTGACCCAGGCTCTGCGTCCGGAGATGATCCTGGAGCAGGACGGCAGCACCATCCACGTCAAGCGTCCCTCCGACGACAAGCTGCACTGCGCTCTGCACGGCATGACCCGCGCTCTGCTGCACAACATGGTCGTCGGCGTCAGCGAAGGCTTCAAGAAGGAGCTGGAGATCAACGGTGTCGGCTACCGTGCCGCCAAGGAGGGCAACGAGCTGGTCATGAACCTCGGTTACTCCCATCCCGTGAAGATGGCGGAGATCGACGGTATCACCATCGATGTGCCCGGCCCCAACAAGGTTGTGATCTCCGGTCCCGACAAGCAGAAGGTGGGCCAGTTCGCGGCGGAAGTCCGCGAGAAGCGTCCTCCCGAGCCTTATAAGGGCAAGGGCATCAAGTATGTTGACGAAGTCATCCGCCGCAAGGTCGGTAAGACCGGCGCTAAGAAGTAAGGAGGTGTGCCGATATGATTAAAAGACCCGATACCAACGCGCAGCGTCTGAAGCGCCATAAGAGAGTCCGCGCCAAGCTGTCCGGCACT
>CALKBO010000065.1 GCA_937989875.1 uncultured Collinsella sp. | reverse complement strand
GAAGAGCGTTGCTGCCTAGGCTAGCCCCTTGTCACATAAACTACCGAAGCCTCTTGTTTTTTCCGATATGGATGGAACACTGTTGACGAGTGACAAGCAGATGAGCGACGCCACCTGGACGATGCTCGACGAGCTCGCACGTCGCGGCATTGAGTTTGTACCGTGCACGGGGCGTCCGCTGTCGGGCGTCTTTGAGGCCATCCTCGCCCATCCTGCCGTGCACTACGCAGTCTGCGCCAATGGCGCTAGCGTCTGGCAGCTCGACGAGGATGTGCCCACCGATGCCTCACGCGCCACGCGCATATTGAGCCGACCGCTCGACCGCGCCATCGCCCACCGCGTCCATAGCATTGCCGCCGGCCACGATGTGACCTTCGATATCTTCGCGGACGGGCGGTGCTTCCTCCCCCGCTCGCTCTACACGCGCCTGGACGAATTCTGCGGCGGAGATCCTCACATCGCGGCTTCGCTCAAGCGCACGCGAACGCCGATCGACATGGATATCGACAGCAAAATCGACGAGGTCGAGGTGCTCGAACGCATCGCCATGTACTGGCACGACTCAGCCGACCGCGATGCTATCGTGGCGGCGCTCGACACACTCGAAGGCATTGAGGTCACGCGTTCGTACGCCATGAATATCGAGGTCATGGGCGGGGGCGCCACCAAGGGAACGGCATTGGCTTGGCTATGTGGACATCTGGGCGAGCCTCTCGCCGACGCCTGGGCGTTCGGCGACAACATCAACGACATCCCCATGCTGCAGGCAGCGGGCCACGGTACGGCGATGATCAATGCCGAGCCCGAGGACCGCGAAGCCGCCGGCGCCATCACCGAATACGACAACGACCACGACGGCGTCGCCCGCGCCGTCATGGCCGCCCTCGCCTAGCAGCAGCAACCCGGCAGGGTAGCTAATTTGGGACGGGGCTTTTTTAGCTACCCTGGTCACAGTAGTCGTTGGGGGCACTCTTCGCGGGGCGCTGCAAGGACTGTCCCCATCTGCCGAATTAGGCGAGACTCTCCAGCACGCGACGGAGCTCCTGCTGGACGGCGTGGTCGCGGTTGCACCCCACCACGCGATCGGCGACTGCCTTGAGCGCGGGGCGCGCGTTTTCCATCGCGCAGCCCGTGCCGACAAAGCGAATGATCTCGTAGTCGTTCATCGAGTCGCCAAATGCCATGATCTCATCGCGCCCAATGCCGTAATGCTCCGCGAGCTGCGCGATGCCAGAGGCCTTCGACACGCCGGGCTGCATGGCATCGATCCACGCGTTGCCCGAAGGCGCAAAGGTAAAGAACTGGCCGAGCTCGCGCTGCAGTACGTAAGCGCTGTCCATAACGGCACCATCATCGCAAAAGATACTCGCCTTGATGATATTTACGCTGGGATCGGGCAGCTCCCAAATGCGCTCGGCATTGGGAAGGTCCTTATCCACCTCGCGCACGAACTTACTCTCGTCATCGAGCAAGAAGGACTTGGTTCGGTCAAAGAGTGCAAGATGCAGATTGGGAAACGTCCTGACGGCTTGGGCGAGCCTTCGAATCGCCAGGTGGGAATACACCTCACGGTCTACCATCTTACCGTCGGCGTAGACCTGGGCGCCGTTAGCGGCGACAAAGTCCATCTTGTCGCGAACGGGCGCAAAGAACTCGCACAGGCGATCGTAGCGACGACCTGACGATGCAGCGAAATGCACACCATGCTCGTGTAGCGCCAGAATCAGTTCGTAGGTCTCGGGAGGCACCTGGCCGTTTTCGTCAAGCAGTGTGCCGTCCATATCGGATGCAATCAGTTTAAACATAGAAAAGCTCCCTTCGGACTTGTTGGAATCGAACGTATATCCGATTCCAACGTACCCAAAGGGAGCTCAAATAAGACTCCGCGGGCGTAAACGTTACAAGGACCTGGCAAATAGCTCACACATGCCAGAGGTCCTACGGTCGCGGCGTCAGGTGACACGCCACCCCGATGACTAGTCGGCGTAGGTGAAGGTTGTGACGTCGAACATGCCCTCGGGGCGGATGCGGAGCGTCGGGATCACCGGCAGGGGCAGGAAGATGATGCCCATGATGGGGTCGAGCGGCGGCTCAATACCCATAGCGCGCGCCTTGACCATAAAGTCATCGTGCTGCGCTGCGACATCCTCGGCCGTGCCCTCGCTCATCAGGCCACCAAGCGCTAGCGGAATGCGCGCCACGACCTCGCCGTTGCGCACCAGTACGTGACCGCCCTGGCCCACGGCCTCAACAGCAGTCATCATATCGGCAGCGTTGTCGCCCACCACGCACACGTTGTGCGAGTCGTGGCCGATCGTCGAGGCGATAGCACCACCGGTGATGGTAAAGCCACGCACCCAGCCGCGACCGATATGCTTGCCAACCAGGCCCAGGCCAGCGGGGCCGTCGCCGTCGACGCCCTCGGCCTGCAGCGACACGCCGCGGCCATGGCGCTCGATAAGCATAATGCGACGCAAGTCCTCATCAGTCTCGGGACGAACCATGCCCGTGATAGCCATGCCCGGGATCGCATCAATAACCGCCGCGCCCGGCTTAAAGGCATAGTCGAACACGTCGAGCGAAAGCTTGGGCAGCTTAACGGACGCGCGCAGCTCGTCGGCAAGGGCTGCGACCTCGGCCGTCTCGGGTGCGATCTCGCCCACAAAGGTGCCATCCTGCGCCACCAGGGCACCGGCGGCATACACGCGATGCGGGGCCGTGGCAAAGGTCAGGTCATCGAGCACCAGCAGGTCGGCGCGCTTGCCCGGAGCGATCGCGCCGCGGAGCTCATGCTGGTCACGACAGCCGTGGTCCAGGCCAAAGGCCTCGGCCGTGGAAAGAGACGCCATGGAGATGGCGACCACCGGGTCGATGCCGGCCTCGATGGCCACGCGGCAGGCGTTGTCGATCATACCGGTCGAAAGCGCATCGGAGGGAGCGCGGTCGTCGGTCGCAAAGCAGCAGCGGCGGGCGCGGGCAGGATTCTCCAACAGCATCGGAGACAGGTTGGCCAGGTCGTGGCTGCACGTGCCCTCACGCAGCATCACATACATGCCGCGGGACAGCTTGTCGAGTGCCTCCTCGGGAATCGTCGACTCGTGGTCGGCGATAATGCCCGCTGCGGCATAGGCGTTGAGGTCCTTACCGGCAACGAGCGGCGCGTGGCCGTCAACCTGCTTGGACGGCGTCTGGTTGGCAGCGTCGATGCGAGCACAGGTCTCGGGGTCGGCCATAAAGACGCCCGGCAAGTTCATCATTTCGCCCAGACCAAAGACATCGCCTGGATGCTCGGCAAAAAACGCCTGCATATCGGCAGCCGAAATAACGGCACCGGCCTGCTCGTCGGGCAGCGCGGGCACGCACGAAGGCATCATGTACTTGATGGAGATGGGTGCGCGGCGGCCATCCTCGATCATAAAGCGCAAGCCGTCGAGACCGGCAACATTGGCAATCTCGTGGCTGTCGGCAATGGCAGTGGTAGTACCGCGCGTCGCGGCCATGCGAGCATACTCGGCGGGACGGATGTTCGAAGACTCGATATGCAGATGCCCGTCAATAAAACCGGGAGCGAGATAGCGACCCTGGCAGTCGATGACCTCAGTTGCCTCGTAGGTGTCAGCTGCATCGTCGCGACCATCGTAGAGCACGCCGACGATCACACCGTCCTTGACGGCAACGCTACCGGGCGCCACGCGCTGGCCATACACGTCGACGATCTGCGCATTGGTAAACAGCGTGTCGACGGGCGCGCGGCCCTCGGCAGCGTCGATCACAGACCTCATGACCTCAACGGACATACATACTCCTTTAACCGTAGAAAAAAGCTGCGGAGCGGACAGGCCTTCACCGCAGCAAACCAATAGCCATTGTATGCCCAAACGATGGGTCAACAATACGCCTCTCCGCTTAACGGCACACGCTGCTCAGCGCAATGGGGGCAGGTTACTTTGCACCAATGACAAGGAGTGTCCCAAAGTGCCGGCACAAAAGGAACGTCCCCAAGTGCCAACCACGGAAGCGCCGATGTTTTGGCAACGACAGCGAGCGGGCCGCATTTGAGACAAGGTGACGTGAAACGAAAGGGCGCTGACCTTCTGGTCGCGCCCTTGAAGTTGAACGTCAGATTGTCCAAATGCGGCCCGCGCAGCGTCGGCCGGTCCGCCGTTCGTTAGAACGGTGGAACTAAATCAACTTAAAGCCCTTGCGCTTGCCCACGGAGAGGGTGTCGCCCAGCTTGAGGGCGCTGGGGTCGATGTTGTAGCTCTTGGGAGCCACGGCCTTGCCGTTGATCTTGACGCCGCCGCCGTCGATATCGCGACGAGCCTGGCCGGCGCTCGCCGAAAGACCCAGGTCCTTGAGCAGGCCAGCGAGGTAGATCTGGCCCTCGTCGTTGACGGTCAGCTCAACGTGCTTCTCGGGGAAGTCGGCGAGCTGGCCCTCCTTGAACACGCGGTCGAACTCGGCCTGAGCCTCGTCGCCGGCGCCGGCGCCGTGGTAGGTGTCGCACAGGTCGCGGCCCAGAGCACGCTTGAGCTCGTAGGGGTCGGCGGAGCCATCGGCCAGGGCGGCGTCGATCTTGTCGACCTCGGCCGGGGTGAGCGAGCTGGCCAGACGATAGTACTTGCCGATCATCTCGTCGGGGATGGACATGGTCTTGCCGAACATATCCTTGGGAGCGTCGGTCAGGCCGATGTAGTTGCCATAGGACTTGGACATCTTGCGCACGCCGTCGGTGCCCTCGAGCAGCGGCATGGTGAGCGCGATCTGCGGCTCCATGCCCATCTTCTCCATAAGCTCGCGGCCGGCGAGCAGGTTAAAGAGCTGATCGGTGCCGCCCATCTCGACGTCGGCCTTGATCTGCACGGAGTCGAATGCCTGCATCACGGGGTACAGGAACTCGTGCAGGGCAATCGGCGTCTGGGACTGGTAGCGCTTGGTAAAGTCGTCGCGCTCGAGGATGCGGGCGACGGTGAACTTGGAGCACACCTGCAGCAGGCCGGCCAGGTCCATCGAAAGAATCCAGTCGCCGTTGTGCACGATGGTGGTCTTCTCGGGATCCAGGATCTTCATGGCCTGGCTCACGTAGGTCTCGGCGTTGGCCTCGATCTGCTCCTGCGAAAGCTGCGGACGCGTGGAGTTCTTACCCGAGGGGTCGCCGATCAGCGCGGTACCGTTGCCGATGATGAGGGTGACGTTGTGGCCCAGGTCCTGGAACTGACGCATCTTGCGCAGCGGCACGGCGTGGCCCAGGTGCAGGTCGGGGCTGGTGGGGTCGACGCCGAGCTTGATGTTGAGGGGCTCGCCCTTCTCAAGCTTCTTGCGAAGGTCGGCCTCGGGAACGATCTGCGCGGCGCCCGAGGTGATGATACGCATTTGCTCGTCAACAGACAGCATTGGGTATCCTCCTTTTGCTATAGCACCCTCGCCGAAAACGGCGGTGCTGGAAGTCCATAAACTCTCTTATGATAACAAACTGACGCGACGCGGCACCTACGACAGGAAAATCCTCGTCCTGCCGCATGCGTCAATGGCAACTGGCAGACGTGTACCGTCACGCTCGACCAGATAGCGTGCCTGCCGACGACGCAAGCAGTCGCGGCAACGGACCTGTCCCGTCGCATCGGTGGCGCAGACGCCCTCGGCGGTCAGCAGGCAGTGCTCGCACATCATAAGCTCGGGACGGTCGGCGTCGACCGGACCCAAGACGCCGGGTTCAGCAGCCAGTTCGGCAATACGCTCCGCATCATTGCCGAGCAACTCGGCCGGCAAGTACACCCGCCCCGCACCGAGTCCGCGCAGCCAGGTAAGCGTGGCCCGATTCGCGCAGAACACCGGCGCCGCCACGTCAAACGTCACGCCCAGCTCGCGAGCGATCACCACCTGTCCCAGGTTGCGGCAGACGACGCGCCCGGCACGCTGCATCAGTGAGCGGGTCCAGTCAGCGTCACTCGCGCGGCACACCTCGTCAAGCACCACAACGGCGTCGGACAAATCGAGTTCCCCGCGCGGGTCGGCATCCATCAGCTGCCAAGCAAAAACCATGCGAGTGGGAACCGCGCACTCCACCAACTCCGTCGATGCACCGCCATCCACCGCAACGCCCTCAAAGAGCAGTACCTCGACGGCACGCGCAACGGGCGCAATCGCATCCGCCTCGGCCCGCATGCGCTCCAACACCGCCGCCGTCTGATCCAACACGCCGGCGCTGCGAATCAGGTATACCTCGCAGCCCGTGTCCACCTTACGCTTGCAATGCACGACGACGCGCTTCCCCGCTGCGGTATCCACCGGGCAGGGCACCTGCGGCCAGCGCTTGGGCACATCGGGACGCGCGTCGACACCCGGATAAAACCGAATCTCGAGCGTGTCACCCGCCGCCACGGCGGCGTCGAGCTCAACGGTCACCTCTTCGTGGCCCACAGCGACCAAGCGCCCCACGCGCACGCCCTGGTTAATTGCGCGCTCAAAGCTCATCAGCTCGGCACCCGAACGCCCTCGCAGGTACGCATCGGTAAACCCACGGTTAAACGACCTTCCCAGCTCGCGCTCAAGCTCTTCCACGGCATCGGGGTCCCACGCGCCGTCGCACAGCATATCGAGTGCCCGGCGCCACACCCGCACCACGTTGAATACGTAATCGGGGTTCTTCATGCGCCCCTCGATCTTGAGCGACGCCACGCCGGCATCTACAAGCTCGGGCAGATGCGCAATACCCAGATAGTCGCGCGGACACAGCAGGCGATCTCCCTCGACGGCGGCAACACTCTGCCCAGCCTCGTCCACCAAGTCATAGGATAGACGGCACGGCTGCGTGCAATCACCGCGCATCGCAGAGCGGCCACGTCGAAGGGCAGAGAACTCGCACGCCCCCGAATAGCCGATGCAAATCGCACCGTGGCAGAATACCTCGATGGGCACACCCGTGGCACATAGCGCCGCAATCTCGTCGACCGTCAGCTCGCGTGCCGTCGTCACGCGCTCGACCCCCAGCTCATCGGCGGCAAGCCGCACGGCGCCTTCGCTATGAACGCCCGCCTGCGTGGACAGGTGAATCTCGACCCCGGGAATCGCCGTGCGCAGTACACAAGCCAGCCCGGCATCGGCGACAACCAGAGCATCGGCGCCCAGCTCCAGTGCATGAGCTCCCAACGCCACCGCGTCGGACAACTCATCGTCAAACACGAACACGTTGAGCGTCGCGTACACACGCACACCATGGGCATGCGCCACGGCACAACCGCGCGCAAACTCGTCATCCGTAAAGCCATGGGCGCTCACACGGGCGTTAAAGCCGCCCAACCCCGCATAGATGGCATCGGCGCCCGCGGCGATGGCCGCAAGCATCTGGTCGAGCCCGCCCGCCGGCGCCAGCAGCTCGGGCAGCGCCGCACCGGCAGCATCCAATCCAGTCTTGTATTGTCCGCTCGGCTCCATCGTCCGAATCGCCATCGACAAACTCCTTACCAAGGTATGCATTCACTCTGAAAAATGCCGTCTTCCAGCATACACGAGGCCTCGCGCGCCCCGTTTGGTTTATCGTGTAATAACTTATGTCCATCCTGCCCCGACAGCACATCCGCCGTCCGGCACGACATACCTGGAGGTCAATATATGGGTCCTCGCCAACGACAGGGACGCAGCCGTTCAAAGACGCATGCCCTGCCCATAATCCTGCTCTCGTTTTTGGGCTTTTTGCTTATCGCGGGCGTGGCATTTGGCATCGGCATGGTCGGCAACGTCAACCGCTGGCTGTCCGATCTGCCCGACTACACCGACGCCAACGCGTATCTGGTGAGCGAGCCCACCGAGATCGTCGACTGCAACGGCAACAAGATCGCGAGCTTCTACACGCAAAACCGCAAGTCCATCACCAAGGACGAGGTCTCCCCCTACGTGCTGCAGGGCACCGTTGACGTCGAGGACGAGCGCTTCTACGAGCACGGCGGTATCGACCTGTGGGGTATCGCGCGTGCTGCGGTGGCAACCCTCGGCGGCGGGCACGAAGGCGCCTCGACTATCACCCAGCAGCTGGTGCGCAACACCATCCTGCAGGAGGAGCAGTTCGACTCGACCATCGAGCGTAAGGTGCGCGAGGCCTACATCGCCGTCAAGATGGAGGACATGTACTCCAAAGACGAGATCCTCATGATGTACCTCAACACCATCTATTACGGTCACGGCGCCTACGGCATCGAGGCCGCAGCCGAGACCTACCTGTCCAAGAGCGCCGCCGACCTCACCCTGAGCGAGGCCGCGCTGCTCATCGGCCTTCCCAACTCGCCCTCGCAGTACGACCCCACGGTCAACCCCGACCTGGCGCTGTCCCGTCGCAACAAGGTCCTTGACAACATGTTGCGCCTGGGCCACATCACGCAGGAGGAGCACGATGCCGCACAGGCCGAGCCCATCACCCTCAACGTGACCGAAATCTCGGGCAGCGGCGTCGACGTATACTCGCAGCCCTACTTTGTCGCCTATGTTAAGCAGCTGCTGGAGCAGGAGTTCTCGACCGACGTGCTCTTTAAGGGCGGTCTGACCGTCAAGACCACCATCGACCCCACGATGCAGCAGGTGGCAGAGAATGCCGTCCGCGAGCAGCTCGACACGCTCTCGCTCGACGGCCTGGACATGGGCATGGTCGTCGTCGACCCCAAGACCGGCTACATCAAGTGCATGGTGGGCGGCTACGACTACAACGCCGACGAGAACCATGTGAACCACGCTACGGCGAAGCGTCCCGTCGGTTCCACCTTTAAGGCCTTTACGCTGGCAACTGCCATCCAAAACGGCATGAACCCCAACGTCACCCTCAACTGCAACTCGCCGCTCAAGGCCAAGGGCACCACGACCGAGGTCCAAAACTACGCCAACCATAGCTATGGCAACATCACGCTTAAGCAGGCAACGGCATACTCCTCCAACACCGGCTACATCCAGGTGGCGGAAGCCGTCGGCAACAGCAAGATCATCTCGCTCGTCAAAAAGCTCGGCATCGATCCCGCCAAGGACAACATCGAGGACGTTCCCGTCATGACGCTCGGCACCGGCTCGATCTCGCCGGTCGAGATGGCCGCCGCCTTCGCGACGTTTGCCAACGGCGGCTACTATCGCCAGCCGATCGCCATCACCGAGATTGACTCTCGTACCGGTTCGGTACTGTACCAGCACACGGACAATCCCTCACAGGTGCTTACCGAGGGCGAGGCCGCCGCGGTCACCGATGTTCTGTCCGGCGTCATGCAGGGCAGCGGTACAGGTGCTGCTGGCGCCCTGAGCGTCAACCAGCCCTATGCCGGCAAAACGGGCACCACCGACAACACCACCAACCTGTGGTTCTGCGGCTATACCCCGCAGCTGGCGTGCGCCCTGTGGACCGGCTATTCCGCAGGTGAGATCCCCATCCAAAAATACGGCACGGACCTGCTGGGCGACAGCACCAACCTGCCTGTCTTTAAGCGGTTTATGAACACCGTTCTGACCGGTACCGAGCGCGAGGAGTTTGCGACCGGAACGGCGCCCACCTACAAGAACAACAGCGTCTGGAAGTTCTACGGCACCAACAACACCAAGAAGACGGAGAACGACGACAAGGACGAGAACGAGGACGGAGAGGAAACCACCACAACGACCACCACGACGACCACGACCACCGAGACCACGGGCGGCGACACCACCGGCGGCACCGGAACGACCGGTGGCTCGACGGGCGGCTCCACTGGTGGTTCGACCGGCGGCGATGGCGGCACGCCTACGCCCACGCCTACGCCCACTCCCGACCCCTCGCCCACGCCTGACGATACTGTTGGCTAGAAATTCATCCGGCCATTAGCAACAAGGCCCCCGAGCAGCTTATTAAACTGCTCGGGGGCCTTTTTAGTTTAAAGCGACCTGATGGGCGGTCTTTATACCGGCAGACAAAAAAGGGGGTACCGACCAACGTCGATACCCCTTACAAGCCACTATGTCAGCGCGCACAGTGCCGAGCGCACGACCCGCACGCCTACTTGCGAGAATTGCTCAGCTTATTGATCAGCGCCTCAAGACGCTCGCCGTCCTCGGCCGTCTGGGCAATAACCAAAATCGTATCGTTGCCGGCAAGCGAGCCAAGCACATCGGGCAGCTCTGCCGCATCAACAGCGGCGGCGATGCCGGAAGCCGTGCCAGGCTGAGCCTTGATCATAACCAGATTATCGGTGCGCAGAACGCCCGTTACGAGCTCGGAAACCATACGCTGCAGGTGCAGGTCCTCTGCCAGAACATAGATGCCCTCAGGGAGCTTACGCAGCCCCATATCGGCAATATCGCGAGAGACAGTCGCCTGCGTACAATCAAAGCCCATAGCGCGGAGCTCATCGACCAGCACGCGCTGCGTGCGGACGTCCTTATTGCGCACAATATCTCTAATGGCATCCTGGCGCCCATTGCGTTTTTTAGCCATACAAACCCTCTCTCCAAAAGATGGCGGAGACAATCAATCAGTGATTGAATAGTTTAACGCTATTTGAAGGCTTTTGTGTATAAGAACGCATTTCGAAACAATTCTATGCAAGTTTGTTTCGTAATGAGCCGTTTAGGCGGTTTTTGCGCCCGTCCGGTTAAGAAAAGCTGCCAGATGCGTACACATCACGCAGCGCGCGGGCTTGGCGCTGGCGATCGGCCCAAACAACAGACCGAGCCCCCGATGGTTATCCTTGAGCGCGGCGACCATCTGACGGGTTCGAGGCGCCTCGAGCATATCACGCATGCGGGCGGAGCGCTCGATTGACGACACCCCATGCGGGCTCAGACACAAATTCTCGATGCAGGCGACCAGTCCGGCAAAGTAGAACTTTTGGCTTGCCAGCTTGAGCCGACCACCGCTATCTGCTTCCGAGAGTGAGTCCGCAAGCTCGTCGAGCGCTCGAGTGTCATCGGATATCCTGGCATACATGGTGGGATCAAAGGCATCTGTAAGCTTAGGTGCCACCGCGTGGAAACAAGCGTCGCCGCAGCCGGACACGAATCGTGCCTGCGAGAGCGCATAAGCCATAAACTCAACCGTACGGTACGCCTTGCCGCGCGACAGGCATGCCTCAAACAGCGGACGGCTATACATCACGCCAGAGGTCTGAGCGACTAGGCCGCCCAAAATCAACTGGGGCAGCCCAGTCACCATAGAAGACTCGTCTTCTATGGCAATAGAGGCAGCATCCAAGACGCGCGAATGACGCTCGCGATGCGCATCGTAGCGATCGAGCGACACCGAGGGGAGCACAATGTCTGCCGCAGTATCGCACGCGATATCGACCATCTTGGAAAGGGCCTGCGGAGCAAACCACTCATCGGCGTTCATAGCGATGATTTGAGAGCCACGCGAGGCAGCAAAACCGGCACGAAGACAAGCACCGCGCTTCGCGTCCTCGACGTCAATCAAATCAATATGGATGTCCCTGTCGGCAGCAACTTGAAGCGAATGGCGCACGCCCGGCGCAACGTCGCGACAAACCACGACAATTTGCAGGTCATAGAGGTCTTGGTTCTGGACACTCTCGAGCGCACGCATCGCATAGCTGGGCGAACCCTCAACAATAAGGATCACCGAAAGTCGCGGATGCGAACCACGTCGAACCAAGTTTTCCGTCCTCTCGACAGCTGTTAATCAACCGTCGTTCATGGTACACCCCAGCAATAAAAGCAACGGGACGTCGGCTGTGCTGCACGCCAAGAACAGATGTTGCACACGCGTAGCTCACACATGGCATACGCCGATAAGGACGCAACGAGCCCTCCCCCTAGTCGAGCACGACGAGCTCGGCGGGATCGTAATCCACGCCCATAAACGTAAGGCCGCAGGCGGGCGCCGTGGGGCCCGCGGCGGTTCGGTCGCAGGCATCAATGACTTCGCGCATCCACTCGGGATCGCGGCGATGCATGCCAATCTCGACAAGGGTGCCCACAATGGTACGCACCATCGAATGTAAAAATGCATTGCCCTCGATGGTAAACGTCAGGATATCCTCGCCAAACGCAACCTCATGGCCAAACTCGGCACGCATCACGCAGCGGTGCGTAGGCTTGCCCACGGCAGAGGCGACCTTGCAAAAGCTCTTAAAGTCCTGCTCGCCCAAAAGTGCGGGACAGGCCGCAGACATGGCCGCGACGTCCAAGGGATAGCGATGCCACCACACGGCACCCCGTGAGAGCACAGGACGCGTGTCGCGGTCGGCAATACGGTACGTATACGTACGGGAACGGGCATCAAAGCGCGCAGAAAAGCCTTTACGGGCCTTGTAGACCTCGTTAATGGCGATATCTTTGGGCAGCAGCGCGTCCATAGCCCTAAGCCATCTACGGCGCGTCAAAGCAAGCTCAGCGTCCGTTACGGGCACGCTAATATACTGAGCCACCGCATGCACGCCGGCATCGGTACGCCCCGCACACGTCAGATCTATCGGGCGGCGCAGCAGCGTCTCGATAGCGCGGCGCAGCTCGCCCGCAACCGTCGTCTGGCCCGGCTGCTCCGCAAAGCCGCTATAGGACGAGCCATCGTAGGCCACGCGGAAAACGAGCGTGGCATCGAGCTCTGGAATCGAATTGAAATCAGACGGCGCGGTCATGGGCGCTCCCAACAAACAGGCAATGACATTTCGACAAAAAAAGAGGGGTACGCGAACGTACCCCTCGAATATAGCCTATGCAGACAGATTGTCTACTCAGCGGTCTCCTCAGCAGGAGCCTCCTCGGCAGCCTCGACCTTCTTGGGAGCAGCGGCCTTCTTGGGGGCCGGAGCAGCCTTCTTGGCCTTAGGCGTGCAAGGCTCGGTGACGAGCTCCATGATAACGATGGGAGCGTTGTCGCCCTTGCGGTTACCGAGCTTCATGATGCGGGTGTAACCGCCGTTGCGGTCCTGCCACATGCCCTGAGCAGCCTTGTCGAAGATCTCGGCAACGAGCTGCTTATCGCCGAGCTTGGCGATAGTCAGACGACGAGAGTGCAGGTCGCCCTTCTTGGCCCAGGTGATGATCGGATCGACGACCGAACGCAGCGCCTTAGCGCGGGTCTCGGTGGTCTTGATGCGGTCGTTCTCGAAGAGAGCCTTAGCAAGGCTCTTCTTCATGGCCTTGGTGTGGCTCGCATCGGTGCCGAGCTTCAGGCCCTTCTTAACGTTGTGACGCATGGTCTAGTTTCTCCTCAAATATGCGAAGCATTAAGCCTTCAGGCTCAGGCCCATGGACTCAAGCTTGTCCTTCACTTCCTCGATCGACTTAACACCGAAGTTACGGATGTTGAGCAGATCGTTCTCCGAGAACTCAACGAGCTGACGGACCGAGTGAATGCTGGCGCGCTTAAGGCAGTTGTAGGAACGGACGGAAAGGTCCAGATCCTCGATCTGCTTGTCCAGCTCGGCGTTGTCGTTGGTGACCTCGGGAGCGAAGATCGAAGCCTCCTCCTCGACCTCGGGGGTCTCGGCAAGGTTCATAAAGGCGGCCATATGCTGGTTGATGATATTGGCAGCCTGGACCACGGCGTCGCGCGGGGCGATGGAGCCGTTGGTCTCGATCTCGAGGACAAGGCGGTCGTAGTCGGTGTGCTGACCGACACGGCAAGCCTCAACGAGCTTGGCGCAACGGGAAACCGGCGAGTACAGCGAGTCGACGTGGATCACACCGATGGGATCGTTGTCGCGCTTGTTGGCCTCGCCAGAAACATAGCCGCGGCCATAGCCGATGCGCATGCTCATGGTGAGATGGCCACCCTCGGTGAGCGTTGCGATGTGCTGCTCGGGGTTGACCAGCTCAAACTCGGACGGAATAAAGAAGTCCGCACCGGTGACCTCGCAGGGGCCGTCAACCGAGATGGTGGCGGTCGCCTCGTCGGTCGTGCCGAGAGCCCTGAAGACAAGACCCTTGACATTCAGGACGATGTCGGTGACATCCTCGACCATGTTAGGGATGGTCATGAACTCGTGCTGCGCGCCATCGATCTGAATAGCCTCGACGGCGGCACCCTCGAGCGAGGACAGAAGAACGCGACGAAGGGAGTTACCCAGCGTATCGCCGTAGCCACGCTCGAGCGGCTCGACGGAGACACGAGCAGACGTCTCGTTGATCTCTTCGACCTGAACCTGAGGCCTAATGAATTCTGACATGTATTACCTCCAGCCTCAGCAGCCCGGATGGACTACTTAGAGTAGAGCTCGACGATGAGCTGCTCGTTGATATCACCGCTGATCTGCTCACGCGTCGGCAGAGCGAGCACGTTACCAGACAGCTTCTCGATATCGACCTCGAGCCAGCCAGGGACCTCAAAGCGCTCGGAGGAAATCAGAGCCTCCTTGATGGGGAGGAGGTCACGGAACTTCTCGCCGACAGCGACGACGTCGCCGGCCTTGACGCGGTAGGACGGGATGTCCACGCGCTTGCCGTTCACGGTGAAGTGACCGTGACGGACGGACTGACGAGCCTCTTTGCGGGTGCGGGCGAAGCCAAGACGGAAGACGACGTTGTCGAGGCGAGACTCAAGGATGATCATGAGGTTCTCACCGGTGACGCCGTTCATCTTACGGGCCTTGTTGAAGTAGCCGTGGAACTGCTTCTCCAGAACGCCATAGATGAACTTGACCTTCTGCTTCTCGCGCAGCTGCATGCCGTACTCAGATTCCTTGCGACGGCGCTTGGGCTGACGGATAGATTCCTTCTTGCTGCTGTAACCGAGCTCAGCGGGATCGATCCCGAGCTGACGGCAGCGCTTAAGAACAGGAGTCCTGTCGATTGCCATATTGATACGATCCTTTCAGTTACACGCGGCGACGCTTCTTGGGGCGGCAGCCGTTGTGCGGAATGGGGGTCTTGTCCTGGATGCTCGAGACCTCGAGGCCAGCAGCCTGGAGGGAGCGGATGGCGGTCTCACGACCGGAGCCGGGGCCCTTGACGAAGACGGAAACCTTCTTCATACCGTGCTCCATGGCCTGCTTGGCAGCAGCCTCGGCAGCCATCTGGGCAGCGAACGGCGTGGACTTACGGGAGCCCTTGAAGCCCACCTGGCCAGCCGACTTCCAGGAAATGACGTTGCCCTGGGGATCGGTGATCGAAACAATCGTGTTGTTGAACGTAGAACGAATGTGAGCCTGGCCCACGGAAATGTTCTTACGGTCCGCGCGCTTCAGACGGGCAGCGCGAACGTTCTTCTTAGCAGTAGCCATCTATCTAGCGCTCCTTATTTCTTCTTCTTAGCACCGATCTGACGCTTCGGGCCCTTGCGGGTACGAGCGTTAGTGTGGGTGCGCTGGCCGCGGACCGGGAGGCCCTTGCGGTGACGAAGGCCGCGGTTGCAGCCGATGTCCATAAGGCGCTTGACGTTCTGGTTGCGCTCACGGCGGAGGTCGCCCTCAACCATGATCTGGTTCTTATCGATATAATCGCGGATGGCGTTAACCTCATCCTCGGTGAGGTCCTTAACGCGCGTATCCACGTTAACGTTGCACTCGACGCAAATCTTCGTCGCAGTGGTGCGGCCGATGCCGTAAATGTAGGTCAGACCGATCTCAACGCGCTTCTCACGCGGGAGGTCGACACCATTAATACGGGCCAACGTAGTCTCCTCTCTTAACCCTGACGCTGCTTATGACGGGGGTTCTCGCAAATGACGAGGACCTTGCCATGGCGCCTAATGATTTTGCACTTATCGCACATCTTCTTGACCGAAGGACGTACCTTCATCGTTCTTCCTTTCGGTAGCGCTCAAACTACTTCCCTACTATCTACTCGCCCAGCCGCAGGCGTTTAAAACTATGGCTGGTCTTCACACACAATCCGACCGTAGGTTGAGCTAAGCCTGCAGTCGGAAATGGAGTGCGTGTATGCGTGCCGCTATTTGTAGCGATAGGTGATGCGGCCGCGGGTCAGGTCGTACGGGGAAAGCTCCACGACAACCCTGTCACCGGGGAGAATACGGATGTAATTCATTCGGATCTTGCCAGAAATGTTGCACAGAACCGAATGACCGTTCTCGAGCTCGACCTTAAACATGGCGTTGGGCAACGGTTCCTTTACCGTACCCTCGAGCTCAATTGCGTCTTCCTTCTTCACAAGCAATCATCTTTCTCTAGAAAACGACAGCGATTGAGTATTCTACAACACGTATGCACGCATCGTAATAACTTCGTAATGGCTCCACAACTAAATGGAACTTGTTACATTTCTCCGCCTTGGAGGGAGCACCAAGCACCTTGGGCATCCATGGTGAGAATCACCGGACCGTCATTGGTAATGGCGACGGTGTTCTCGTAGTGCGCGGCGGGCAGGTGATCGTTGGTCGTAACAATCCAACCGTCGGAGCCCGTGCTCACATGGTTGGAACCCATCGTAACCATCGGCTCGATGGCAATGACCATGCCGGCCTGGAGGCGAACGCCCCTCCCCTTCTTTCCATAGTTAGGAACGTTGGGGTCCTCGTGCATTACGCGACCAATGCCATGGCCTACATAATCACGAAGCACACCGTAACCGTGAGACTCGGCGAGGGACTGAACGGCATAACCGACGTCCCCGATATGGTTACCGGGAACAGCCTGCTCGATGGCAGCCTTAAGGCAATCGCGCGTGACCTCGCACAAAGCCTTGGCTTCGGGCGTGGGGGTGCCGACGAAAAACGTCCAAGCGTTATCGCCGACCCAACCGTCGACAACGGCTCCCGTATCGATGGAGATGATATCGCCATCGCGCAGGATCATGTCGGGGTTGGGAATACCGTGGACCACGGCATCGTTGATCGATGCGCAAATGGTCCCCGGGAACCCGCCGTAACCCTTAAAGGCCGGGGTGCCGCCATGCATGCGGATAATCTGCTCCGCGAGCTGATCGAGCTCAAAGGTGGAAACGCCGGGGCGCACCATGGCTCCAACGTGGCGGAGCGCCATCTTAGATAGCGCTCCTGCCTTCTTCATCTGCTCGATTTGCGTTGCAGACTTAATCTTGATCATAGACCGAGAGCCTCTTTGACATCCCCGTACACGGTCTCGCGAGCCTGGTCACCGTTGACCGACTTGAGCAGACCCTGGCCACGATAGTAGTCGACGAGCGGGCTCGTGGACTTCTCGTAGACGTCGAGACGGTTCTTGATGGTCTCGGGCTTGTCGTCGTCGCGCTGATACATCTCGCCGCCACACTTGGGGCAGGTAGCATCGGCAGCGGTGCCGGTGTAACCGCATGCGCGGCAGGTGCGACGCGAAGACAGACGATCGATAATGACCTCGGGGGCCACATCGACCAGAAGGGCGCAGTCGATCTCGCGACCCATGGCGGAGAGCTCGGAATCGAGCGTCACAGCCTGGGCGGTGTTGCGCGGGAAGCCGTCGAGGATGAAGCCCTGCTGGGCGTCATCGGCGGCAAGGCGCTCCTTGACAAGGTCGATCACGAGCTGGTCGGGAACGAGCTCGCCAGCGTCCATGTACTTCTTAGCCTGAATACCAAGCTCGGTGCCACCCTTGACGGCAGCACGCAGCAGGTCGCCCGTGGAAATGTGGGCGACGCCAAACTCGGCGACGAGCTCCTGTGCGACGGTGCCCTTACCGGCACCCGGAGCTCCGAGCAATACGAGGTTCATGAGCAATCCTCCTCTAGCCTATTTAAAGAATCCATCGTAATCATACATCTTGATCTGGCCTTCGAGCTTATCGACCGTGTCGAGCACGACGCCGACCATGATGAGGATGGACGTGCCGCCAAATGCCTGGATCAGATGGTTACCCGTGAAGGAGAAGATGATCGAAGGCACGATGGCGATGAGCGCCAAAAAGACAGCGCTGGGAAGCGTGATCTTGTTGAGCGCGTTCTTGATGTAGGCCGCGGTAGCCCTACCCGGACGCACGCCCGGAATAAAGCCGCCCTGCTTCTTAAGGTTATCGGCCGTGTCATCGGGGTTGAACACCATGGAGGTGTAGAAGTACGCGAAGAACACGATGAGGACAACGTTAAGCACCCAGTTGAGCCAACCGGTCGAAAGCGCGGAGGCAACTGCCTGAATCCAGCCGATGCCGGGGAAGAACACGGCAATCTGAGCCGGGAAGTACAGCAGCGCCGAAGCGAAGATGATCGGCACGACACCCGCGGTGTTGACCTTGATGGGCAGGTAGGTGGTCTGGCCACCCATCATGCGACGGCCCACGACGCGCTTAGCGTAGGAGACCGGGATGCGGCGCTGGCCGCGCTCAAGGAAAACAATCAGCGGGATAACCAGCAGGATGATGGCGCAGATGATCACCATGGTGATGATGCCACCGGCATTGCCCTCGGTGCTGGAGAAGATAGCCTGCGGCAGACCGGCCATGATGTTCGCGAAGATGATCAGCGACATGCCATTGCCGATACCGCGCTGGGTGATGAGCTCACCAATCCACATGATCAGCATAGCGCCCGCGGTGAGCGTACCGACGATCATGAGGTCGAAGATGATCTCGGGAGCGCCGGCGCCATTAAAGCTGATGCCGAAGCTCTTAAAGAGGAAGAGGTAACCCACGGAGTTGAGGATTGCCAGAGCCAGGGTGAGGTAACGCGAATACTGCGTAATCTTGGTCTGACCGACCTCGCCCTCGCGGGCAAGCTCATGCAGGGAAGGCACGACGGCCTGGAGCATCTGGAGGATGATCGAGCTGGTGATGTAAGGCATGATGCCCAGCGAAAACACCGACACATAGCTCAACGCGCCGCCAGAGAAAAGATTCAGGAGGGCCATAGCACCTGCGGCGACCGAATTGTTATCGGTCGAGAAAAGGCCCAGCATCCCCTGGAAGGGAATGCCGGGCACAGGAACGTGCGCACCAATGCGGTACACGACGAGCATAGCTATGGTAAAAAGAATCTTTTCGCGCAATTCTTTGATGCGGAAAGCATTCTTAAGACCATTTAGCACGGCAGCTCGACCTTTCCGCCGGCGGCCTCGATCTTGGCCTGCGCAGAAGCGCTGACCTTGTCGACCTTGACCGTGAACTTCTTGGTGAGCTCACCATTGCCGAGCACCTTGACGGGCTCGAACTCGCTCTTGGTGATGCGAGCGGCCTTAAGAGCGGCACCGTCGATCACAGCGCCGTCCTCGAACTTACGCTCGAGACGCTCAACGTTAACAGCGGTGTACTCGATACGACGGGGGTTACGGAAGCCCGGAAGCTTGGGCAGGCGCATAGCCAGCGGAGTCTGGCCACCCTCGAAGCCGGCACCCTTGGTGCCACCAGAGCGGGAACCCTGGCCCTTCTGACCGCGGCCAGAAGTGGTGCCGTGACCCGAAGAATTGCCACGGCCGACGCGCTTGCGGTTCTTGGTGGAACCGGGCGCGGGAGTAAGATCGTGAAGCTGCATTTGCTACTCCTCTACAATCTCGACAAGGTGCTTGACCTTGAAGATCATGCCGCGGACGGACTCGTTGTCAGCAATCTCGCGAACCTCGCGGATCCTGTGGAGACCGAGGGCACGGACAGTACGGACCTGGTCCTGCTTGCAACCGTTGGTGCTGCGGACCTGCTTGATCTTGATGGTGTCAGCCATGCTTAGTTCTCCTTACCGACGAACATCTCGGAGACCGTCAGGCCACGGCGAGCCGCGACGTCCTCAGGGCTGGAGAGCTCCTTGAGGCCCTCGACGGCAGCCTTGATGATGTTGAGGCCGTTGTCGGTACCGAGGGACTTGGACAGGACGTTCTTGATGCCAGCAAGCTCAAAGAGGGGACGCACAGCGCCGCCGGCGATAACGCCGGTACCCTCGACAGCGGGCTTGATGATGATGCGGCCGGCACCAAAGTGACCGAGAACCTCGTGCGGAATGGTGCCCTGATCGGTCACCGGCACGTGGAACATGTTCTTCTTGGCATCGAGAGACGCCTTGGAGATGGCCATGGGCACCTCAGCGGACTTGCCCATGCCAACGCCGACGTTGCCCTTGCCGTCGCCAACGACGACGAGAGCGACGAGGCTCATGCGACGACCACCCTTGACGGTCTTCGACACGCGGTTGATGTAAACGACGCGCTCCTCGAACTCGGAGGCCTCGCGCTGCTGCTTCTGATTACGAGCCATGTGCTACATACCTCCTAGAACTCGAGACCGGCGGCACGAGCACCGTCGGCGAGGGCCTTGACGCGGCCATGGTAGATACGGCCACCGCGATCGAAGGCGACCTTGGTGATGCCGGCCTCGATGGCGCGCTTGCCAACGAGCTGACCGACCTTCTCCGCAGCCTCCTTGTTCGAGGTGTGGGTGCCCTTGAACTCGGCCTCGAGGGTCGAGGCAGAGACGAGCGTCAGGCTGGAGCCCTTGCTGTCGTCGATGATCTGGGCATAGATGTTGGCGTTAGTACGGGTCACGCGAAGACGCGGACGCTCGGAGGTACCCGAGACCTTGCCGCGAACACGACGCTGACGACGCTTGAGGCCTTCCAGCTTCGCCTTATGCTTGTTCATACGTAAACTCCTAAAAAGGTTGATCTTGCCAGCACCTGACGGGGTGCTGGTCTTATGCGAGTGAGTCGGTTACGACTACTTGGCGGCCTTACCCAGCTTGCGGCGGATGTGCTCGCCAACGTAGTGGATACCCTTGCCCTTGTAAGGCTCGGGAGGACGATGGCCGCGGATCTCAGCGGCGATCTGACCGACCTGCTGCTTGTTGATACCCTTGACGTTCACGTGGGTGTTGTCGGGAACCTCGAAGGTGATGCCCTCGGGAGCCTCGACGATCACGGGGTGCGAGAAGCCGAGGGAGAACTCGAGGTTCTTGCCCTTCTGCTGCACGCGGTAACCGACGCCGGCGAGCTCGAGCTTCTTCTCGAAGCCCTCGGAAACGCCAACAACCATGTTGTGGATGAGGGCACGGGTGAGGCCGTGGCGGGCACGGGTCTCACGCTCGTCGTCGGGACGGGAAACGGTGAGGACGTTGTCCTCGACGTTGATAGCGAGCTTCTCAAAGACATCGAGCTCGAGCTGGCCCTTGGGGCCCTTGACGACAACGTTGTTGCCGTTGACTGCCACTTCGACTCCGGCGGGAATCTGGACAGGCTTATTACCGATACGAGACACGGTGATCTCCTTTCCTTCTACCTACCGAGCGAATTACCAGACGTAAGCGATGATCTCGCCGCCGACGTTGTGCTTGCGAGCATCGCGGTCGGTCATGACGCCATGGCTGGTGGAAATAATGGCGGTACCAAGGCCACCGCGGACGCGGGGCATGTCGGCAACGCCAGTGTACTTACGCAGGCCCGGCTTGGAAATGCGGCGGATGCCGTTGATGACCTTAGCCTTCTTGGGACCATACTTAAGCGTGATGTGCAGAGTCTTCTGGGGAACGGTGTCCTCGACATCGTAGCCCTCGATGTAGCCCTCCTCGTGCAGAACACGAGCGATCTCGACGAGCTTCTTGCTGCTCGGCATGGAGACCGTGGCCTTGTTCACAGAGTTAGCGTTACGGATGCGCGTAAGCATATCTGCGATCGGGTCTGTAAGGTTCATACAGATTCTCCTTCGTTCTTGATGAACACGTGCTCTTGGTTCTTCGCCGCCCTTAACGGCAAAGCCTTTTTAGCGCGTTTTCCCTGTTCCAAACTGATGCTTGAAACGCTGGTAGTGACTTACCAGCTGGCCTTCTTAACGCCGGGAAGCTCGCCCTTGAGTGCAAGCTCGCGGAAGCAGACACGGCACAGGCCGAACTTGCGGTACACAGAGTGCGGACGGCCGCAGCGCTGGCAGCGCGTGTACTCACGAGTAGAGAACTTCTGCTTGCGATTGCACTTGACGATCATCGATGTCTTAGCCACTTATATCCTCCTCACATAGAGTATTGTTCGCCCCAAGCGCCGCCCCCTTGTGGGAACGGCGCTTATAGGGCAGGTGAACCTATTTCTTGAACGGGAAACCGAAGGCGTCCAGAAGGGCCTTGGCCTCCTCATCGGTGTTGGCGGTGGTCACGAAAGTGATGTCCATACCACGCTGGTGATCGACGGAGTCGAAGTCGATCTCGGGGAAGATGAGCTGCTCGGTGACGCCCATGGAGAAGTTACCACGGCCGTCGAAGCTCTTGGCGGAGATGCCGCGGAAGTCGCGGATACGGGGGATCGCGACGGAGGTCAGACGATCGAAGAACTCCCACATACGGTCGCCACGCAGGGTAACCTTGCAGCCGATCGGCATACCAGCGCGCAGGCGGAAGGTAGCGATGGACTTGCGGGCACGGGTGATCATCGGCTGCTGGCCGGTGATGGCGCGCAGGTCGCGCACGGCACCGTCGATGGCCTTGGAATCGGTAGCGGCCTCGCCGACACCCATGTTCACGACGATCTTCTCAAACTTAGGGATCATCATGACGTTCTCGTACTGGAACTTGTCCTGAAGCTGCTGCTTGACCTCGTTGTTGTACTTGGTCTTCAGACGCGGCACATACTTCTCTTCTGCCATTGTTCACTCCTTCTTGGGGTTTTAAGCACGGGGCGTGGCCACGATGGGTTGTCCTCGTGCCTCCTGGCTGCATCCGCGCCGCTCATGGCATTTCGCGGTTTGGACTCGACGCAGCAGGAGCCGACAAAACAATCGGTACTATACGCGCATCGGGAGCATATTTCCAGAAAAACCTCGTCTGCCTGCACAACTCCACAACTCCCCCGCACAAATGGATCCCAAAAAGCAGTTGCGGTGAAATAGGGACTGTTGGGCGGCCTAACAGGCTTAAACAATCCGTATTTCACCGCAACTTAATTGGTGGGGACGCGATTAGCGCTTGCGGGGGACGAGTTTGGTGCGGCGCAGGTGGATCATCTCGGCGGCGATGGAGATGGCGATCTCCTCGGGGTCCTCGGCCTCGATGGCAACGCCGATCGGAAGGTGCAGCTCGTCGATCTGGTCCTGCGTAAAGCCTTCCTGCTCCAGGCGGGCACGCACAAAGGCCGTCTTGCGGCGCGAGCCCAGACAGCCCAGGTAGGCAGGCTTGGCGCGCATGGCCTGAATCACCACGTCGATATCGGACTTGTGACCCGCCGTGGCGACGACCACCAGGTCGCGCGGGCCGATGGGGCACAGCTCGCTCAGGTTCTTGTAATCGACCAAGCGACGATCGTAGACACCGGGTACCCAATCGGGGGTCAGCGTGCCGGGGCGGTCGTCGCACGCCACGACGGCAAAGCCCGCCGCCGTGAGCACGCGCGCCGTCGCGGCGCCCACGTGTCCGCAGCCAAAGATGTAGGTCAGGCCCTCGGGGCAGAGCGTCTCGATGTGCGCCGCGGGGATCTCAGAGGCAGCGTTGGTGTAGGTGACGTTACTCCCCTCCTCCACCAGTGAAAGCCCGGGGCAGCCCGCAATGGTATGGCGCGATGCCTCGCCATGGTACTCGGCCACATCGCCCTCGAGCGCGCTCGCGATAAACGGCTCAAAGTCGATGACGAAGTCGCCGATGCGCCGATAGACCAAGACGTCGGCAATTTCCTGGAACAACGGTGCCTGGGTCGCATCCAGATGCAGATAGCACAGGCAAATGGCTCCGCCGCAGATCATGCCGGTATCGGAGTTCTCGCCGCCCATGGTGTAGCGGACCAGACGCGACTGTCCCGCGCTCAGGAGTTCGCGCGCCTCATCCAGCGCAAAGAGCTCAATCTTGCCGCCGCCGATAGTGCCCGCCTGGCTGCCGTCGGCAAAGACGGCCATCCATGCGCCCACACCGCGCGGTGACGACCCCGCCGTGCCGGCCACGACCGCCAGCTCGCACGTCTCGCCAGCACGCAGGGCGGCAAGCGCCGCATTCACAACATCGAGCTTTTCCATTGCCGCCTTCTATCCTCTAAAGATATCGGTGAGCATAGCGAGTGCCTCGAGCACGCCGCCGCCGACCGACGTCGCCTTGTCCGAAATGTAGTTGATATAGCTGGCATCGCCGCGCGGATCGACATCGGCGCATTTAAAGCCCTCAGTCACCTGCACGCCGTTCGCCAAAAGCCCGCGCAGGCAGCCATCGATCTGTGTGCACATGGGCGTATCGTCCGCGTAGCCAATCACGTCTCCGGCGCTCACGATGTCGCCGATTGCGCGGTCGGACCGAAACACGCCGGCGGCGGGGCTGTGGATAACGCGCTCCTTGCCATAGCCGGCGATCACGCCCGGCACGCCCGTGTTGGGCTGGGGCGAGCCCTGGGTAATGACACGGCCCAAAAAATGCCCGCGCATGGTCTCGACCACGGCGTCGCAATCGACCGGCGCGGTAAAGCCCGGCCCCACGGCGATGACGGTAGGCGCCATGTCGCGCGTGGTGCCCAGGTTGCGCTTGGCCAGAATCGCGTCGACCACAGCCGCGGGTTTAAGCTCATCGAGCATCTTGGCCTGAGGGTCCACCACGACGGCAACATCCCCCGCTTGGGTAATCTCAAGCGCCTCTGCCGGCGTCTGCGCCAAGCGAGCGCGAATGCCCTCGACCTGGACCTCGCCCAGGCGAATAGCCTCGCAAAAACTGATTGTGCGGCGGATGCACGTGGGAACCGCGATATCGGCCATGACGACCGACACGCCGGCGCGCACCAAGCGAGCGGCGACACCCGTGGCGATATCGCCGGCGCCGCGAACATAAACGAGCATTCCCGGGGCACCTCCCTGTGCTACGGTTTGAGCAGAGCAAAAGCGGTTCGACCGCTACTCTGATGATTATTTATTATCACAGTATTATACGGCGGTGAACAGATGGAAACGGTTAGCGGCAATCTTGCCTCGGCGCTCAGGATCGAGCCGGGCATTACCGCGATTATCGGCAGCGGCGGCAAGTCGACGTTGCTCAAAACGCTGGGTCTTGAGCTCATGCGCGCTGGCGGCCGCGTGCTCCTCTGCACCACCACGCATATGCTTCCCGTTGCCGGCGTGCCATGGGACGGGTCGAATCGTCGCCTGGACGCCGCGCCTTGGAAGCCGGGCGCCTCGCATGTCCCCGGTTGCACCTGCGAGGCATGCGCGGGCATGAGCCGCGGAAGTATCTGCCAGGTGGGTGTTTTGGACCCGGAGACAGGCAAGCTCTCCGCCCCCGCCGAGCCACTCGGCGGGCTGGCACAGCGCTTTGACTATGTGTTGGCCGAGGCAGACGGTAGCAAGCGACTCCCGCTCAAGGCGCATGCCCCGTGGGAGCCGGTCGTTCCCGCCGGCACGGCAAACGTTGTCTGGGTCGTCGGCGCCTCGGGACTCAGCAAGCCCATCAACGAAGCCGTCCACCGCCCCGAGCTCTTTTGCGAGCGTTGCGGCTGCGAGCTCACCGACATCGCCACGCCCGAGCGCGTCGCCCAGGTGCTCAATGCCGAGATGCAGGCGCTGAAACTCAGCACCGCACGCGTCATGCTCAACCAAGTCGACACGCTCAGCGACCCCACGATGGCCGACCGCTTCGAGGCAGCTCTCGACCGCCCCGTCGTCGCCAGCAGCCTCAAGTAGCCGGCCCCATCTCCTCAGTTGCGGTGAAATACGGACTGTTTGGCCGCCCGACGGCCGCAAACAGTCCGTATTTCACCGCAACTGAGGAGGGGACACGGCATCTTTGCTGCTAGCGGGGGACGTAGCGGCCGGGCTGGGCTCCGGTGGGCTCGCCGTCGCGTGCCGCCAGCACGCCGTTCACAAACACGGCCTTGGCGCGGCCATGTGCCTCAAAGCCCTCGAGCGGCGTGTAGTCCACGGCCTGATGCTGTGTCGCGGCGCTGATCGTCCAACGCGTGCAAGGATCCCACACGCACACGTCGGCATCGGCACCCTCGGCAAGACAGCCCTTGCGCGGATACATGCCAAACACGCGCGCCGGGTTCTCGCTCATCAAGCGGCAGAGGTCCTCGGGTCCCAGCTGTCCCTCAAAGCTCGTGGCAATCGCGACGGGACGATGCTCCACACCGGGCCCGCCGTTGGGAATCGCACGGAAATCGTCGCGCCCGCGGTCCTTTTGCCCATGCAGGTTAAAGCTGCAGTGGTCGGTCGCAATCGTATCGATCTCGCCGGCCACAAGCGCCTCGCGCAGAGCCGCACGGTCGCCGGCATGGCGCAGCGGCGGACTCATCACATATTTGGCACCCGCAAAGCCGTCCTCACCCTGCTCCAAGTAGCAAGTATCGTCGAGCATCAGATACTGAGGGCAGGTCTCGACATAGACATTCTTCTGCCCGCGCGCCTTGGCGGCACGGATGGCCTCGAGCCCCAGCTTGGTCGAAAGGTGCACCACGTTGACCGGTGCGTCGCCGGCCAGGTGCGCCAGATACAGCAGACGGCTCACTGCCTCGGCCTCGCACACATCCGGACGGCTGAGCGCATGGCCCTCGGGCCCGTGGATACCCTGCTCGTATACGCGCTTCTGCAGTTCATTCACCAACGTGCCATTCTCGCAATGCACGCACAGTATGCCGCCAATACGCTTGAGCTCCTCGAGCACCTCGAGCGTCTCGGCATCGTCCAGGCGCAGGTGGTCGTAGGCAAAGTAGGTCTTGAACGACGATACGCCCGCCTCGCGCATGGCCGAAAGATCGGCGCGGTTGCGCTCGTTCCACTCGGCGAGTGCCATATGAAAGGCGTAGTTAGCCGTGCAGGTTCCGTCGGCGCGGCGATGCCACTCGGCCAAGGCATCGGGCATGGTCACGCCGCGATCGGCCGTCGCGTAGTCCACGATGGTCGTCGTGCCGCCGCAGGCAGCCGCGCGCGTGCCGGTCTCAAAGCTATCGGCTGTCCAATCCATGCCGGTCCAGCACTGCATGTGCGTGTGGCCGTCGATAAAGCCGGGAAACACCCAGCAGCCCGCGGCGTCCTCGACGGTATCGCCCTCGGCCGGCTCAATCGCCGCGGCAATCCGCACGATCTTATCGCCATCCATGGCAAGATCGGCACGGCGAAGCCCCTGTGGCGTCACGAGCGCGCCGTTTTTTATGATGATCATAATTGCTCCTTATTGATTGATGCTGTTGGCCACGCGATCAAAATACGAGCAGGCAGCGATATGCTCCGTTATGCGTTGCTGTCCCTTGGCGGTATCGACGTCCCACAGCTCGTAGGCACGCGCCTCGACCAGCACCACGTCGGTACGGTCCTTGAGGATCGAACCGCCGCCGTCCTTGCCCTCAAGACGCATGAGCGCATCGAACAGTTCCGCCGGAAAGAGCACCGGACTCGAAGGCTCACCGTTGCACGCCAAGCGCACCGGATGTTTGCGGTCACGCTCGTCAAACGCGCGAACCATGGCCTCAAAAGAATCCGCGCTCACGAGCGGCTGGTCGCCCGGCAAAAAGAGGCAACCTTTCCAGTTGCGTTCGGCTCCCCACGAAAGGCCCGCACGGACGCTTTCGCTGCGCAGCTCGCCATTGTGCAGCACACGCGGGCAATGCTTGTCCTCGCAAATCTTAGCGACCTCGGGCCAACGCGTCGAAACCACGACGTCAAAGCCCCGGGGAACCGAATCGATGGTCCGGACAATCAGCGGCTCGCCATAGATATCGGCGAGCATCTTGTTAGAGCCAAACCGCTTGCCCTCGCCCGAAGCCATAATCACGCAACCAAGTTTCATCTCCGCAAACCTCCCCTGGCTGCCTTGGACGCCATAGTTGCTATACCCACCATACCAAGCTCACACTCCGTCGGAACAGGCATGCGCTCGTTTTTCCAGCGAACGCCCCTTGGCTCTCCATAGCACAAAGGAGGGCGCCCCGCGACGCAGGGCACCCTCCTCAATGGTGCAGATATGCCTACTCAGCGTCGCCGGTAAACGTGGTACCGGTCTTGCCGGCAAGACCGTCACGCGCCTTCTCGAGCAGCGTGATGAGCGCCGTGCGGCCCGGCTTGCTCTCGGCAAACGTCGAGGCGGCCTGGACCTTGGGCAGCATGGAGCCACGACCGAACTCGTTGGCCTCGGACAGACGCTTTACGTCAGCCGCAGTCAGCGTGTCGAGCCACTGCTCGTGGTCGGTGCCAAAGCCAATGGCAACCTTCTCCACGGCCGTCAGGATAATCAGGGCATCGGCGTCGAGCTGCTCGGCGAGCTTCTCGGCCGCAAAGTCCTTATCGATGACGGCGGCAGCGCCCTTAAGGTGGTTGCCCTGTGCCTTGGTGACGGGAATACCGCCACCGCCGCAGGAGATCACCACGTGGTTGGACTCGACGAGCGACTTGATGGTGTCGAGCTCGACGATGTTCACGGGCTTGGGCGAGGCAACCACGCGACGGAAGCCCTGCTTCTCGTCGTGGATGAACTGGTAGCCGCGGTCGGCCTCCAGCTCCTTGGCCTCGGCCTCGCTCATCCACGGACCAATCGGCTTGACCGGGTCGGCAAAGGCCGGGTCGTCTGCCGCAACCTCGACCTGGGTGAGCACGGTGGCGACGCCCTTGTCGATATTGCGGTCGAGCATTTCCTCGCGCAGCGCATTTTGCAGGTCATAGCCAATGTAGCCCTGGCTCATGGCGCCGCAAACGGACAAGGGGCAGGGAACGTACTTCTGAGGATTAGAGCGCGTGAGCTCAGCCATCGCGTTGGCGATCATGCCCACCTGGGGACCGTTGCCATGCACGACGACGACCTCGTTGCCCTCCTCGATCAGGTCGACGATAGCCTTGGAAGTCGTCTTGACGGCCTCCATCTGCTCGGGAAGGTTGGCGCCGAGGGCGTTTCCGCCCAGGGCGACAACGATACGCTTAGCCATTTCTCAGCCCAGCTTTAGGCCTGGAACCAACGGGCGGTGTTGCGCTCGTCGAGGGCCTTGAGGGTAGCGGCGGGATCGGCAACCTTCTGCAGGAACATCATGGCAGCGATGGCGTACGGCTTGTAGCTGGCCTCCTTGTACATGCCCACGCGGTGCATGTCGAAGACGTCGGCGTTAACCTCGCCGTGCTCGCAGGAGACACCGGAGATGTCGGCGGGCAGCGGGTGCATAAAGATGGTGTCCTGGCCGTTGGCAGTCTTCTCCATGAGCTCGGTCGTGGAGCACCAGTCCTGATGGGTGGCGTTCTGGGCGAGCAGCTCCTTCTCGAGCACTGCGATGCCGGCGTCGTCGCCCTCGGCGTACAGGTTGGTACGCTTCTCCATGGCGGCAAACGGAGCCCAGCTCTTGGGGATCACGATGTCGGCGCCCTCGAAGGCCTCGGCCATGGTGTTGACCTGCTTAAAGGTGGTGCCGGACTCGGCGGCATAGCCCTTGGCGCGCTCGACGACCTCGGGCATGAGGTCGTAGCCCTCGGGGTGAGCCAGGGTGACGTCCATGCCAAAGCGGGGCAGCAGGCTGATCAGCGACTGCGGGCAGGACAGCGGCTTGCCGTAAGAGGGCGAATAGGCCCAGGTGACGGCAACCTTCTTGCCCTTGAGGTTCTCGAGGCCACCAAACTCGTTGATGAGGTAGAGCATGTCGGCAGAGGACTGCGTGGGGTGGTCGGAATCGGACTGCAGGGAGATGAGCGTGGGACGGTGATCCAGAACGCCGTCCTCGTAAGCCTGCTGGACAGACTCGGAAACCTCGGCCATGTAGGCGTCGCCCTTGCCGATGTACATGTCGTCGCGGATGCCGATGACGTCGGCCATGAAGGAGATCATGGTAGCGGTCTCGCGGACGGTCTCGCCGTGAGCGATCTGGGACTTCTTCTCGTCCAGGTCCTGCAGCTCAAGGCCGAGCAGGTTGGCGGCCTTAGAGAAGGAGAAGCGCGTACGGGTGGAGTTGTCGCGGAACAGGGAGACGGCCAGACCCGAGTCGAAGATCTTGGACGAGACGTTGTTCTCGCGCAGCTCGCGCAGGGCGTCGGCGACGATGTAGAGAGCCTTGAGCTCATCGGTGGTCTTGTCCCAAGTGTGCAGGAAGTCGCTGCCGTACATGCCCTTAAAATCGAGGCCGTTCAGCTGCTCGACGAGCTCGGTAAACTTGACGTCCATGGAAATGTCCTTTCTAAAGATGAAACGATCGCAATGAGTTGATGCGCTCCGGCATGCGCGTGTGGCTAGAACATGCAGAGCACCATGACGAGGACCCGCCACCGTTGAGGAAGCATGGGAGATAACGACCGCGGGCCCCAAGTCAACAGGGGGTGCCGGGGACACGAGCGGCCCCCGGCTCAACAAAATCGAGGAATGGGACTAATCGATCTTGTTGTTGGTCAGACCGGCGCGGAACACGGTGGCGTCGCCATCGGCCTGGCTCGGATCGTAGAGGTTCAGGGCAGCCACATACATGGCGGCAGCGGTGACCAGGTCGTCCTTGTAGGTGACCTCGTTGGGAGCGTGAGCCTGAGACTCGGCACCCGGGCCAAAGCCGACACAGGGGATGCCATAGCGGCCCTGGATGGAAACGCAGTTCGTGGAGAAGGTCCACTTGTCGCACAGCGGGCGACCGGTGCGCTTGTCCATGCTGGGCTCGCAGCCGATGCGCTCGTCACCAAACATGGCCTTGTGGGCGTCGACGAGGGCCTTGACGTGCGGAGCGGTCTCCTTGTTGATCCACGTGGGGAAGTAAGCCTCGGTCTCGTAGACCTCGCCGGTCCAGGACGGACGGTCGTACATGTACATGGAGACCTTCACGTCGTCGCCGTACTTCTTGGCGGCCGGCAGGTTGCGGATCTCGTCCAGGCAGGACTCCCAGGTCTCACCGGCGGTCATGCGACGGTCGATGGAGATAGCGCAGGAATCGGCCACGGCGCAACGGCTGGGGCTGGTGTAGAAGATCTGGCTGACGGTGCAGGTGCCGCGGCCCAGGAAGCGGGCATCCTCGTAGTGCTCGGGGTTGTACTTGGGGTCGAGCATCTTGACGAGGCCCTTGATGTCGGTCGACTCGTCGCAGCCGTTGTTGTTGAGGGCGCGGACGTCGGCGATGATGTCGGCCATCTTGTAGATGGCGTTGTCACCGCGGTCGGGAGCGGAGCCGTGGCAGGAGGTGCCGTGAACGTCGACGCGGATCTCCATGCGGCCGCGGTGGCCGCGATAGATGCCGCCGTCGGTGGGCTCAGTGGAAATGACGAACTCGGGCTTAATGCCGTCCTTGTTGTAGATGTACTGCCAGCACATGCCGTCGCAGTCCTCTTCCTGGACGGTACCGACGACCATGATCTTGTAGCCCTCGGGGATGAGACCCATGTCCTTCATCATCTTGGCAGCGTAGGTAGCGGAAGCCATGCCGCCCTCCTGGTCGGAGCCGCCGCGGCCGTAAATGATCTCGTCGGTCTCGTAGCCCTCATAGGGATCGGCATCCCAGTTCTCGATGTTGCCGATGCCGACGGTGTCGATGTGGGAGTCGATGGCGATGATCTTGTCGCCCTCGCCCATAAAGCCCATGACGTTGCCCAGGCCGTCGACCTTGACCTCGTCATAGCCAAGGCTCTCCATCTCGGCCTTGATGCAAGCGACAACCTCACCCTCCTCGCAGGACTCAGAGGGATGGCTAATCATTGCGCGAAGAAAACGCGACATATCAGCACGGTGGGACTCAGCAGCAGCCTTGATAGCGTCGAAATCGAGTTCTTTAGCCATTGTTCATAACCTTTCAAACGAAGGAATCTACCTGTGAGGTGGCGGAGCGATACCTATTTACTCCGCCCTAACGATTAACAAGTGGGATATTCGCCTTCCCAAACAATGCGGCGATACTGGTCGGGATCGGTGTCGCCCTCGGTGGAGAAGCAGAGCACGGAGCTCGTCTTGTCCAGGCCGATGAGCTCCTTGAGCTCGGCGTACTCGGGATCGAGCATGAGAGTCTCGACCAGGCCGGTGGTCACTGCGCCGGACTCGCCGGAGATGACGCGCGGGTCGCCCTTCTCGGGAGCGCCCAGGGTGCGCATGCCGCGAGCGGTGACCCAGTCGGGGCAAGACACGAAGGCGGTGGTGTGGTTGCGCAGGATATCCCAGCCCAGAATGTTGGGCTCGCCGCAGCACAGACCGGCCATGATGGAGGGCATGTCGCCGTCCACGATGCGCGGATCGCCGTCGCCGGCGGCAGCGCCCTTGTACAGGCAGGCGGCAGGCGCGCACTCAACCACGACGAAGGTGGGCGGGTTATCGGGATACAGGTTGGTAAAGTAGCCCACCACGGCGCCGGCGAGCGAGCCTACGCCAGCCTGGACAAACACGTGCGTCGGGCGGTTGATGGCCATCTCGCGCAGCTGCTCGGCAGCCTCGGAAGCCATGGTGCCGTAACCCTCCATGATCCAGGACGGGATCTTCTCGTAGCCCTCCCAGGCGGTGTCCTGAACGATGACGCCGCGCTCGCAGGCGTCGGCCTCGGCGGCGGCCATGCGCACGCACTCGTCGTAGTTGACCTCTTCAATGGTCACCGTGGCGCCCTCGGCGGCGATGTTATCGAAGCGGGGCTTGGTGGAACCCTTGGGCATGTGCACGACAGCCTTCTGGCCCAGCTTGTTGGCAGCCCATGCCACGCCGCGGCCATGGTTGCCGTCGGTGGCGGTAAAGAAGGTAGCCTGGCCAAAGTCCTCGGCCAGCTGATCGGAGGTCAGGTAATCGAAGGTGCAGTCGGCAACGTCCTTGCCGGTCTCGTCGGCAATGTAGTTGGCCATGGCAAACGAGCCGCCCAGGACCTTAAAGGCGTTGAGGCCAAAGCGATAGCTCTCGTCCTTAACGCACAGGTTGGACAGGCCCAGACGCGCGGCCTGGCCGTCCAGGCGGGCAAGCGGGGTGACGGTATATTGAGGGAACGACTGGTGGAAGGCGCGGGCCTTCTTCACGTGGTCGAGACTCATGATTCCCAAGTGCTTGTCATCGCTCTTGGGCATCGTGTTGCTCGCCCACTGGATCTTATCGGCCATACGGTGAACTCCTTAAGTTCTCTCTTGCCGGCCCCCGCATACGCGTTTCAGCCCGATCCCATTCACACGGCTGAACTTTTATGTGGATGCCAAACAAAAAGTTTGTTAGTAATGTTCTATCACACTTTTTGATTGGCATACCTAACGAATTGTTTGTTGCCGTAATCGGTACTTTTTCGCCGCCGAACGGTCACACAACGCAGCGACGCTTTCGTTATTTGCGAACAGGTGTGGTTTATGGCACAGTGAGCCCAAACTAATTTTTAGGAAGGTACCCATGACCCCCGCACAGATTGAGTTTTACAAGCGCCTCGCACACGGTCTGGCGCTCCAATTTGGCCCCAACTGCGAAGTCGTCGTCCACGATCTGGAGACCGAGGACGTGGACCACTCCATCGTAGTGATCGAAAACGGCCACGTCAGCGGGCGCAAACTGGGTGACGGCCCCAGCCATATCGTGTTTGAGTCCATGCACGAGGGCGCCACCGACGTACACGACCGCGAGCCATACCTCACCAAAACCACCGATGGCAAGCTGCTCAAGTCCTCGACGATCTTTATCCGCAACGACGAGGGCAAGCCCGTCGGCATTTTGGGCATCAACTTTGACATTACGCTTATGAAGGCTTTTGAGCGTTCGCTCGACGCCTTTACCGGCACCGGCGGCACGGGCTATACCGAGCCCGAGCCTATTACCAAGAACATCGGCGATCTGCTCGAGGACCTGCTGCACGAGTGCGAGCAGTTTGTGGGCAAGCCCGCGGCACTCATGACCAAAGACGAGCGCATTCGTGCCATTGGCTACCTCGACCGTCGCGGCGCCTTTCTCATTTCCAAGTCGAGCGAGCGCGCCTGCGAGTTCTTTGGCATCTCAAAGTACAGCTTCTATAGCTACCTCAATGAGGCCAAGGCGGCGGCCGGCGACAAGTAGGCACTCGCCTGGATTGCCCCTCCCCTTTTGGGCGCGAGTTCTGGAAAGCACGAATCCAAGACCGAGCAGCTTGGGAAGTTCCATATAATCGATGTCATTGGTATTTCGAAAGGATGGAACAGAATGGCGTTGAGCAAGGCATCATGCACCGGTCGCGGATTGATTCCGGCAATTGGTGGACATGTGCACCGCATGTTCGATGAGGGTGAAGACGACCTGTTTTCACTGAGCCTTGACGATGTGATGGATGATCGCCCGTGGACCGCCGACGAACTCATGGGCGGCGGCGGGGCTCGCCCGTCAAGCCCCAATCCCGCACTTGCGCCTAAGTCCGCACCTGCGCCGACTCCTGCGCAGTCGCCTGTTTCGACGCCCGCGCCTACGCCCGCACCCACTTCGGCGCCCACACCAGCTCCCCGCCCCGCAAGTGACCCGTCCGAGACGGCGGCATTTCTCGCTGCAGCGACGCAGGGCAAATCGGCCGACAGCACCGTTATGTACAACGCCCAGCAGTTGCCCGTTCCCGCGGCACGCAAGCCTCCGGTCGCAAGGCTCGATGAGCCCGTTGCCCATCAGGTTGCCTACGATTCCTGGGCTGCAGCCGATCTGGATGAGACCTCTACCGGCATGCCGGCGCTCGATGTTCCAGTTAACCCGCTTTTTGCCGCTAACACGAGCGCCGCGGACTATGAGGGCGGTGCGGCATATTCCGATTATTCCGATGGCTATGCTGGCAACGGTCGCATCGAGACAGAGGATTATGGCACCGCATCGAGCGATTATCTCAACGATCCGTACGCTGCCACGCCTGCACCGGAATATGACCCGGAGGCCGCGTCCGCACCGGCATATACCAAAAGCACGGGCGAAGAGCGCTTCGCCGATTATTACGCCGAGGAAAAGGCGCTGCGTTTCTCGGAATTTCCGCAGGCAGTCAAGGTCGCCTTTATCGCCATTGTCATTGCCCTGCTCGGTGTCATTGCGTTTGAGGGATTCCAGCTGTTCCGCGGCCCCACCCAAGCGGAGTCGGAGACCCAGCAAAAAGAGGACGACAACCAGTACCTGGACATCAACACCCTCAAGGGCGACCCCAACGACGGAGACGACGAGTAGCGAGAGCTGAAGGCGGCCGCAGGATCCCGCATCCAGCACCGGCTTCTAAGTGCTGTTTTGTCATCCAGCCACACTTTTCCGAAGTTTTAAGATGCCTATCTCGACACTTTTCCGTACTTTTACACGGCTGATTTCGACACTTTTCCGGATGGAAGCCGAATAATCACTTGGGAAACCAACGCCATCCGCGCGTCATTTCGCGGATGGCGCTTGATTTATGTCCGTACACGTTGATAGACCCCATCGTGCCCGCAAGGAGCGGGCGCGTTTTATCCAGAGTCGGGGTAGAGAGTTGGCTCCACGATCCCGACGCCAACCGGCCAAGAGGCACGGTGGCCCTGCCAACATCGATGAAAGGAGTCCGTATGGACAATTTCTCCGTGCGCAGTGAGCGCAACTTCCACAATCTGGTCGTCAAACCGAATCACATGCATCTTCTGGACAAGCCGAACAGCTATGCCTCGGCCATGGTCAAGAGCAGCCTCTCCCACCAGATGCGCTTTACGGTACAGAAGCTCGAGGAAGAGCTCCGTGCCGCCGGCGGCCCGCACGTACTGCAGATCAGGCTGTCCGGCGACAACTCGCGCGAGCCGTCCAGCTGGAAGCTCTTTGCTGACGGCAAGTGCGTTGCGGACGGATCCGGCGCCTTTGCCCGCGAGTGCTTCTGCGAGGGAGCTGAGGTGTTTCTAGACCTGTGCCGCGACGCCGTCGAGACCGCCGAGCTGTGCCAGTGGAGCGAGAGGGAGTACGAGCTGTTGGGTGCCGCGCGCGGGATTGCGGGGGGGTGTAGGAACAGAAGCCTCATGACGGTGGCCTCAGCTGGAATGACGTATCGCTCGATAAATGATCTCAACAACGTAGCCGATGCGCCGCATTTCACCTCAAAGGCATTGAGCGATCGGGAGACGTCCAGCATTTCTTTGATATCCCCAATTGATTGTTCCGAGAAAGTCTCTTCATGTCCTTATAATCGCCCTTACGAGAAACGTGGACGAGACAGGCGTCCATATGCCGTCTCTAAACTAACGAGCCGTTCGCGGAAAGAACATCTGGCTAGCATGGGCCAAAGATATACTGGTATCGCTGCAACAATTATGGAAGATCGGCACCACCAATGACCTCCTTGAAATTCTCCAGGCGCTTCGCGCTTAGCCTGCTCGCCTCGCTGTCCGCCACCGTAGCGCTTGCTTTGCCCTCAACCGCCCTAGCCGCGTCGGACCCGAACCCGCCCAGCATCTCCAACGTGACGATATCCGCGACGACAGTCACGGCCGGCTCCACGCTGCATGTCGGCTATAGCGTCGATGACCCTGACGGGGTACGGTCCGTCACGCCCATAGTCGAAGTCGTTGTCGAAAACGATACCGGAGACCATGGAATCAGTTCCCGTCTCGCCTTCTCGTCGACCGGCAACACGACCGCGGGCTTCGATATCTCCACCTCCCCGAGCGACCGGCCCTGCAGGTACCGGATCATCGGCCTCGGCGTGACCGATAGTCTTGGATGGGTTACCGATGTCTACGACACGACGTATGCCGAGGAGAAGGGGCTCGACTGTCCGACCTTCACCACCGACCCCCTCGAGTATGAGGTGACCGAGGGACCCGAGGACCAAAACCCGCCGACCGTGTCCTCCGTGTCGCTCTCGAGCAGGGAGGTCGCAACCGGTGCCGACTTCCACATCTCTTGGACCGTCTCCGATGCCGACGGCGTTCGTTCCGTTTCCCCCATACTGCGGCAGGGCTGGGAGAATTCGGACGACGGCTGCTCTGTTTCGTCAGCCTATTATCACGGAGGCTCGTCTATCGACGGGTTTGACCTCACATTCGACAGCAATAGGATCGGAAGGCACAGGCTGATCGGCCTTTCGGTCACCGATGGCCTAGGGTTCGAGACCGATGTGTACGAGAGTTCCTACGCCAGGGCCAACGGCATTTCGGGCGCGACTTTCTCGGTTGGCGACCCGAGCGAGCTGTGCTTCGAGGTGACCGGCAGCGCGATCGACCGGAACCCGCCCACGGTCTCGAACGTTTCCATCTCCGCGAAGAGGGTCCCCGTCGGCGGGATCCTCCGTATCTATTGCAATGTAGGCGACGCGGACGGCGTAAAGTCTGTCTCCCCGATCCTCGGCGACCCCGGCTATGTCGAGGACCCGAACTCTTTAAAGACCCGCAAAACGTTGAGCTGCAGCTACGATGCGGCAAGGGGCTATATCGAAATCGAGTTCCCCACGTCGCTCTCGATGGGCTCGTTTGAAATCCAAGCCCTCGCGGTCCTCGACAAGACGGGCCACGAGACCTTCGTCTACAGCTCCGCCTACGCCGAGCGTAACGGCAAGACCGGCGTTCAGACCTTTGATGTCGACGACGCGGGGGACGTCACCTTCGACGTGACCGCTCCGCTGTATGCCGCCACCAAGGGCGACGGGCAGGCGTATGCAAAGGACGGCGAGGCCGGTCTGACCTTCCGCTTCAGCGGTCCTCTCGATGAGTTCACGCGTCTCCTCGTGGACGGAACTGAGGTCTCCGCCGAGAACTACACCGCAACCAGGGGCAGCACGATTATCGAGCTCAGGCCGTCCTACCTGGACACGCTCGCCGCCGGCGGACACACCGTCACGGCCGTCTGGAAGGACGGGACGGCAACCGATGCGTCCTTCACCGTGGAGGGGAAGGCCCAAGGGGAGCAGGCGGGCGGAAAGACCGACGTAGATTCACCCGGCGACAACAAAAGTGATCCTGCCACTCCTGAAAAGGACGCCGACGAGGCGGCTACAAAAAAGTCGGGACGCACGACAGCCGATGAACCAAATCTCGCTGCAACCGGCGACTCCACTTGGATGGCCAGCATCGCATTGGCCATGGCGGCCACGACCTGCTTCACGGCAGCGAGAAGGCTTGAGCCCAAGCAGCATAGGCACGAACAGTAGCTCAAAGCGAACTCAACTGGGAAGGGCAGATGGATAGCCGTCCTTCTCTTATAATCAACCCAATCCGCTGAAATGCAATCAGTTAACGAGTTTCGTCAGACGCTCGGCCTCTACCTCGCTCTAGCAAGCCACCAGGCGATGAGATAATGCCCACGACTATCAACGTAAGCAAGGAGCGCGCTATGGCAGACAACGAGACCAAACCCTCGGCGAACGACGGCCGAGAGGAGCTCGTGGCAAAACAGCTCGCATCGACCAAAATCCACCTCGCGCTCACTCAGAAGCGGGTGGACGTCTCCGGCGCCATCAAGCTACCGCTCGAGCGAATTCCCCAACTCGGCGTGGCGTTCGCCTCGCTCCCCTCGATGTTTCGCACCGTCACCAACACGGTGAGCGTGCCCACGCTGCTCCAGGCGACTGACAAATATGGTAACCCGCTCGATCCGTCGAAACTCAACTCGTTCAAGGACGGCAGCGGTCTCACAGGGGGCTACCGCGACGCCGCCAAGGGCCTTGGGCAGGTGCGCTTCCACGTAGTCGAGGGCGACATCGCCACGAGCGTCACGCAGGTGCCTTACGATCCAACATCGCTATTCATGGCAGCCGCAATCGCGCAGATAAACCAAAAGCTCGACTCCATCCAGGAGTCCGTCGACGAAATGTTCGAGTACATGCGTCAGCGCGACAAGGCCAACATGCGTGGCAGCCTCAAGACGCTCGCAGACATCCTCAACGGTTACGGACTCAACTACGGCAACGCCACCTACATGGCAAACGCCCATATGAAGGTGCTCGACATCAAGCAGTCGTCCGCGCAGGACATGGAACTCTTCCGCTCGCAGGCACAGGCAGATCTGAAAAAGAAAGGGTTCATCGAGGTGCGAGACGGCTTGGGCAGACGCCTCGACAAGGTGCTCGACTACCTCAAAGACTGCCAGCTCGCCACCTACATCCACGCGTTCTCGCTGTTCCTCGAACCCATGCTCGCCCAGAACTTCGAGCCCGCAAAGCTCGCGGACGCCACTGCGAAGATCGAGGCTGATTCGATCGCGTACCGCGAGCTCTACACCGACTGCTACAACGCACTCGAAGCGGGGGCTGTCGACACCGTCGATGCGGCACTGCTGGGCGGTATCGCGTCCGCGGGCAAATTGCTCGGTCACGCCATCGCAAAGACCCCCGTGGGCGACCATACACTCATCGACGAGGCGCTCGAAGGCACAGGAGAGAGCATCGGAAAGTTCAACGACAAGCAATCCGAGAAACTCCTCGAAAAGCTCCATCAGGCAAAGACGCCCGACGTCACGCCGTTCAAGCAGAGCGTAAAGGAGATCGACACCCTCTACAACCGCCCCGCGCAGATCGCCGTGGACGCCGAGAACGTCTACATCTTGCCTGCCAAGCAGCAGGAAGAGTAACGATACGCGACAGGCACGCGCCATGCAGACAGCTAACGCCCCTACCTTCCCGCCGCCTTCAGCTTCAGCAGCAGGTCGCCCAGCTCGGGGCACTTGCTAGAAAGGCGCGTCTGAGCTCGCTCGCCCATCCCCCACCGCTGGCGGACTTCCTGGGCGCGCGGGCTCACGCGGTAGTCCCCGTCCATCACCTGCTTGAGCAGCTTGGCGGTCACGCGCGCATCGGCAAGGGCGCTGTGGGCGTGACCCGTCGGCTCGTCGAACTCGATGCCAAACCACGTCGCCGCATCACTCAAAGAGACGCACCCGTGGCTGCCCACGTCCATGATCGAAGTGTAAAAAGCCTGCAGGTCGGCCCAGACCGTAGGAAATACGGAAAGATCGATGTGCTTTGCCTGGCACTCGGTCAAAAGCTGTCGCCGGTCCGCCCCGCTCCAGCAAACCACCTGGGCGGAGTAGCGACCAATCCAATCGCTGAGCCTTTTAATCACCACATAGAGCGGATCGGCCATCGCGGTGTCCACGGCTGATATCCCCGTAAGCTCGCGGACGGGAGACGCAACACCTTCGGTAAATTCCGTCTGCACAAACTGCGAGAACTCGCCCATAACGTTGCCGTGGTAATCGAGCTTGACGGCGCCGACCTCGATAATCTCGTTGCGCAGTCCACGGCGCTGGCGCTGCTTTGGCACCGGCGCAAACTCAAAGTCCAGCACGATCTGGCGCGCAAAGTTCGTCGTATCGATAGCCGAGATGCACGGCGTCTTTTCAGCTGACACGGTTAGGGCCTTTCTCCGTCAAATGCCGCTTGTTACATAAGCGACTACATTGCCGTAAGGATAGGCGCTCGTGCGGACATGAAAGCCCGGCGCAATGCCATGCGCCGGGCGCACGCCATGCAGACGGCCCCAAGAGAATCGCCCGCTCTATTCAAATGCATGAAAAAGATTTAGGCCCGGTGACTTGAATCAGCGGTCATCCCGGACCCATCAGAGCTCGTAGAGCTCTTGGTTGCTTTGGTCTCGCTCTTCACGGCGCTTATCGAACTTTCCGAGGCACTCAAGCAGCATTCGAAGCATAACAAGTCGCTGCCATTAAGGCACTGACCTCTTGACCAAGCAACGGCGCTGCCCAGCTATCACCCTTGGGCTGCCGTCAACTTTATTCTATCCGCGAGCATCTGGTTTACCAAATGGATTTTCGGTAAAGGAAGCACGGCACGCCCGCAAAACCACTACGCCCCAAGTGCCGCCATGGGAATCACCGCCACGCCGTCGTCGCGTGTGTAGGCAATGCTCCCCTTTCCAACCACGACCGCCAAAAACGCCGGCGTGGCATTCTGGGCGGCAGGATTGGAGAGCACTTTCCTCTCCAGCGCCTTGAGATTTCTCGCTCCATCGTCTGCTTTCGCATCACTCAGCTTGACCTCGATGGCTCCCCAGCGCCCGTCGTGCTCAACGATCAGATCGACCTCAAGGCCCTTCTCATCTCGGAAATAATGGACACTGTTGTCGACACCGCCGTAGGTGGAAAGGAACACGCGCACGTCGCGCAGGACGAGATTCTCAAAGAGCATCCCCAGCGTTTGCATATCGCCAAGCAGCCGCTCAGGGGTAGCCCCCAGCAACGCCGCCGCAAGTGACGGGTCACAGAAGTAGCGCTTGGGGCGCACGCGAACGCGGGCCTTCGAGCGCATGGGCGGCTCCCATCCGCAGAGGTCCTCGGTCAGCTTGAGCCTGTTGAAGAGGTCCAAGTACGCAGCGATGGTCCTCTCGTCGGGGCCCGCCTCACCGTACGAGGCATCCTTTACGAGCGTCTTGTACGTGACAGCCTGGCTCTCGTTCATGGCAAGAGCTCGCAAAAGGCCGTGTGCAAGCTCGGACGACATGCCCTCGTCCAGCACGTTGACGTCGAGCACCGAGTGCACGTACTGGCTTGCCGTCTCTCGCGCAAGATCTTCCGAAAGCCCAAGATTTGCAGGCCAACCGCCCCTGCAGCACCAGCGGGCGACGTCATCCACCGTGCTCTCGCGACGCTGAGGGGCAAAATCCTTGCCCTTAAAGAGGCTTGCCAGTGACACGAGCGGCTCGCCGTCGCCCGACTCACACAGGGCCATGGGGCGCATTGACAGACGGGCGATCCTACCCGTGCCGGAATGACGAACATGGCTGCGCTCCTCGCTTTTGAGCGCGGTCGAGCCCGTGAGCAAAAGTGTCCCCCGTTCGTTGCCGCTCGCGTCCACGAAACGCCGGGCGGCATCCCAAACCTCGGGCACCTCCTGCCATTCATCGACCAGGTGTGGCGCATCGCCGATGAGCGCCAGGCTTGGGTCGACCTCTGCCGCCGCACGCTGCGCAGGCTCATCGAGCCTGGAGACGCTCGCCGAGCGAGAGAGCGCCGTCCAGGTCTTGCCGCACCATTTGGGGCCGTTGATCTCCACACAGCCAAACGCCCGCATAAGGGTGTCGAGGCGCTCCTCTATGAGCCGGGGCCTATATCCCTTTTGGGTCAATCTCTTTGGTGCATCCATAGACGGCCGTCCCTCTCTATCATGCGATATGCGAAATTACGCCATTCTCAATGCTGATTTTACGCTACTTTCAATGTAGTTTTTACGCCATGACAGATGTAGTTTTTACGCCATTTTCATTGAAGGTTTTACGCTTGGCATCCTTAGCGCGACCCATTCCGAGCATCAAATCAGAGCGCGCTTGGTTATCTCCGCTCGCACATCTCGGCAAACGAAATCAGCTTGGTATCTCCCCTGCTCGCCGCAGCATCCTGACATCCTTGCGTAAAGCCTCGCTTCGAGAAGATCGCATAGCTTTTGTGCTGCCGCCTAAAGAGCTCGCTTCGATGCACGAGCTTTTGCAGCACGTCTTCGCCCACCGGTTCATTGCGCCATTTGCATTCCGCAAACAGCGCAGTGCCCTCGCCATCGTCAACAATCAAGTCGATTTCTTCCTGCGTATGCGTGCGATTATCCGTCCCCCACCAGCGCCCAACGCTTGCCGGAACCACATCAAGCTGGCCCGCCCGCGCGAGTTCGTACACGTATTGTCTGCATATAAGCTCAAAGACCGTACCCATGTAATCCGATACGTGCGGCTCAATGCGCTCATACGCCATCTCGGCCATATCGTTTTGAATCAGCCCGATGTTCTGCGGAACAAACTTGTACCAGAACCTAAACATCTGATCGCTCAGCAGATACACGGCTCGCTTATTGCTCGTCTCGTTTAGGGGCAGCTCGCGCTCGACAATCCCAAGCGACGCCAGCTTATCCACATAGCTCTTTACGTTGCTCGCAGGGATTCCCGTAGAGCTCGCAATCTCCGAGATCTTCGAGCGCCCCTGGGCAATTGCTTGCACGATCGCATCATATTGCTCGGGATTGCGGCACTCCTGCAATAGCAGGTTACTCGGCTCCTCAAAGAGATAGCCCGTAGGAGTAAGAAAAAGACGTTTGATGTTGTCCTTGAGCGGTGCGGCAGGATCGACTTTCTCGATATATGCAGGAATGCCACCCGTCATGCCATAGCAAACTGCAGCGTCTTCGCGACCCATGCTCTGCCACAACCCGAGGGTCGTCGTAAAATCGAGCGGCATGATCTTAAACTGGGCCGTACGCCTACCGTATAGTGGGCTCTCGTAGCCCAACACCTGTTCCTCCATAAACGAAAGAGACGAGCCGCATAGGATCAGCATTAGCCTGGTCTCTTTGTATAAGTGGTCGATCTTGTCTTGCAGCAACGAGCTGATCTCGGGATTCGATTGGGCGAGATAGGGATACTCGTCAATCACGACAATCAAACGCTCCGTTCGAGCCATGGTGACCAATGCATCGAACGCCTCGCCAAAACTACGAAACGACACGCCTGCAGCACCAACCGAGCCTGCAAGTATCGCCTGGCTAAAGCCGTGCAGGTTTGCCTCCGCATTGGTACGACGAGCTTGAAAGTAAATAGCCTTCTTGCCTTGGATGAACTCTGTGATAAGGCGCGTTTTACCCACACGACGGCGGCCGTAAATCACAGGCATCTCAAAGGAGTCCGTGCCATACAGTCGATTGAGCTCGGACATTTCCGCTGTTCTTCCGACAAACATAGACCATCCTTCCTTTACGTTATAGCTAGCTATATTATACCTTCCTATAATATAGCTAGCTATAACGTAATTCGACAAGCGGCGCACACGAAAGGGGCGGTACACCACCGCACGTGGACCGTTCCGGAAAATGCATCCCGTTCTGGAGCCAAAAACTGGGCCGTAGTTTCCGCCAAGCATCCCATCCGGAAAGCGTGTCCCACCCCGAGGCTCGATTCCGGGACGCAGTTTCCGCTTGAGGCCCGATCCGGAAACGGCATCCCACTCCGAGGCCGAAATCTGGGACGCAGTTTCCGGTTGAGGGGCGTTCCGGAAAGCGCGTCCCATTCCGAACGTCAATTCCGGATCACTGTTTCCACAGATACAAGACGACAATCCGTCGCCCTTATCACAGACCTTCAAACATGCGATCCAGAGACACAAAACAGCAGATAGAATGCTCTTTTTCAAAAAGTACACGTCCCGAAACTTACCAAGACTTCATATCCAGCTACCGTTCACGGTCACCGATTACCGCCCACCGATTCAAACAAGAAATATGTCGCCAAAAGCAGGTCATCTACCTGCATGGTTAGATTTTGGTCAGCTTTTGGTCAGCTGAGCGGCAAGTTCCAGCTGATACGTTTTTGCTACCCAAAAGGAGGCGGTAGCTCATGACCCATTGCAATGACCAGCTCATCGACCAACTGCTCACTCAAGCCGAACAAGAGGGGCGCTGTCTGATTCCCCCGAGCACGGCGATCCGAAAAGCGCTCCTTCGGCGCACCGGCGGCACGGTTGTCTCGCCCATGCCGGGGTTGTTTGCGCGAAAAACGCGCTGGGATGAACTCAACCGAGCGCAACGCCATTGCGAAATCCTCCGTGCCCTTGCGATCATCCACCCCGATTGGACGTTCTGCTCGTTTTCGGCCGCCTGTCTGCTGGGGCTCGAGGTCTCGTGGCGACACCTGAATGTCGTGCATGTCTGCAGTGCCACCAAGCCGTCGGCTCGTCCGGGCGCACATATTCAGCGGCACCAGATTGAGCCGGCCGGAGCAATACGCAGAGCCGGCATATCGGTAACGCCGCCCATCCAAACGGTTGTGTTTCGTCAAGAGGATTTGAGCAAAAAGAGCATCGGAAATTGAGCAGCCTG
>CALKBO010000064.1 GCA_937989875.1 uncultured Collinsella sp. | reverse complement strand
CGAAGAGCGTTGCTGCCTAGGCTAGCCCCTTGTCACATAAACTACCGAAGCCTCTAAAAAGCTGACCGAGGAGTTGCTCAATGAGCTTCTCGATGCGCCAAACATCGATGGCTATATCAGGGAGCACGACTTTGCCGCCCCGTCGCTTTCGGACTACCTGAAGCAGCTACTGCAGGAAAAGGGCTTGGAGCGCTCGCGCGTGGTTCGTATGGCCGATCTCAATGAGACCTTTGGCTATCAGATCTTTACCGGTGCACGTCATCCGAGTCGCAATAAGGTGCTGCAAATTGCCTTTGCGATGGCGCTGACGCTCAAAGAGGCCAACCGTGCGCTGACGGCTGCCGGGGTAAGCGTCCTTAACTGCAAGGACCGCCGCGATGCGATTATCATCTTTTGTATCGATCGCGGGTGCAGCCTCCAAAAGGTCAACGAGGAGCTGTATCGCTTTGGCGAGGAGACGGTGAGTTAGCGGCTGATATCTGAGCCGGCGGAGCTGTCGAACAACGATGCAAACGAACGGGGCGCGGATGCCATGGGGCGTTTGCGCCCTGCGCTATGATGGAGGCTATGGATACTCAGACCCCAACATATTCCGATGACGAGCTGACCGCAGCGCTTGTCGAGCACCTGGCGTCGCTCGATCGCGACGACAGCTATCGCGTGGAGCGTATACTTAAGCGCTCGTCCGTTGAAACAACCGAGCTCGTGTACTTTGAAGGAACCGGCGGTGGTTCGCTCGGCCCCTTTGTCCGTAAACGCATCGATGCTTCGGCTCAAATCGGAGGGGCATACGAGCGTCTATTTGCCGCTCAGCGGGCAGGCAGGCGTTTTGAGCACCTGCCCAGAATCGTCGATTGTCGTCGTGTGGGCGACGAGCTCAACGTGGTTATGGAATACATCGAAGGGGAGACACTCGGGGCGCTGGTGGACCGTCTGGGAGCCACCCCCGATTATGCGCGTGAATTGTATCCTGCCCTATGCGATGCCGTGGGTAAGCTCCATGCCGGTTTTGCAATGGCGGGGGAGACGTCGGCGCCGGAGATCCATCGCGACCTCAAGCCGTCGAATATCATCGTGACAGGTGCCAACTATACGCCTAATGACGGCCTGACATTTTCATCGCTGGTGATTATCGACCTGGGGATCGCGCGCGTATGGCACGATGGCGCCGATGCCGACACCGTCAAGTTTGGCACGCGACCCTATGCGCCGCCCGAGCAGTATGGGTTTGGGCAGACGAGCGTGCGAAGCGACGTCTACGCACTTGGCGCCCTGTTGTTCTTCTGCTTGACGGGAGTCGACCCTAAGCCAGGGCTCGACATGCGCGAGCAATGCGAGGCGCGCGGCATTCCCACTCCACTTGCCGATGCCGTCTGCATGTCGATGGCGCTCGACCCGGCCAAGCGTTTTGCGAGTGCGGAAGCGTTGGGACGGGCGACGCGCGCGGCATACGATCTGAGTCGCCCCGTGCGGCCTCCTGCGCCGCCTGTCCGAACTCCGGCCTCGGAGACGGTGTTGACGCCCCAAGGGCTCCAGAACCCCGCAGGGCCTCCTGGCCCTGCCGCCTCCGCTGCATGCGGCCTGCTCTCTCGCGTTCCGGAGTCTCTGGGCCGCATTTGGAATACGCTCGTCTGCTTCTCGCTGCTTGTGTTCTTTGCCGGAAGTCACTTTGCCGTCTTTCACCCCACCGGAGCAAACCAAAGCTACCCGACGTGGCTTCTCATAATCGAGTATTTTTTCTTTGTCGATGGCCTTATGGTGCTTATGCATTTCGCACTGCTCGATAAGCGCCGTCTTCGTCGGCGATTCGCACTGCTCGACAGCTATCGCGGCAAGAAACTCGCGAAACTCTGGCTCAAGGCATTGGGTGTGCTGCTCCTATGCATGATTGTCATAGTCGCGGTTGCCAATGCGACCGGCGTCGTCGATACCTCCGCTACCTAAAAGAAAAGGACCCCATTGGGGCCCTTTGCAGTTGCACTTAGATGCGGTTCATCTGAGCGGCGACTTTGTTGTACCAGTCCTGCCACGTGGGCGGGCAGTACTTTTTGGCCGCTGCCGGGGTAAGGGTGGAGCCGTAGTTGGCGCCCAGATAGGCAACGTGAGCGGAGATGCCCTCGCTCCAGCTGCCAAAGCTGCGCCAACCGCCGCCACGTGCACTCCAGCCCCAGGCGTTGTAAGAATTGGCGCAATAAGCACCCTTGGTGCTCTCGATGCAGGCGATGGCGGGGGACCAGCGGGGGTCGACACCGGTATTCCAAGCGGCGACGGCAAAGTTATAGCCCTGGCCTGCCATGGGGGAGCCGGCGAGATAATTGTCGATGCGGCCTGTCCACTCATTAATGAACGAATCGTAATCGGAGCTACCAGTATTGGAGCTGTTCACCGTGGTGTCGATGGTGGTGTTGGTGTTGGTGGCCTGGCTGCTGGAATTGCTGCCGCTTACGCCCTCGCCCGAGAGCTTCTCGGCGGCAGCGGCCTTATCGGCCTCAAGCTTGGCAAGCTCGGCGGCATTTTCCTGCTCGGCTTTTGCCTGTGCCTCGCTGCGGAGCTGCTGGGCCTGTGCCAGCGCATCCTCGGCGTTTTTCTGCTCTGCCTCAAGCTGAGACTTGGCCTGCTGGAGCTCAGCCTTGTTCTGCTCGAGTTCGGTTTGCATGTTATTGAGCTGTTCGATCTCGTCGACGCTCGAGCTCGTGATCTGGTTGGTGTATTTGCAGGTCGTGATGAACTCACCCAGGCTCTGTGCGTTGACCAGGAAGCTCACGATGGGATTGGTGCCCTTCTGATACTTGTACAGATCGCGCATGGCGGAGCTTGCCTTGGCCTGCTGCTCGGGAAGCTTGGCCTCGATTTCCTCGATGCTTGCCTCATTGGAGTCAATCTGCTTTTGCAGGTCATCGAGTTTGGTGCGGGCGTCGTTGTAGGCGCTCGTGGCGGCTTCGATCTTCTGCTGGGCTGCGGAAAGCTGGTCCTGCGTTGCCTGCGAGGCGGCATACGCCGCAACGGGGGAGAGCATCGGCGTGGCCGTCAGCGCAACGGCGAGCACGGCGCTCGTGATGATACGAGCCGGCTTCGACGCAATGAACGCTGCGGTGCGATGATTCGAATGCTGCATCCAGTCCCTCTGCAATCAATCGTAGGTTATGGTTCGAACGGTATTCTACTACTGCTTTCGACCTCAACTTGAACCTTAAAGGTTCCAAAGGGTCAAGTTGAACTTGAGGCTTTGGCTTTGACCTGCAGTTATGATGAATTGTTGAGAAACCATAGAGTTCAACTTTAACGTTACAGAGCTCTGTTTGAGAGGAGTTTTGGGCTGTAAAAGCCATCTCAACGTGGGGTTTTATAACTACAGCGTGCCCTTCTGGCGAGCCTGCTCAATCTCTTCGAGGGCCTCGGCGGGGGTGAACGAACAGGTGCCGTCGCCGAGCTTGACTACCTGGATTTCGTCACCGGCGTTGACCTCTCCGCCCTTTAGTACCACGCCGAAAACGCCCTCGTGGGGAAAGATGCAGTCGCCGGCGAGATAGTAGATGGCGCAACGGGTGTGGCAGACCTTGCCGATTTGGCTGATTTCGACGAGCACGTCGCTTCCAAGCTTGAGCTGTGTGCCCAAAGGGAGCGAGAGCAGGTTGATGCCCCGGGTTGTGAAGTTCTCCCCAAAGTCACCCTCGTGTACGTCGAGTCCGCGTGCCTGCGCCGTCTGGATGGACTCCGCGGCTAAAAAGGAAACCTGACGGTGCCAATGTCCGGCGTGCGCATCGGTGGCGAGGCCAAATTGCTCTATAACGGTGTCGCGTCCATCGGCGACGGGCGACTTGCGAGTGCCCTTGTGTACCGACGTGTTGATCGAGACGATGTGGGCGGGTCCGTTGTAGGCGTCGTTTGCCGTGCACAGGGGAGCGGTCGCTTTCGCACGTTTCGCCAGCTCGCGCCTCGCGGCATTGAGGATGGGATTATCGGTCGGATGGTCTTGGGGCACGTGCGCGCCTTTCGCTCGAGGATGTCAATACACTGAATCCTACAACAATGGTAGGTTCATTGCCCGTTGTCATACAACGGTGAGCGCCGTCTTCGTGCTGGCCTTCGTGCTGGACGATTACGTCGATTGCCATAGATACGGTGGAGCTTTGGGCGCCGGCGGCTTGGCACGCTAGAATAAATCAGTTGCGCAAAGACCGCCCGTTGTGTGGGCAGTTCATGATAGGAAGTTTCCATGGCATTGCAATTTACAGAGCGCGAGTTCATTCCCGTGCTGCTTGGTGGCGACATCAACGCCTATTCGGTGGCGCGCGCCTTCTACGAGGAGTACCAGGTCAAGAGTCTGGTCTTTGGCAAGTATCAGACGGGTCCCGCGTACCGCAGCCAGATTATCGACTACACGCCCAACGTGGATATCGACACCATGCCCGTGATGCTCAAAACCGTCAACGGCATTGCCCAAGCGCATGCCGACAAGACTATTGTCCTTGTGGGCTGCGGCGACAACTATGTCGCTCTCGTGGCTCAAGCCAAGGATGCTCATGAGCTGGCGGATAACATCGTCGCTCCCTACGCGCCCTACAGCATGCTCGAGCAGTGCCAGAAGAAGGAGATCTTCTACGAGCTGTGCGAGAAGCATGGCGTGCCCTATCCACACACGTTTACCTTTACCAAGGCGATGCTCAATGCTCAGGGTGAGGCGCCTGCCGAAGTGCTCGACCAGATCGATTTTCCTTACCCGATGATTCTGAAGCCTTCTGACGGCATCATGTGGTGGCAGCATGAGTTCGAGGGCCAGAAGAAGGCCTATGAGATTGCCGACCGCGCCGAGCTGGAACAGGTCATTCGCGATTCGTATGCCAGCGGCTACACCGACGATCTGATCTTGCAGGATCGCGTGCCCGGCAACGACGAGTGCATGCGCGTGCTCACCAGCTATTCCGACCGCAACGGTAAGGTCCGCATGATGTGCCTGGGCCATGTGCTGCTCGAGGAGCATCAGCCCCACGGTGTCGGCAACCATGCCTGTATCATTACCGAGCCTAACGACGAACTCATGGGCGGCGTGCGCAAGCTGCTCGAGGACCTTCACTTTGTGGGCTATTCCAACTTTGACGTTAAGTACGACGAGCGCGACGGCTCGTTTAAGTTCTTCGATTTCAACACGCGCCAGGGTCGCAGCAACTACTACGTTACCAACAGCGGCTTTAACGTTGCCAAGTATGTGGTGGACGAGTATGTGTTCAACCGCCCGTTTGAGCCGGAGTTTGTGACGGCGCAGGACGAGGCCCTGTGGATGGTCGTCCCCATGGGCGTCGTCGACAAGTACGTCAAGGATCCCGAGCTGCGCGCTAAGGTGCATCGCCTGGACAAGGAAGGTAAGGGCGCCGACCCTTCGTTTATGAAGGGCGACTTTGTCTTTAACCGCTGGCTGCGCATGTGGCACACCAAGCTGCGCCACTTTAAGCTGTTCAAGACGTATTACAAGTAGATGAGTGCGGCGCCCGTCCGGTTTGCATCGGGCGGGCGCGGGTATGATACGCGCAATTGCGCAAGCGTCACCAAGGAGGCGGCGATGGAAAAGCTGGGAGTTATCGGCGGCATGGGCGCCGAGGCCACGTCGTATTACTACGACCAAGTGGTGCGTCATACGGCTGCTGCCTGCGATCAGGAACATATCGACATGGTGGTGCTCTCCAAGTCGACCATGCCCGACCGCACGCTGGCCATTAAGACCGGCGAGCATGCCAAGCTGCTGGCGACCATGAAAGAGTGTGCCCGGGCACTCGAGTCGCTGGGCTGTGCGCACATTGCCATTCCCTGCAACACGTCGCACTACTTCTACGACCAGATCCAGTCGTTTACGAAGGTGCCGATTATCCACATGCCGCGTGAGTCGGTGCGCTATGCTCTGGCCGGTGCGGTGATGGGGGAGTGCGAGTTCGACCCCAACCTGAGTATGCCGGCCGAGCCGGTGCACAAGATTGGCATCATGGGCACCGACGGAACCGTGGGCGCGGGTGTCTACGGCCGCGAATGTAAGGCTGCGGGTGTTGAGGTTGTCTATCCCAGCGAGAAACGTCAGAACGATGTGATGTCGCTTATCTACGATGATGTGAAGGCCGGACGTGAGCCCGATATGGATAAGTTCGACCGCGTGATGTGGGAGTTCGCCCGTAGCGGCTGCGACCGCGTCATTCTGGCCTGCACCGAGCTCTCGGTGTTGCAAAAGTACCGAGAGATGCCCGAGATCACCCTCGACGCCATGGACGTCTTGGTGCGCGAATCCGTCATCCGCAGCGGCGCCCCCTACCGCCAATAGCCCTCGATCTGCCAAAAAGGGACAGGTTTATTTTTGGTAGGTTTTATCTGGTGAAACAGTAAGGCCTCGGCTCGTTTGGTGCGAGCCGAGGACTTTTGCGTTGGGCGGTTGCTGTCAGTGGTGAACTAGAACAGGAAGCCGATGGCGATGAGGGCGATGCTGACGATGAGCACGGCGATGTCCAGACCCTTGATGGGGTAGCGCTTGTACGAGCTGGCGCGCGTACGCAGATAGAAGCCGCGCTGTTCTGCCGCCAAGGCTGTGGCATCGGTCTTGCCCACGCTCGAGATGAGCAGCGGCACGCACAGTGGCAGCATGAGCTTAAGCTTCTTGATGGGGTTCTTGGTATCGTACTCGACGCCGCGTGCGGTCTGCGCCTCAATGATGGCATTCATCTCCTGACCAAACACCGGTACAAAGCGCAGCGCCGTGGTAAAGGTGAAGGCATAGCGATACGGCACATGCAGCACCTCGACGCAGGCGTTGGCAAGGTCGTTGAGCTTGGTCACAATGAGCATGAGGATGAGTGGTAACGCCACACCCAGCAGGCGCAGACAGGCCTTCGATCCTGTGATGAGGCCCGTGTCGGTGATAAAACCCCACACCACGTTGCCATCGCGCATAAAGGCCAGCTGGAGCATCAGCATGATAAGCGCGAGCGGAATCAGCAACTTGAGCAGCGAGAACAGACGGTCGACGACGCCGGCGTAAGCTCCCAGTGCGAGCGTGAGCGCCAGAAAGCCCAGCAGCGCCACGTAGGTGTCGGACAAGAAGATGCCGACGATGATGGCGGCGGCGAGGCCCAGTTTGACGACGGGATTCAGGCTATGCAGCAGCGTATCGCCCGGCATGTAGTCGATGACGTTAACCACGGTGGACCATCTCCTTGGTAATTCGAACGACATCGGTGACCTCGCTCACCTGCGCAAAAGCGGGCGAGACGGAAGATGCCAGACGGCGCGAGAGTTCGATGACCTGGGGCGGCTCAACGTAGGCACGCCGCATGAGATCGATGTTCGAGAACAGCTCGTGCGTGCGGCCGCGGTCGAGGATGCGACCGTCGGCCATTACCACAATGCGCTCGGCAAAATCCGAGACGACTTCCATATCGTGGCAGACCATGATTACGGCGCAGCCACGCTCGGCCATGGTACGCACCGTTTCCATGACGGTCATGCACTCGCGGTAATCAAGGCCGCTCGTGGGCTCGTCGAGCACCACGATTTTGGGCTCTACGACCACGACGGAGGCGAGTGCCACCATCTGGCGCTGACCGCGCGAGAGCGAGAAGGGCGCCTCATCGGCCGGCAAGCCAAAGCGGTCGATGACGAGCTGGGCGCGACGCAGCGCCTCGGCACGGTCGATGCCGGCAAGCTCCAGGCCAAAGGCGACCTCGTCGAGCACGGTGTCCTTGCAGATCTGACGGTCGGGGTTTTGGAAGAGCGTTGCGACCTCGCGGGCAATGCGGCTCGTGGGGACGGTTGCGGTATCCAGTCCCGTGACGCGCACGCTGCCCGAGGCGGGCTTGAGCAGACCCGTGAGCAGCTTGGTGAGCGTGGTCTTGCCGGCACCGTTCTGGCCGACGATGCCCACGAGCTCGCCGGGATAGAGCGTCAGGCTAAGGTCGTGTACGGCGGCGCCGCCATTGGGATAGGCAAACTCAACATGGTCGAAGGTGAGTACGGGTTCTGCGTCCTTGGCATGAGGGCGCAACGACGGTGCATGCGGGGAACCGGCAGGCGCCTGGGCTTCGATGGCCGCGTGTGCGGGGTCGACGATGCCCGAAATCAGGCGCTCGGCCTCATCGACATCCAGGCAAGGGGTACCACTTGCCAGACCATCGGCCTCGAGGCTATTGAAGATGCGCGTGACGCGAGGGCAGTCGACGCCGATGACACGGAGCTCGTCGGTATGCGCGAAGACCTCGTGTGGCTCGCCCTGCAGCGCAATTTCGCCATGGTTGAGCACGAGCACGCGGTTGCAGTACTCCGAGAGCAGGGCGACCTTTTGCTCAACGACGACGATGGTGATGCCGAGTGCGCGGTTCGCCTCACGTAGCGTCTCGAAAACCAACGTGGAGCTGGCGGGGTCGAGTGCCGCGGTGGGCTCGTCGAGAACCAAGACGCGCGGACGCATGGCGAGGATGGCGGCGATGGCTACCTTTTGCTTCTGTCCGCCCGAGAGGGTGGCGATCTCGCGGTCGCGCAGGTCGCTGATGCCGACGGTCTCGAGCGTTTCGCTCACGCGCTGCTCGATCTGGTCGTGGGGAACGCCAAAGTTCTCGAGGCCAAAGAGCATCTCGTCCTCGACGACCGAGGCGACCATCTGCGTGTCGATGTCCTGCAACACGCTGCCGACGATCTGCGACACATCGGTGAGCGAGACTTCGCAGGTGTCGTGGTCGTCAACCATGACGGACCCAAAGAACGTGCCGGTGTAGTGGTGGGGCACGGCACCCGACAGACAGGCGGCAAGCGTGGACTTACCGGCGCCCGAGGGCCCGATGATGCCGATGAAATCTCCCTTGTTCACGCTGAGCGAGATGTGGCTGAGCGCCTGCTCGGTCTGCGTGCCATAGGAGAACGAGACATCGTCGACGTTGATGATCGTTTCCATGGATACCTTTCATAGTCATTGGGGACGTTCTTACATGACTAGTCGTTCAAGAACGTCCCCAAAAGCTAGTCGTTTGGGACAGTCTTTGATGGTGGGCAGCGATGGGTTAGTTGAGCTTCAGGGCCTTCTGGATGGGCAGGTAGAGAGCGCCGACCAGGATAGCGTTAAAAACGGCGGTCATGGCGACGACGGGCAGCATAGCGGCGGCGAGCTCGCCTACCACGCCGAGCATGGCCATCTTGATGACCATGAAGATGACGCCGGAGACAAAGGTGGTCAGGAAGGTTGCGACAATGGCGATCGCGGGCTTGACCTGACCGTTCTTGCCGGCGCCGTTGACGATGCCGGCCATGAGCATGGCGGCGATGCCCTCGGCGGCAAAATCGACGAAAGGCGAAGTGGTGGTGATCTGGATCACGGCAGCCGAGATGAGGCCAATGACGAGCGCCTGGCCGATGTTGGGGCGAACGACCAGGATGGTGAGGCAGAAGGCCGAGATGATGAACTCGGGGCTGATCATGCCGCCCGAGATGCCCGAGATGGCCTTGCCGACGGTGAAGTTGAGGATGAAGCCGGCGGCGAGCAGGATGGCAAGCAGGACGAGGGCGCGGACATCGAGTTTGCCACGGTCGGCGGTCTGGACGGTGCGGGGCTGGGTGGCGGTGGTGTTCTGAGACATGGTGAAAATCCTTTCGGAATGGGAGTGCAAGAGAAAAGCGGAGGCGCGTGATGCGAATGCGATCGGGCTCGAGATAGAAAAAGGCCCCCGGTCGAAACCGGAGGCCTTCCAATCACCTAGAGCGCAAAAACAGGCGTGAGGGACTCACTGTCGACCGATCGTATTCGCATCACGCCACCACCAGTTGTTGAGAGACTTCATCGTGTTCTTCATGTTGGTGGCTCCTTTCGTGATGCCGTGGCGCGGTCGCACCTAGTTGCTGTTGCGCTGCACTATAGCACAGCGAAGTGTGTGCGGGGAAATCTTTTTTGAAAAGATTTCAGGCGGGTTTCCCGCCGGTCAAAAGAGCGGGCTGAGAGGGCGAGGTTGCCATTGCTGCCTTGCCCGCTCAGCTAAGACGTTACTCCTTATTGCGACGGTAGAGGAAGTAACCGCCCGCGGAGATGACGGCAACGCCAGCGATGGCGAATGCAGCCACCACGCGGCCATCAAAACGATCACCGGTGGTGGGCAGGCCGCCCTTGGTGTTCGCCTTGTTGGTGGTTACCGTGGTCGTGGTGTCCGACTTGCCAGGCTTCTCGGGCTTGGTGGTGGGCTGCTCGGGCTTAGCGGGCTGCTCAGGAGTACCAGGCTGCTCGGGAGTGCCAGGCTGATCCGGGGTTACCGGGTCGGTGGCAAGAGCGTCCTTGGCGTAGGTGATGGACACCTTGAGGCCGTTGGTCTCGGTGTTCAGGTCGCTCGGGGTGAAGGGCTGGTCGAAGTTCTCAGCCTTCAGATAGGCGCGCATCTCCTGGAGCAAGGCCTTGCACTTGACGTAGGTGTTCTCGGTGGCAGCATTGCCGGCCTTGTTGGCCAGGGCAGTGCGGCCCTCGGTGGTCGTCTCGGCCAGCATGGCGGCGTCAACTTCCTTGTTCTGCTCGATGAGCTCGTTCTGGAGCGCATCGAGGTAGGCGCGGACGCTGATACCAAGGGTGTCAGGGTTCTCAAAGCAGAGCGAGCTGATGTCCATGAGGACGTAGTTGATTGAGTTCTCGGGCTCTTCGTTGTACACGACGTCAGTCTGTTTGCAGTGATCGAAGGAGACGGTCTGATCGCTGAAGTACGGGCTGACCTCAGTTATCAGAGCGGAGTACAACGGGATGGCGACGGAGTACGCGGCGCGGGAGAGCATTTCCCACTGGATGGTAGCGACTTCGGGGTCATACCCGCGACGAATCTGGAAGAGGTTGATCTCGGTGTTGCGCTCGCTGCCGATGCAATAAACACCATCAGTGTTCGCGTTGAGGCCAGGGACGTTCTCGCCGCGGTTGCCGAAGGCGCGAATCAACTCGAAAGTGCTCCAACCAGACTTGCCAGGCTTGAAGAACAGGGGCTGGATTTCGCTGACCATGGCTCCCTTTTGGTCAGGTTTTCCATCCTTCTTTACTGTGATAATGTCGTAATCTGTGCCTTCGGTCAGCTGACTACCAAAATAATCGCGGCCTTGCACATAGCGGGACCACTGGTTTACGCCGGAATCAGCGAGGCTTTCGCCATACGTTTGGGCGACATCGAATTTGCCGTCAGCGGAGTATTTGGCGAAACCCTTTTCTTCGGGCATGGATTGGATCTTTTCAGAGTGGAGGCAATTCTCGGTGTCATTGAGGTCGACATCGTAGTTGAGGCTCCCGATATTAGGGTTGAGCGACGCGACGTCGTCAGCGAGCTTCATGGCGATCCACTGATGGGCGGAAAGTGTGGCGAACAGCCAGGTCTCGTTGTTGTCGGCGATGATGATCTGGTCGTTGGTGCAGACGCCTTGATCATCGATCAGTCTGCCGAGAAGCTCGACGCCCTCGCGGGCCGTGGCGCTCTCGCCCAGGATGATGCTGCCGTAACTGTACTCGCCCAGACCCACTTTCTCATCGATGTGGTCTGCTGCATCGGCCTCCTCGTTATAGGAAGTGCTTAGCGTGGCAGAGCAGGAGACGCCCTTCTCGTTGATTCCGGCCTCGGAATAGGCGTCGGTGCGACCCATCCAGTTGGAGGGGTGGTCGCGTACATAGCTGTAACGATAGGTAGGCTTGTTCGAAGTGTATTCAAAAGCAGATTCAATCGAGCTGTACTTAAAGCCAGGTTCGTGGGCAGGTTCGATGCCGTAGTGCTTAAGATAGCGCTTGCCAAAGTCCTCGGCGCGGCCGTAGTACGTATTGCCGTCGGCCGTATAGTTTTTGCCCATGTACATCTGCGTGCAGGCGAGCGCAGATGTCGGCATGGACATGATGGTTGCAGCTCCAAAGGCGAGGCCTATGCCTAGCTTCTTGAGCGCGTTGACGGGGTGAGTTTTCCTCATTTTCCCTCCCAGCGTGCGAAAGCCCTCTGTCGCCAGAGGGCTTCAGCCAATAAAGACACCCCATTAGCGTAACGAACTGGAAACAATATTCATCTATGAAAGAAACTTACTCGATAAGCGTGATGAAATATGCGATGAGCGGTTAATTATACTCAGTTTGTAGCTTTATTTTAATAAAGACGCCCTGCAATTACTGTAGCCGAATAAAGTAGCTGGGAATGCCCGAAATGAGAATCCCCCGCTGTTAGGTAAATGCATAAACAGCAGGGGAGACGATAATTGGATGAATATCATACCAATGTGGAATTACTTCTTCCGGCGGTGGATCACGTTGATCGCATAGCCGACGAGCATGGCCAAAACGATGATGATAAAGCCGAGCAGGGGATTGTCGTTCATAGGGTCCTCCTATTTTCCGAGCGGGGAGAATTCGTCGACGATGAGGTCGAGGCATTGTGGAAGCGCGCGGGCTCCAAAGACGCCCGAATTGCTGGAGATAATTTCGCCATCGAACTGCATGCCCAGCGACGGGGTGCAGGTGATCTTGGCTTCCTTGGTCTGGATGATCTTGAACTGCGGGCGCCCGAGTACCTTGCCGGCGGGGTCAAGCGCAGCGGTGATCACGGTAGGCAGCAGCTGCACAGTGCGCACGGGTTCGATGACCGCAATGTCGACCATGCCATCGTTCATACGGCAGTCGGGGAACAGGTTGATGTCGTTTTGGATGACCGAGGTGTTGCCGGCCATGCAGCAGATGCCGTCGAGCTCCTCGACAATGCCGTCATGCTCAATCGTAAAGTGCGCCACCGTGGGATTGGGCGTGGCGAGCGCGGAGAGGAAGTAAGCGATCTCGCCAATGTCGTTTTTGGTGGGGGCGGCCTTCATCATGATCTCGGCGTCGAAGCCCGAGCCGGCGATGATGATAAAGCCGTGGCGCTTCTCGTTGCCGTCCTCGTCGAGCCAAAAGAGCTCGCCCATGTCGACTTTGACCGTGCGACCGGCGCGGCAAGCCTTGGCAAGCGCCGCTGCCTCGGGGGCATTGCCGATGTTGTTGAAGAACAGGCAGGCCGTACCGGAGGGGAAGACGAGCGTGGGGACACCGCATCCGCGCATCTGATCGAGCACGTTGGAGACGGTGCCGTCGCCGCCCGAAACGACCACGCGGTCAAACTCGCGCACGTCTGCCACGGCGTCCTCGGGCTCCATGCCATCGCCGATAAAACGCATCACGACTTCGTCGCCGCCCTGCGCGAGGGCGTGCGTAAATGCGTAGATTTCATCTGAGCTGGGGCCCGATGCCGGGTTGTGGATGATAAGGCAGCGCATACTTACGTTCCCGTTCTGTGACTAACCGAGTATAGTTGTAAGGCAATGCCGATATCCTACCCGTGTTTTTCGGGCCTAACCTTATTCGATGGGTTGATATGTACATTTCCACACATCAGGCTCTACTCGACTTTTGCCAGCGCGCCCGTGAGTTCGACGCGATTGCCGTCGATACCGAGTTTTTGCGCGAGCGCACATTTCATCCGCGTCTGTGCTTGGTTCAGATTGCCACCCCTGCCGAGAGCGTTGCGGTCGATCCCCTGGTAATCGACGACCTATCGCCGCTGGCCGAGCTTATGGCCGACGAGAGCGTGATCAAGGTCTTCCACGCGTGCTCGCAGGATATGGAGGTCATGCTCCATACCGTGGGCGTGCTGCCGCGTCCCATTTTTGACACGCAGGTGGCCGCCGCCTTTTTGGGCGAGCGTCAGCAGATTTCGTATGGCGCGCTTGTCCAGACGTTCTGCGGCGTATCGCTGCCCAAGACCGAGTCGCTGACCGACTGGTCGCGCCGCCCGCTGACCGATAAGCAGATTGAGTATGCGATTGATGACGTCAAGTACCTGATCGTCGCCTATACCGAGATGATGAGCCGCCTGCGCGAGCTGGGCCGCGTGGACTGGGTGCTCGACGAGCTGCGCCCGCTGGCTGACGAGTCGCACTATCGCGCCGATCGCCACGAGGCGTTCCGCAAGGTCAAACGCATCAACTCGTGCAGTCGTCACCAGCTGGGTATCGCGCGCGAGCTCGCCGCCTGGCGTGAGGACCGCGCCGAGCGCCGCAACATCCCGCGCAAATGGGTCATGTCCGACGACACGCTGCTTGCGCTCGTTAAACGCAATCCCGTGCGCGTTGAGGAGTTCCGCAGCATTCGCGGTACCGATCAGTTGGGGGAGCGCGACGTGGACGGTGCGCTCATGGCCATCAAGCGCGGCGCAAGCTGCCCGTACGATCGCCTGCCGCTCATGGTGCGCGGGCATCGCCAGATCTCTCCGGAGTTGGAGAGCGTGACGGATCTCATGTACGCGCTCATCCGCCTGGTTGCCGAACGCTCGGGAGTGGCGACCTCGGTCATTGCCTCGCGCGATGACCTGGCCGACTACATTGAGCATCCCGAGCAGAGCCCCTTGCGCGAAGGCTGGCGCTTTGAGCTTGTGGGCTCGCGCCTGGACGATCTGCTCTCGGGCAACATGGGGTTGACGGTCAAAGATGGCAAAATTGAATTGCTGTAAGGAAGCCTAGCCGCTTGAGTGGGTAGAATGCCTCCAACGTGTAACTCGATTCGGAGGAATTCGCATGCCTTATTACTATGGATACGGCTTTGGTATCGACCCGCTGTACCTGCTGGCTGTTATTGTCTGCACGGTGCTTGGCCTTGCCGCACAGAACTATATCAACTCGACGTACAAAACCTGGTCCAAGGTTCGCTCGGACGGCGCCACGGGCGCCACGGTTGCTCGCCGTATGCTTGACGCCAACGGTTGCAATGCCGTGGGTATCAAGGGTGTCGCCGGTGAGCTCACCGACCATTACAACCCGCAGGATAACAACCTGTATCTGTCGGATGCCAACCGTTCGGGCGGTTCGGTCGCAAGCGTTGCCGTCGCCTGCCACGAGGCGGGCCATGCCGCCCAGCGTCAAAGCGGCTATGCCATGATGAAAGTACGTACCGCCCTCGTGCCGGTCGTCAACTTTACCCAGAACACCTGGACCATCGTGTTGCTCTTGGGCCTGTTTATGAACATTGCCGGGCTCACATCCCTCGCGTTGATCTTCTTCTCGTTTAGTGTACTGTTCCAACTCGTTACGCTGCCTGTCGAGATTGACGCCAGCCGACGCGCCGTGGTGTACATCGAGCAGTCGGGTATGAGTTCCAAGCGGGTCAACGGTGCCAAGAAGGTGCTGACGGCCGCCGCGCTCACCTACGTGGCGGCGGCGCTCACCTCGATTATTCAGCTGCTCTACCTGATGGCTCGCTACAACAGAAACTCCAACCGATAACAAATTGGCTTGACAGGCGCCGCGGAGATTTGTGTCCCCGCGGCGCTGTACTATGTGTTGGACTTGAATTTGCGCAGGGCCGGAGCCCTTGTGCACGATAACGAAAGGAGGCTGCGTGGCAGGCTGGAATCTGACCGGCAATGCCGTTTCCGCCGAGTTCGACGGTTCGGACGAGCAGGAGCGTAAGGAACTCAGCGTGAGCCAGGCGGTAGAGATCGCCGCCGGTGCGCTCGATGCCATTCCGCAGCTGAGCGTTCTGGGCGAGGTCACGGGCTTCCGTGGCCCCAATGCCCGAAGCGGCCACTGCTACTTCCAGATTAAGGACGACTCGGCCGCCGTTGACTGCATCATCTGGAAGGGCGCCTATCTCAAGCGCACGTTCGATCTGCGCGACGGCATGCAGGTGAGCTTTAAGGGCAGCTTCAATCTCTATAAGGCCACGGGCCGCATGAGCTTTGTCGCCCGCTCGTTCTCGCTGGCGGGGGAGGGCTTGCTGCGTCAACAAGTGGCGCAGTTGGCCGAAAAGCTTCGCCGCGAGGGCCTGATGGACGAAGCGCGCAAGCGCCGCATCCCGGTGTTCTGCTCCCGCGTGGCGGTCGTCACCTCGCTTTCGGGTGCCGTAATCGACGACGTCAAGCGCACATTGCGTCGTCGCAACCCGCTCGTCGAGCTCGTCTGCGTGGGCGCCAAGGTTCAAGGCGAGGGTGCGCCGGCCGAGCTCATTGAGGGCTTGCGCCGCGCCGCTTCCATTACGCCGGCGCCCGACTGTATTTTGCTGGTGCGCGGCGGCGGCTCCTTCGAGGACCTCATGACCTTCAACGACGAGGAGCTTGCCCGTGCAGTGGCTGCCTGTCCCGTGCCCGTGGTGACCGGTATCGGCCATGAGCCCGATACCTCGATTTGCGACATGGTGAGCGACCGCCGCGCCTCCACGCCCACGGCGGCGGCAGAATCGGTGGCGCCGGCTATGACGGAGTTGGCCGATGTGCTCGAGGCGCGCCATCAGCGTCTGGGCGCTGCGATGGCATCGATGATTGGGTCGAATCAGGTTGATTTGGAGATGCTCGATCAGCGCGGTCGCCGTGCCTGGGATACCTATACGGCTCGCTTGGGCGATGCGCTCGATGCGGCTGCGTGCCGCCCGTGCCTCAACGACCCCACATTTATGGTCGAGCGTCGCGAATCGGAGCTTGCGCTGACTGCCGATCGCCTGTCGGGCGCCATAGTACGCTCGGTCGGGACATTCCGCTCCAACTTTGAGCGCCTGCCCGAGCGTCTGGTTGCAAGCACCTCGGGGCTCGATGGCAAACGCCATGCGCTCACGCTTGCGAGTTCCCGCCTGGAGCATCAGGGGCGCACGATGCTCAGTAAACCCGCGTCCGACCTGGGCCGTGCGGCAGCCTCACTCGATGCCCTGTCGCCGCTCAAGGTGCTTGCTCGCGGCTATTCCATCGCGTACAGCGATGATGGTGTGGCCACGAGCGCCAAGACCTTTAAGCCCGGCGACGCCATCCGCGTGCGTATGGCAGACGGTAACGTTGCGGCAACGGTCGATACGGTCGAGTAGACCGCGTTTCATAGCGATAAACCTTTAGGAAAGGAAACAGATATGGCAGAGAAGACCCCGGTCGAGCAGCTTACGTACAAGCAGGCTTCGCAGGAGTTGGAGCTCATCATCCGCAGCTTGGAGTCGGGCGATATGGAGCTCGAGGAGTCGCTCGAGAGCTATACCCGCGGCGTCGAGCTCCTCAAGAGCCTGCGCACCCGCCTGTCCGATGCCGAGCAGAAGGTCTCGGTGCTCCTGAAGGACGTCGACGGCAACGACGTGCTCGCCGACGGCGAAGCCGCCAACACCGACGACAACCTCTCGTTCTAACCATCCCGACCAAATATAATTACCTTGGTCTGTGAGAAAGGAACCAACCATGTGCGATTGCATCTTCTGCAAAATTGCCAACCACGAGATCCCCTCGACCGTCGTCTACGAGGATGACCAGGTCATCGCGTTCGACGACCTCAATCCCCAGGCGCCGTTCCATACGCTCGTGATCCCCAAGAAGCACTACAGTGACATCGCCGACAACGTACCTGCCGAGACCATGGGCGCCATGGCTCACGCCATCCAGGAGGTCACTAAGGCCAAGGGCTTGGAGGACGGTTTCCGCGTCATCTCCAACAAGGGCGTCAACGCCGGCCAGACCGTCATGCACTTCCACATGCACGTCCTCGGTGGCAAGAACCTGGGCGAGAACCTCATCTGAGGGCGCCTCTTCCGTGCAATGAAACGGAAGCTCAGGCACCGATAACTTATATATCAACGCAATAAACCCGAGCGCGAAGGCGTTTGGGTTTATTATTGAAGCGTATGTAACCTGGCGGCGCCACACCGCCTGTTAGTAGGGAGACACATGAACGTTCTGGTCGTCAACGCGGGATCTTCGACCCTTAAGTATCAGGTCATCGACACCAAGTCCCACAAGGTGTCCGCAAAGGGCTCCTGCGAGCGCGTCTGCTTTACCGGCGGTACCTTCACCCACGCTGCTAACGGTTCCAAGAAGGTGACCGAGAACATCGAGTTCCCCGACCACAAGGTCGCCATCGAGGTCGTCCTGAAGGACCTCGAGGCCAACGGCGTCAAGATCGAGGGCATCGGCCATCGCATCGTTCAGGGCGGTTGGTACTTTGGCGATTCCTCCCTCGTCGACGAGGACGTTCTCGCCAAGATCCGCGAGGTCGCCCCGCTGGCGCCGCTCCACAACAACCCCGAGGCCAACGTTATCGAGTTCTGCCTGGAGCAGTATCCCGACCTGCCCAACGTCACGGTCTATGACACCGCTTTCCACTTCAACATGCCCGAGGTCGCCAAGACTTACGCTCTGCCCAAGGACGTTTGCGACAAGCTGCACATCCGTAAGTACGGCGCCCACGGCACCAGCTACCGTTACATCTCCAAAAAGGTCGCCGAGATGACCAACGGCGAGGCCCGCAAGGTCGTCGTGTGCCATATCGGCTCCGGCGCTTCCCTGTGCGCTATCGAGGACGGCAAGTGCATGGATACCACCATGGGCCTCACCCCGCTCGACGGCGTCATGATGGGAACTCGCTGCGGCTCCATCGACCCGGCTACCGTGTGTTACCTGCAGCGCGAGGGCGGCTACACCTTCGACGAGGTCGATGAGATGATGAACAAGAAGTCCGGCCTTTTGGCTGTGACCGGTGGCAAGACCAATGACTGCCGCAACGTCGAGGAGCTCGCCGCCGCTGGTGACCCCGAGGCTCAGCTCGCTTTCGACATGTTTGTCTACAAGATTGCCGCCAAGGCTGCCGAGATGGCTACTTCCATGTGCGGCATGGACACCCTGGTCTTTACCGCCGGCATCGGCGAGCACGCTCCGGCTGTCCGCGCTGGCGTGGCCGACCGTCTGGCCTTTATGGGCGTCAAGATGGACCATGCCCGCAACGCCCTGCGCGGCGACGGCGCTTGGTGCCTGTCCGCCAAGGATTCCAAGGTCAAGATTTTCGTCATCCCCACGGACGAGGAGTTCATGATCGCTTCCGACGTCGAGCGCATCGTCAACGGCAAGTAATTGCAAGAGGGGAGGGGCTGGACGACCGAGCGCCGTTCGGCCCCTCTTTTGTGCTCGTTGGGCGATATGCTTGATAGCTATTTATCAAGTTGTGATAACTTCTTATTAAAATGCGGCCGCCTTAAGGGGTCTGCGTCGACCGTATTGCACTGCAAAGGAGTCTCATGAACGTACTTGTTGTCAACGCCGGCAGCTCAAGCCTTAAATATCAGCTTTTGGATACCGATACCCGCGAGGTTTTCGCCAAGGGCAACTGCGAACGTATCGGTTCGGACATGGGCATCTTTGGCCACTCCGAGAACGGTGGCGCCAAGCAGACCGAGGAGGTCCCTTTCCCCGATCATCGCTCTGCCATCGCTCGTGTGCTCGAGGAGCTCGAGAAGACCGACTTTACGATTGATGGCATTGGTCATCGTATCGTTCAGGGCGGCTGGCACTTCGATGATTCCGCAGTTGTCGACGACGAGGTTATGGCCAAGATTCTCGAGGTGGCCCCGCTCGCCCCGCTGCACAACTACGGCGAGGCCGCGGCGATTGAGTATTGCCGTGAGAAGTATCCGGAGCTGCCCAACGTGGCGGTCTTCGACACCTCGTTCCACATGACCATGCCCGAGGTCGCCTATACCTACGCGCTGCCCAAGGACGTGTGCGACAAGTACCACGTGCGCAAGTACGGCGCCCACGGCACGAGCCACCGCTATGAGTGGATGATGGCCAACGAGATCCTGGGTTCGCGCTGCCACCGTCTGCTTTCGTGCCATTTGGGTAACGGTGCTTCGCTCGCTGCTATCGAGGACGGCGTGTGCCGCGACACCACGATGGGCCTCACGCCGCTCGACGGCCTGATGATGGGCACTCGCTGCGGTTCCATTGATCCGGCCACCGTGTGCTACCTCCAGCGCGAGGGCGGCTACAGCTATCAGGAAGTCGATGACATGATGAACAAGCAGTCTGGTCTGCTTGCCATCTCGGGCATCTCCAACGACGCCCGCGACATCCGTACACGCGCCTCCGAGGGCGACGAGCGCTGCCTGCTCGCCTTCGATATGTTCGCCTACAAGGCCATGCAGCAGGCCGGCTCCATGATCGCTTCCATGGCGGGCGTGGACACCATCACCTTTACCGCCGGCATCGGCGAGAACGACTGGTCGATCCGCAAGGCCTTCTGCGACTGCTTTGAGTGGCTGGGCGTACGCATCGACAACAACAAGAACCGCGAGGCCGTGGGCAACGGCCCGCAGGTCATCAGTGCCGCCGGTTCCGCCGTCACGGTCATGGTCATCCCCACCGACGAGGAATACATGATCGCTCACGACGTTGAGCGTCTGACCAAGAACAACTAACGCGCGCATTTGCAAGTAAACGAAAGGCCTCCAGAGCAACAGCTCCGGAGGCCTTTTTGCTAGCAGGCGGAAATACCAGTCCCAAAGTGACCATCGCCAGTAACGCCTGCACTCCCAGCAACGGCACCCGGCCATCCAGATCTTCAGCCTCAGCTCGTAGCCAAGCCGCCGTCCACTCCAGATGCCCTGATTGCAACGTAGCGGCAGGGACCCTACAGGGTAAAGCTCTGAAAACTTTCCGCAGGACGCATGAAACCCCCGCCGCACGAAGTGCGCAGCGGGGGTTTCATGCATGTCCGAGGACGTTTTCAGAGCTTTACCCTGTAGGGCCCCGAGGGGATATGTCAGCTACTCAGCCATCTGAGCCTGGACGGCGGTGATGGCCACGACACCCACGATGTCGTCGGCAGAGCAGCCGCGCGACAGGTCGTTGACCGGCTTGGCGATGCCCTGCAGGATGGGGCCGTAGGCGTCGGCGCCGGCGAAGCGCTGGACCAGCTTGTAGCCGATGTTGCCTGCCTCGAGGTCGGGGAACACGAGCACGTTGGCCTTACCGGCGACGGAGGAGCCGGGAGCCTTGAGCTGGGCGACGGTGGGGACGATAGCGGCGTCGAGCTGCAGGTCGCCGTCGATGGCGAGCTCGGGAGCCTTCTCCTTGCAGAACTTCACGGCCTCTTGGACCTTCTTGGCGACCTCGCCGCCGGCGGAGCCCATGGTGGAGTAGGAGAGCATGGCCACGTGCGGCTCAACGTTGCCCATGAAGGTGGACCAGGAGTGAGCGGAGGCGATGGCGATCTCGGAGAGCTCGTCGGAGGACGGGTTGATGTTGAGGCCACAGTCGGCGAAGATCAGCGTGCCGTCGGTGCCGAACTGCGGGGTGTCGGTGCACATCACGAAGAAGGCCGAGACCAGCTTGGTGCCCGGGGCGGTCTTGAGGATCTGAAGCGCGGGGCGCAGGGTGTCGGCGGTGGAGTGGCAGGCGCCGGAGACCAGGCCGTCGGCATCGCCCATCTTGACCATCATGGTGCCAAAGTAGGTAGCGTCCATCACCTGGGCGCGAGCCTGCTCGATGGTAACGCCCTTCTTGGCGCGGAGCTCGGCAAACTTCTGCGCGTACTCCTCGTGCTTCTCGGCATTGCGCGGGTCGATGACGGTAGCGCCGGGAACGTTGATCTCGTCGGGGTTGCCCAGGATGACGATCTTTGCCAGGCCCTCCTCGATGATTTTTGTGGCCGCGACGATAGTGCGCGGATCCTCGCCCTCGGGCAGGACGATCGTCTTAAGGTCGGCCTTGGCGGCAGACTTCATACGGTTTAGGAAATCGCTCATGTTACTCCTTACAAGCGTTTCGCTAAGCTCCAGGCACCCGGCTGTTCACGAATAAACCCGCTGCTAGCGGGTTTACCTTTCAATTATGTACGCCGCGGTGCTTGAGCTTTCCTTGTGTGGCAAGCTCATTATAGGACGCATTAGCGCTATAATCGCTCTGATAAATATGTCTCGAAGAATGTTCGAGAAAAGCTCAGCTAACGAGCCCGTGGCTTTTGACAAGGAGTATCGATGCAGATTACGTCAGGCCTGCCTGAAGGCTTTAACGCCGGCGCGTACGACATGATTGTCGTCGGTGCTGGATATGCCGGTGCCGTTTGCGCCCGCCGTCTTGCCGAGACCATCGGCTATCGTGTTGCCGTTTTGGAGCGCCGTAGCCACATTGCGGGCAATGCCTATGACTGCACTGACGAGGCCGGAATCCTGATCCACGAGTACGGTCCGCATATCTATCACACTTTTAACGAGCGCGTGCACAATTTCCTGTCGCGCTTTACCAAGTGGACGGATTATCAGCACAAGGTGCTCGCCAACATCAACGGTACCCTTATGCCCGTGCCCTTCAACCATGCGAGTCTCAAGCTCGCCTTTGGTGACGAGCGCGGCGAGGAGCTGTATCAGAAGCTCGTGGAGACCTTTGGCAAGGATGTCAAGGTGCCCATTATGGAGCTGCGTAAGAAGAACGACCCGGATCTTGCCGAGGTCGCCGATTACGTCTACGAGAACGTCTTTTTGCATTACACCATGAAGCAGTGGGGCCAGACGCCCGATCAGATCGATCCCTCGATCACCGGCCGCGTTCCCGTCTTTGTGGGCGATGATGACCGCTACTTCCCGCAAGCTCCCTTCCAGGGCATGCCGCAGGAGGGCTACACGGCGCTCTTTGAGCACATGCTCGACCACGACCTGATCGACGTGTTCTGCGACGTGGACGCCCGTGACCTCTTTGAAATCGACGAGACTACCGTCAAGATCGACGGCAAGGTCTATGGTGGCGAGATCGTCTACACCGGTCCGCTCGATGAGCTGTTCAATCTCGATCTGGGCGCGCTACCGTACCGCACGCTCGACATGAAGTTCGAGACGCTCGATATGGACCAGTTCCAGCCCGTGGGCACCGTCAACTACACCACGAGCGAGGACTACACGCGCATCACCGAGTTCAAGAACATGACCGGTCAGATCCTGCCCGGCAAGACCACCATCATGAAGGAGTATTCCAAGGCCTATACGCCCGGCTCGGGCGAGACGCCGTACTACGCCATTCTTGAGCCCGAGAACCGTGAGCTCTATGAGCGCTATCTTGAGCGCGTCCAGAACCTGACGAACTTCCACCCGGTGGGTCGTCTGGCCGAGTATCGTTACTACGATATGGACGCTGTGACCAATTCCGCCCTCGATCTTTCGGATGAGATTATCGCCTGCCATGCATAAAGTCATAACATTCGGTATTCCCTCGTATAACGCCGCCAAGGACATGGACCATTGCATCACCTCCATCTTGGAGGGGAGCAATTACGCCACCGATATCGAGATTATCGTAGTGGACGACGGCTCCAAGGACGAGACGGCCGATAAGGCCGACGAGTGGGAGGCACGTTATCCCGGTATCATTCGCGCGGTGCACCAGGAGAACGGCGGCCACGGTATTGCCGTCCTTTCGGGTCTGCGCGAGGCACAGGGCACCTACTACAAGGTCGTCGACTCGGATGACTGGCTCGATGCTGCGGCTCTTTCGACTATGCTGTCGATTCTGCGTGGCTTTGAAGAGCGTGACCAGCGCGTTGACCTGTTTATCTCGAACTACGTGTACGAGAAGGTTTACGAGGGCACGCATACCGCTATTGGCTACAAATTTGCCCTGCCGCGCAAAAAGATCTTTTCCTGGGATCAGATCGGTCATTTCCGCCTGGACCAGAACCTACTCATGCACAGCCTGTGCTATCGCACGGATGTGCTGCGCGAGTCCAACCTTCCCATGCCGCCGCACACGTTCTATGTGGACAACATCTACGCCTACGTGCCGCTGCCGCGTTGCAAGACCATGTACTACGCCGACATCGACCTCTATCGCTACTTTATCGGTCGCGAGGGCCAGAGTGTCAACGAGGCCACGATGGTCAAGCGTCTGGACCAGCAGTTCCGTGTGACGCGCATCATGATGGAGTCGTACCACCTGTACAGCGATGTTGAGTCGTCGCGTCTGCGCTCGTACATGATGGGCTATTTCACCATGATGATGGCGATCTGCTCGGTGCTCACCAAGCTTTCCGAGGAAGATTGCGCCGACGAGCGCCTAAAGACGCTGTGGAATGATTTGAAGGCCTACGACGAGCGCATGTATCGTCGTGCCCGCTACGGCGTGGTCGGGTTCTTCACCAATCTGCGCGGACGGGCCGGAGACAAAACCACACTCGGCCTATACCGTCTTGCCTCAAAGATCTTCAAATTCAACTAGCTGCCGAGTAATCGCTGCTGATAGGTTGACTGGGCCCCTTGGCCTTTAGTTTGCTACTGCGAACAGTCCTGCTCGCACGGAAAGCACATTAAGTGCTTTCCGGCTCGTGCGGAACTTGTATCAAACTAAAGGCCAAGGGGCCTCTGCTATAAGAATCGATTGTCAGGTTATTTGAATTTGAAGATCTTCGACGCGCGGTACACAGGGGCCTGGGCTGAAAAAATATTAGTTGGTAGTCGGTCGGAGGCGGGCGGGCATTACGTTTGTCGCGAGTTCCGCATGCAAAGAAGGCCACTTAATGTGGCCTTCGTCTTGCATAGGACTGTAGAGCAGCAAACGTAATGCCCGCCCGCCTCCGACCGACGGTCGAGTGAGATTACTTCGCAGCACCTGGGATTCCGTGGGAGGTTTTGGCGGTTTTGACTCCGTTTACGATGGCGGTTTCCAGGGCCCTTACGGCGAGCATGCCCAGCAGGTCTAGGGGAGCGGCGGCGCTTGCCTGGGCGCCCAGTTTGCCGCTGGCGAGGGTGTAGATGGTGTCGCCGTCGTTGGTGGTGTGTGTGGGGCGGATGGCGTGTGCGTAGGCGTCTGCGGCCATCTGGGAGACCTTGGTGGCTTGTGCCTTAGTGAGTTCCACGTTGGTGACGATGCAGCTGATGGTGGTGTTGGTGCGGTCGAGCGGCATCTGCATGGATCCGGCGGCGGCAAAGGCTGCGAGTTCCATGTCGACGATCTGGTCGCTATCGGCTGCGGCGCGCATGCCGGCGACCCACTCGCCGGTGAAGGGGTCGACAACGTTGCCGCAGGCGTTGACCGAGACCACGGCGCCCACCTTGATGGGGCCGAGTGCCACGGCGGCAGCTCCAAGGCCGGCCTTCATGCAGGTGGCAGGCCCCATGAGCTTACCCACGGTAGCGCCCGTGCCGGCGCCTACGTTGCCCTGTTCGAGCTTGGTGGGGGTGTGGTCGAGTGCTTCGCGCACGGCGGCGATGCCGGCCTCAATGTCGGGGCGCACGGTGGGGTTACCAAAGGCGAGGTCGAAGATACAGCTGGAGCACACGATAGGCACCTGCGTGGGGCCGACGGGAAGGCCGATGCCGCGGCTCTCAAGCTCGCGAGCGACGCCGCTTGCAGCCTCGAGGCCAAAGGCCGATCCACCCGAAAGGCAGACGGCGTGGACCTTGTCGACGGTGTTCTCGGGTCGCAGCAGGTCGGTTTCGCGCGATGCTGGAGCACCGCCGCGAACGTCAACGCCGCCGGTGGCGCCCTCGGGTGCCACGATTACGGTGCAACCGGTGCCGGCCTCCTCGTCCGTATAGTTGCCATAGCAAAAGCCATCGACATCGCAGACGTCAATGGCCTCGAGCAGTGTATCCATGTTTAACTCCTATCGGTTTTCCGCCGCGCCTTGTGCCCGGTCGGGATCCGTACGGTACGCCAAAATTGTAGGCGCTGGGGAATACCCAGCGCCAGATGCAATTACGAGAGTTTTTGAATCGCGCGCGCGACGCGGGCGATGGGTAGGCCCACTACGTTATAGAAGTCGCCCGAAATATCGTGCACGAGCATGCGTCCGCCTGTGCCCTGAATGCCGTAGGCGCCGGCCTTGTCCATGGGCTCACCCGAGGCGACGTAGCGCTCGATCTGCTCGTCGGTGAGCTCGTAGAACGTCACGTCGGTCACATCGACAAAGGACAGGCTCTCGGCGGCATGCGGGGCGGCCGTATCGCCTGCCTTAACGATGCAGACGCCGGTTGCGACCTGGTGCGTGCGGCCCGAAAGCTCACGGAGCATGGTGCGCGCCTCGCCCTCGGTTGCCGGCTTGCCCAAAATCTTGCCGTCGAAGGTGACGATGGTGTCGGCCGCGACGGTCAACTCATTGGGCTCGGCATACTCGGCAGCAACGGCAGCCGCCTTGGCGCGTGCCAAGCGCTCGACAAGCGTGAGCGGGGGCTCGCCATCAAAGGGCGTTTCGTCGATATCCGCGGGAATCACGCGAATGTTGTAGCCTGCCTCGCGCATCAGCTCTATGCGGCGCGGCGATTGGGAAGCCAAAATCATAGTTGGATGCCCTCGGCGACCTTCTCGACGGCCTTGTCGCCGGCGAGCGTGCACAGCAGCTCCAATGCAAAGGGGAGTGACTGTGCCATGCCGCTGGCAGTGATGATGTTGCCGTCTTGCGTGACCTTCTCGCCGGTATAGGCGCCTTCGGGGAAGCTTTTCTCAAAGCCAGGGAAGCACGTGGCGTGGCGCCCCTCGAGCAGGTCGAGCTCGCCCAGGATAAACGGGGCGGCGCAGATGGCGGCGACGTGCTTGGTCGCGGCGAACCCGCAGACCACGTCGCAAACACGCTGATCGGCGCGCAGGTTGGTGGCACCGGGCAGGCCGCCGGGCAGCACGACGCAGTCGTACTCGTCAAAGTTGATCTCATCAAAGAGCGCATCGCAGGTCACGGGGATCTGCAGCGAGCTTACGACCTCACGCGTGGGCATAATCGAGACGAGCGTGGCACGCACGCCGCCGCGACGCATGACATCGACCATGGTCAAGCATTCAATAGTTTCAAAGCCATCGGCGGCGAGAACGGCAACGCTGGGCATGAGGGTTCCTTTCATAGGCGGCATACAATTAGCCGTCTTATACCCCGAAGACCTCCGCTTGCCACGCTCGATTTCCCAATGATTTTTCTGAGCAACGATTAAGTGGCTAGTTGCGCCTAAGGTGGACGACGGTCTCGCAGTGGAAGGTTTGTGGGAACAGGTCGACTGGCGTGATCTTTACGGGGGAGAAGGTGCCTTCTTCGACAAAGCGTTTGAGATCGCGCGCCAGGGTGGCCGGGTCGCAGCTCACGTAGGCGACATCGCGGGCACTCGTGCTGGCGATAAGGTCGATCGCTTCGGGGGCGAGGCCTGCGCGCGGCGGGTCGACCACCAAGACGTCGGCATCCTGGTCGGGGAACTCGCGCACCGCGTCTCCGCCAATGACGTCGACGTTATCAAGCTTGTTGATCTCCAGGTTACGGCGCAGGTCGCGCACGGCGGGGCCGTAGGCCTCGACGGCGGCGACAAAGTCGCAGCGGCGGGCGAGCGGCAGGGTAAAGGTGCCGGCACCGCAGTACAGGTCCACGGCAAGCTCGTCTTCCTGCGGATCGAGCGCTTCCATGACAAGCTCGATCAAAATCTCGGCACCCTTGGTGTTGACCTGGAAAAAAGACGGGGCAGACAAGCGCATCTGACCCTCGGCGATATTCTCGGTCCATGAGCCCTCTCCGGCGAGCATTTCGACCTTGGAAACACGGCGGGCCTTCTTTTCGCCCTTGCTCATCACGCGTACGACACTTGTGGGGTGCGCGGCGTCTGCCAACACGCGCGAGACTTGCGAGCGCGGGAAAGAGCCCGTAGGCGTCCAGAGCGCCACCTCGAGTGCCTTGGTGCGACGCGAGGCGCGAATGCCCACGCGCTCAAGGCCCAGGTCGTGGCTGCCGCTCAGATAATTGAGCGCGCCGACGACCGATTTGAGTGCCTTGGGGAAGCGTTTGTCAAACAACGGGCACGAATCGACGGTCACGATCTTGCGAGGATCGACACCGTGCATGCCAAGACGCACGCGGCCGTTTACAACGGTCGGCTCGAGTTCGATTTTATTGCGGTAGCCCCAATCATCCTTGGTGTGGCGGATGGGTTGCACCAGTTCATCGACTTGATCGGGGCTGAACTTGCCGATACGCTCGAGCGTGGAGCGCAGATTTTGCTCCTTGGCGGCGAGCTGTGCCGTGCGTGAGAGATTGCCCCACGAGCAGCCGCCGCAGATGCCCACGAAGGGGCAGGGAGGCTGAATGCGATCGGGGCTTGGCTCCAGAATCTCGGTGGTGCGGGCACGCATGAACGACTTGCCGTCCTGTACGACCTCGGCCTCGACGGTGTCGCCTGCCACGGCGCCCTGCACAAAGACGGCCTTGCCGTTGTCGGCGTGCGCCAGCCCGTCGGCGCCGTAGGTCATCGATTCTATAGTGAGCTTCATATTCCTGCCTGTCATTCGCGTTGTTGTTCGCACCATGGTAGCAGGGAAAAGCGCCCCGCATCCGAGGCTTTCCTCAAATGCGGGGCGCTTCTACAAACTGCTTCTACAAACGACTATTTCGTCTTGCCGGTAATGAGCGTCTTAAGACCCAGGCCGATCAGACCCAGGCCCATGCGCACGCGACCGGGGCGATGGCGCTCGATGGCCTTGGTCTTGCCGGCGGGCTTATCGCGACGGGCGCTCGTCTCGGGTGCGGGCTTGGTGACCTGCGGCTCGGGCTGAGGTGCAGGTGCGGGCTCGGGCTCAATGACGGTCGCCTGGACCTCTTGGACCTTGGGTGCTACTGGCTGCGGCTCGGCCTCGGAGGCAGGTTCCGCCTCAATGACGGGCTCGGGCGCGGCCTCGGCGTTGCGATAGGCGCGCTCCAGCAGAGCTTCCTGCGAGTTGAAGGGTTTCTCGCCCTCTGCGCGCTTCACGGGAACCCAGGTGCCGTCACTTGTCAGGCTGCGGGCTTTCACGTTGTCCCGCAGCTGCATGCCCATGTAATCGTGTACCAGGGTGCGGCAGGTGGGGTCGAGCACGGGGAAGGCGATCTCCACGCGGTGCTCGGTGTTGCGTGTCATCATGTCGGCCGAGCTCAGGTAAATCATGTCCGAGTCCACGCCAAAGGCGTAAACACGGGCGTGCTCCAAAAAGCGTCCGACGATGGAGCGGACATGCACGTTCTCGGTCTTGCCCGGAACGCCGGGCTTGAGGCACGAGATGCCGCGGATGATCATGTCCACGCGGACTCCAGCGCACGATGCCTCGGCGATCTTATCGATGACCTCGCGGTCGGTGAGGGAGTTGAGCTTAAAGAACACGCGGGCGGGCTCACCGGCAAGGGCGCGCTGGATCTCGCGGTCCAGCCCGCGCATGATAAGAGGCTTCAACCCGACGGGCGCCACGCCCAGGAAGCGGTAGTCGCCGCGCAGATTGCCCAGCGACAGGTTGCGAAAGAACAGATTGGCGTCTTCACCGATGCCGGGGTGGGCGGTCATGAGCATAAAGTCACTGTAGAGCTTGGCCGTCTTCTCGTTAAAGTTGCCGGTGCCCAAAAGCGTCAGGCGGGTAAGCGCCATGCCCTCGCGATAGGTGAGCTGGCAGATCTTGGAGTGGCACTTAAAGCCCTCAGAGCCGTAGATGACGGTGCAGCCTGCCTCTTCCAGACGCTCGGCCCACTCGATGTTGTTCTGCTCGTCAAAGCGCGCTCGGAGCTCCATGAGCACTGTGACCTCTTTGCCGTTCTCGGCGGCATCGATCAGCGACTCGCATAGGCGGCTCTGCTTGGCCACGCGGTAGAGCGTGATGCGCAACGAGATGCACTCGGGGTCATAGGCGGCCTCGTGCACCAGGTCCAAAAACGGGTTCATGGCCTCATAGGGATAAAAGAGCAGCTTGTCGTGCTGCAGCACCTGCTCGCGGATGGAGCAGGTCATGTCGATGGTGGGGTTGGGCTGCGGCTTAAACGGCGTAAAGAGCAGCTCGTTGCGCAGGTGCTCGGGAATCTTGCCCTCAATGCCAAAGACGTAGCCCAGGTCGAGCGGGATATCGCAGGTAAAGACCGAGCGGCGCGAAAGCTCGAGCGCCTTGCGGATGGTCTTGAGCGTCGTCTTCTCGAGCGACCCCGAGACCGCGAGCACTACCGGCTGCAGGCGCAGGCGCTTCTTGAGGATGCGCTTCATGTGCTGGCGGTAGTCCTCTTCCTCTTCGACGCCCTCGCCGTCCGGATCGATGTCGGCGTTGCGGGTGACTCGGATGAGCGCGCGGTCGAGTGGCTTATAGGAGCCAAAGCAGCTGTCCAGGCAGGCGAGGATGACGTCCTCGAGCAGAATGTAGGAGTAGGTACCCGTGGGCGAGGGAATCTCGACCACGCGGTTCATCGAGGCGGGAATCTCGATGAGGCCCAGCAGGCTTTCCTCGTCGGTGACGCCGTCCAGGCCGCAAGCTAGGTAGAGCGCGCCGTTACGTAGGTTGGGGAAGGGGTGGCGCGGGTCGATCACCAACGGCGAGATGACCGGCGACACGTAGGCCTGGAAGAAACGGGTGACAAAGGTGCGCTCCTCGGGTGTAAGCGAATCGACGCATGCGCGGTGAACGCCCAGGGCGTCCAGCTTGCCCTCGATGCTCTTGAAGATGGACTCCCAACGGTCGAGGAGCCCGGGCAGTTCTGCCACGACGGCTTCGACCTGCTCAGAGGCAGTCATATTGCTCTTGTTATCGACGGGTTGTTTTTTGAGCTCGGCAAGGTCGGACAGACCGCCTACGCGGACCATAAGGAACTCGTCGAGGTTGGACTCGAAGATCGAGACGAATTTAAGGCGCTCGAACAGCGGCACGGACTCATCGAAGGCTTCGTCGAGTACGCGGTTGTCAAAGCGTAGCCAGCTGAGCTCTCGGTTTTGCGTGTACGAGAAGTCGCGCGGCGGTTTGCGCAGCTTAGCGGCGGCTTGCTTCTTTTCGATTTTGCTCGGCATATGCATCTGTCCGTTCAGTCCCCACAGGGGACGGTAGCCTAACACCATTCACTATTGTCTCAATTTAGTCGACCTATGGCACGGATGTATCGCGTGAACGGTATCTTTACTTACTTCTTACGCTGACAAGCCATAGAGCTGACGCCCGTCGCATTGTGAAAAGCGGTCTATATCCTCACTCAACTGGTGAGTATGTGTGAATAAGAATGATAGGTAGCTGAATATCATCGAATACAGACAGAAACACGAACAAGCGTCATTAATATACATAAAACTGTTTTAGCTATGCAATTCTTAATCGGAAGATTAGAGCTGTAATTGCGGATGATTTTTGAGAAAAAGAGCGTTTACCTTAGAAAATTTACTTTAGAACGCCGAAGTGCATCATGGGGGAATCACATTCGATATACCGTTCATCGAACTTTGTTGACCGTTCGGGGGCGAGGTGGAATTGCGGGTGGAATTTGGATATAACTAGAGCTGTCAGCAAGCAGCGCCCGCTACGGAAGGGCGCTGAGAGATTCGGCCGAAAGGCCCGAAAGAAAGGTAGGAGGCCATGACGAAAGGTCTGCACGTGCCTTCCGAGATCGGCAAGCTCAGGAAGGTCTGCCTGCACCGTCCCGGCGACGAGCTCCTCAACCTGCCGCCCGACGAGCTCGAGCGACTCCTGTTCGACGACGTCCCGTTCCTGGAGGTCGCGCAGCAGGAGCACGACACCTTCGCCCAGATCCTGAGGGACCAGGGCGTGGAGGTGCTCTACCTGGAGAACCTCGTCGCCGAGGTGTTCGACCAGGTCCCCGGCGCCCGCGCCGAGTTCACCGACCAGTACATCTCCGAGGCCGGCATCCGCGGCCAGCACATGCCGCAGACCGTCCGCGAGAAGCTGGACTCCATCGAGGACAACCTCGAGTTCGTCAAGAAGACCATGGCCGGCATGACCAAGTCCGAGATCGAGATGCCCCTCACGGCCTCCACGACCCTCGACTCCCTGGTCAACTCCGAGTCCGAGTCCGACCTGATCATCGACCCGATGCCCAACCTCTACTTCACCCGCGACCCGTTCGCGGTGATCGGCGAGGGCGTCAACCTCAACCGCATGTACTCGGTCACCCGCAACCGCGAGACCCTGTACGGCAAGTACATCTTCAAGTACCACCCCGACTACAAGGACGTCTCGCTGTACTTCCGCCGCGACTGCCAGTTCCACACCGAGGGCGGCGACGTGCTGAACATCAACGAGAAGACCCTCGCCGTCGGCATCTCCCAGCGCACCCAGGCCGCCGCGATCGACGTCATGGCCCAGAACATCTTCTGGAACTCCGACTCCAAGGTCGAGCGCATCCTGGCCTTCGACATCCCGGTCTCGCGCGCCTTCATGCACCTCGACACGGTCTTCACCCAGATCGACGTCGATAAGTTCACGATCCACCCCGCCATCATGGGCACCCTGCGCGTCTACGAGCTGACCGCCGGCAAGAACCCGGGCGACGTGAACATCCGCCTGATCGAGGACACCCTCGAGCACGTCCTGGAGGACGCCACCGGCGTCGACCAGGTCAAGCTGATCCCCTGCGGCGGCGGCGACCCGATCGCGGCCTCCCGCGAGCAGTGGAACGACGGCTCCAACACCCTGTGCGTCGAGCCCGGCAAGATCTGCGTCTACGCCCGCAACACCGTCACCAACGACGTGCTGTACAAGGAGGGCCTGGACCTTCTCGTCGTGCCCTCCGCCGAGCTCTCCCGCGGCCGCGGCGGCCCGCGCTGCATGAGCATGCCCTTCTGGCGCGAGGACCTCTAAGGTCTTCAAGGACCCGAACAGGTCATAATACATACATCTAGCTGGCATTAGATGTCTCCCATTGGGGCGGTGCGGGTTTTCGCACCGCCCCAATCTTGTATGAGAAACGTCAGCACGATCGGATGACTGCTTTTGTAAGGAGCCTGGCCATGGATATCAAGACAATCGGCGTTGAGGACTGGCTCAACGTTTGGGAGAAGAGTGCCACGTGTGACATCGCCCAGTCGACGATCCCCTTGCTTACCATGGGCGAGCTGCGCGCGCTCGACGAACAGGACGGCGCCACGCTCTACGAGCGTCTGGACCGCGAGAAGATGAACTGCGGCTGGATCGAGGACTCGCCCGTTTTTAGGCCGAGGTCGCCAAGCTCTACCGTCGCGAGGTCAATCCCGATCACATTCTGCAGACCAACGGCTGCACGGGTGCGAACCTCAACGCCATCATGGCTGTGGTCGAGCCCGGCGACCACGTTATCGCCGAGTGGCCCACCGATGCGCCGCTCTGCGAGATTCCGCGCACGCTGGGCGCCGAGGTCGACTACTGGGAGCTTCGCGAGAAGCTCGGCTGGAGGCCCGATATCGAGGAACTCGAGCGCTTGGTGCGCCCCAACGCCAAGCTCATCTGCATCAACAACGCATCAAACCCCATCGGTACGGTGCTTGATGCTGATATGCTCGGCCAGATTGCCGAGATCGCCCGTTCGGTGGGCGCCTACGTGCTGTGCGACGAGGCGTATCTGCCGCTCGAAAACACCGAGTCCTTTATGTCGATGGTCGACGTGTACGAGAAAGCCATTGTCACCAACTCGTTGTCGAAGACCTATTCGACGCCTGCGGCCCGCGTGGGCTGGGTCGTGGCCGACGAAGAGGTGTCCAACCGCATTCGCACCTATCGCGATTACTCCATGATCTGCGGCGGCGTGTTCAATGACGCCCTGGCGACCTATGTGCTGGAGCACAAGGGCAAGATCCTCGAGCGCAACCGCAAGATCGTTTTTGACAACCGCGACATTGCGCAGGCTTGGATTGATACGCAGCGTCGTGTCTCCTGGACGGCCCCGCAGGGCGTGTCCACCTCGTTTATCCAGCTGGATATTCCCGAGGACGACGAGGAGTTCTGCAAGTTCCTGCTGGCAAAGAGGGGAGTGCTGCTAGTTCCCGGCAGCCGCTTTGAGCTCCCCTGCGGCGCGCGCCTGGGCTACTGCGCGAGCGAGGACGTTCTGCGCGAGGGCTTAAGGCTTTTAGGCGAGGCGCTGGCGGAGTTCGATCGCTAGGATCTCGACAGCTCTCAAAGCCGCTCAAATCTACCTACCTTTATCAATAACAGACCCGTTTTCCATGAGGGGGCGGGTCTGTTTTTCTATACCGAGAAGTCAAGTTGTTACAAATGGGGACGTAAAGCGAGCCGGTATCTGCTGGGCCTTATACTGAGCTTCCGGTGAACGGTACCAAGCATCTGGTAAACGGTAACTTGTTAATTAGGAAATGAATAGGACAAACTTAATTCTGAATAAAGTTGAAAATGGTTGAGACGCGGTATGAATCGCTAATTATATTCATAGATTTACTGGAAATATGCAATTTGAGGGTGGTTTTAGAAAGATTCGTTCCATTCGATTCTTGGATTGAAAACGCGTTTAAGCACGTAAATAAACTTTATTAAGACAAAGTGTGCCATGCGTGAAGTATATGTGTATGCCGTTCACCCCCTATATAAAACCGTTCGGGGGCAAGGTGGAAGTATGAGCTGAATTTGGATATAAATATGTCGTCAGCAATAACGCCTCACACGGAGGGGCGCTAACGAATCGGCCCTGACAAGGGCCCGAAAGAAAGGTAGGAGGCCATGACGAAAGGTCTGCACGTGCCTTCCGAGATCGGCAAGCTCAGGAAGGTCTGCCTGCACCGTCCCGGCGACGAGCTCCTCAACCTGCCGCCCGACGAGCTCGAGCGACTCCTGTTCGACGACGTCCCGTTCCTGGAGGTCGCGCAGCAGGAGCACGACACCTTCGCCCAGATCCTGAGGGACCAGGGCGTGGAGGTGCTCTACCTGGAGAACCTCGTCGCCGAGGTGTTCGACCAGGTCCCCGGCGCCCGCGCCGAGTTCACCGACCAGTACATCTCCGAGGCCGGCATCCGCGGCCAGCACATGCCGCAGACCGTCCGCGAGAAGCTGGACTCCATCGAGGACAACCTCGAGTTCGTCAAGAAGACCATGGCCGGCATGACCAAGTCCGAGATCGAGATGCCCCTCACGGCCTCCACGACCCTCGACTCCCTGGTCAACTCCGAGTCCGAGTCCGACCTGATCATCGACCCGATGCCCAACCTCTACTTCACCCGCGACCCGTTCGCGGTGATCGGCGAGGGCGTCAACCTCAACCGCATGTACTCGGTCACCCGCAACCGCGAGACCCTGTACGGCAAGTACATCTTCAAGTACCACCCCGACTACAAGGACGTCTCGCTGTACTTCCGCCGCGACTGCCAGTTCCACACCGAGGGCGGCGACGTGCTGAACATCAACGAGAAGACCCTCGCCGTCGGCATCTCCCAGCGCACCCAGGCCGCCGCGATCGACGTCATGGCCCAGAACATCTTCTGGAACTCCGACTCCAAGGTCGAGCGCATCCTGGCCTTCGACATCCCGGTCTCGCGCGCCTTCATGCACCTCGACACGGTCTTCACCCAGATCGACGTCGATAAGTTCACGATCCACCCCGCCATCATGGGCACCCTGCGCGTCTACGAGCTGACCGCCGGCAAGAACCCGGGCGACGTGAACATCCGCCTGATCGAGGACACCCTCGAGCACGTCCTGGAGGACGCCACCGGCGTCGACCAGGTCAAGCTGATCCCCTGCGGCGGCGGCGACCCGATCGCGGCCTCCCGCGAGCAGTGGAACGACGGCTCCAACACCCTGTGCGTCGAGCCCGGCAAGATCTGCGTCTACGCCCGCAACACCGTCACCAACGACGTGCTGTACAAGGAGGGCCTGGACCTTCTCGTCGTGCCCTCCGCCGAGCTCTCCCGCGGCCGCGGCGGCCCGCGCTGCATGAGCATGCCCTTCTGGCGCGAGGACCTCTAAGTCTTTCCGTTTCCGGTGCGGTCCCCCTACAACCGCACCGGTTTCGCCCGTCAAGCGGGCACCACTATTACTTACGAAATTCATTTCTTCGAAAGGAAACGAACCATGGGTGTTAACCTCTCCGGCCGTAGCTTCCTCAAGCTCCTCGACCTCACCACCGAGGAGATCGAGTACCTGCTCAAGCTCTCCAAGAACTTCAAGGACATGAAGCGCGCTGGCGTTCCGCACCGCTATCTCGAGGGCAAGAACATCGTCCTGCTCTTCCAGAAGACCTCCACTCGCACCCGCTGCGCCTTTGAGGTCGGCGGCATGGATCTGGGCATGGGCGTCACCTACCTCGATCCCGGTTCGTCGCAGATGGGCAAGAAGGAGTCCATCGAGGACACCGCCCGCGTTCTCGGCCGCATGTATGACGGCATCGAGTTCCGTGGCTTTGCCCAGGACGACGTCGAGGAGCTCGCTGCTAAGTCCGGCGTGCCCGTATGGAACGGCCTGACCACTGAGTGGCACCCCACCCAGATGCTCGCCGACATCCTGACCGTCCAGGAGAACTTCAACTACGACATCAAGGGCAAGACCCTCGTCTTCATGGGCGACTGCAAGAACAATGTCGCTCGCTCCCTCATGGTCGTCTGCTCCAAGCTCGGCATGAACTTCGTGGCCTGCGGCCCCGAGGAGTGCATGCCCGCTGACGACGTCATCGAGGCCTGCAAGCCCATCGCCGAGGCTAACGGCTGCACCATCAAGCTGACCACCGACGTCAAGGACGGCGTCACCGGTGCCGACGTTATCTACACCGACGTGTGGGTCTCCATGGGCGAGCCCGACGAGGTCTGGGCCGAGCGCATCGCTCAGCTCACCCCGTATCGTGTTACCTCCGAGGTCATGGCTATGGCCAACCCGGGTGCTATCTTCCTGCACTGCCTGCCCAGCTTCCACGACACCAACACCACCATTGGCGCCGAGAAGTGCGAGCAGTTCGGCATCACCGAGCAGGAGGTCACCGACGAGGTCTTCGAGAGCCCCGCTTCCAAGGTCTTCGACGAGGCCGAGAACCGCATGCACACCATTAAGGCTGTCATGTACGCCACGCTCAAGTAAGAGCATCTAGCATCTCGCTCGGGGTGTATTGCTGCACACCCCGAGCGGTTTTATCTGGTAATAATCTCGCATCAAGCGGCAGGCACGGCACGGAAGAGCCGCTTCTGGCGAGATCAGTAAATGATTTATGAAGGGGGGATGAGAACTATGACTGAGACCGCTAAGAAAAAGCGCGGTATGCCTTCATCGTTCACCATTCTTCTTGCTCTGCTGGCAATTGTCGCAGTGATTACCGTTATCGTCTCCGGCACGTCCGGCGGCGCGGTTACTGCCGCCCGTCTGAGCGATTTCTGCACCGCCCCGATTAAGGGCTTCGCTGACGCTCTGCCCGTCTGCCTCTTTGTTATGATCCTGGGCGGCTTCCTCGGCATGATGACCGAGACCGGCGCTCTGGACAACGGCATCGCCGTTCTGGTGCAGAAGCTTAAGGGCAACGAGATTATGCTCATTCCCGTGCTGATGCTCATCTTCTCCCTCGGTGGTACCACCTATGGTATGTGCGAGGAGACCGTTCCCTTCTACGCCCTGCTCGCCGCTACCATGATGGCTGCTGGCTTCGACCCCATGGTCGGTGCCGCTACCGTCCTGCTCGGCGCTGGCTGCGGCTGCCTGGGCTCCACGGTTAACCCGTTCGCCGTCGGCGCTGCCGTCGACGCTCTGACCGGCGTTGGCATTGAGGTCAACCAGTCCATCATCATCGGCCTTGGTGCCGTCCTGTGGATTGTCACTACCGCTATGTCCATCTTCTTCGTGATGAGCTACGCCAAGAAGGTCAAGGCTGACAAGGGTTCCACCATCCTGTCGATGCAGGAGCTCAAGGACGCCGAAGAGGCTCACGGCAAGGCTGCTTCCGAGGTCCACAAGGAGGTCAAGCTCACCGGTCGTCAGAAGGGTGTTCTGATCGCCTTCGCCTTCACCTTCGTCGTCATGATCGTCGGCTTCATTCCGCTGGCCGACCTCAACGAGGGCGTCGCCAACTTCTTCGACGCTGGCGCTGTCTACGACGCCGACGGTAACGCCGTCGTCCAGGGCTGGTCTGCCCTGATCACCGGCCTGCCCATTGGCCAGTGGTACTTCGACGAGGCTTCCACCTGGTTCTTCCTCATGGCCGTCCTGATCGGTATCATCGGTGGCCTGTCCGAGAAGCAGATCGTTAACACCTTCATCACCGGCGCTGCCGACATGATGTCCGTTGTTCTCGTCATCGCCCTCGCCCGTGGTATCTCCGTCCTCATGGCTAACACCGGCCTCGATGTCTTCGTCCTCGACGCTGCCGCCAATGCCCTGGCTGGCCTGTCCGGCGTGATCTTCGCTCCCATGAGCTTCCTGGTCTACTTCGGCCTGTCCTTCCTGATCCCCTCGACCTCCGGTATGGCCACCGTCTCCATGCCCATCATGGGACCGCTGGCCGTTAAGCTCGGCTTCTCGCCTGAGGTCATGGTCATGATCTTCTCCGCCGCCATCGGTGTCGTGAACCTGTTCACCCCGACCTCCGGCGCCATCATGGGCGGTCTCGCCCTGGCCAAGATCGAGTGGACGACCTGGCTCAAGTTTGCCCTTAAGCTCATCGTCGCTCTCTCCGTCGTCTGCGCCGTCATCCTGACCGTCGCCTGCGTGCTGATCTAAGTACCCAACGGGTACCCCACGGAAACCTTGACGATCCTGTAAAGGATCACCTGGTCATCGTCTGTCCGGTGGGGTCAACCCACCGGTAGACTCCTACCTTTAGCCCCCTCCCGTTCCGTGCGCGGGAGGGGGCGACTTTTTGTTCCGCGGTTTTACCAAACCGCGGAACCGGTCGACGCTACGCGCCGTCCAGAACGACAATTTGTCATTCAAAAGGCAAGGCATGACCAAAAGGTCTATGCCTCGCCTTTTTCATGCCAACTTGTACGTTCTGGACGGCGCTCGCTGTCCGTCCTCTGCCTGCGGCGCTTTCCATTGTTGGTGCAGAGGGCGCTTTGCCTACTCTGGCGGGCTTTCGCTGGCTTATGCTCAACCTGCGACGTTTCCATTATTGATACAAAGGCCAGGTTTGTTTGAACCAAAAAGGGGAAGTTGCGGTGGAATAGTTCCTGTTTGGCCGTCTTGAGGGGTTAAACGGGAACTATTTCACCGCAACTTATCGATGGCGTGTTTGGTTGGTGCCAGTTGATTGCTTGGGCGTTGGGGAGGGTCTGCTCCGTTATAATCGCCTAGAACATTAAATGGAAACGGGACGGGAGCCATATATGCGCCAGGGTTTCGACAACGCGAAGTATATCGAGCTGCAGGCTGCTCACATTAAGGAGCGCATCTCGCAGTTTGGTGGCAAGCTCTATTTGGAGTTTGGCGGTAAGCTGTTCGATGACTATCATGCGAGCCGCGTGCTGCCGGGTTTTGAACCGGACAGCAAGTTCCGCATGCTCAAGAGCATCGCCGACGATGTCGAGGTTATCATCGCGATCAACGCGAACCACATCGAGAAAAACAAGGCTCGTGGTGACCTCGGCATTACCTATGACGAGGATGTGCTGCGCCTGGTTGACCTGTTCCGCGGCAACGGCTTTGCTGTCGCGGCTGTGGTCATCACCCAGTACGCCGGCCAGCCTGCTGCCGATGTGTTCCGCAACCGCCTGAACGCGCTCGGTATTCCCGCCAAGCTGCACTATCCCATCGAGGGGTATCCGCACGATGTCGATCTGATCGTGTCCGACGATGGCTACGGCAAGAATGAGTTTGTCGAGACCACCCGACCGCTCGTCGTGGTCACTGCCCCCGGTCCTGGCTCGGGCAAGCTTGCCACCTGCCTGTCTCAGCTCTATCACGAGCACAAGCATGGCACGGCCGCCGGCTATGCCAAGTTCGAGACCTTCCCGGTCTGGAACCTTCCCCTCACGCATCCGGTCAACATCGCCTACGAGGCGGCCACGGCGGACCTCGACGATGCCAATATCATCGACTCCTTCCACCTTGAGGCCTATAACAAGACCACGGTCAACTACAACCGCGACGTCGAGGCCTTCCCGGTGGTCCGTGCTCTGATGGAAAAGATCCTGGGCAAGAGCCCCTACCAGAGTCCTACGGACATGGGCGTCAATATGGTCGGCTTTGCCATCACCGATGACGATGCCTGCCGCGACGCTTCCAAGATGGAGATCGTCCGCCGCTACTTTACCGCGGTCGAAAATGTGCGCCGTACCGGCGTGGGCGATGAGCAAGTCGACCGTCTCAAGATCATTATGAAGAAAGCCGGCATCGATAAGAACTACTCACCGGCGCGCTCGGCGGCCCTCACCAGGGAGCAGCTGACGGGTGGTCCCGTGGGTGCCATGGTTATGCCCGATGGCTCCGTGGTGACCGGCAAGACTTCCACGCGCCTGGGCGCTGCGAGCTCGCTCATCATGAATGCACTTAAGCATGTCTCGGGCGTCGACCTTGAGCTCGAGGTCATTAGCGATGAAGCGATCGAGCCCATCAGCAAGCTCAAGACGCATTTCCTGGGCAGCAAAAACCCGCGCCTCCACACCGACGAGACGCTTATGGCGCTGTCGATCACCTCGGCCACGAGTGAGACGGCCGCTCGCGTCCTTTCGGGCCTGGAGCAGCTGCGCGGTTGCGATGCCTTCTTTAGCGTGATTATCTCGCCGACGGACGAGACGGTACTGCGCAAACTGGGTATCAACGTGTGCTGCGAGCCCAAGTTTGAGCGCCGCGGTTTCTTCCATCGCTAAGTTTGAAGCACCGCGGTAATTGCATTGCATTTTGGCCGTATCGGGTTAGCGCCCGGTACGGCTTTTTGATCAATAAAGCGCCTATTTCGGCGAAAAATAGCTGTTTACCTGCCTAGAAACAATTTGAGCGGTATACAATAACCGTAACTGTTTCATCCTTAGCGGGATGCCGCATGATGGATATTACCTGCCATCGTGAGGTGTGTCGGTCGCGCACGGCGCGTTAGATGCTCGTGCTCGGTTTGAGGAGGCTGCTATGGCGGGCAAGGGTCGTGCGAGTGTCAACGATATGAAGCGTGTCGAGGTGCTGGTGTTGATGGAGATCGACCAGCAAACCGAAGACAATGGCGGGCCGTATGGTTTCTCGCGCAAAACGCTTGCCGAGCGCGTGGGGGTTTCGCCGTATCGTGCCCGCGCCGCAATCGATCGCTTGGATTCCGAAGGCATGATTGATGTCGTCTCGCGTTATAGCGACGACGGCGGTCAGCTTGCAAATGGCATTTGCCTCACCGAACGTGGCGAGTGGTATCTTGAGGGCGTTCGTACCGGCATGCTCGTTCAAGAAATGCTTGAGGACGAGGTTGCTGATCGATAGCAGCATGTAACCCTTGCCATAGCGACGCCGCCTGGGAAACCGGACGGCGTTTTGTTTCAAGATTGAGAAATGCAATCGCACGCGAGAAAAATTGCGAACGGTTCGCGGTGCGAGTATTACAATGAAGACCCGTAAGATGTGGATAAACAACTTCTACGGGAAGCGCAGGTAACTCAATATGACCAAGCATGTGTTCGTAACCGGTGGCGTGGTTTCGTCCCTGGGCAAGGGTATCACCGCGGCCTCGCTGGGCCGTCTGCTCAAGTCGCGTGGCTACAAAGTAACGATGCAGAAGGCCGACCCGTATCTGAACGTCGACCCCGGTACCATGAGCCCGTTCCAGCATGGTGAGGTCTTCGTTACCGAGGACGGTTACGAGTCCGACCTGGACCTGGGTCATTACGAGCGCTTTATTGATGAGAACCTGACCCGCGATTCCAACTTTACGACCGGTGCCATCTACAAAAGCCTAATCGCCCGCGAGCGTCGCGGCGACTTTTTGGGCGGTACCGTGCAGGTGATTCCTCACGTCACCAATGCCATTAAGGACAAGTTCCGCCGCATCGAGGAGCAGACCGGCTCCGATGTAGTCATCACCGAGCTGGGCGGCACGATCGGCGACATCGAGTCCCAACCGTTTGTCGAGGCCATCCGTCAGTACCGCAAGGAGGCCGGCCCCGAGAACGTCTGCTACATCCACGTGTCGCTCGTTCCCTATATCGCCGCCGCCCATGAGGTCAAGACCAAGCCCACGCAGCATTCCGTCAAGGAGCTCCGCAGCTTTGGCATCCAGCCCGATATCATCGTGCTGCGCTCCGACCACCATATCGATGACGCTATCCGCGGAAAGATCGCAAGCTTCTGCGACGTCGACACCGATTGCGTCTTTACCAACGAGGACTGCGCGAGCATTTACGATGTTCCGCAGCTGCTTGCCGAGCAGGACTTTGACCTGCGCATTTGCGAGCGCCTGGGTCTGGATCCGCGTGAGCGCGACATGAGCGAGTGGAACGAGTTCCTGCGCAAACAGAATCACGCCAACCATCACGCCGACAAGGTGAAGATCGCCGTCGTGGGTAAGTATACGCAGCTGCCCGATGCGTACCTGTCGGTTATCGAGGCCCTGCACCATGCGGGCGTCTTCTACGATCGCCATGTGGACGTCCAGCTGGTCGACGGCGAGAGTCTCGACGAGCAGAACGTCTCCGAGGTTCTGGGCGACGCCTCGGGCATCCTGGTCCCCGGCGGCTTTGGCAAGCGCGCCCTGGAGGGTAAGATCCTCGCGGCCGAGTTTGCCCGTGAGCACAAGATTCCGTATCTGGGCATTTGCCTGGGTATGCAGGTCGCCGTGTGCGAGTTCGCCCGCAATGTCGTTGGCCTTGCCGGCGCCAGCTCCTCTGAGTTCGATCCGGATGGCCCGTATAGTGTCATCGATCTGATGAGCTCGCAGGAGGACGTGACCGAGAAGGGCGGCACCATGCGCCTGGGCGCCTATCCGTGCAAGCTCGCCGCCGATACTCTTGCTCGCGAGGCATATGGCGAGGAACTCGTCTACGAGCGTCACCGTCACCGCTTTGAGTTCAACAACGCCTTCCGTGACCAGCTCGAGGACGCCGGTTTGGTTATCTCGGGTCTGTCGCCTGACGAGCGCTTGGTCGAGATGGTCGAGCTGCCGCGCGACGTGCATCCGTGGTATGTGGCAACCCAGGCTCATCCCGAGTTCAAGAGCCGCCCGACCAACCCGCAGCCGCTGTTCCGCGAGTTCGTGCGCGCCTCGATCGGCCAGCACGAGGGCGTCGACCGTCTGCAGGTGACGCCCATGAACCTCGCTACGGACTAAGGGTGCCGGCGAATAAGGAACATACCGAAGCTACTCCCTCGTCGCTCGCCGTGACGGCGGGGGAGTATCTCGATTACCTCGCGGTCGAGCGGGGTTTGGCGCGCAACACGATTGCGGCCTATCGTCGTGACCTGACGACGTACTGCGCCTATCTGGAGCGGGCGGGTATTGTGTCTTTTGAAGAGGTGACTCGTCAGGTCGTGGAGGGCTTTGTCGCCGACCGTCGCGATGGGGGCTATTCCGATGCCTCGGTGGAGCGTGCGCTTGCAGCCGTGAAGGGCCTGCATGCCTTTTTGGTGCGCGATGGGGCTGTAGCCCAAAATCCAACGGCGGCGTTGCGCCTGCCTAAAAAGGCTGAGCGTTTGCCGGAGTATCTATCGGTGGAGGATGTCTCGGCTCTGCTCGATCAAGACTTCCCCGAGGGCGAGATGGGCTTGCGCGACCATGCCATCTTGGAAGTGCTCTACGGATGCGGTTTGCGTGTGAGCGAGTTGGTGGGGCTCGATGTGGGCGATATCCATATTGACGATGGCTTTGTACTCGTTCGCGGTAAGGGCTCAAAGGAACGCCTGTCCCCGCTGGTGGGAAGCGCGGCGCGAGCTCTGACGCTCTATGTAACTGAGGGGCGTTCTCGCTTGGCGGCCCATGCCCGCGGAACCGAGACCTCGGCGGTCTTTTTAAATAAGAACGGACGTCGCCTGTCGCGCCAGGCCGTGCATGCGATATGCGAGCGGTATGGGCGTCAGGTGGGGCTGGTGGGGCTCCATCCCCATACCTTGCGCCACTCCTTTGCCACTCACATGCTCGCGGGCGGTGCCGACCTGCGTGTGCTGCAGGAGATTTTGGGCCATGCCGATATTTCGACCACGCAGGTCTACACGCATGTCGACCGAACGCAACTGACCGAGGTCTATCTGGCGGCGCATCCGCTAGCACATCGCTAGCACCTCGCTGACCTGCATATTTATAAATATTAAATGGGACGGGCCCCAGATTGCCGAGACGCACTTTTGCGCGCATGGGCAATCTGGGGCCCGTCCCATTTTTCGCCAGACACCGACGCGGTGGTGGGCCGTGTGTACCGTGGGTGGGGGAGTTTGGGGGCGATGTGAACGGCATGTAAAGGGACGCAAAAATCGCCTCAAGGTCAACTTGAAGGTTGAGGTTCGCGGGCGTGGTTCTACAGGTGGCATCCCGCCTTTGCTGCAAACACAACATATTGTGTTTTCGAACATATGCTTGGGGGTGTTTTGCGATATATGGTGGGTGGAGTGGTGGGGCTGGGTGGGGGAAGGGGTGGGGAAAGGTGTTGAAAAATGGGGCGGTTCCCCATATTATTAATGACGTCGACAGGCGGGGTGGTTCCCCGCGTACGTGCCATCTGAGTAACCGAGGGGAGGGCGCACATGGGAATGACTGGTGCATACGAGCGCAATCTCGATGCAAAAGGTCGTCTGTCCCTGCCTGCACCCCTTCGCGAGGAGCTTGGAGAGCACGTTCGCGTGTTCAAGGCCCTGGATGTCGATGCTCTGTACGTGTTCTCTGCCGAGGCCTTCGATAAGTGGGTCGAAGGACTCTTCGCGGGTCGTGAGGGCCACGAGGGTTTTAACCCGCGTGACATTAATGACCAGAAGCTCATGAGGGCGATCAACAAGCGCACCACGTCGATGGACGTGGACAGCGCCGGTCGTATCGGTCTTTCCGAGTCTCTCCGCAAGCAGGCGAACCTCGACCGCGAGGTCACGGTTGTGGGCAACTACGACCACCTTGAGGTTTGGGATCGCGCCGCGGCCGATGAGGACGATGACGATGAGGCCCTGCTGGACCTCTTCTTCTCGTAAGGGCAAGGCACGGGTAACGGATGGAGCGTGGGATCTTGACACAAGAATATCGGCATGAACCTGTCATGCTCGGCGAAGTGCTTGAGTCGCTGCGGCTAAAGAGCGGCTCCGTTGTCTGCGATTGCACCCTTGGCGGTGCCGGCCATTCGGTAAAGATGGCCGCGCAGGTGGGGGAGACGGGCCTTTTGCTCGGCGTCGATCAGGACGACATGGCCCTCGAGGCCGCTGGCGCCCGTCTGGACCGCGAGGTTCCCGGCGTTCCGCACCAGCTGCTGAAGGGCAACTTCGGCGACTTGGACGAGCTGCTTTGCTCGGCCGAGGTGCCCGGGGTCGATGGCTTCCTGTTCGATTTGGGCGTTTCGTCGCCGCAACTCGATATCCCTGGCAGGGGCTTTTCGTATAACGAGGACGCCCCATTGGACATGCGGATGGATCCGGGTAATAACACCTTAAACGCAGCTGAGGTCATCAACACCTATAACGAACACGACCTCGCCCGGATTCTACGCGTCTACGGCGAAGAGAAGTTCGCCTCGCAGATTGCGCGCGAGATCGTGCGCCGCCGCGAGCAAGAACCGATCGAAACCACCGGCCAATTTGTCGAGATCATCAAGGCGGGTATCCCGGCTGCCGCTCGTCGGCATGGCGGACACCCGGCCAAGAAAAGTTTCCAGGCCATTCGCATCGAGGTCAATCACGAGCTCGATGTGCTCGAGAGAGGGCTTGATGCCGCCACCAGGTGGCTCAACCCGGGCGGGCGTATCTGCGTCATCTCGTATCACTCGCTCGAGGACCGTATCGTAAAGAACCACTTTAAGGAGATGAGCCAGGGGTGCACGTGCCCGCCGGAGATTCCGGTGTGCGTGTGCGGCAACGTGCCGATACTCAAGGTCATCACCCGCAAACCCTTGGTTGCCCAGCCTGATGAGGTTGAGCGCAACCCTCGGGCGAGATCAGCCAAAATCCGCGTGGCGGAGCGCTTGTAGCGTTACGCGCGCGATATTGGACCTCCCGCTCGCACCATAAACGAAGCTTAAACACACTACCAACGTACTCGGGATGGGAGGCGGCATATCATGGGCTACAACACTTCAAGCGCAGCACTCGCCTATGATATGAACGCCATGCCCGCCTATCGTGAGACGCCGCAGGCCCCCGTTGCTCCCCGTGAGCAGCGCACGCCGCGCTTTGATGTCTACACGGGCGCGGGCCGTCAGGCAAACCAGGCGGTAAGCCCGGTTTTCATGGGCGTTCTTAAAACGTTTTGCATCATTGCGGCTATCTTCATGACGATCGGCGTCGCCCGCGTGGCGCTCGCCGGCGTTACGGCCCAGGTGCTCAACAGCAACGCCGAGCTTACCAACACGCTCGAAAAGGCGACCGATGAGAGCTCCGACCTGGAGGTCATGCATTCGGTCTATGGCGCCGACACGCGCATTCGCGATCTTGCGGGCGCTTATGGCATGGTGGAGCCCAGCGAGAGCGTTACACTTGACTTTTCGCAGGATGCAGCCGCGGGCGCCAACGCGACCGCGACCGCTCAGTAGCAAGACGGTAGCTGAATATGACAAATGACTATCGCCGCGGTTCCGATGGGGGCCGCGGTTCTGGACGTCCCTCGTCGCGGGGACGTTCTGGTTATCAAGGAACGGGTCGGCAATCTTACAACGCCGGGCAGTCCCGTGGCAACGACCCGGCGTCGCGACTTCGCGGCTCGGGCGGCCCTCAAGTGCATAACACCAGGTCGCGCAAGAGTTCGTCGACCGAATGGCTCACAGGCACGCCTCTGCCTCGCCGCAAAGCCGTCATGGGCTTCATTGGGCTTGGCTTGGGCTTGGGCGTCTTTCGCCTTGCCGACTATCAAATTGTCGAAGCCGATAAACTGCGCGAGCGTGCCGATGCGCGCCGCCTGCTTGCGCAGACCCTCTATGCCAAACGCGGCACCATCTACGACCGCAACGGTAACGTGCTGGCGTCGTCGGTCGAATGTCGCAACATCGCCGTGAACCCGCAGCTTGTCGAGGATGTTGACAAGACGGTGTCGGCGCTGGTCAAGGCAACTGGAATCGATAAAAAGACCTGCCGTAAGCTCGTTGAGTCCGATGGAACCTGGGTGTATATCAAGCGCCAGGTGGACGAAGACGATGCTGCGGCGCTGGAGAAGAAGAACCTGCCCGGCGTGCTTTTTGAGCAGGCCATGAAGCGCGTATATCCATACGGCAATCTGGCATCGCAGGTGCTGGGTGTAGTGAATGTGGACAACGACGGCTTGACGGGTCTCGAAAAGCAATACAACAAGCTTCTGACCGGCACGAACGGTTCTCTCGTACGAGAGCGCGCGAGGGACGGCAGCTATATCGCGGGCGGTGCCTATAAAAAGGTGGCTGCGGTCGACGGCGTTGATATCGTGACGACGCTCGACGTCAATATCCAGCGTGCGGCCGAGGATGCCCTGGCAGAGGCAGTTGAGAAGACTAAGGCCAAGAACGGCTCGGCGCTGGTCACCGATCCTACGACAGGCGAGATCTTGGCAGCCTGCTCGTATCCGACTTACGACCAGACCGATCTGGAAAACGCCAAGACCGAGGATATGAACTTGCGCCTGGTCACCGACGCCTACGAGCCCGGCTCGGTCTTTAAGACGCTCGTGGCGGGCGCCGGCTTCGACTTGGGCGTCGTGCGATCGAGTACGTCGTTTGAGGTGCCGGCGAGCATCAAGGTGGGTGACGATACCGTCACCGATGCCGACAAGCGCGACTATGCCATGACCATGGATGTGCGCGAGATGATGCGCCGTTCCTCCAACGTGGGCTTTGTCCTGGTGGGGCGCAAGATCGGTGCGGATGACTTTGCCGCCTATGTGGACAAGTGGGGCATTGGTCACAGCTCCGGTGTCGATTTTCCGGGTGAGAGCCTGGGCATCGTCAAGGAGCGTGACCAGTATGACGGCGCCACGCTGGGATCGATGAGCTTTGGACAGGCGCTGTCTGTCTCGCCGATTGAGGTCGCACGTGCCGTGGGCGGCATCGCCAACGGCGGCGTGATGATGACCCCGCACTTCTATAAGTCCAGCAAAGGCGACGAGAAGGACTGGGGCGAAGGCGAGCGCGCGATTTCGGAGGACGCCGCATCCCAGGTGACATCGTGCATGCAGACGGTCGTGTCCGAGGGAACGGGCGTTGGCGGCGCGGTTGACGGCTATGACGTGGCGGGTAAGACCGGTACGGCCGAACGAGCCGACGAGAACGGCGGCTACCTCAAGGAGAACTACATGTCGTCCTTTATGGGCTTTGCGCCGGCACAATCGCCCAAGGTGCTGTGCTATATCACGCTCGACGGAACGCCGAGCGGCTCAGATGCCGCTGCGGTGCCGTTCCAGTCCATTATGGCCAACGCGCTCGACGTGCTGGGTATCCCGCACACGAAGTAGGGGGTTACAATCTTTGGGGCGTGGTTTGTTGTCCCATATGAGGGGTGTTCACATGCCCTGCACCACGCATGCGCGGCGCTGGGATACAATACGCCGATAGCATTATTAGGTTTACAGGGGAGCTGCAATGATAGAGATCGCCGTCAACAACCTCGCGGCCGCAACAGGGGCCCGAACCGTGACGGGAGAAGCCGATCAGGTATGCCGCGGGTGCGTTATCGACTCGCGCCAGGTCGAGGAAGGGACGATTTTCGTCGCCTTTCCCGGTGAAAACGTCGACGGCAATGATTTTGCTTCCCGTGCCGTCCAGTCGGGTGCCGGCGCCGTCGTAATGACGCGTGAGCCTGAGGCCGAGCTGGTCTCGCTGGCGCAGGACAAGGGCTGTGCCATCTTGCTGACCGATGATCCCGAGGAGTTTCTGCTGCGTTTGGCGCACACGTACCGTCTGGAGCTTGGCTGCCTGGTCGTTGGTATTACCGGTTCCATCGGCAAGACGACGACCAAGGACGTGCTCGCCGCCGTGCTCGCCAAGCGCTATCGTGTCTGGGCCACCAAGGGTAATTTCAATAACCTGATCGGCATGCCGCTCACGGTGCTTTCCGCTCCGGCCGATACCGAGGTCCTGGTGCTCGAGATGGGCATGAACCATTTCCACGAGATTGAGCGCCTGTCCCAGTCCGCCAATCCCAACCTTGCCATCGTGAGCAAGATTGGTACCTCTCACATCGGCATTTTGGGCAGCCGCGAGAACATCGCCCGCGCTAAGGCCGAGATTGTCCAGGGTATGTGCGCCGCTGGCGACTTCTTACCGCTGCTGGTTTTGGGCGGCGAGGACGACTTTACGCCGTTCATTCGCAATACGTTCGCCCAGCCTGCTGGTATCGACGTGATGCTGGCCGGCGTCTCGGACGATGATGAGGTCCGTGCCCGCGACATTCGTGTTGATGACGAGGGCCGTCCGGTCTTTACGCTCGATTTTGGTCAGGGCGAGACAATCGATACCATGCTTGCCATCCCCGGCGTGCAGTCCGTTCCTAATGCCGTTAAGGCCGCCGCGGTTGCCTATCGCTTGGGCGTGACGCCCGAGCAGATCGATGCTGCCTTTAGGGGCCTCACGATCACCGGTCACCGCCAGGAGATCAAGCGCGCCAAGAGCGGTGCCCGTGTCATCGACGATTCCTATAACGCCAGTGCCGAATCCATGGCTGTTGGCCTCGATCTGCTGTGCTCGCTTTCGTGCACGGGGTCTCGCATGGCGATCCTGGGCGAGATGGGCGAGATGGGCGATGAGGCTCCTCGCATGCATGAGCTCGTGGGCGCCTATGCCGCCGCCAAGAAGCTCGACATGCTGGCGTGCGTGGGTGGTGAGCTGGCCCAGCTTATGGCCGATGCCGCGCGCATGATGGGTATGGACGAGGACCGCATCCAGGTGTTCTCCGATTATCAGCAGGTGCTCGACCGCATGGGCGGCGCGCTTGAAAAACATGATGTTGTACTGGTCAAGGGTTCCCGCTTTGTTGAGCTCGACCGCTTTGTGGAAGGTGTGTGCTAGCCCATGTTCGGCAATCCCTCGTATCCAACGTATCAGGCTTTTTTGGGGCTTGGCATCGCCGCCGCCATTGCGCTGCTGCTCATGCCGTGGTGGATCAAGCTGCTTAAGGTCGAGGGTATCGGCCAGCAGGTTCGTGCCGACGGCCCCAAGCGTCATTTGGTTAAGCAGGGAACGCCCACCATGGGTGGTGTTGTCATCCTCGTCGCGATCTCGCTGACCTGCCTGCTGATGGGCAAGCTCACCACCGAGCTCGTGCTCGTGCTGCTTGCCACGCTGGCGACCGGCGTGCTGGGCCTGATTGACGACCTGACCTCCGTTACGCATGGGCGCTCGCTCGGTCTGACGCCCCATGCCAAGATGATCGGTCTAACCATTATCTGTGTCACCTTTACGGTACTTGCCGTCAACTGGTGCGGCGTCGCCCCCGAGATTCGTTTTCCCGGCGGCCTGACGATTGACCTCGGTGTTCTTTCGACCACCATCTGCGGCCTTTCGTTCCCGTGGCTCTACATTGTCTTTTGCTGGCTGATGATCGCCGGTCTTTCTAATGCCGTGAACCTGACTGATGGCCTTGACGGTCTTGCTGGCGGCACCTCCATGATTGCCATGCTCGCCATGGCTGCCATGGCGTTTTTGCACGGAGACGTGAACCTGTCCATCTTCTGCACCGCGTGTGCCGGTGCCTGCTTGGGCTTTCTGTGGTTCAACTGCTATCCGGCGAGCATCTTTATGGGCGATACCGGCTCGCTTGCCCTGGGCGCCGCGTTTGCCTGTACGTCCATCATGACCAACACCGAGGTCGTCTCCCTCATCATCGGCGGCCTGTTTATCGTTGAGACCCTGTCGGTCATGATTCAGGTTGTCTACTTCCACTTTACGCACAAGCGCGTCTTCCTTATGGCGCCCATCCATCATCATTTCGAAAAGAAGGGCTGGGCCGAGACCAAGGTCGTCATCCGTTTTTGGATTATCGCTGCGGCCTTTGGTGCCGTTGGCCTTGCTTTGTTCTTCCAGTTGGGATAGTGGTCTTTCATGCCTCTTGCTGATGTCTTTAGCCTGCTCGTTTTGGGTCAGGGCAAATCCGGTCTCGATGTCGCCCGCTGGGCGCTGGCACATCCCGAGCGCGTAAGCGCCGTTACCGTGTATGGCGGCGGCACCTCTGAGCCCAATGACGCCACGCGTGCGCTCGAGGCTGCTGGTGCGTCGTTTGTCTATGGGACCGAACAGGTCGAGGGTGCCTATGACGTATGCGTGACGTGCCCGGGCATCTCGGAGTTCTCGGGCTTCTTTAAGGCCGGGCGCGAGCATGCCGCCCAGATTATGGGTGAGCCCGAGTTTGCCTATCGCCTGTCGCCCGATAACTGGATTGCCATCACGGGTACCAACGGCAAGACGACCACCACGTCGTTGACTGATTATCTACTCAAGGCTGCCGGCGAGGCCAGCGTAGCTGTCGGCAACATCGGCGAGCCGCCGGTCAACGAGATTGACGGCCGAGCTCATAACGAGTGGTTTGTGGCCGAGCTCTCGAGCTACCAGATTGCTACGACCGCCGAGCTTCATCCTCGCGTGGCGGTGCTGCTCAACATCACTCCCGACCACTTGGGCTGGCATAAGAGCCATAAGAACTATGCGCTTGCCAAGATCAAACTGTTTGACAATATGGTCGATGACGATCTGGCGGTTGTCGACGTCGAAGACGCCGGCATTCACGAGTTCGATGAGTACATCTACACGCCGGGTCGTCGCATCTGCAAGGTTGCCTTTGACGAGCCTGAGGGCGAGGATGCCGCCTTTGTGCGCGATGGCAAGATGATCGTGCGTCTGAAGGGTGTCGAGACCCCGCTCATCGCTACATCCGAGCTCAAGATCTCGGGCCATCACAATGTTATCAATGCCCTGTGCGCTGCCACGGCTGCCTTGGCAGTCGGTGCCGATGTCGATGGTGTCTGCCGCGGTCTTGCCTCGTTCCAGCCGCTCGAGCACCGCGTGGAGCCGTGTGGCGAGATTGACGGCGTGCGCTACGTCAACGATTCCAAGGCGACCAACACCGATGCGGTCGAGAAAGCACTGACGGCATTTCCCGATGACGACGTGATCTTGCTGCTCGGCGGCCACGATAAGGGCACGCCGCTCACGGACTTCGCGCGCGTCGTTATGGACAACGTGCGCTCGGTCGTCTGCTTTGGCGATGCGCGCGAGCGCTTCACCGCCGCTATGGACGAGGCCGATGTCGATGGCGATGTGGATATCGCCCAGGCGGATGACCTGCGCGACGCCGTGGACGTCGCCCGTTCGCTTTCGAGCCGTGGTGACGTGATCTTACTTTCTCCTGCCTGCTCTTCGTTCGATGAGTTCTCGGGCTATGAGGAGCGCGGCCGCGTGTTTAAGGACTACGTGGCTCAGCTTGCCGCTACAGCGAAATCACAAATGGAATAGGGGTTGCGGTGAGAGAGGAGAGCCCCCGACAAGGTATGAGGAGGCCCGACTCGGACCGTGCTTCCTCACGTCGCACCACACCGCGTTCCAGCCGCGGCGGGCAGTCGTTTAGCGAACGCTATATTGCCGGCGTTCCCGCCCGTATCATGCGCCCCCGTTTGATATTCATGGCCTGCTTGTTTACCTTGGTATGCTTTGGCCTGCTGATGGTGTACTCGGCGTCTTCGGTCGAGGCGCTGCACGAGAATGGCTCGGCGACGTTTTTTCTGGGTCGACAGGCCGCGTTTGCCGTGGTCGGTGTTCTGGCGCTGATTGCCATCGTGCGCGTTTTGCCGGACAGCTGGTTTGGGGAGGATGTGCTCAGGATCTTCCTTATCGGCATGATAGGGCTACTGCTTCTGGTGTTCTTGGTGGGCAGCGGCAGCCGCGGCGCCACGCGCTGGCTCAACATCGCCGGCATTCAGTTCCAGCCTTCCGAGTTTTTAAAGCCATTTGCCATTGCGTATTCGGCCATCATGCTTGATCGCTTCTTTTCGCCCGGTGGCAACATCAACGAATTCCTTCGCAAGATGGGCATCTACCTGGGCATTTCGCTCTTTCTGATTTTTATCCAGCCCGATTTCGGTACTGTCCTGATCATCCTGTTGACCCTCATGTGCATGGCGTTGTTTGCGGGTCTCGACCCCAGATTTATCATCGGCGTGCTAATCTTCGGCATTCTCGTGATCGTGATTGCGCTTGTCGCAGAGCCGTACCGTATGGTGCGTATTCAGGTTGCCTTGAACCCTTGGGCCGACGAGTATGGTGACGGCTATCAGGCCACGCTTGCCATCATGGCCTTTGCCTCGGGCGGTCTGTTCGGCCGTGGCATCGGCAACTCAACCATGAAGTACTCGTATCTGCCCGAGGCACACAACGACTACATCTTGGCCATCATTGGCGAGGAAGTCGGTTTTGTCGGAACCGTGCTGTTCTTCTTGGTGTTTGCGATGCTGATCTACTCGGCGTTTCGCATTGCCGAGCAGGCGACCGATCGTCGGGGCGCGCTCATGGCGTCTGGCTCCGCGGTCATTCTCGCAGTGCAGTTTTTGATTAACGCGCTGGGCATCCTCAACGTGTTTCCCATGACGGGCAAACCGTTGCCGTTTATTAGCTACGGCGGTTCGTCGATTATTGTGTCGCTCATGCTTGCCGGGTTGATCCTGCGCGTTTCATACGAGAGCGCCCGCCGCGATGAGTATGACCGCCGCCGTGAGAGCTTTGCCGTTATGGATGAGAGTACCGCCGGCGTGCCCCACGTGCGCGGCGAGCGATCTTCGCGTAACGGTTTTACCGTCCTGGATGGCTCTGCGACCGACCCCGCAGCCCGCCCGCGTCAGCGAACGGCGCCGCAAGGTCGTCCTCAGCGCCCCACTCCTCGCAATGCGGGCGGCGGATATAATCGAATCGATTTGAACTCGGACCCGTCGGCGCGTCTGCGTACCGACGGCCAGGGACCGCGTGTACGAAGGGACTACCATGACCGATAAAATGACCGTTGCTATTGCAGCCGGCGGCACGGCAGGGCACATCAACCCCGCGCTCGCCTTGGCCGAAGAGCTGCGTGACCGTGGCCACCACGTTGTGTTCGTGGGCCAGTCGCGCAAGCTCGAGGGTCGTCTGGTCCCCGAGGCTGGGTTTGATTTTGTGCCCATTACGGTCACGGGCTTCGACCGCTCCCGTCCTTGGACGGCACTGACCTCGCTGTGGCGTGTCAACAAGGCCAAGCGTGCGCTCGCCAGTCATTTCTCGAAGGTCGGCAAGCCCGATGCCGCCATCGGTTTTGGTGCCTATGTCGAGGTTCCGCTGCTGGGGTGGTGTAAGGGCGCGGGCGTTCCGTATCTGCTACATGAGCAGAACTCTGTTCCGGGCCTGGCCAACAAGATGATGAACTCCCACGCCGCCCGCGTGTGCATCTCGGTGCCGGCAGCGCGTTCGGTCTTTGAGCGCGAAGGTGACCCTGGCCACGTGCTCATGACCGGCAACCCCGTACGTCGCTCGGTAATCGAGGGCGATCGCGCTCGCGGCCGCAAGGCACTTGGCGTTCCCGAGGACGCTACGCTGTTGCTCGTCTTTGGCGGTTCACTTGGCGCCCAGCACCTCAACGAGCGCGTGGCTTCGCTCAAAAACGAGCTGCTTTCGCGCAAGAACCTCTATGTGTTGCATTCGACGGGTGCCGACGGCTTTGAGGAGACCGAGCGCGCTTTGGCGCTGACGCCCGAGGAGGCGAAGCGTTACCGCGTCCAGCCTTACATCGACAACATGGGCGATATGCTGGCTGCTGCCGATTTGGTGCTCTCGCGTTCGGGTGCATCGAGCGTGGCCGAGATTGCTGCGCTCGCCGTGCCCTCGGTGCTCGTGCCGTATCCGCATGCGACGGCCGACCACCAAACCACCAATGCCCGTTATCTGGTCGACGCCGGGGCCGGTGTGCTCTGCGCCGATGCCGATATCGACGGTTCTGCCTTTGCCGATGAACTGCTGCACCTGGTCGATGACGCGGCGGCGCGCGACGCCATGCGTCAGGCGGCGCGTGGTCTGGCTCAGGATAGGGCCGCCGCTCTTCTGGCGGATGCGGTAGAGGGTTTGCGTTAGTTAGACGGGATATCGTCGGTCGCCCTCGCGCTGATGCGGTAGGTGCGGTACAGTTAACGGGTTACAGGCAGTGTTTACGCAAGGAGTACACGAGCACATGGCTGATTCCCAGACTGCAACCTCCGCGCCCGAGTTTAAGAGCGCCCACTTTATCGGTATCGGCGGCGCCGGCATGAGCGGCATCGCCCTCGTTCTGCACGAGCGCGGTTATGCCGTTACCGGCTCCGACCTTAAGACGTCACGTTATATCCGCCAGCTTACCCGCGCTGGTGTGAAGGTGCATGTGGGCCATGAGGCCGCCACGATCGACGAGGTCAAGCCCGACGTGGTTGTTGTCTCCACCGCTATTCCGGAGTCCAACCCTGAACTCGTGCGCGCTCGCGAGCTTGGTATTCCCGTGTGGCCCCGTGCCAAGATGCTCTCTGCTTTGGGCCACGGCTACACCACCGTCGCTGTTGCCGGCACGCATGGCAAGACCACCACGTCTTCGATGTGCGCCACCATGCTCGACCGCATGGGTCTGGATCCGAGCTTCCTGATCGGTGGCATCGTCGAGGGCTATGACACGAACGGCAAGAACGGCTCGGGCGACTACTTTGTCGCCGAGGCCGACGAGTCCGACAGTTCCTTCCTGTTCCTGAACCCCAACGTGGTCATTGTGACCAACGTCGAGGCCGACCACCTCGATCACTACTCGGGTATCGAGGAGATCGAGGCGACTTTCGCCAAATTCATGAGCCTGGTGGGCGAGGACGGCACCGTCATCGTCTGCGGTGAGGACCCGCATCTGGTCGAGCTCGCCAAGTCGACGGGCCGTCACGTGCTTTCCTACGGCTTTGCCGAGAGCAACGACATCGTCTGCATGCACCCGGATGTCAAGGGCATCCAGAGCGACTTTATCGTTCGCTTTGAGGACGGCACTGAGCACGCTGTGGAGATCAAGAGTAATCCCGGTCGCCACAACATGCTCAACGCCACGGCGGTGCTCACCGTCGCCCATGTCCTGGGCCTTGACATCGACGCCGCCGCCAAGGCGCTTTCGAGCTTTGAGGGCGTCCGTCGTCGCTTTACCCACGTGGGCGATATCGATGGCATCACCGTGGTCGATGATTACGGCCATCACCCCACCGAGATCAAGGCGACGCTTGCTGCCGCTTCGTCGCTGGGCTACAAGCACGTCGACGTCGTGTTCCAGCCGCACCGCTATTCGCGCCTGCAGGCCCTGTGCGACGACTTTGCCGATGCATTTGCCAATGCCGATAAACTGCTGCTGATTGATGTGTTCTCGGCTGGCGAGATGCCCATTCCGGGTGTTACCTCTAAGATGCTCGCCGATACCGTGCGCGCCAAGCATCCTGGCAAGGAGGTCGTGTACTGCTCCAGCCGTCTTGAGCTCAATCAGGAGCTCGAGCAGATGGTGGGCGAGGGCGACTTGCTGCTCACTATGGGTGCCGGTGACGTTACGACCGTCGGCCCCGAGTTTATCGAGTATTTGACTGCCAAGAAAGACGCTTAAGTCTAATGGGTCTGTTTAACGCCGTCATGGCGCTCTCGGGCATGATCGACACGGATGTGATCGAGGACGAGCGCCTTGCGCGTCATACGAGCTATCGTATCGGCGGCAAGGCCGACCTCTTTGTGACGTGCCATAGCTATCATGCCCTCCGCCGCGCCGTGGCGGTGCTCGATCGCGAGCAGGTGCCGTGGGTCATCATCGGCAAGGGCTCCAATCTGCTGGTTGCCGATGGCGGTTATCGCGGCGCCGTCATTTCGCTCGGACGTGAGTTTCAGCGCACGGTTGTTGCCGATGACGGTTGTACGCTGACGGTCGGTGCGGGCGTGATGTTTGCGCGCCTGGTCAACGATGCCCTGTCGCGTAGCCTCTCGGGCCTTGAGTTTGCCGTTGGCATCCCTGGTTCGGTCGGCGGTGCGATATCTATGAATGCCGGCACACGGACCGAGTGGATTGGCTCGCTGGTTGAGGATGTCGTAACGTTTGACCCGGCATCCGGTATCAAGCATTATGCGGGGTCCGAGATCACTTGGGGCTACCGCGAATGTAGCCTTCCCCGCAATGAGATTATCCTCGAGTGCGTGCTCAAGCTTAAACCGGCGCCCAAGGCCGACATTCGCGAGCGCATGGAGCGGTACCTGACGAGGCGCAAGCGTACGCAGCCCATGGGTCGCGCATCCTGCGGGTCGGTCTTTCGCAACCCGCCCGATGCGAGTGTGGGCAAGCTTATCGAGGATTGTGGATTAAAGGGTTTTTCGATTGGCGGCGCGGAAGTTTCGCCCGTTCACGCTAATTTTATCGTTAATAACGGAACTGCCTCGGCCGATGACGTTGCCGCGGTTATCAGACATGTGCACGGAAAGGTGAGGGAGGCGTATGGCATCGAGCTCAGACCGGAAGTTAAATTCCTCGGCTTCTAGAGCATCGAAACCCACCTTCCGCCGCGCCGGAGGGCGTTCCGGCGCGCCTGCCAAACCTCAACGCAATACCGTCGCGCACTCTAAGTCTGTCGGGCATGCTCGACAGACCAGTCGTCCGGTTGTCGGCTCGCAGCTCGGTAATCGTCCGGCCGCAAAAAAGTCCTCGCGTCCCTCGGTGACGTCAAAGCCTGTTATGGGCGCCAAACCCGCCCGTCCCATGGCAACTCCTAAGCCCTCGACGGGAACTAAAGCGCCGCGTCCAGGTCGCACGCTGGGCGCATCGAAACCGCGCTCGCTGACATCGGTGCCGGCTACCGCCAAGAAGCCTTCGGGTAAAAAAAGCGTCAACCCGTTGTCTTCACTTGGGGCGATGGTAAATAAAACATCAGACGCCGCTTCTGTCGTTGCAGGCAAAGGCAAAATCGTGGGCGGCGTTCTGGCCGCCTTGGCCGTGCTCGTCGTCGTTGCCATCGTGGTGATCAACTCTGGATTGTTTACCGCCACTGATATTCAGATTCAAGGCAGCGAGCATGTGACGAAGCACGATGCTATCCAGCTGATCGATTTGCCCGAGGGAACGTCGCTTTTTAACGTCGATCCCGACCAGATTACCGAGGACCTCAAGCAGAATCCGTGGGTCTCGGGCGTGGATGTCCAGCGTCAGTTCCCGCATACGCTCATCATTACGCCGATGGAGCGCAAGGTCATCGCAATTGCCTATATCAGTTCCGATGACCTTGCCTGGGCCATCGGGGATGATGACACCTGGATCGCCCCACTGTCGACGTCGGTCGAAGTGGACGACCAAGGCAACGTCATCACGACAGGGCAGGGCTCAAATACCTTGACCGGAATCGATGCCGCGCTGGCGCTCGCTAAGCACTATGGCGCGGTGTTGTTGACTGATGTCTCGGCGGATGTCGCTCCGGTTTCCGGCCAGGCAGTGAGCTCCAAGGCCGTTAAGGCTGGCTTGGATTATGTGCGTGGTTTTTCGAGCGAGTTCTTGGGACAAGTCAAGGATATTTCCACGCCTTCGGTCGAAGCCATCTCGGCAAACCTCAATAACGGCATTGAGGTGTCGCTGGGCGATTCGAACGATATCGTCAAGAAGGAGCGCGTAGTCACCAAGCTGCTTTCGCAGGTAGAGGGCGTAACGTATATCAATGTGCGCTCTCCGGGTAACTATACATTTAGGAACGCTCCGACCTCGTAGCGCTGGTTGATGCTTTGTTGAGGGGCCATACCACGCCGTTTATCTGGTTTGTTTGGTTTTCACGGTCAATTATTTGACTGATACGTTCATAATGTGCAAACATAATACGGTTTACCTTTGCATTTACTTTCAACCTGAAGGTTAATGTGCGCAGGGGTCGACCCATGCTATGGCTATAACCTTTGTTCGGAGGACCGACATGCACGAGACAGAGATCAACAACTACCTTGCCGTCATTAAGGTGGTCGGCGTCGGCGGCGGCGGTACCAACGCGGTCAATCGAATGATCGAAGAGGGCATCCGCGGCGTCGAGTTTGTTGCCATCAACACCGATGCTCAGGCACTCGCGATCTCTGATGCCGATATCAAGGTGCACATCGGCACCGACCTTACCCGCGGCCTGGGCGCCGGCGCCAACCCCGAGGTTGGCCGCAAGGCTGCCGATGAGTCCCGCGACGACATTGCCGAGGCGCTCGCTGGCGCCGACATGGTGTTCATCACCTGCGGCGAGGGCGGTGGCACCGGTACCGGCGCTGCTCCCATCGTTGCCGATATCGCGATGAACGAGGTCGGTGCGCTGACCGTCGCCGTCGTGACCAAGCCCTTCACCTTCGAGGGCCGCAAGCGCAAGAAGAGCGCCGAGGAGGGCATTAAGACCCTCTCCGATTGCGTCGACACCATGATCGTCATCCCTAACGATAAGCTGCTCGACATCGCCGAGAAGAAGACCACCATGCTCGAGGCCTTCGCGATTGCCGATGGCGTCCTTTCCCAGGGCACCCAGGGCATCACCGACCTCATCACCGTCCCCGGTATCATCAACCTGGACTTCGCCGATGTTAAGACCATCATGAAGCAGGCCGGTACCGCCATGATGGGTATCGGTACCTCTTCTGGGGACACCCGTGCCGTCGACGCTGCCCAGCAGGCCATCTCCAGCCCGCTGCTCGAGAGCTCCATCGATGGCGCCACGCGCGTGCTGCTCTCCATCGCCGGTTCCAAGGACCTGGGCATCCAGGAGATCAGCGACGCCGCCGACGTTGTCGCCAACGCCGTCGACCCCGAGGCCAACATCATCTTCGGTACCGTTGTCGACGAGTCCCTGGGCGATCAGGTGCGTATCACCGTCATCGCTACGGGCTTCTCCGACTCCAACGTCAACCGTCAGGACGAGCTCTTTGCTGCTCAGCAGTCTCAGAGCAAGGCCGCTGCCTCCGCTGAGCCGCAGCGCACCGCTCCTGCCACGAGCCCGGCTCAGGCCGCTCCGACCCGCAACGTCGGTGGCACCGAGCTTCCTAACTTCGGCAACGATCAGTTCGAGCTTCCCGACTTCCTGAAGCGCGGTAGCTTCTAAGTCGTTCTTTGCATTGTTGTGCACAGGGGCGTGTCCGTATGGACACGCCCTTTTTATTTCGACTTTGTAAACTAGAACCTCCAATCTCTTTACGTTCCCTTTACGATTGCCTCCAGCGCAGCAGGTATCCTTTTAGAGAAGTATGACAGCCGTATAAACGCGGGCTGTAGCGGCGATGCCGCGGTACTTGTGTTATTAGGAGGCTTTAGTATGGCAGCACGTGCGGACAAAGTTTCGCGTGTCGACCATGATGGAGTTACGTTGGTGGAGGGCGCGACATCCGATGTTCGCTTTGCCTTCACCGAGCGCGCCGGTGGCGTTTCCGAAGATGCGTACTCCTCACTCAACTTGGGCTCGCATGTTGGCGATGACCCCTTTGCTGTTCAAGAAAATCGTCGTCGTGCGCTCGAGGCTATGGGTGCCGCCGAGTGCGAGCACAACCTGCTCGTTCCCAATCAGGTCCATGGTGATCATATCGTTGCGGTGACCTCGAACGGCGCCGATGACCTTGAGGACGTTCGCGAGCAGATTGCCGAGGGCTGTGATGCCATCGTCTGCACGGCGCATAACGTGCCCGTGCTGCTCTGCTTTGCCGACTGTGTTCCCGTGGTGCTGGTGGCCCCCGGCGGATTTGCCGTGGTGCACTCCGGTTGGAAGGGCACGATTGCACGTATTTCCGCCAAGGCGTGCCAGGCGCTTTGCGATGCTGCCGGTTGCGATGCGAGCGACGTTTCCGCCTATATCGGCCCCCATATCTTGGGTGACGAATATGAGGTATCCCAGGAACTCATGGATCGCTTTGCCGCCGAGTTCTCTTGCATCGATGCGAATACCTCTCGCATGCTTGATCTTTCCGCTGCCATTCGCGAGGCGCTGGTAGATGTCGGTGTCGACGCGGATAATATCGTGGATACCCAGCTTTCGACCGTGCGTCAGAACGACCGCTTTTATTCCTACCGTAACGAGGACGGCACCTGTGGGCGCCATGCTGCGATCGGCATGATGCTATGAGAAAGATCGTATCGGTCCTGAGCGCCGCTGTGTTTACGCTTACGCTGTGCGCCTGTTCTTCGGGATCTTCTACCTCTTCCATTACCGTGGCCGGCTCCACGACCTGCCTTCCTATCGCCGAGATTGCGGCCGAGGGCTTTAAGGAGGAGACCGGCATCGACGTGCTCGTTTCCGGTTTGGGTTCTTCCGCTGGGATCGAGGCCGTCAGCGCCGGCACGGCCGATATCGCCAGCTCCTCCCGTGGACTCAATGCCGACGAACAGGATCTGGGCCTGACTCCCATCGTCATTGCCCACGACGGTATTGCGGTCATCGTGAACGACGACAACCCCGTCGATAACCTCTCGACCGAGCAGCTCCGCGATATCTACGCCGGCAAGATTACCAATTGGAAAGAGGTCGGTGGCGAGGACCTGAGGATTCAGGTCATCAACCGAGACGAGGCGTCCGGTACGCGCGAGGCCTTCCGTACCATCGTGATGGATGGCACGCCGTTCGATCGCCGCTCGGCTGTTCTTTCGGGTACGGGCCAGGTGCGCGACGTGGTATCTCGTTCGCGTGGGGCCATCGGCTACATTTCGCTGGGCTTCGTCGATAGCCTCAACGCCAAGACCTCGGTCAAGGCCGTCTCGGTCAATCATGTTGAGGCGTCCGAGAAGACGGTCGCGAGTGGCGGCTATCCCATCTCGCGCGACCTTTACTTCTTTGTGAAGGGTGCGCCTTCGCAGCAGGCGCAGGATTACATTGACTATGTGACGTCCGAAAAGATGGACAAGCAGATTCGCGAGGCGGGCTTTATTCCCGTCACCAACGACGAGAAGGGGAGTGAGTAGCATGGAAGCACAGGAAAACTCCCAGACTGAGCAGAATGTTCAGACGCCCAAGAAGCGCGAGCTGGCGCTCGTATCGCGCAGCACCTATATCAAGGAGAAGGCGCTGCAGTGGATCTTCTTTGCCTGCGCGTTCTTGGCGGTCGTTACCGTCATCCTGATTTTTGTCTTTACCACGTACTCGGCGCTGCCCGTCTTTACTGACATCGGTCTGGCGGACTTCTTTAGCTTTACGTGGGCGCCTTCCGAGGGCCACTACGGAATCTTGTCGCTGCTTGCCGGCTCGGGTCTGGTGACCGTCGGTGCGCTCGCCATGGGCGTGCCGCTAGGTGTGGGCACGGCCGTGTACCTGGTCGAGATTGCCAGCAAGCGCGTGCGCAAGCTCATCAGCCCTGCCGTCGACCTGCTGGCCGGCATCCCTTCTATCATCTACGGCTTTTTCGGCATGATCATCATCCGCCCGTTTATCGCACAACTGACCGGCGGCCTTGGTTTTGGTGCGCTGACGGCGTGGTTTGTGCTCGCCATCATGATCGTCCCTACCATCACCACGCTCACCATCGATGCTCTCAATTCCATTCCCATGGGCATCCGCGAGGCATCGTATGCCATGGGCGCCACCAAGTGGCAGACCATCTATAAGGTCGTGCTACCTGCCGCGAAGCTGGGTATCGTTGATGCCATCGTGCTGGGTATGGGCCGTGCCATCGGCGAGACCATGGCCGTGCTCATGGTCGTGGGTAACGCCCCGGTTATTCCCGACAGCATTGCGAGCCCCATCTCGACGCTCACGAGCCAGATTGCGCTCGACATGAGCTATTCCTCGGGTCTGCACCGCTCGGCGCTGTTCGGCATGGGCGTGGTCCTGTTTATCATCTCCGCCACGCTGGTGGGCATCGTCCGTCTGATTTCCAAGAAGAAGAGGGGGTAGGCTATGTCCGATTCCGTTGACACGACGGTCGATACGACCTCGTCGCGCGAGCGCATCAAGCGTGCCCTTTCCCACGGCAAGAAGGGCCGCATCAACAAGGACCTGTCCAACAAGATCATGCTTGGCGTGTTTCGTGCCGCTGCCTACATCACCACGCTGGTGCTGGTCGCTATCATCGCCTACGTGGTCATCAACGGCCTGCCACACATCTCGCTCGACTTTATCTTCGGTTGGCCCCAGGGCGTCAACGCCGAGGGCGGAATTTGGCCCACGATCGTCTCGACCGTCTACGTGACGGCGCTCGCCATGCTTATCTGCACGCCGATCGCTGTGCTGGCAGCCGTCTATCTGGCCGAGTACGCCAAGCAGGGCAAGGTCGTCGAGCTCATTCGCTACGCTGCTGACGCTTTGGCCTCGGTGCCCTCCATCGTTATGGGCCTGTTTGGCTACGCCTTGTTTGTCGAGGCCATGGGCCTGGGCCTTTCGATGGTCTCGGCCGCCCTGGCACTCGCGCTCTTGATGCTTCCCATCGTCATGCGTACCACCGAAGAGGCCATTCGCGCCGTTCCGCGCTATATCCGCTGGGGCGCATATGGCCTGGGCGCCACCAAGTGGCAGGTTGTCTCCAAGATCGTGCTTCCTTCTGCCTTTGGCCGTATTGCCACGGGCATCGTTCTCGCCATCGGCCGTGCCATTGGCGAGACCGCGGTGGTGCTCTATACCATGGGGCAGGCCATCAATCTACCTATTTCGCCGCTCGATTCCGGCCGCCCCATGACGGTTCACCTGTATCTGCTTGCCAACGACGGCATCAACATGAACGCAGCCTACGGCACCGCGCTCTTGCTGATGGTGATCATTCTGGCCTTCAACCTGTTTGCGCGCTTCCTGTCGCGCAAGCGTCGCTAGTTAAGGAGTCCCATGTCCGTTTATCAGTCCGCTCCCACGTTGGAGCAAGCGGCCATTACGGCCAAGGATTTCAACTTTTGGTACGGTGACTTTCATGCGCTGACGGGGCTTGACCTCAACATCGCCAAAAATGCCATCACCTCCTTCATTGGCCCTTCGGGCTGCGGCAAGTCGACGTTTTTGCGCTGCATCAACCGCATGAATGACCTGATCGAGGGCACGCGCGTCGAGGGCACCATGACGCTCGACGGCAACGATATCTATGCCGAGGGTGTCGACCCGGTCGATCTCCGTCGTCGCGTGGGCATGATCTTTCAGCAGCCCAACCCGTTTCCTAAATCCATCTACGAGAATGTCGCCTTTGGCCCTCGTCTGCAGGGCGTGACTAGCAAAAGTGACCTCGATGACATCGTGGAAGAATCGCTCAAGCGCGCCAACCTCTGGAAAGAGGTATCCAATCAGCTCAACAAGGATGGTTTGGCGCTCTCGGGCGGTCAGCAGCAGCGTCTGTGCATCGCGCGCGTGCTTGCGGTGCAACCCGATGTCCTTCTGATGGACGAGCCCTGCTCCGCCATCGACCCCACGTCCGTCTCTAAGGTCGAGGATCTGATGGCCGAGCTGGCGCCCGAGATGACGATCATCATCGTCACGCATTCAATGCAGCAGGCAGCTCGCATTAGCGACTACACCGCATTCTTCTTGCAGGAAGTTGCCGGCGAGCCCGCTACGCTCATCGAGTATGGTCAAACCGACGCGATCTTCACCAGCCCGGTGGACTCGCGGACGGAAGACTATATCACCGGCCGCTTTGGCTGATCGGTGCGACTAGTCCCAAGCCGATCGGATCTGGTCCGGTGCGTATTCACTGTGCGGGCGGCATGACCGCACCCAACTGATTGGAGTGAACCATGCGCAAACTGTTTTCCCGTCAGCTCATCGAGGCCCGTCACGAGATGCTGAGCATCTACGAGGCCGTCGATCTGGCCCTCCACGATGCCGTGAAGGCCTATGTGACCGACGACCGCAAGCTCGCCACCAAGACCAAGAAGCGCACGCTTTCGATTGACGCACGCTGCGCCAACCTGGAGGCCGTCTGCTACAACCTGATTGCCACGCAGTCACCGGTCGCCTCCGACTTCCGCTTGCTGCAGACGATCATCTACGTCGACTTTAACCTGCAGCGCATGACCGATAAGGTTCGCCAGATTTGCCGCGCCACGCGTCATATGATCAAGGCCGACATCTCGCTGCCCAAGGAGCTTGTCGGCACGGTCGAGGCCGAGGCTGAGGCCGTCTACCAGGTGCTGGGCTCTTCGCTTTCTGCGCTCGTCACCAACGACATGTCCATCATCTGCAACTTGGCCGTCGAGGACGAGCCAGTGCACGCCGCCTACGAGAAGTTCTTCCGCACCTTTAACCGCATGGACACGGGCGATTTTATGGACGACGACAGCAACTATGACGACCTGCGCCGCGCCATCATGGTATCGCGCTATCTCGATCGCATCGCCTCGATTTCCATCGATGCCGCCTGCCGTCTGACCTTCCTGTTGACCGGACAGCGTATGACTGCCGGTGATATCGCCTGCACTGATGAGGATGAGCTCGAGAGCATGCGCGTGCCTTCGGGCGAGGGTGTTATCATGAGGCCCGCCGTCGATGCACGCTACGTTGCCAAGGTGCCCGTTAACGAGGTCAGCGAGGGTCTTCGCTACCTGCTCGATCATCTTGAGGATGAGGACGATGGCGAGGACGACGAGGAGTAAGTAACCCCGTTCGTCGAAAGATTGTAAATACCTAAGTGAGCGCGGCCTTGCACATGCGGGGCCGCGCTCTTGCGTTAGCATGGGACTACTTGTTTGGCTGTCAGCGGAGGCGATTGGCAATGGATAACTATTTGGACTTGATGCGCGCTCGCCGCGAGCAGATTCTGGAACGTTTTTATGCGGCGCTCGATCGCGCGGGCCGTCCCCACGACGCCGCGAGCCTCATTGCCGTGTCCAAGACCGTTGGTGTCGATGAGACCGTTGCCGCCATCCAGGCGGGGTATCGCCATTTTGCCGAGAACCGCCCGCAGGAGCTGGTTCGCAAGCTCACGGGTCTGGCGGAGCATCCGGAGCTGCCCGAGGTGCGCTTCGATATGATCGGCAACCTGCAGACCAATAAGATCAATGCGGTGCTGGGCTCAGCCGAGCTGATTCACTCGGTGGGTTCGCTGCATCTGGCGCAGGCGATCTCGAGCCGTGCTGTTCGCAAGATTGAGGCAGGCGAGCTCGTCGGCCCCCAGCGTGTGCTCATTGAGGTCAATGTGAGTGGTGAGGAGTCGAAGGGAGGCTTTTCACCCGATGAGATTCGCGCCGCCGCGGGTGAGCTTGCAGAACTTGAGGGAATTTGCGTACAGGGGCTTATGACTATGGCGCCCCGGGGGAATAAGGATGTGGCACGCCGCACCTTTGCGGGGCTTCGTGAGCTGAGGGATGAGCTGGAGGCGGCGCATCCCGATTTGAACCTGCCTGAGCTTTCCTGCGGTATGAGCGAGGACTTTGAGTCTGCCCTTGAGGAGGGCTCTACGCTCGTTCGCCTGGGCAGGGTAGTATTTAGCCCGGAGTTTGCAGTAAAATAAGGCTCTGAAGTGCGCACTGATTATCGGGGCGCCTGCACTAAACCGCGAGAGGACACAACCATGGGCTTCCTTGACGAGATTAAAAATAAGATGCACCTGGGCGGCCAGCAGGGTTACGACCAGGGTTATGGCCAGGACGACGACTACGGCTACGATGACGGCTACGACGATGGCTATCAGAACAACGGCTACAGTGGTGCTTCGGGCGAGGGCTTCTACACCCAAGACGAGCCGAGCAACGGCCTGCTTGGCCAGACGCGCCGCGGTGAAGCTGAGTCGGTTGCCGTGTATACGCGCTCCGGTCAGCTGGTCGGCGATGACTCCCGCCATGCCACGACGTATAACCCGCCTTCGCGCTCGCAGGACAGTGTTGCGAGCGGTTATCGTCCTGGTGCCTATGACACGCCGTCGAGCTACGCCGAGAATACCCGCGCCCGTGCCGCCGCTGCACCCGCGCCTGCACCGAGCGATGCCTCGGCCTATGCGAGCAATATCATCAACGCCACGCCGCAGCTGCCGGCCTATGTCCTGCGCCCCGAGAGCTATGACGACGTGGAGACCGTGGTGCGCCGCGTTCGCACCAAGCAGCCTGTCGCACTGATTTTTGTGGGCGTACGCACCGAAGTTGCCAAGCGCGTCTTGGACTTCTCTTACGGCTTTGCCTGCGGTCTGGGTGCCACGGTCAAGGAGGTGGGCGACCGCGTGTTCATGGTGCTGCCCGCCGGTTGCGAGGTCAAAGATTCCGATCTCAAGAAGCTTCGTGCCGACGGCTACCTTAAGTAAAGACAAGACGAGGAGATTCCCATCAACATCTACACTATCGTCCAGCTGGTCAACACGCTGTTCAACTTCTATTCCACGCTCATTGTCGTCTACTGCTTTATGACGTGGATTCCCATGAAGCAGGGTGGTTTGCTTCAGGATATTGCCGCGGTGCTTGATAGCGTGTGCGGTCCGTGGCTCAACCTGTTCCGTCGTTTCATCCCGCCGATGGGCGGTATCGATTTTTCGCCGGTCGTTGCGATTATTGCGTTGCAGTTGGTGCAGAGGCTGGTTCTGCAGCTTCTTATAGGTATACTCGTGTAGAACTGACTTAGTAACTTACGTCGGGCGTGTAGCGCCGAGGCGATGAAAAAGGAGACTTGTTATGGCTATTACCCCTGCAGACATCCAGGCTCAGACTTTCTCTGAGGCCAAGCGTGGCTACGATCCTGCTGAGGTCGACGTCTTCTTGGAGACGCTGTCCTCCGAGGTTGACGCTATGCTCGCTAAGATCGTCGACCTTAAGGGTCGTCTGACTGCTACCGAGCAGCAGCTTGCCGATGCGCAGGCTCAGCTTGCCCAAGCTCAGGATGCCACCGCCCAGGCCGTTCCTGCCGCCCCCGTGGCTGCTCCCGCCCCTGACTTCTCCGCTCAGGAGCGCCAGATTTCCGCTGCCCTGATCGCTGCCCAGCAGACCGCTGAGACCATCGTCAACGATGCCAACGAGAACGCTGAGCGTATCCGCAACGAGGCTGACGCCAAGGCCCGCGAGGTTATCCGCCAGGCTCTGACCGAGAAGCAGGCCGAGCTCGAGGAGATCGATCGTCTCAAGGCTTCCCGTGAGGAGTTCAAGGCAGAGTATCTCAAGCTCATCCAGCACTTCATGGACGATGCCCAGAATTCCTTCCCGGCCGATCTGATGGCCTCCACGCCGGTCGGTTCTGCCGCTTCTCCTGCAGTGACTGTTCCCGCCGAGCCGCTGCCCGTCGCTGACCCGGTTGTCCCCGTGGCCGATCCCTTCGCCCCGATCGACAACTTTGCTGCCGACGACCTGGACTAACATTCGGCCTACAATTTAGTGCCTAGAAAGGACCCGCAGCTTGCGGGTCCTTTTTTATGACTGTGCAGGGGCGCGCAACATAAAAAACCGAGCCCTGCACATTGTGGCGCAGAACTCGGCGAATGGGTGAGCGGTAAAAGGTAGGTTTTAGGGCATGTGCCAAAAAACTACTTGAGGAGGAAGTTGGGGAGGGGAATGGTACGGGCCTCGCGATGCTCGGGGTCGGCGATGTGGTCGGCAGGATAGCCACAGACAAGCATGTGATAGGGATAAACGCCCTTGGGCAGATTGAACTGCTCCTGTGCCACCTCTGGCTTAAAATGGCATACCCAGCACGTTCCCAGGCCCTGCTCGGTGGCCTCCATCATCATCTGATCGCAAACGATGGATGTATCGATTTCGCTGGAATTCATCTGATCATACGGGCGCACCCAAGCATCATCGGTAACGCTGCAAATAAGGAAGATAAGCGGAGCGCCAAAGATAGACCCATCACGAGCAAACCGAGGCTGACAAGCAGCAGCCTTCTCCAGAAGCTCAGGCGTATCCAACACCATCACACGGGTTGGATGGTTATTACAAGCAGAAGGAGCAATACGCCCAGCCTCAACAATGGCATCCACCACCGACTGCTCAACAGGACGGTCTTCAAACAAACGACAAGAATACCGAGAACGAGCCAAATCCAAATAACTCACAACCAAGCCCTCCAAATTCAACGAATCAATCCAAATAAACCAAAGGGTACCCAAAGCCCCATCCAGCCAAACGTTTAAGGCGGTCCCAAAGTTCCCAATCAGGCCCCAAGGCCCTGCCAACAAAAGCCCCATCGCTTTCAAAGTATCAGCCAAAGTTCCCAATGGTGGTACGTAAGGGAGCGGGCCCGACCACTGATAACCTTTTGAACGACTCTGCTTGCAGCCGGAGTGAAAAAGGTTATCAGTGGTCGGGCCCGCGACCGGTGGGACACGTACCCCCAATTAACTGTTCTTCATGACAATCGAATCCACAACATCGGCCACATTCTCACAGCAGTCAGCGCAGTACTCCAGGAAGGCGTACACGTCACGCCAGGCGATGACCTCGAGCGGGTCCTTGCCGTTAACGTGCAGGTTGCGCATGGCGTTGATGTAGAGCTCGTCGGCCTCGGACTCGATGGTGTTGATCTGGATGACCAGCTCGCGCAGCGTTTTGGACTTGCGGTAGTTGGGAAGCTCGACCATCAGGTCTTTCATGGCGCGGCAGGCGTCAGTCACCTTGTGGGCGATGACGATGGCGTCGGGATGGATGCTCTGAATGTTGGTGAAGTAGACGCGCTGCACGACGCCCTCAATACGGTCGAGCACGGTGTCGAGCGCGCAGCTCATCAGATCCAGATCCTCGCGCTCGAGCGGGGTGATAAAGGCGGTGAGCAGGGCGTCTTCGAGCTCGTGGTGCTTCTTGTCTGCCGCATGCTCAATCGCATGCATCTTATTGAGCATGTCGTGAATCTGCGCGGGATCGAAGTTCTCAAAAATCTTGGTGAGCAGCTCTGCGGCCTGGACGGCGAGGTCGGCGCAAGCGACGTAGTTGTCAAAGTAGAACGAATCGGGTTTCTTTGCCATGGGTGGGTCCTTTCGAGGCGAAGACGGGTGGGCGAAGTGTTGCGGTCCGGATGGACGTTCGGTTTGATTAGAGGAACATCATGAACAGCTTGGCCATGACAAAGCTGATGAGTCCGCAGGCGGGGAAGGTGAAGAACCAGGTGAACATCATGTCCTTGACGACTCCGAAGTTGATGGCCGAGAGGCGCTTGACGGCACCGACGCCCATGATGGCGCAGGTCTTGATGTGTGTGGAGGACACGGGGATGCCGGTAAGGGTGGCAAGCAGCAGGTTCGCGGCGCCCGCGAGGTCGGCGGAGAAGCCCTGATACTTCTCGAGCTTAACCATGCTCTGGCCGACGGACTTGATGATGCGCTCACCGCCCACGCTGGTACCGATACCCATAGTGGCCGAGCACAGCAGCATAATCCAGATGGGGATGCCGGCATCGCCGACGCTGGTCTGGCCGTTTGCGAAGGCCACGCCTAAAAAGAGCACGCCGATGAACTTCTGTCCATCCTGCGCGCCGTGCATAAAGCTCATGGCCGCAGCGCTCGCGATCTGAGCGTATTTAAAGAAGACATTGGCACGTCGCCTGTTGGCGGCGGCGAAAAGAATCGAGACGAGTTTGCACAGGACCCAGCCCATGACAAAGCCCAGGCCGATGGAGAGCGCCAGGCCGTAGATGACCTTCATCCACTCGTGGACGTTGACGCTGCTCGCGCCGCCGAGGGCGATAGCGGCACCGGTCAGGCCGGCGATAAGGCTGTGGCTTTGCGAGGTGGGGATGCCAAAACGCGACGCTGTGGCGCCGTAGACGACGATGGAGAACAGCGCCGCGCACAGACAGGCGAGCGCCATGGTGCTGTTTCCGCCAAAGTCGACGATATGTGAGATGGTGTTGGCGACGCTCGCATTAAAGTGCGTCATGATGAGCACGCCGAGGAAGTTGAATGCGGCGCTCATGAGAATGGCGGCGCGGGCGGGCATGCAACGCGTAGTGACGCAGGTCGCGATGGCGTTGGGCGCGTCGGTCCATCCATTGACGAAGATGGCGCCCAACGCGAGGATCACGGTGACGGCAAGGACTGGGTTCGACACAATTTGGCCGAGGAAGGTTGAGAACGTTACGTCCATATATGGGCTTTCTCGAAGTTTGCAGGCACGTTACAAAAACATGATAAATCGTATCACCTCCTGTGGGTTTCTTAACGGAGTTCTGACGTGAGAAGTGGATTTTTTGGCACTAAAATTGAATATTAGTCCTGTTGACCGCGGGTTTTCTTTTTGCTAACACGCCATGCGGACACGTGCGATTGCTCCGACACTCCAAAACCACAGTCTGTTCGCTTTACAACATGCAAACATGCGTTCGATAATAGGAGACATGGAATATCGACAGACAGATGGCAAAACTCGGCGCGTGCACAAGCAGTATGTGGACGTCGTGGCTCGCATCCTCGCGGGCGGACAGGTCGTGCCGGTCACCGTCTGCTGGGTCGACGGTCGTTGCTTTACGATTGACGAGATTGTCTCGACCACTGGGTTTGGCCTGACGGTTCACGGCATTCGTACGGCAACCTATAAGGTGCGTTTTGGCGGGCATGCGACCGAGTTGTATCTGGAGGACCAGGCGTGCGGACGGCCGGACGGCTCGCAGACCCACGTGATGCGTTGGTGGGTCTGGGCGTTTGATCGTACGCTTGAGGGCGAGCGCCGTAGGTAAGGACGCACGGCGTTCGGGTACAATGACAGGAATCTTGTCAGCTACTGCGCCGTTATTTGTGGCGCTTTTTGAAAGGACGAACCTATGAACGATATCCAGGGCTATCAGAACGGCCCCGTCGAGAGCGGCGCAAGCCGCGCCAAGGAGATGTCGCCGCGCGCGTACAATCTCGCCATGTCTGCCCTGATCTTCTTGGGCTTTTGCGCCATGGGCGCCGGCGCCTACTTTACGAGCACCATGTCGTTTGCCCGCATGATGATGAGCGGCGCCGCCTTGCCGCTGGTCTTTGGCTCGTTTATTTTGACCATCGTCGGCATGGTCATGATGTCGGCCGCCGCCAGCAAGCAGTCCGTGGGCCTGTCCCTTGTGGGCTATGTAATCTTTGCGAGTACCTTTGGCCTGACCGCGTCGTTTGGCCTTGCCAACTACGACCTGCCCACCATCAACACTGCCTTTATCGCCACGGCCGCCATCACCTTTGTCTTTGGCGCGTTGGGCGTGACCTTCCCCAAGTTCTTCCAGCGCGTATATGGCATCGGTTTTGGCATTCTGCTCGCCACTATTCTGGTTGAGATCGTGCTGATGTTCATGGGCGTCTCGCAGACCATCACCGACCTGATCGTGATCGTGGTGTTCGCCGGCTTTATTGGCTACGACACCTATGTTGCCACGACGGTGCCGCCTACGCTGCCCAACGCCGTGCTCATGGCGTCCAATCTATTTGTGGATATCATCAACGTGTTCCTGCGCATCCTGAACATCCTTGGCCGTCGCGACTAGTGGCGAATTGCGGCGGTGCTTGCCGTGCGTGTAAATCGATGCGAAAGGCGGTCCTTCGGGGCCGTCTTTTTTGTACGCGGCGGGGTATCATGGGTGGGAAAAGCCAATAGCGGCAGCGACAGGAAAGGTGGCCACGTATGGCAGACGTCGACAACAGGAACCGTAACCGCAGGTCCAACCGAGCGGGTCAGCCCAATCCCAAGCGCGAGGCGCGTGCCAAGGCCGCCGAGCGCCATGTGGCGGCTGTGTCCGAGGCCTGTGCCAAGGACATCGAGCGTTCGCTTGCCGGCGTGCGCGAGTTCGATGGTATGCCTGCCGGTTTTGTCGCGGCGATGAAGGCCAAGGCCCAGAAAGCAGCGGCTGCTGAGGAGCAGGTTGCCGAGGAGTCTGAGGCCGCCGAGGTCGAGACCACTGAGGTTGCGTCCGCCGAGACCGAGGCCGTGGCCGAGCCTGCGCCCGCAGAGGAAGCCGCGGAGACCGAGCCCGCGCCTGCCGCCGAGGAGCCCGCTCCGGTCCTGCCCAAGGTCACCGTGCTCGACGCCTCTGCCACGCAGGCTATTCTGGATAACGGTCGAGGCTACGCGCAGTTCTGCGACATGGCCGTGCTCGCCTTTGCCTCGTTCACCAACCCGGGCGGTGGCTATATTCAGGGTTATCTGGGCCAGGAGGCCACGCTGTGCGCCGATTCGTATCTGTTCAACGTTCTCGATAAGCAGCGCAAATGGTACGGCGAGAACCGTCGCCGCAACATCAACTGCGAGCTTTACCGAAACCGTGCGCTGGTGGTGCCTGCGGTGCGCTTCGACCGCAACCACGTGCATGCATACGCCGACGTGATCGTGGCCGCCGCGCCCAACGTTAAGCGCGCCCGCCAGGAGTATCGCGTGAGCGACGATGCTCTGCTGGATGCCCTGCACGACCGCATTCGCTTTGTGCTTGCCATCTGCGACGAGCTGGGTCGCGAGAAGCTCGTACTGGGTGCTTGGGGCTGCGACAACAACGGCTTTGACGCAGAGGCCGTGGCCGAGCTCTTCCGCAAGGAGCTCGCGTCGGGCGACTTTAAGGTCAGGCAAGTCTTCTTTGCCGTGCCTTCTACGCGCTGGGATGAGGATTTTGCCAAGTTCGAGCACGTGCTGGCAAACTTCCCCGAGCGCAACGAGGAGTCCTATGCCCAGGTTGCCGCTCGCGCTGCGGCAGCCCGCGCCGCCGAGCAGGCCCAGGCTGCTACCGAGGATGATGAGGACGAGGACGATTGGCGCAAGTACCTGTAATCGGTACGTGCTGACAGATAGGTCGAGCCGACGGGAGAGGCTGCTTCCGTCGGCTTTTTACTGAGCGAGGGGCTTACGATGAAAAACGTTCTATGCTTTGGCGACAGCAACACCTATGGTTACGATCCGGCGGGCATGCGCGACGGCACCGCGGTGCGCTATGCGCAGGATGTGCGCTGGTGCGGCGTGGCCCAACGTGACTTAGGCGAGGGCTGGCATGTAATTGAAGAAGGCCTCAACGGCCGCACGACGGTACGCGACGACATGTGCCATCTGGACACCAATCTTAACGGCATCCGCGCACTTCCGATGCTGCTCGAGGCCCATAAGCCGCTGGACGCCATTGTGATCATGCTGGGCACCAACGACTGTAAGACGGTCTTTAACGTGACAGCTTCCGATATCGCCCGTGGCGCCATGGCGCTGATTCGCGCGGTGCGCGCATTTCCCTGGACCAATGCCGCACCCTGCCCGCGTATTCTGCTGATGGCACCTATCAAGATCAAGCCGCAAATCGCCGATGTATATATGACCGATTTTGACGAGCGTTCCGTCGAGGCCTCGGAGCATTTTGGTGAGTACTACGCACATGTGGCTGAGCAGTTTGGCTGCGACTTTTTGAATGCAGCGGAGTTTGCCGAGCCGGGCGATATCGACTATCTGCATATGATGCCCGAAAGCCACGAGAGCCTGGGTCACACCGTGGCGGCCAAGCTCCAAGAGATGCTCGGTGAGTAGCGCGACCCCAAACCACCGCAAAGGTGTCTGTCCCCTTTGCGGTGGTTTGGGCTGCGAATCTTAATACTGCCACATGTGATTGACGGGGCCGGAACCTTTGCCCATGTCAAAGCCGGCGGCGAGGGCGCCCGTTAGGTAGGCCTTGCCGGCGTTGACGGCGTCGGCAAGATCCATGCCCTGAGCCAGCGCGCAGGCGATGGCGGACGAGAGCGTGCATCCGGTGCCGTGCGTGTTGTCGGTCTCGATGCGCTTGTGGCGGAACCACGTGGTGAGTGGATCTCCCAGATGGTTGCCCTCGTCATCGAGTGGCGCGGGTTCGGCCAGTACATCGTTGGCCTCGTTGACAAGATGCCCACCCTTAACGAGGGATGCGCAACCAAAGCGGCGGGTGAGGAGCATGGCAGCATTTTGCTGTGTGCGCTCGGAGTCGACCTCGTAGTCGAGCAGGGCCATGGCCTCGGGAATATTGGGCGTGATAACCGTCGCCAGCGGGAACAGGCGGCGGGTGAGCGCCTCGGCGGCATCTTCGGCAATCAGCCGTGCGCCCGAGGTGGCGACCATGACGGGGTCGACTACCACGTTTGTCGCGTTCCAGGCGCTCAGGCGGTCGGCGATAACATCGATAATCTCGGCAGAGGAAACCATGCCAATCTTGACGGCGTTGGGGCGGATATCGTCAAAAACGGCATCGATCTGCGCCGCGACAATATCCGGGGAGATGTTCTGCACGGCGGTGACGCCCAGGGTGTTCTGTGCGGTGATGGCGGTGATGGCCGTCTCGGCATACAGGCGGTGCGCCGTGATGGTCTTGATGTCAGCCTGAATGCCGGCGCCACCGCTGGAATCGGATCCTGCGATGGATAGAACGGCAGGTACCTTACTGCGATCCATGTTCGCTCCCTTGTTCGGTCGGAATCAAATGGGTCTATAAGCCAGCATTATAAAGATGCCCGGGCTGACTCTATGTCGAACCCGGGCGGGCGATGCAATCTTTACGCAAATGCAAGCAAATGTTCACACGTCAACAATTGACAGGCACCAGCTCGCCGACAGAAGCGGCCGCGGCGACAGGCTAGTCCTCCATGCCGAGGTCGATCGTGGTGCCCTCGAAGATCTTGTTGACGGTGCGGACGGCGCACATCTTGCCACACATGGTGCAAGTGCCCTCGGTGGCGGCGGGGGACTCCTCGTAGCGCTTCTTGCCCGTAACCGGGTCGAGCGCGCACTCCCACATGGCGTCCCAGTCAAGCTTGCGGCGTGCCTGGCCCATCTTGTCGTCCATGTCGCGGGCGTGTGGCACCTTCTTGGCAATGTCGGCGGCGTGCGCGGCAATCTTAGTGGCCATGAGGCCATCGAGCACGTCCTGGGCGTTGGGCAGGCACAGGTGCTCGGCCGGCGTCACGTAGCACAGGAAGTCGGCGCCGGAGCTCGCGGAGATGGCGCCACCGATGGCGGCCGTGATGTGGTCGTAGCCCACACCGATATCGGTCACCAGCGGCCCGAGCACATAGAACGGGGCGTTGTGGCACAGACGCTTCTGCAGCTTCATATTGGCGGCAATCTCGTCGAGCGCCATGTGGCCCGGTCCCTCGACCATGACCTGGACGCCGGCGGCCCAAGCGCGCTTGCACAGCTTGCCCAGCTCGATCATCTCGGCGGTCTCGGTGGCGTCGTTGGAGTCGTACAGGCAGCCCGGGCGGCAGGAGTCGCCGAGCGAGATGGTCACGTCGTACTCGTGGCAGATCTCGAGCACCTCGTCAAAGTACTCGTAGAACGGGTTCTCGTTGCCGGTGACCTCCATCCAGCCAAACAGCAGCGAGCCGCCGCGGCTGACGATGTTCATGAGGCGGCCGGTCTCCTTAAAGGTCTTGATGACCGACTTGTTGATGCCACAGTGGATGGTCATAAAGTCCACGCCGTCCTCGGCGTGCGCGCGCACGACTTCGAGCAGGTCATCCTTGGTCAGCTTGACGAGCGGCTTTTCCATGTAGCCGATGGCGTCGTACATAGGGACGGTGCCTACCATGAGCGGCGTCTCGTCGATAAGCTGCTGGCGGAACTGGCGCGTCTTGCCCGAGTTGGAGAGGTCCATGATGGCGTCGGCGCCAAAGTCTTCGGCGATCTTAACCTTCTTCCATTCCTCGGCGGCATCGGCCTTATCGCCCGAGATGCCCAGGTTCACGTTGACCTTGGTAGACAGGCCCTCGCCGACGCCAAAGGCACGCATGCCCTTTTTGACGTGCACGATGTTGGCGGGAATGGCGATGCGGCCGTCGGCCACGCGTTCGCGGATGTACTCGGGGTCGCGATGCTCGCGCTCAGCGACTTCCTTCATCTGCGGTGTGATCTGCCCGGCGCGGGCAAAGTCGATTTGCGTGACGAGCTTAGGCTCGGTCTGTGTGCTCATTGGCACGGCTCCCTTCGTTGGCATTACCCATATCAGGTTTGCGGGTCAGGGCGGGCGCGCCCAGTCTCAGCCTACCGTCTTGTCCTGCAAGCTCCCCGTTTATGTAATGGGCTCAAGTATAGCTTGAATGGGTACGATTGGCCCTACGAGCGTGCCTGTGGGGAGGCGAACATGGAAGACAAGCATCTATATCGAGAGACGCAATGGGACGGGCTGCCGGCCTTGCAGAATAGGCACCGTGCATGGGCAGCGCATTCAAAAAAAGTTGCGGTGAAATAGTTCCTGTTTGGTCTGTTTGAAGGCTTAATTGGGAACTATTCCACCGCAAGTTGTATAGAGGTGGCTGAGCGGGTCAGTATCGGGTGCCGGCTCTAGAGTATCTGTTCGTTGATGAACACGAGAGTGTCTGGGGATGAGAGCTCGGGGACGTGGCGGTAGCCGATGTCGAACTCGCTAAGACGGCTGGCGTCCTCGACGTTGTTTTCTGCCATCCAACGGACCATGGAGCCGCGCGCCTTTTTGCTGGCAGTCGATCGCTGGATGGGCTTGCCGTTACGGATGCCTTCGCCAAAGAGACAGGTGACGGTTGTGGCGTCGGTGGCGAGGCGGGGCAGAACGGCTTTGGCGTACTCCACACTGGCGAGGTTGATGACTGTGGTGTTGGAGCCTGACGGCGCAATGGTGCATGCAAGCTTGTCGTCCCAAAAGCCGTAGAGGTCGCGGGCGTTGTCGACGGCGAGTTTGGCTCCCATTTCGAGCCGATAGGGCTCAACGCCATGGAAAGGTCGCACGCATCCGTACAATCCGGAGAGAATCCAAAGATGGTTTTGCAACCAGGTGAGTTGCTCGTCATCCATAACCTCGGGAGCCATGCTCTGGTACTGAATGCCGTGATAGGACATGATGGCGGGGGAGATGCGGCGCGCGATGTCGGGATCGGCGAGGTCAGTTTCGCGCAAGACGGGCGCAAATTGATGGAGCGTGTCCAAGCACGATGCGAGCAGTTTGTCGCTTACGTTCCAAAGGGTCTGTAGATCGCCCGCTCCATAATCATGCTCGATGTTCAGCAGAGCTCGGTGGAGCTGGGCCGTGTGATGCGCAAAAGGCGGTATGCCTTGAACGCTAAAGGCGTCTTGGGTGACCCGCATCTGTTTGGCGGGCGAAATGATGACCTGCAGCATGAAATCTTCCTCCCGCTAAAAAGCTGCGGTGGAATAGTTCCTGTTTGGCCTGTTTACGGGCGAATTTGGGAACTATTTCACCGCAAGTTATGGGTGGGGTGGATTAGGCGCGCTCGATGAAGGCCTTGTATCCGCGATAGGCCTCGTAGATATCGGCCTTGTTGGCGACCTCCCACAGGGCGTGCATGGACAGGACGGGAACGCCGGAGTCGATGACGTTCATGCCGTACTCGGCCATGATGTAGGCGATGGTGCCGCCGCCACCAGCGTTGACGCGACCGAGCTCGCAGGTCTGGAAGTCCACGCCGGCCTCGTCCATGATGTCGCGGATAAGGGCCATGTACTCGGCGTCGGCGTCGTTGGAACCGCCCTTGCCGCGGCTGCCCGTGTACTTGTTAAAGCACAGGCCGCGACCCATGAAGGCGGCGTTCTTGGTCTCGAACTTGCCGGCGTAGCCCGGGTCGAAGCCGGCGGATACGTCGGAGGAGAGCATGCGGCTGCGGGCGAGCGCGCGGCGCAGGGCCAGCGGGCTGTCCTCGCCGGCGAGCATCATGATCTCGGCGACGGTGTTCTCAAAGAAGCGGCTCGTCATACCGGTGGCGCCCACGGAGCCGATCTCCTCCTTGTCGACGATGAGGGTGATGCTCGTACGCTCCACGTCGGCGACATCGATTTGGGCGAGCATGGACGGATAGGCGCACACGCGGTCGTCGTGGCCATAGCCCAAGATCATGGAGCGGTCGAGGCCCATGTCGCGGGCGGGGCCGGCGGGCACGACCTCGATCTCGGCGGAGAGGAAGTCCTCCTCCTCGACGTCGTACTGTTCCTTGAGAATGTCCAGGAACATCTGCTTGACGGGGTCCTTGGGGGCGTCCTTGTCGTCCTCATCGAACTTGACGGGACGGCCGCCCACGATCACGTCGAGGATTTCGGCGTCGACGGCGTCCTTGGCGGGCTTGGCCATCTGCTCACTCGAGAGGTGGATCAGCAGGTCGGAAATGGTAAAGACCGGGTCATCGGCCTTGTCGCCGATGTTGATGTCGACGGAGGTGCCGTCCTTTTTGCAGATGACGCCCACGAGCGCGAGCGGGGAGGCCACCCAGTGGTAGCTCTTGACGCCGCCGTAGTAGTGCGTGTCGAGGTAGGCCATGTCGCCTGCCTCGAAGGCGGGGTTCTGCTTGAGGTCCAGGCGCGGCGAGTCCACGTGGGCGCCCAGGATGTTAAAACCCTGCTCGAGCGGGGCGGTGCCCAGGTTGACGAGCATGAGGTCCTTGCCGTGATTGGCGGCGTACACCTTGTCGCCGGCCTTGAGCGCGCGGCCCTCGGCGATCACGGTCTCCAGATTGACGTAGCCCGCCTCCTCGGCCATCTTGATACCGGTCTTGACGCACAGGCGCTCGGTCTTGTTCTCACTCAAAAACTGCTTATAGCCGCGGCAAAGCTCCTCGAGCTCCTCGATTTGCTGTGGCGTGTACTTTTTCCATGCGCAGGGACGCTCCATGACGCAGGCTCCTTTCGGATCGATCGTGCTGGTTGATGTACCGTGAGCCATCGTATCACGCGCGGGCCCGCGGCGGCAGGGGAGCCTGATGTGCGGTGGCCGCGGGGCGGGGAGCGTGTACACTGGTGTGAGCAAACCGTGCCCAGCCCAAAGCGAGGTATTCAATATGTCTGACAAGCGCCGCACCTTTGCCGTTATCGACGGCAACTCGCTCATGCACCGCGCCTTCCATGCCGTGCCGCCGACCATGAACGCGCCGGACGGTCGCCCCACCAATGCGATCTTTGGCTTTCTGAATATGTTCCTCAAGATGATCGACGCCTTTAATCCCGACGGCGTCGTCGTGGCGTTTGACAAGGGCAAGCCGCGCGTGCGCATGGAGATGCTGCCGCAGTACAAGGCGCAACGTCCTCCCATGGATCCCGATCTGCACGCGCAGTTCCCCATGATCAAGGAGCTGCTCGGCGCGCTCAACGTGCCGATTCTGCAGTCCGAGGGCTGGGAAGGCGACGATATCCTGGGCACTATGGCGCGCTTGGGCGAGGAGGCCGGCTGCGACATGCTGCTGGTGACCGGCGACCGCGACATGTATCAGCTCGTGACCGAGCACGTCAATGTGGTCTCGACCCGCAAGGGCTTGTCCGACGTGGCGATCATGACGCCCGAGAGCGTGGACGACCTGTATCACGGCATCACGCCGGCGCTCGTGCCCGATTTTTACGGTCTGAAGGGAGACACGTCCGACAACATTCCCGGCGTGCCGGGCATCGGCCCTAAAAAGGCGAGTGCGCTTATCGCGCAGTACGGTAGCCTGGACGAGGTCATCGCGCATGCCGACGAGATCAAGGGCAAGATGGGTGAGAACCTGCGCGCGCACATCGACGACGCGCTGCTGAGCCGCAAGGTCGCGACCATTCGCACCGATGCGCCCGTCGAGCTCGACTTTGAGGCGACGTCCTTCCCGGCGTTTTCTGCCGATGAGGTGTCTGCGGCGCTGGGCACGCTTGGCATTACCGCCATGCAGAATCGTTTCTTGGCGCTGATTGGCGGCGAGGACGGCGCCGCGGCTTCCGCCAGCGTGTTTGAGATGCCAGCGGTTGTGCGTGCCGCTTCCGGTGATGCCGAGGCGCTTGCTGTCGCGGCTGCCGAGGTTGGTCGCGCCATCGAGGCGGGCGAGTGGATTGCCGCCGTGGTTGACGACGACAAAGAAGAGGGCGCGCTCTTTGGCCTGACGCGCACGCTGTGGCTGGCGACGTCCAAGGGCCTGTTTGCGCTCGAGGAGTCCGACGGCGGTGCAGCGGCTGAGGTTGAGGGCTTCAACTTCGCTCACGGCGTGATTGCCGGCGTGCTCGCGCGTCTGTTTATGGAGGGCCGCGTGGCGAGCCCGGATATGAAGGCGCTGTTGCACGAGCTGTCTCCTGTCGATTCGTCTGAGCCCGAGCTCATGGATCCGCTCGCTGCCGATTCCACGCGCATCTTCGATACCGTGGTCGCTGCCTATCTGCTGGATTCTGATCGCTCCGAGTTCGATGAGGCATATCTGGCCGATACGTATCTGCAGATGACGCTGCCTGCCGTGCACGGCGCAGAGGGTGCTGGTGAGGACGCTCCAGCGCCTGCCGTCCGAACTGCCGCTCTGACGCTGGCACTCGTGGCGCCACTGCGTGACCGCATGGGCCGCGAGAACGCCGCCAACGTGTTTGACGGTATCGAGATGCCGCTTGTTCCGGTGCTTGCCAAGATGGAGCGCGCGGGCATGCTCGTAGACCCCGACCGCCTGCGCGATCTGTCCGAGGGTCTGGCGACCCAGATTGCCGAGGTCGAGCGCAGCATTCGCGACCTGGCCGGCGACGAGACCTTCAACATCGGCAGCCCCATGCAGCTGTCGCACGTGCTCTTTGATGTGATGGCGCTTCCGACCAAGGGCCTCAAAAAGACCAAGCGCGGTTATTATTCGACCAACGCCAAGGTGCTGAGCGACCTCGCCCGCGACCACGAGATCGTGCGTCTGATTCTGGACTGGCGCGAAAAGTCCAAGATCAAGTCCACCTATCTGGACACGTTGGGCCCGCTGCGTCGAGGCGACGGCCGCGTGCACACCACGTATAACCAGACCATTACCGCAACGGGGCGTCTGTCCTCGAGCGATCCCAACCTGCAGAACATCCCGACGCGCTCCGAGCTGGGCCGTACCGTCAAGACGGCGTTCTCGGCAGGCGAGGGCAGCGTATTTTTGGCCGTGGACTACTCGCAGATCGAGCTACGGCTGCTCGCGCATCTCTCGGGTGACGAGCATCTGGTGCGCGCCTTTAACGAGGGTGAGGACTTTCATGCCGAGACGGCCGCGCGCGTGTTTGGCGTTCCCGTGTCCGAGGTGACGCCCGACCTACGCAGTCGCGCCAAGGCCGTGAACTTTGGCATCGTGTACGGCCAGCAGGCCTACGGTCTGTCGCAGTCGCTGCACATCTCGATGGCCGAGGCGCGCGATATGATCGACCGCTACTACGAGGCCTACCCGGGCGTGCGCACGTTCCTGGACAACGTGGTGGCGCGTGCCAAGCAGACGGGCTATGCCGAGACCATGTACGGTCGCCGCCGTCACATTCCGGAGCTCAAGGCCAAAAACCCGCAGCTCCGTGGCTTTGGCGAGCGCACGGCCATGAACCACCCCATGCAGGGAACTGCAGCAGACATCATCAAGATCGCGATGGCCCGCGTAAGCCGCCGCCTGGAAGAAGAGGGCTTTGCCGCCCACATGATCTTGCAAGTACACGACGAACTGGACTTTGAGTGCCCCATCAACGAAGTCGAGCGCCTCATCGCCATGGTCCGCGACGTCATGGAACATGTAGTAGACCTACGCGTCCCCCTAATCGCCGAAGCCAGCACCGGCATAACCTGGGCCGACGCGAAATAGGAAAGCGCCCACAATCCCAAAGTAACTAAAGGCAGAAGGGGGCTCCTTGCCAACAAGGAGCCCCCTTCATTCCAAAAAATCAGCCAAGTATCTAGACACCCAAGACGCCATCTAGGCGGCAAGCAAGTCAACATAGCCATGCCCGGGGCCGGCCGTTTGATTTTTGTAGATTCCGCACGAGCCGAAGGCCACTTAATGTGGCCTTCGAGCGAGCCCAGGACCTGACCGAGCAAAAATCAAACGGCCGGCCCCGGGCATGGCGACGAGATAGATTACCGAGCCGCCAAGATGGCGTCGATGAGCGTCAGTACGCCCCCGTCGTTGTTGCTCGGAATGCGCCACTTGGCATGTGCGTTCATATGCTCCTCGGCATTGTCCACGATAAAGCTGTGACCGACGCGCTCGAGCATGGGGATGTCGTTGTAGGTATCGCCCACGGTGGCAGCATCGGCGATGTCGATGCCCAGGTGCTCGCACAGGTGCGCGACGCCGGCGCCCTTGTCGACGCCCAGGTTCATAAAGTCGATCCACTCGCGGCCGGCATTAGTGACATAGAGCTGGTCCGAGAACGCAGGGCTGTAGGTCTCGCGGAATGCGGGCTCGGCATCATAGGCGGGGAAGAAGATCGAGATCTTGTTGGGCTCGATGTCGAGGCCCTCAAAGCTATCGACGTAGTTGATCGTGTTGTAGTACACGCTGATCTCATCGTGGTATTGATGGTCGCGGGCAAGCACGTAGAACTCGTCGAAGCAGCACAGGACGGGGACAGCGCGAGAATCCTCCGAGGCACGAGCGAGCACCTGCTGATACAGCGCCACGTCGATATTGCTCTTATAGATATAGTTGCCGCGATAGATCACGCACGCGCCGTTGTCGGGACAAAAGGCGAGGGGTTTCTTGACGCCCTCGAACATCTCTTCGAGCTTGGGGGCGGGACGTCCGCTGGCGGGGCAGAATACGATGCCGGCTTCGGCGAGCTTGTCCAGGCGTTCGTCAAGGCCTTGCGGCAGCACGCGCTCGTCGGTCAGCAGTGTCTTGTCCATGTCGACGGCGATGAGCTTAATGTTTCCGATATTGGCGTCCGATTCGTAAGTTTGCATAAAAGCGAGCCTTTCGTTTCGAAATTGTTTCAGACGTTATAACCTTCAACTCGTGGTCGGGCGTATTTTCGCAGGAATGGCGCGTATTTCCATCACGATTCACAAAGTAATGAAAAAACTTTCCAGAAATTTGAATTTGTCGCTTGCGCAGCGAGCACTTTATCGTAATATAGCGAACATCGAAAACGGGGACGGCAAAGGAGCCGCTTACCGAGGAAAAGGTACCGTTTGCGATATTTGAATTGCGCCCGGCGATACGTGAAAGGAGAGGCAGATGCAGTTCGTACAGATCATCACCACTGCAGACAATGCCATCCGACGCCAGCGCGCAATTTCCCGACGACGATAACAATCGTCTCTGTCCGCATGGGGCGTAACGCCTCAGCAGAGTCATTTTGAGGTCGTTGGGTTTTAAGCACGACATAGCCGCATGTTTCTAGGGCATGCTTGTGCTGCATTCTGCTGAATAACCTGATATTGCACGGTTTTGACCTCAAGGTGACTTGCAACTGACCGATGTTCTAACTAGCTACCAAGGGCGAAAGGAAACAGCCATGAGCAAGGAAAAAGTCGTTCTCGCATATTCCGGTGGTCTTGATACATCCGTATGTGTCAAGTGGCTCCAGGACGAGAAGAATCTCGATGTCGTTTGTGTCTGCGGCAACGTGGGCCAGGAGGAGACCGGCCTGGATGCCAAGAAGCAGAAGGCCCTCGATCTGGGCGTTCTGGATTGCCAAGTGCTTGACCTGCGCGATGAGTTCTCCGATGAGTTCCTGACCAAGGCCATCGCCGCAAACTCCATGTACGAGAACAAGTACCCGCTGCTCTCTGCTCTTTCCCGTCCGCTGCTTGCCAAGAAGCTCGTCGAGGTTGCTCACGAGTTTGGCGCGACCTACGTCGCCCACGGCTGCACTGGTAAGGGCAACGACCAGGTCCGTTTTGAGGCCGCCGTCAAGGCCCTCGATCCTGAGCTCAAGGTTATCGCCCCTGTTCGCGAGTGGGATCTGAAGTGCCGTCCCGACGAGGTCGCCTACGCTCACGCCCACAACGTGCCGGTTCCCGAGGGCGCCAACGACAATCCCTATTCCATCGACGACAATCTGTGGGGCCGTGCCATCGAGTGCGGTCACCTGGAGGATCCCTGGAATGAGCCGCTCGACGACGCCTGGGTTATGACCAAGAACCCCGAGGACACGCCCGACACCCCGACCTACACCGAGATTGAGTTTGAGGCCGGCAAGCCCGTCGCCGTCGACGGCAAGAAGATGAAGCTTTCTGAGATCGTCATCGCCCTCAACAAGATCTCCGGCGATAACGGCTTCGGCCGTCTGGATCTGGTTGAGGATCGTCTGGTGGGCCTCAAGAGCCGCGAGTGCTACGAGGTTCCCGGTGCTCTGACGCTCATCACCGCCCACAAGGCGCTCGAGGACATCTGCGTCGAGGGCGACCTGCTCAAGACCAAGATCAAGCTCGAGCAGGATTGGGCCACCGCCGTGTACAACGGCCAGTGGTACAGCCCGCTCAAGAACGCGCTCGACGCCTTTATGGCCGATACCCAGAAGTTCGTGACCGGCACCGTCCGTCTGAAGTTCTTTAAGGGCAACTGCCATGTCGTCGGCCGCAAGAGCCCCTTCAGCCTTTACGATTACGGTCTGGCTACCTATGACCGCGACACCACGTTTGATGAGAAGGCCAGCGCCGGCTTCATCGAGATCGACACGCTGTCGCTCAAGACGTGGGCTAAGGTCCAGGGCCCCAGCTCCGCTGCCGCCCAGGCCTAGCTCCTCCTTCCCTTGGTATCCGCGCGGCCCATCCGCGTGATACAAAACGGGCGCACGGGGTCCCTACCTTTCGTTATGCTTGCTGACACTTCTTAACATCGGTGCCCCCTACGTTCCGCCCGCATATATGACGCCGCATTTGCGGCTGAGTCCGAGCCCCGCCGGGGTTGTCTGGCGGGGCTCTTTCTATCGATTTGACGGCCTTGCGCCTATATATCTAAGGAGTTCCCATCATGTTGAATGCTCTTGCCCATGCTCTGCTTGCCCTTGCCCCCGAGCTCGATGTTGCGAAGGTCGAGGAGGTTCCTATGAGCCTGAAGGCCTGGATCGATGGTTCGCAGGGCAACATCCGGAGGGAGACGTTGGGCGCCAAGTGCATGGTGCGTCGCTTCTTTGCTAATTAGGTCGCTCGTCCCGCGCATGGAGTGGGGATGTGCAAAACTATCGTTGGTAAATCGTTTTAACGGCGCCTCGTAGTTCGCTGACGCTGGCGCGCTGGTATTTGATGAAAGGGGACGGTCCCATGGCTCTTTGGGGTGGTCGTTTTGAGGCGGGCGTGGCCGAGGTCACGCAGGAGTTCGGTGCGTCGCTGCCGGTCGACAAGCATCTCTATAAGCAGGATATTGCCGGCTCCAAGGCGCATGCCAAGATGCTGGCCGCCCAGGGCATTATCAGTGTTGAGGACGAGCAGGCGATCACCAAAGGCCTGACCGGAATCGAGCAGGATATCGATGCCGGCAACTTTACGTTCGACATCAACGACGAGGACATCCATATGTCCATCGAAAGCGAGCTGACGCGCCGCATCGGCGAGGCCGGCAAGCGCTTGCATACCGGACGTTCGCGCAACGACCAGGTGGCGACCGACACCCGCCTGGGCGTCAAGGCGCTGGCCAAGGAGCTTATGGAGGCCAATCTTGAGCTGCGCCATGTGCTGGTGGATGCGGCTAAGAAGTACGACAAGGTGATTCTTCCGGGCTACACGCACATGCAGCATGCTCAGCCCGTGTTGCTCTCGCATCACCTGCTGGCGTATTCCTGGATGTTTGCGCGCGACTTTACGCGCCTGAAGGCTGCCTTTGATGCCGCCGACAATTGCCCGTTGGGTGCTGCCGCGCTTGCCGGTACGAGCTATCCGCTCGATCGCCAGATGACGGCTGCCGAACTTGGCTTTGCGGGCGTTATCCCTAACTCGCTCGATGCCGTTTCCGACCGTGATTTCCTGCTCGATCTGCACTATGCCGGCTCTGTCATGGCAATGCATCTGTCGCGTCTTTCCGAGGAGATCGTGCTGTGGTCGAGCTCTGAGTTCGGCTTTATCACGCTTTCCGACTCGTACTCCACCGGCTCTTCCATCATGCCGCAGAAGAAGAATCCCGACTTTGCTGAGCTTATCCGTGGCAAGAGCGGCCGAGTCTATGGCAACCTGGTGCAGCTGCTCGTGACTATGAAGGGCCTGCCGCTCGCCTATAACAAGGACCTGCAGGAGGACAAGGAGGGCGCGCTCGATACCGCCCATACGCTCATACAGTGCCTGTCCGTTATGGCCGGCATGATCTCGACCTGGACCGTCAACGAGGATGCCATGGAGCGCGAGTGCGGCATCGGCCATCTGGCCGCCACCGACGTTGCCGACTACCTGGCTAAGCGTGGCCTGCCGTTCCGCGAGGCGCACGCCGTGGTGGGCCACTTAGTCCTGATGTGCGAGAAGCGCGGTTGCAACCTCGAGGATTTGCCGTTCGAGGTCTTCCAGGAGGCAAGCCCGCTCTTTGAGCACGATATTACCGAGGCGCTCGACATCCCGTCGATTGTCGCCGCGCGCACGACCGAGGGCGGAACCGCTCCTGTCGCTGTTGCCGTGCAGCTGGAGCGCGCCGAGGCGAAGCTTTCGGACGACGAGGACGTGTTTGGGTCGCTGACCAAGGTCGTTGAGATGGGTCACGGGGCTAATTAAAGGTATGGCCGGAGCTGGCACGGCCGTTAATTGATAAACCGTTTTTGCTCTTACGGGCGTCTGCTGATGCGGGCGCCCGTATTTTGTAGCCATGGGGGAGGAGCTTGTCGAGAACTTCTGTAGGACCTTTGGGCAGGTTGTGAAGGGGGTGCATTCACGGGCGGCAACCGACCGTCCGCTCGGTTCGATGTCGTTGATGGGCGCCCGGATGATACGCTAGTCAGGCTTCGAAACAGAAGTGACACATATGTAACGCTTCAATTAATTGTAACGTTCCAATAGACAGCTTTTTGTTTAACTGCAGCTAAATCTCTGTTACGATGCAGTCCAGGCGGGTGCCGGAATGGGACTTGGGCACGCGCGAACCTACTTGAAAGGCTACCTTATGGCTATCGAGAAGACCTTCATCATGATTAAGCCCGACGCCGTGCGCGATCGCAAGATCGGCGAGATCGTTGCTCGTATTGAGCGCAGCGGCCTTGTTATCGAGCGCATGGAGATGACCACGCTTGAGCGCGCCACCGTCGAGGAGCATTACGCCCACCTCAACGATAAGCCCTTCTTTGGTCGCCTCTGTGACTTTATGACGAGTGGTCCGGTTGTCAAGATGGTCGTTTCCGGTCCTTTTGCTGTTGCTAAGATGCGCACCCTTATGGGTGCTACCAACCCGCTTGATGCCGCTCCCGGCACCATCCGCGGCGACTTTGCCGTCGATGTCAACGCCAACGTGATCCACGGCTCCGACTGCCTGGAGAACGCCAAGATCGAGATCAAGCGCTTCTTTGGCTAAACCAGCTTTGACTCCTTAAAGCTGTTAGCGTGTGGCTTGGCCGCCGCGGAACTCCATCCGCGGCGCTCCTTTTATATATCAGTAGATTTTTGGGACATGCCTCGAAATCAACTAAGAGGGGCCCGCTCGGATGTGTTCCGAGCGGGCCCCTTGCTGCTAGCTTCTGGGTTTGAGTGCTTTAAGCCTCGTCGACGACCTTGAGACCGCGGGTCTGGTCGATCTCGTTAATGAGGTTGACGCGACGCTCGTGACGGCCGCCCTCGAACTCGGCGTCGAGCCATTCGTCGACGATCATCTTGGCGAGCTCGGAGCCCACGACGCGGGCGCCAAAGGCGAGCACGTTGGTGTTGTTGTGCATGCGGGAGAGCTTGGCGCTGAAGGGCTCGGAGCACACAACGGCGCGCACGCCCTCGACCTTGTTGGCGGCCAGGCTGATGCCCACGCCGGTGCCGCAGATCAGGATGCCCAGGTCGACGTCACCGTTGGCAACGGCCTTGCCCACCTTGTAGCCGGCGATGGGGTAGTCAAAGCTCTCGGAGGTGTCGGTGCCAAAGTTCACGACCTCGCAGCCGCGCTCCTTCAGGTGCTCGGAAATGATGTTCTTGAGCTCGACGGCGGCGTGGTCGTTACCGATACCAATCTTCATGGATGGTTCCTCTCTGGTCCGTGCGGCGGAATTGCTAAAGGTTTTACCGCGTTCGACTGCATGATAGCGCGACTTTTGTGTAATCGCTCGAGCGTTTTTTGGTCAAACGGTTTATCAACTTTGAACATCAGTTCATCATGATAATTGCCGTCAGGTTCTCCGTGGCTGCCGTCTGCGGGAACCGGGTTGCGGTTTTAGGAGCCTTGCTATCAAATAAAGAAGTTGAATATGTATAAGAGGCAACATTTTTTGTATACAGGAGACACCAATGCCCACCGATTCTATCCGCGACGCAGCGTTCTGTGACGTTTTAAACCGTGAGCTTGTCTGCGCGCTTGGCTGCACCGAGCCCATTGCCGTTGCCTATGCGGCGGCGCTGGCGAGCCAGACGCTCGGTTGCGAACCCGAACATATGGATGTTGCCTGCTCAGGCAACATCATCAAGAACGTAAAGAGCGTGACCGTGCCCAACTCGGGCGGTATGCACGGTATTGAGGCCGCGGCCGTGCTGGGTGCCGTGGGCGGTGACTCCAAGAGCGCGCTCGAGGTGCTCGAGAGTGTTGGCGATGCAGACCGTGCTCGCGTGACCGAGCTGCTCTCCGATGCCGACTACTGCGATGTGTCGCTTGTCGAGGGTGTGCCCAACCTCTACATTAAGGTGACTGCCACGGCCGGAGGTCATACTGCGGTCGTCGAGATCACCGACCATCACACCAATGTTACGTGCCATACACTCGATGGCATTCCGATGTGTGGCAAGTCGGCGGGGGAGTGTGCCGCCTGCGCCGAGCGCATCGTGGCCGAGCGTGCCGCCGATACGCCCATGTCGATTGAGTCTATCATTGACTTTATCGAGGACGGCGACATCGAGGGCGCCCGCGCTGCCGTTGAGCGTCAGATTGAGCTGAACGGCGCTATTAGCGCCGAGGGCTTGGTGAACGCTTGGGGCGCCGAGGTGGGCCGTACGCTGCTGGGCGCTCGTGCCGATGACGTCGCCTGCCGGGCCCGTGCCCGTGCGGCCGCCGGGTCCGACGCCCGCATGAACGGTTGCGCGCTGCCGGTCGCTATTGTGTGCGGCTCGGGCAATCAGGGCATTACCTGCGCCTTGCCCGTCATGGAGTATGCCGAATACCTGCGCTGCGACCATGAGCGCCTAGTGCGCGCCGTGATGCTGTCCGATCTTATCGCCGTGCATATCAAGAGCTATATTGGTGCGCTCTCGGCGTTTTGCGGTGCTATCTGCGCCGCGTGCGGCGCCGGCGCTGCGATTACCTGGCTGTGCGGTGGCACGCGCGAGCAGATTGGCGCGACGGTTTCGAACACGCTCGGTAACGTTGGCGGCATCGTGTGCGATGGCGCCAAGGCGAGCTGTGCCGCCAAGATTTCGGCTGCCGTCGATGCGGCGATTCTGGGACATGACATGGCCATGCAGGGGCGTGGCTTCCGTGCCGGAGAGGGCCTGATTCAGGATACGGTGGAAGAGACGATCGCCAGCATGGGCTATGTGGGCCGCGTTGGCATGAAGGATACCGACGTCGAGATCCTCAACATCATGATCGGCAAGACCATCGTCGACTGCTAGGGGCTCTGGGGCACTGCATCTTGTTGTTGAAACTATCGTGCTTGTGGCCGTAAAGCACCTGCCTGCATTGCGGACAGCGAGGATCTCGCGGTATGTCACCAGGTCGTTCTCGCGCTTGATGCGCTCGAGGACGGTCGCGACAACAAGCGCCGCTATCGCCGGCAGGAACGCCGCAGCCGCGGCGACGCCGGCGCCCCAGGTGCCCTCCATCCAGTTAAACGCCGGCGACAGTATCAGTGCGAACGCCACCGCCAGCAACGCGAGCATCAGCACGGCCAGCCATAGCATCCGCGTTCCCATGCGCTTGCGATCTCTTTCGACTGCCTCTTCCATAACGGTCACGTCTCCCTTCACGAGCGTGTCTATGGAGGTGCCGAATAGGATGCTCAGCATGAGCAAGCTCTGGACGTCCGGATACGTCTTGTCCCGCTCCCAGTTCGAGATCGTCTGACGCGACACGTAGAGTTTCTCGGCGAGCTGTTCTTGGGAGAGCCCCATCGCCTCGCGCCTCGTCTTTGCTCACCGGCACGTCGAGCGTCTCACCGAGGGCGACGAGCATCTCCGCGTCGGGCACCGAGAGCCCGCGTTCCCATTTGGAAACCGTCTGCCTCACCACGTTCAGCTTGAGCGCGAGCTCCTCCTGCGATAGCCCTTTCGATTTCCTGAGGGCCTGGATGTTCTCGTTCAGCATGGCGGATCCTTTCTCTCGCCCGGTTCCTACGTTACCGCAATGCTGCCCGCAGATGGCCCGTTGCCGCAAGCAACGGGTCGTAACATCGGCGGGGATTGTTTGAGTTCACAGGGGATGCAAGCTCCTAATAATATGACGTCCATTTAATCTACCTGCGGTTTGCAACCATAGGGTGCCTGCAGGTTGCGTAAAATGAAGCCTCAAGTTGGTGGTTTCCGCCATGTGGCTACCGTAGTGTGTAAGTCGCCGGCAGGAAAGCACCGAACGCTGGGATGCCGCGCCCGCGCCGTCGTCGTGAGCCAAGATCATGACGCCCGAGCGGTCGCTCCCAGCCAACGAGAGGACCTACTATGAGCTTCCGTACCAACCTTCAGTATCTGCGCGCCGAGCGCCATATGACCCAGGAGCAGCTCGCCATGCTGCTTGGGGTGTCCCGCCAGTCCGTCACCAAGTGGGAGGCCGAGAAGTCCTACCCGGAGATGGATAAGCTCATCAAAATGTGCCAGATTTTCGAGTGCTCGCTCGATGACCTGGTGCAGGGGGACGTGTCGCGCCGCGCGGCCGTGAGCCAGAGCGCCGCGGATGGCGTGCAAAACGATGGGAACGCCGTCGTCCGCGTCGAGGCTCCGCACGGGCGGAACTCGTTGTCCGACATCGGATCCGCCTTTGTGCCCGCGATCCCCGTCGGTCCCAACACGGATGTATGCGGCTATGACGAGCACATGGTCGCATTTGCCCGCAAGGTCGCACTCGGTGTGGCGCTCATCATCCTGGGGGTCGCCGCCGCGGTCTTCACCGATGAGGTCCTGCACTCAGACGGAATCGTCCTCATGGCGTTGTTCGCGCTCGTTGCCGCTGGCTTGGGATTCCTTATTCCATCCGGCATGGAGCACGCGGCTTTTGTGGAAGCCCATCCGTATGTTGCGGACTTTTACACCGCAGAGCAAAAGGCGGCAGAGCGTCGTCGTGCTTCGATCGCGATCGTTTCGGGTATCGCGATCATCCTTCTTGGCATCGCCGTATCGGCGCTGTTTGAGGTGGAGGCGAACGTCCAGGTATATGGCGACACGCTGATGATGGTCCTGGTCGCCGTCGGTGTTGGGGTGATTGTCCACTGGGGCATGCTGTGGGGCCGCATGGATGTCGCGGAGTACAACAAGGAGTGGCTCGAGACGGTCGAATTGAGTGCGGAGGAGCTGTCGCAGCTGGATCCCCAGAGCCGCGAGGCGTATCTGCGCGCGTGCAATCCCAAGTATCGCCGTACAGCGGCGCGCAAGAAGAGGGCTTGCGTCTTGATCATGCTCGCCTCCACCATCATCGCGCTCATCTGGCTGTTCGTCGGTGCTGCCATGGATGCGTCCGAGGGGATCGGCGGCCTGTTCTGGCTCCCGTGGGTCGTCGGTAGCTTGGGCTCCGCTATCGCCCTTATCGTTATCGACGATGACGATGAGAATGATGCGGCTGCATGCGGCGATAGGGAGTAGAGGCGTTCGAAGACATCCGTCTGAATGAAGCGGGCGGCCTCGGGTGTGCCGGGGCCGCCCGCATTTTGCTGGGTGGTGCTGTATTGCCGGCGTGGAGCGGGCCTCAAGCTAGTGCTTGCCGTCAATTTGAAGTCTTCGGCTGCGGGCACCTTCGAGTCCGCATCACGAGCGCAACGCTGGCGCCCAAAGCGCTGATTCTTGACGCGCGTGATGCGGACTTCGGCAGATGCTGCCTCTAGTTCAGCAGCCCCCACACGGCAAAGCCGAGTGCTCCGCCGATGGCGGCTGCGGCGAAGAAGGTCAGCAAGTCGTACGCCAGTCGGTGCTTCGTCGGCCACGCGCGGCGGGGGAGTGCCCGCGGATCGCGCTTGATGTTCGCCTCGCCGTTCATGAAGGCGAGGATCTCGCGGTATGTCACCAGGTCGTTCTCGCGCTTGATGCGCTCGAGGACGGTCGCGACAACAAGCGCCGCTATCGCCGGCAGGAACGCCGCAGCCGCGGCGACGCCGGCGCCCCAGGTGCCCTCCATCCAGTTAAACGCCGGCGACAGTATCAGTGCGAACGCCACCGCCAGCAACGCGAGCATCAGCACGGCCAGCCATAGCATCCGCGTTCCCATGCGCTTGCGATCTCTTTCGACTGCCTCTTCCATAACGGTCACGTCTCCCTTCACGAGCGTGTCTATGGAGGTGCCGAATAGGATGCTCAGCATGAGCAAGCTCTGGACGTCCGGATACGTCTTGTCCCGCTCCCAGTTCGAGATCGTCTGACGCGACACGTAGAGTTTCTCGGCGAGCTGTTCTTGGGAGAGCCCCATCGCCTCGCGCCTCGTCTTTATCTGGTTGCTGATGTCCATCGTCACCTCCCGGTCGTGAAGGAGCGTCCCGCGAACACATCGGGTGCGCTATCGAATCTGTTGTACATCATATGCGGCAAGGCCCGCCGACCGCTGCAAAAACTGTTTTGCGCGGGGTTTACCTGCATGATTGTTGCTGCGATGCGTGCCATCGCCGCGGGGAGATCTGGCTTGTGGAGGCTTGCGGGGCGATGGCTTAGCGATGTTGTCGAGCAATCGTCCAAGTGCGCAGGCCCATGGCGGCGTAGCCGATTGCGGTATAGGCAACCCCATGGAACGCAAGGTCCCGGCTGCCCTCGACCGCGAGGGGAAACAGGAGCGCGGGTCCGATTCCGAGCGCTGCGGGTACCCAGAAGAGCGTCCTCGCGGAGTTCGCGGCGAGCAGGCCGAGGGTGATTGCAGTTGCGGGGAGCACGAGGTAGATCAGCGCCATCATGGCGATCATGCCGGCATCGGATGGGACGATGCTCACCAGGAGGACGGGGATTGCCCAGCAGGCGCCAACGATTGCGATCAATGCGATGAGGGACGCGCGTACGGTGACGTTCATGGGGCACCTCCTAACGGGAATCGCCCCCATTCTGGCATACATCTTCAGAATGGGGGCTAAGGGGGATACCATTTCGGGGAACGGGTGCGTACCCGCGCTTTTAACTCAGCATCTTGGCGAGCATGCCGATGCCGACGCCCACCAGTCCGCCGGCGATGGCGCCGATGATGATCTGCACCGCGTTGCGCGTGCCCTTGACCCAAGGGTTCATCTCGCGCTCACGGCGCCCCTCGAGCGTGTCGCGATCGACCTGCTCGCCGCGGCTAAACGCCAACACCTCGCGGTACGTGACGAGGTCGTGCTGCTTCTTCATGCGTTCCATATACACGAACGCCACGAGCATCACGACGAGCGCCACGGCGGCAAACGCCGCGGTGGGCGCGATGTGCATGCCCCAGCCCCATTCGAACTGGAACGCCGCCCACGCGCTCAGCACCAAAAACACGACCGCGCTCACGACCGTGATTGTGGAGAGGGCGTTGTACTTCTTGACCGCTTCGTTCATTACCTGTGCCATGGTTCCCACATCTCCTTTGATGAGGGAGTCCACGGTCACCCCGAACACGTTGGAAAGCAGCAGCAGGCTCTGGACATCCGGATACGTACGGCCGCACTCCCAGTTGCTGATGGTCTGGCGCGACACGTAGATGCGCTCCGCCAGATCGTCTTGGGACAGTCCGAGCTCCGTGCGATGCTCCTTGATGTGCGAGCCCAGCTCCATGCGTTTGCTCCCTAGAGGGTCGGGGTGACCCCTGTCGAGAGCCACCATGTCATTGACGCGAGCATCGTACCATCAAAGGTCTTTATATTTGACCCCCACGGGGCAAAATCGAGCTGTCAAAAGGCTTTATATACGACATCTAGCTGGGAAAAGAACGGTCCCCAAAGGCGGATGCCTCCGGGGACTGGTTGGTGCGTATAGAGGGGGCGAGCTTGCTTTGGGTTGGTGTTGGCCCCGCCGCTCGGCTCGACTTTGGAGCGGCGGGGCTCAGCTCTGCCTCGGCGCTGGCGAGGCAGAGCGCGGCTTTGCCCCGAAGTCGGCAGCGGCCGAGCCCTGTCTTCCCGGCTTAGCCCTCCTCGCCTTTGGGCGCGTTCTTGGACGAGGGCTCTTTCTTTGGCAGCCTTCCCGCGCGTTTGAGGGCGTCTCGCAAGATCCATTCCACCTGACCGTTGGCGCTGCGCATCTCATCGTCCGCCCAGCGTTGGACGGCCTCCCAGATAGCGGGGTCTATACGGAGTGGATACTGCTTGCGTGCCATGACGTGCCTTCTTGTCGAATGTGCAATTCTGCACCCGTCCCAAATTACTCATTGGTGTTGGGGTTAGTACAGCGAGCCTGCGTTGAGCACCGGGTGCGCCTCGGATTCACCGCAGAGCACCACCATGAGGTTGCTGGCCATCTGCGCCTTGCGCTCGTCGTCCAGCTCGATGGTGCCGCCGGCAGCCATCTCCTTCACGGCCATGTCGACCATGGAAACCGCGCCCTCGACGATCTTCTTGCGCGCGGCGATGACGGCCTCGGCCTGCTGGCGGCGCAGCATCGCCTGGGCGATCTCGGGGGAGTAGGCAAGATGGGTGAGGCGGGCGTCGTCGACATCCACGCCGGCGGGTGCCAGGCGCATCGCGAGCTCGCGGCGCAGGGCTTCGGAGACCTCTTCCACATTGGCGCGCAGCGTGATGGCGCCGGCGGCATCGGACTCGTCCTCAAGATGGTCGTAGGCGTACACGCTCGCCACGTGGCGCAGCGCCGTCTCGGCCTGCATGGCGACATAGCTCTGGTAGTCGTCGACGTCGAAGAGCGCCTTGGCGGTATCGGCGACGTGCCACACCACGACGGTTGCGATCTCGATGGGGTTGCCCATTTTGTCGTTGACCTTCAGGCGCTCGCCATTCAGGGTGCGCACGCGGGTGGAGATAGTGGTGGGGTTGCCCTTGGCGGCCTTCTGCGCCGCGGCCTTGGCGGCCTTGGAATCGCTCATCTCGAGCTCGATCATCTCGCCGATCCCGGCCGATCCGCCCATGCTCTTGCTAAAGAACGGGTTGGCCCAGAAGAAGCCCTCGTCGCGGACGGTGCCCACGTACTTGCCGAACAGGATGCACACGCGCGCCTGGCCGGGCTGCAGCGAGAAGAATCCGTTGAGTGGGATGAACCACAGGCAAAACGCGAGGATGCTGAGGCCGAGCCCCCATCCGTAGACTGCGGGCGCGTCGACGCCGTCGGGCGTGCTCGCGAGCCCGATGGTGCTCCAGATAAAGAGGCCGATGATGACGATGAGCGCCACCGCCACGGCGACGAGCATGCCGTAGCCCGACTTGGCCTTGAGTTGCTTTTCCACGCTCATTGTGAGTTCCTTTCATGACTGCGCCGGCGTTTGCGTGACGTCCCCGGCGCCGCGCTCCAGATTGCGATGGGGAGGAGGCGAGTCCCCGAGCAGTCCGTGCGACTGCTGATTGCATTGTGATATCACATTGAGACCAAGTCAAGGAGAATCGGATGCCGTCTCTCATGGCATAAGTGGTTCGGGGCGCCCGGCATCTACGCTCCGTAGAGGTCTTCCTGTTGCATCTTGGCTCGCAAGTCCCTATAATAGCTCCACTCACGGCTGAAGGTTTACCTCTAGATTTGGAAAGGGGAGCTGCACCATGCTTGCTTCTATGAGGATTTGGCTCTAGCCACGGTCGCGTGAGCGACCGGTACTTCGCTGCATACCACCGATCGCATCAAAGGATTATTCCATGACACAACCGAATCCCTGCGCTTCTTGGAAGCGCTCGCTCGCCATCGTCTGGATCGGCGAGTTCTTCTCCGTGCTCACGAGCTCCATTCTGCAGATGGGTCTCATCTGGCACGTCACCCTCACCACCGGCTCCGCGAGCGCCCTGTCGTTCGTGAGCCTGGCGGCCTTCTTGCCCATGGCGCTCCTCGGCGCCTTCGCGGGCACCATCGTGGACCGCACGTCCATCAAGCGTCTCATGATCGGCGCCGATCTCTTCATCGCGGCCGTGAGCCTCACGCTTGTCTTCGGCTCGCTTCGGGGCGACCTTTCTGTCGCCGTTGTGGCGGCGGTGCTGTTCGTCCGTGCGCTGGGCAGCACGCTCCATACGCCCGCCTTCAACGCGCTCACACCGCTCATCGCCCCGCCCGAGGTGCTCGGCAAGCTGGCGGGCATGCTGCAGTTCATGCAGTCGGGTAGCTATATCATCGGCAACGCCATCGCCGCGGCGGTCTACCCGGCGTTTGGTCTGACTTTCATGATCGCGCTCGATGTCGCCGGGGCGGTGCTCGCGAGCATCGCGGTGGCGACCTCCGGCATCAAGACGCCGGCGCCCGAGCGCCATACGCCCGAGGAGAACGCCGAGGCGTCGCACCGCGCGGTGCGGGCCTTCCTATTGGAGACGGCCAACGGGTACCGCGAGCTCAAACGCCATCACGGTCTGTTCGCCATGCTCTGGATCGGCTTCGCCTTCTCGGTCCTGTTCTCGCCCATATCCGCGCTGTTCCCGCTCATGGTGTTCGACCATTTTGGGGGCACCACTACGCAGTCGGCTATCGCGGAGATCGCGTTCTCGGTCGGCATGATCGCGGCGAGCGGCTGGATCGGGGCGACGGGTGGCCTTAAGAACCGCGCTCTTTCGTGCACGCTGGCCATCGGCCTCTTCGGAGCGGGCACGCTCGCGGGCGGCCTCGTGCCCCCTTCCGCGCTCGTTGTGTTTCTGGGGCTTACGTTCGCGATGGGGGTCTCGAGTCCGCTGTACAGCGCGCCGCAGATGGCGCTCATGCAGGAGCGCGTCGATCCCGAGTGCATGGGCCGCGTCTTCGGTCTGTACGGAGCGGTCTGCAGCTGGGCTATGCCCGTGGGGCTCGTCGCATCGACCTTGTTCGCGGACGCCATCGGCGTAAGCGCGTGCTTCGTGCTCATCGGTGCTGCAATGGTGATCCTAGCAGGCATCACCTGGGCGATCCCGAGCATCCGCAAGATTGGGTAGCGCTCTGGCGGAGTGCGTTTCGTTTCGGACGGCTCGTAGGGTCGCTGCGACGTGAAGGGTGGTCGACGGTGCGCCTGCGAGGGCGCCGTCGACCACCCTTTTGTTTAATTCGTCTGGCCCGGCGCCGATCATCATCTGTTCGCCGGGCGATTGCGATGCCGCCGCTTGCCGATACGCGGCTCCTTACGTTGTGCGCATCCCATCGTTCTGGCAGCGTTTCCTGCAGTTAATCTCCAGAGCCCGAGGCGGTGGCCCCTATGAGTAATCTGCTCGAATCCATTCTGCGCGTCGGTATGACCGTGTTCATCGTCGGCCCGCTGATTGCGTGGGTCGCTCGCCGCGGCGCGCGCGAGCGCCGCGAGGCGACAGACGTCCTCGAGCGCTTCACGGTGCGCATGCCCGCGGGTGGTATGGGCACTGCCGGGGAACGGGCCTGCCTGTCGCTCCTCGCGCCCCTACATCACGCCCGCAGGCCAGCGGTACCGGGTGAGGTAGACTCGGCCGTCGTCGAGAAATTCGACACCCTCGGCTTCGAGCAGCTCACGTTGCGCCTCAGGTCCGCCAAAGGCGAAGCCCGCAGCGAGGCGGCCGTCGGCAAACACGATGCGATGGCAGGGGATGACGCCCGGTTGAGGGTTGACGTGCAGGGCATATCCCACGTAACGGGCTCGCCTGGGCTCGCCGACGAGCTTGGCGATCTGCCCGTAGGTGGCGACCATGCCCGCGGGAACCTGTGCGACCATCTCGTAGACGCTCCCGAAGAAGCCCTCGCGGTTCCTATCAGCCATCACAAACCTTTCAGTGCGCGGGTATCGGCGCGCCCGCGAGCAGCGGACGCGCTACGCCTCCAAATACCTCTCGACAAGCTCCTCAAACGCGCCGTCCATGCCCGTGGTCTCGAGCGCGCCGTCGCAGTGGGGGCGCACGTCGTCGGTGACGTTCGCCACGCCCACGCCGAGTCCGGCGGCCTGGATCATGGAGAGGTCGTTGGCGGAGTCACCCACCGCGATGACCTCGCTCATGGGGATACCGAGCATCTCGGCCAGGCGCATCAGGCCGACTCCCTTGTTCACGCCTGCGGGCATGAACTCGAGGTAGCGCTTCGAGGAGAACGTGATCTCGACGCCAAGGCGCTGCGCCAGGGGCTCAAGATCGCCCCCGAGCTTCTGCAGCGCGTCAAAGTTCCTGTTCACAAACAGGATCTTCACGATGGCGCGCCCATCCAGGAAGGACAGGTCGGGGTGGTCTGCGCTCGAGATATGCGTCACGCCGCTGATCGAGGTGAGGTACGCACGCTCGTCGTCGTCCGCATCGGGCACGAAGACGTGTCCGTCGGCGACGTTGATGTGCATGCTAAGCCCCAGCTCAAGGCCCTTTTGATAGAGCTGCTCGGCACAGTCGCGCGAGAGTCCGCAGGTGGTGAGCGGGCAGGGGTCGCCCACGCGGTTGATAAACCCGCCGTTGTACGACAGAACGTATCCGCCTTCGAGCAGCGACGCATCGACGGCCGCGAAATTGTGCATGATGGACGAGTACCAGCGCCCGCTTGAGGGGACGAACAGAACCCCCAGCTCCTTCATGCACTTGAGCGCGCGGATGTTCGCCTCGGGGATGGCGTGATTGGAGTCGAGAAAGGTCTCGTCCATATCGCTTGCAACAAGGCGGTACATGCTAGTACACCATGCCCATGGCCTCGCGCACCTCGGCGAGCGTGGCCTCGGCGACCTCGTTAGCGCGGCGGTTGCCCTCGTGCAGGACGTCCTTGACGTAGTCCATATCCTGCACGAGCTCCTCGCGGCGCGCGCGGATGGGGGCGAAGTGCTCGTTCACGCTCTCGGTGACGTACTTCTTGAGCGCGCCTGCGCCGCCCATGCCGATCTCCTCGGCGATCTCGACCTCGGAGCGGCCGGTGCAGATGGCGGCGGTGGAGAGCAGGCCGGACACACCGGGACGGGCTTCGGGGTCGAACGTGATCATGCGCTCGCCGTCGGTCTGGCTCTTCTTGATGCGCTTGGCCGTCTCCTCGGCGGTCATGGAGATGTTGATGGCGTTGCCGTAGGACTTGCTCATCTTGCGCCCGTCAAGGCCGGGCAGCAGCGGCGTATCGGACAGCAGCGCGTCGACCTCGGGGAACACCTTGCCGTAGCGGTTGTTGAACTTGCGTGCGATGGTGCGGGTGAGCTCGATGTGCAGCAGCTGGTCGCGCCCGACCGGCACGACGTTGCCCTTGCAGAACAAGATGTCGCACGCCTGGTGCACGGGGTAGGTGAGCAAAAGGCCGGTGAGCTCATGGCCGCTGGCCTCCATCTCGGCCTTGACGATGGGGTTGCGCTGCAGCAGGGCCTCGGAGACGAGCGACAAGAACGGCAGCATGAGCTGGTTTGCCGCGGGCACGGCGGAGTGCGTGTAGATCATCGTCTTGTCGGGGTCCAGGCCGCAGGCCAGGTAGTCGATGACCATGTTGTAGACGTTGTCCTAGATGTTATCGGTGCTGTCGCGGTCGGTGATGACCTGGTAGTCGGCGATGAGCACGTTGGTGTGGACGCCCATGTCCTGCAGCTCGACACGGCTCTTGAGCGTGCCGAAGTAGTGGCCCAGGTGCAGACGGCCGGTGGGGCGGTCGCCGGTGAGCATGGTGTACTTCTCGGGGTGCTGCGGCAGGTCGGCGCGGATCTGGTTGCTGCGCTCGAGGCTGACCTCATAGCTGAGCTCGTTGGGCATGCTGTCTCCTTTTGGGTTGAGTGCCTGGCCGGCATTGTCGGTCTTGGTTGAAGATGAAGCTACCAGAGAAACGGCGTCTCTTGCCGGAATCAACGATGGTTTTCGCCGTGTCGTCCCGCAGGGTCGTTTCCCTTCTTGGGAAGGAGCCCCTCGATATGCTCGAGCCGCTCCTCATGGGCCACGTGCGCCGCGCGCTCCTCGGCGGCGAAAGCGGGGTCTTCGGGCGTGACGGTCTCATCTCGCTGTCGACTCCGGTACCACCGCGACGGCGCTCCTGAGCCTGCTCGTCGACAAGCCGGTGACTATCTACACCACCAACGGCTATGCATGTCGGTTTACGGGCGAGCTTGCTGCTAAGGTGGTGGTAATTGGCGGCGACTTCAACCCCGTTACCTGCTCGCTCACCGGTCCTATGGTTGAGAGCGCGCTGCGCGAGCTGTACTTTGACCGGGCGTTTATAGGTGTCAACGCGGTGGACGAGGACCGCGGCATCATGACGCCAGGTTATCCCGAGGCTATCAAAAAACGTATCGTGATGCAGAATTCCCAAGCGAGTTACGTACTCGCCGATAGCTCCAAGTTCCACGTGTTTTCAAATGTAAAGGTGTGCGACCTGGAGGGCTTTACTGTTATTTCCGACAAGCGCGACGCCAAAATCGGCGAACGCGTCAAAATGATCACGGCCTAGGACACTGGGGCATCGCATCTTGCCCTCAAGCCGTTGCCCACGTAACGAAGCGTGGGGCAAATGTGCGCCCCATTCCTGATTTGGGGACTAGCTTAGTTCGTCGGCTATTTGGTGCTCGTAGAAGGCTTCTACTACGGCGTTAAAGTCGCGGGCGAAGTCTTCCATGGTTCCACGCCAGGTTGCTCGGCCGGGCTTTCCTTGGCCCACATAGGCGGTTTGAATGCCGCAGTCGGGGCTGGGGAAATCGCGCTTGGGGTCGTTGCCCACCATGAGGACCTCATGTGGCTCGAGCCCCATGACCTGCAGCTGCTCTAGATAATATGTGGCATCGGGCTTGCAGCGCGTGGCGTTGCCCATGTGCGTTACGAGCTCGAAGGGCGCGTCTGTCAGCTCGCCCCAGCCCATGCGGCACTCGATGGCGCCTTGAGGAAAGCTGGGGTTGGTGAAGAGCGCGCAGCGCAGCCCTGCGTCCTGTACGGCTTGAAGCGCGGCGTGCGCACCCGGCATGGCTTTTGCGTTGATCATGTCATCGTTCTTGTACGGTAGAACTTCGTGATCGTAGCAGGTAAACGCCTCGTAGATAAGTGGGTCCGAGAGGCAAATGCCGCACCGGCGCTCGACCTCGGTCTGGTAAAACTCAAGATTGGTGCGATTGTCCGTGCTGTTGCGGCGATTGGCGTTGAGGTCGACCAGGATGGTGCCGAGGCGCGCCATCGTGCCCCCGCGGCTGCGACGTCCGATATCCGCGAGCATCGACGAGACATCCTTAAAATAGCGAAGGATGAACGCGTTGAGGTTGATGCTAAGAAGCGTCTCGTCCATATCGAAAACGACTGCTTTGAGCACGCGGGCACCTTTCTCGAAAAATCGTTCCAGAATCGTATGTCTGGGATACTTTACCCCAAAGCAGTGTGCCTAGCTGCTCATCGTCAACTTGTGGAGACAGTCGTTCACAAGATTGCGAAAAAGTCTCCATACGAGTAAAAAATCGCAGTTCACGCTTGAAATCGAAGCGATTTCCCCGTAATCTATACGGACGTGATTGCATAAGCGTCACATCAGTATCTGTCGGCTCCCGAGTGTTCCTAAACGTTGTGTGCTTGTCGCACCCTTCTGTAGGTCCTAGCAATCGGGGCCCCGTAGTTCGAAAGGGGTCCACCTTTGAGTGAGATTCAGAACTCGTCTATTTTCTCTCTTGACGATGTCAACGAGGAGGAGATGAACAACCTCATCGACGGTACGATTACCGACTTTGATGAGGGCGATCTCGTTAACGGCACTGTCGTTAAGATCGAGCATGACGAGGTGCTTGTTGACATCGGATTCAAGTCCGAGGGCGTTATCCCGGTCCGCGAGCTGTCCATCCGCAAGGACGCTAACCCTGCAGACATCGTTGCACTCGGTGATCCCATCGAGGCCTTGGTTCTCCAGAAGGAGGACAAGGACGGTCGTCTGGTCCTGTCCAAGAAGCGTGCGGAGTACGAGCGTGCTTGGAACCGCATCGAGGAGAAGTTCAACTCCGGCGAGAACGTCGAGGGCGAGGTTATCGAGGTTGTCAAGGGCGGCCTGATCCTCGACATCGGCCTGCGCGGTTTCCTGCCCGCTTCTCTCGTCGACCTCCGTCGTGTCAAGGACCTCACCTCCTACATGGGCACCCGCATCGAGGCCCGCGTCATCGAGATGGACCGCAACCGCAACAACGTAGTCCTCTCCCGTCGCGTCGTGCTCGAGGAGTCCCGTAAGGCCGAGCGCTCCGAGATCCTGTCCAAGCTCAAGTCTGGCATGCGTCTCCAGGGCACCGTTTCCTCCATCGTCGACTTCGGCGCCTTCGTCGACCTCGGCGGTATCGACGGCCTCATCCACATCTCCGAGCTCTCTTGGAACCACGTCAACCATCCTTCCGAGGTTGTCAAGGTTGGCCAGGAGGTCGAGGTCGAGGTTCTCGACGTCGATCTCAACCGCGAGCGCATCTCCCTGGGTCTCAAGCAGACCACCGAGGATCCGTGGCGCGCACTGGTCAAGAAGTACCCCGTCGGCGCTATCGTCGAGGGCACTGTGACCAAGCTTGTCCCGTTCGGTGCTTTCGTCGACCTGGGCGAGGGCATCGAGGGCCTGGTGCACATCTCCGAGATGGCCAACAAGCACGTCGATCAGCCTTCTCAGGTCACCCACGTGGGCGACAAGGTTCAGGTCAAGGTCATGGAGATCGACCTCGACCGTCGTCGTATCTCCCTGTCCATGAAGTCCGCTGCTGAGACTCTGGGCGTCGAGATCGAGGTTACCCCGCTGCCTTCCGAGAAGAAGGACGAGGAGACCGACGCCGAGTAAATCGGTTTGACGATCACTTGTTTTAAGGGATCCGTCCGTAATGGACGGGTCCCTTTTTGCATTTGCAATGCCGGAAGCCCCTGCTGTGACTTTGAACGTCTGCTTGCTATTGAGTTTTCGGTGTATGAAAAAACGCCGACATCCCGCCTCGGGGAGGAGGCGGGAACGCACCGAGTAGACGGAGGGGTGCGGAGCGCGGTCGTGTCTCGACTGACGACGTTGCCCATCGGCATTCCTATTGTACTGCATGGCGTGGGTCTTGGTTTATCGTGTCGAACGCTTGCGTTGTGCCATTGCCTGCGGCAACGGTGTGCTACACTCTTGCACTGCTGAGTGGGCCAGACGGTCGCGCGATGTGCTGCTTGCAGCACGCGTGAGGAAAGTCCGGGCTCCAGAGGGCGGGATGCCGGCTAACGGCCGGGCGGAGTGATCCGACGGAAAGCGCCGCAGAAAAGAAGACTCCCACCTGCGCCGCAAGGCGTAAAGGGAAAAGCTGAAACGGTGGTGTAAGAGACCACCAGCGTCGTGGCAACACGGCGGCTTGGCAAGCCCCATCCGGAGCAAGCGCGAATAGGAACGCTATGGGCCGGCCCGGTCCGCGTTCGGGTAGCGTGCGTGGAGCTGCACGGTAACGTGCAGACAAGATAAATGACCGTTCACGACAGAACCCGGCTTATCGGCCCACTCAGCTTTCTTGTCGACGCTGCGACGGCGTCAGCTGGCCGATTTGGCGCTCATTCGTCGGTCGCCGCCATAAGGCGTGCTCCCTCCTCTTTCGGGCCAAATCGACTCAGCTGACGCCGTCTCGCTGTTTTCGCCTGGGCATCGGCGGTTTCGCTCTTTTTACCGGGGTAACCGACGGAGTCTTTGCCGTATTATTGAGGCTGTTTGTTAGCGCGCTTTATTCTGTTGAGGGGCTTTGTTGGACAGCTATTTTACTCTGCATTCGAATATTGAGGCTACGGGCGAGTTTGTGGACCGTAAGAGTCGGTTTATTGCCCAGCTGGTCCATATTGAGTCCGAGGACGAGGCGAATTCCTTTATCGAGATGGTTCGGAAACGCCATTATGATGCTCGACATAATGTCCCTGCCTGGATTTTGGTTGATGGACGTGAGCGACAGAGCGATGACGGTGAGCCGAGTCGCACGAGTGGCATGCCGACGCTTGAGGTGTTGCGCGGCGCGGGGCTCAAGAATGTTTGCTGTGTGGTGACACGTTACTTTGGCGGCACGTTATTGGGGCCAGGCGGTCTAGTGCGTGCCTATACGACAGCGACGCAGGCAGCGGTAGCCGCGGCTCAGGATGCCGGGCAGATCGTCGAGATGACGAGCGTTGTGCCCGTTGACGTCCATGTGGCCTATCCTCAGTATGAGCAGGTGCTTCGCTTGGCGCAGGATTCGGGTGCCAAGGTTTCGGGCACTGACTATGCGGACGCCGTGACGATTCATTTGGTGTTTAAGGCGGGGGAGCAGGAGCCGTTTTGCTCGAAGTTGCGCGAGCTGATGGCTGGTCGCGAGGAGATCGAGGTCGGCGCTCCCGAGTTTGCCGAGTTCTAACGACGACGTCCGGCGTGCTTTAGGGGGGTGTTCCTATAGTTTTGTCAACTGGTAAATGCTCTCCGTGCGACCGGAT
>CALKBO010000063.1 GCA_937989875.1 uncultured Collinsella sp. | reverse complement strand
CGGCAGACCTCGCAGAACTGAGAATCCCCTGGTTTCAACTACGGGGAGTGTCAAACAACAATCCATGACTCTTTTTGTCATGGATACGACGTTTCAGAAATCATTCGGCATGAGATGCAAAGAGCTCCGCGCTGGACTCGGGTGCGGTCAGGAGCAGTTCGCCAATTTGATTGAAATGGATCGTTCCTACTACGCGAGCATTGAAGTAGGTCGGCGTAATGTCAGCCTCTCAAATCTCAAGAAGATTGCCGACGGATTTCAAATCAGCATTGCTGAACTCATGAGAGGCGTCAGCTAAATTTATCCGTCTCATAGTTCACAGTGGGTCTCGTTGATTAGTGCCTTAAGAAAATGGAAATCGTCCCAACGAGCTATCGTCAATCGTCCCAATAAATTACCGTCAATCGTCCCAATAAGTCATCGTTATTTGTCCCAACGACGCAGATAGACAGTATAATTTCAAGTGGATGATTGGAGGGAAAGGCGATGGATAGGTATATAGGACGGTGCGTCGACTGCTTGGTCGAGCGCGACCTTGGCATTTTCGGTGCCGTGCTCATTCAGGGGCCGAAATGGTGTGGAAAGACAACGACAGCCCAGAGATTTGCCGAGTCATCGTTATCTCTCTCCGACCCATCTGGCGGTTTTGCGGCCCTCCAGCTCGCTCGTCTCGATCCGGCCCAGGCAATTGTCGGACCGACCCCGAGGCTTGTCGACGAATGGCAGGAGGAACCGAAGCTATGGGATGCCGTGCGATTCGAATGCGATGCCAGGGGAGGGGAGCCCGGACAGTTCATTCTCACCGGATCTGCGACGCCGCGAGCCGAGAACCAGCCGATGCACAGCGGTGTGGGTCGAATCGCCCGTTTGCGGATGGATACCATGACGCTTTTCGAGCTCGGCATTTCGTCGGGAGCGGTTTCGCTTGGGGCGCTGCTCGCCGGCGATCCCGTTGCGGCGTCACTCGGATCCATCGCCGGTATCGCCGGTATCGCGGATTTGCTCTGCCGCGGCGGTTGGCCCCAAGCGGTCGGTAAGACGACTGCCGACGCGATGCGGATAGCCGCCGCCTATATTGACGGTGTTTGCGAGTCTGACGTTTCGAGGGCGGATGGAGTGAAACGCGACCCGGTTAAGGTAAGGGCCTTGCTCTCCTCGCTTGCGCGCAATGAATCGACCCTTGCCGGGATGAAGTCCATCGAAAGGGATTTGGGCGTTGACGTCTCAAAGAATACGATTACCGGTTACATGGACGCGCTGCGCCGTATCAATATCGTCGACGATGTCCCCGCGTGGCATCCGGCTCTCAGGTCGCCGGTGAAGCTGCGGCAGGGCGCGAAGCGGCACCTTGCGGACCCATCGCTCGCCGTCGCCCTCATCGGCGCGGACCCGGAGTCGTTGTCATCCGATCCGAAGACCCTTGGCTTGCTCTTCGAATCCCTTGTGCTGCACGATCTCAAGGTTTACGCGGCGGCCAGCGATGCGACAGTATCCCACTACCACGACGCTGACGACCTAGAGGTCGACGCGATTGTCCATCGCCGTGACGGCTCGTGGGTTGCCGTTGAGGTCAAGCTCGGGAGCCCCCAAGTCCCAGAGGCAGTGGAAAATCTGCTTCGACTTGAGCGAAAGCTGGTCGATCGCGGGGAGAGGCCGCCTGCGGCGAAACTCATCGTCATCGGGTTTGGTATGCCGGCTCACGTAACTAGCGAAGGCATCGTTGTTGCTCCGGTCGATACGCTCGGAATCTAAAGCTATTTGCATTTCCAGAAATCCTCTAGAAGGTGCCTGGAGGATTTCTGGAAACAACCGGTATTTTGATCTGGGCTAAGAAAGGTTGCGGGTCCAAATTCCGTGCTGCGTGGAGCCGGTGATTTTGTTCAGGAACTCGCGCTGCTCCTCGGTTGCGAGGATGTAGGTAGAGCAGCCACTGAGCATCTGGTCGACGTCTGTGATTCCGGACGCCTCCCATCCCAAGATGCTGACGGCCTTGAGCGTCAGGCAGTTGAGGAACATGTAGGACGTGTTCTCGACGTTCGAGGCGTCAAGACGGTCGAGATCAAAAAGCTCCGTGACGCTTGAGCATCCCCTGAACATGCCCTCCAGGGTCGTGCAATCCGATGTATCGAGTTTCGATAGGTCGATTGGGTCAGACCGTCGAACAGGTATCTACCGCTCTCTGGATCCCAGGTATCCAGGACAACGACCTCACGGATTCGATTCCTGTAGGAATACCACGGTTGCTTTCCGCATTCGTCCGTGTGTGTACGGATGAATGCGGGGTTCGATACCCCGGCGGCCTGATCGGCAGGCCGACGGGAACTCTCACTCCTCGATAAAAGCCGGCGCTCGGTTAGTTCTGCGCATCTTGAAATCGTCAGTTTCGTGGGAGACGTAGAGGATGCCGTCCATCCCATCTCGCGATGCATATGAAAGGTGAACAGAACCGCAACCCGATCCATCATTGTCGAGAAGATCGAACGAATTCGGGTCGCTCGTTGCGGCCAAACGACCACTCAGACAAGAGCAATCGCCATTACAGATTTGCCATTCCATGTCTTCGCCTGCGAGAATCGCCATAGACGTCCTGGTCGCGCCATCGTTGACATACATCCCGTCTATGCCAAAACCGTTTTCAGCGCCATCAATAAACGATTGCTCGGACCTATACTTCGCAAATGATGCACATAGCACCATTGCAAGACAAAGTGCAAAGCCAACAATAACGATCTTTACGTAGCTCTTGGCTGTCATGCCATCCCTCTTTTCGCTTGCCTAAAGAAATGCGGAAGAAGCTGTTCGTCGCGGCTTGTTTGTACGCCTTTCTGCCCCGGTTCGGTTGCTTAGGTTACTTGAGAGATCCTATATATGATGATTACCCATATGCGTAATATGAATTTCGAACATGTCGAAATCAATCAATGGTTGCGGGAGTTTCCGACCTCAGCGAAATGCCGCCCTATACCCACAGAATCAGACGGGTTTGACATGTGCTAATGGACGCTAATGGCACTTGGTCGGCAACGGTCTTAGCCCATCGGCCCCAACAGTGTCTCCTTCTGTCGCGCCGCGGGCCAGGAGCACGGCGGTGGCGCCGTGCCGCGGCAGCTGGACGACCGCGTCGTCGACCGTGGCGATTACACTCGCGACGGCACGCCTCGCTAGTTTGCCTCGCCCTATTGGCCCCAGCGCGTTGCAGTTCAATCAGCTGTTACAATTACCCACCCACAAAAAGACCATCTAGCAGGTGCTTTGCTGTTATCAAAATCGTCGTAAAACCCCTTGTTTCAACTACGGGGATATAAGACGGTA
>CALKBO010000062.1 GCA_937989875.1 uncultured Collinsella sp. | reverse complement strand
AACCTCTTAGAAAATGTCCGGGAAAGGGTTGCGGATATCCAAGCCGGACAAAAGCGAAAAATCCGCCGAGATGCACCCGTTGCCATCGAATACATGATTACGGCCTCACCAGAGGCAATGGCCCGCCTGAGCAAGCAAGAACAAGAACAATACTTTGCCGAGAGTTTGAATTTCGTTGAGGCTCGTCATGGCACTAGAAATCGGCTTAGCGCCGTGTTGCACTTGGACGAAACAACTCCGCACCTACACGTGTTGGTGTTTCCCGAGCGAGAAGGGAAACTAGACGCCAAAAGCTTCTTCAAATTACCTGCGCTGACAGCTATGCAGGACGAATTTGCCGTCAAGGTAGGCAGGCAGTTCGGACTGGAACGAGGTGTCCGACTAACCGAGCTACTCGAAAAGGGAGAAAAACCGCACAGACACCAAAGCGTAGCGGTCTACAAAGCCAAAAAGTTGAAGGAAACCGAGCAAGCGTTGTCCAGACTGGAGCAGACAACAGAGGATTTGGCAGCTATCGAGGCGATACAACCTCAAAAGAACCTTTTTTCTTCTCGTGTGAGCGTCACTCAAGACGAATTTGAGACCTTATCTTCGCAAGCGAAGGCTTACGCGGCTACAAAAGAAATCCTTCAAAAACGCTCAAAAACGCTCTTAGAGCGCGAACGTAGCGTTGAGAGTAGAGAGACCTTAACCGACAAAGACGAGTGCCTTACAAGGCAAAATAAAGCCCTTGCAGAGGAAAATTCTCGCCTACGTGGCGCATTAAGCACAGAGAGATCAAAAAATTCGATCTTGTTAACTCGCATTGCCGAGCTTGCCCGGCTGGAGCAGGCAGAAAAGGAGCTGAGAGAGCTAAAAGCGAAACTAAAGGATTTCGAGTTTTACAAAAATGTCCATGACTTTTTGAAAAGCAGTCTTCAGGACTTCAACAAGTTTCTCGTTCCAATGAACCAATGGCTTCAGAAAAAACGAGCGAACGAACGAAAACAAAACAACCTCGAACGCTGATGTCCTCCCTCTTCCCCTCTCCCCTTTGGAGATGTGCGCGCGCACGCGCGCGTACGTGCGCTACGCGCATGCGCGAAGGAGCAGTCTTGAGCGCTAGTCAAAGCCGGAGCCTTGTAAAAGTTTGAGCGTAGCGAAAACTTTTATGAGAACGGCTTGACGAGCAAGCGAAAGACGAAAACGCTTTAGTCATGAGGGACAGAGAGAGCCTTGCTCGACCTGTCCCTCTGACGACTGATGGCGAATCGCTCCTCCCTCTGGGAGGCGGGGGAGGGCCGAGATCCAAGGCGTTGGCTTTAGCCAATGCCGGGATCGAGTTTTCTACGCCCGGAGGGCGCTCTTATCACGCTAAAACATGGCTGATAAGCCGTGTTTTATGCGTGTGATAGTTTTAGTACTTTTATATTCTTTTAATACTTTTAGACACCTTAGAGGCCTTGTGCCCCAACGGATCGAGGACGCATAATGCACCATTTTTACGGTCATAATGCACCATTTTTACGGTCATAATGCACCATTTTTACGGTCACAATGCACCATTTTTACGGTAAACTTCACCTATAAAATCCTATAGGTGAATTATGGCGCGTGAATTGGTGACTAAAGAGAACTCTCTTGTAGCGGCCTCCTACAGCTTGGATTTAATCGAGCAACGATTGATTTTGCTGAGTATCGCTCTCAGCCGTCGCACCGGATTAGGGCTTTCTGCGCAGAAACCTCTATTCATCACGGCGCAAGAGTTTTCTTCTGCCTATGGCTCAGATGTCAAGAATGCATATCGGCAACTTAAATCGGCCACGGAAACACTCTTTGACAGGCAAATTACGTACAAAGATGTAGTCAATGGGACGCGTGGTGTTAGTCGTATCCGATGGGTCCAAAAAATATTCTATTCGGACAGTGAAGGCGCGGCTGCCATTCAATTTTCTGAAGAGGTCATCCCCCTGTTCAAGGAATTGGAAAAGAACTTCACTTCCTATTACCTTGATGAAATACGTAACCTCAGTTCTACCTACGCAATCCGGCTCTTTGAGCTGTGCTCTCGGTGGAAGAACGCTGGAAAAACGCCTTATTTCACTGTTGAGGAGCTGAAGGAGCAAATTGGCGTGGTAGCGGATTCCTACCAGGAGCTCAGGGTATTCAAGCGACTGCTGGATAAATCCATCAATCAGATAAACAAAACCACCAGCCTCAGAGTCTCCTACGAACAACAAAAGCGCGGGCGCAGTATCGTTGGTTTTGCCTTTTTCATCACGTCCCCGACCCCAGTTAAACAACCTGCTCCGACAAACATTCGAATGACGCCCGGACAACGAGATAAGTACGCCCGGAAATTAGTCGACGCCATGAATGGGAACAGAGAGATCAGTGACCGCCTGTGCCAATTTCCGGAATCCCGAATTTCTGCTTATGCCCTGCGCGTAGCGGTATCTAACGCATTATCGAAACCTAAGGTACTGGCGAGCTTTTTGCCATTGTTAAAACAAGTTGGCTTCCGTCAAAGAAAACGAATTCCCCGAGACGAAGATGGGAAACCGATCATTGAAGACACGATTTCTGCCAATTTCGATTTCTAATGGGGACAGATTTGGGAGTCAAAACAAGCGCGATTTGACTAGACAAGACCGCTCTGTCGGATTCTCATTTCCGACAGAGCGGTCTTGTCCTTCTCGAAGTTTCAACGAACGCACGCAACAATATGCACGCTACAAACTAAACGCAACAGATTTGCCCGGAACATTTATGGGTTGAGGTTTGGGGGTTTACGGGGTCTCGGGGCGGAGCCCTGAGCGAACGAACGTACTTATTTTTAAGCGAAGCGTAAAATAAGTACAGTGAGTTACTCTTTTTCAAAGAGTAACAGAAACCGACCTTACCGATCACTATGCCCGAAGCTGAAAATCAATACTGCATCATCCGGATGAGGAAGGTCAAAATGACCGCTCTAAAAGCATCCCAAATTCACAACGAACGGCTAACCGATCGACACTCAAATCCGGACATCGACATCGACCGATCTGATCAGAATGTTGTTTTCTTCAAAACGGGAAACCTCTTAGAAAATGTCCGGGAAAGGGTTGCGGATATCCAAGCCGGACAAAAGC
>CALKBO010000061.1 GCA_937989875.1 uncultured Collinsella sp. | reverse complement strand
CCGAATGCTCGCCATCGAAATTTATCGATGGCCTATTTCAGACTGTAATGGGGCAGTCTCTATGTGTCGGCAGTTTGGGACGATCCTTTGATGTCTGATGCCCCCAGAGGGGTGAAGTAATACAGCTGGGTCTGTCTTTTAGGGCTTTGGTGTTCCGCCCCTTTATGTTTCACAAGGATCGTCGCATGCGCATTTACGCGCATAGCCTTGCGCGATAATGCGCATAGCCGCGCAAACATCTGCCAACTATGGCTAAATAATGACCGATAAGCAAATAAACACGCAAACACGATCAGATACGCGCGCAATTGTGCGAATATAGGGTTGTTAGAAATGAAGGACTTTCGATACCTCAGGAGGCTCATAATGGCAGATTCCAAACAGGCTCCGCTCGACGCCGAAGCAGCCGCTAAGGCGGCGTTTGCCTCGGTCCAGGATCAGCCGTTCCCCAACGATATTTTTACGGCCCCCGAGCTCCGCTGGGCCGTGATCGGTTGCGGTGTTATCGCCAACCAGATGGCCCAGTCTCTCGCTCTTGCCGGCCGCAAGCTTGCGGGCGTCGCCAACCGCACACTGTCCAAGGCTCAGGCTTTTGCTGAGCAGTATGGCATCGAGAAGGTCTATGAAACGGCCGAGGACCTCTATGCCGATCCGAACATCGACGCGATCTATATCACCACGCCGCACAACACGCATATCACCTACCTGCGAGCCGCTCTGGCAGCTGGCAAGCACGTGCTCTGCGAAAAGGCCATCACCCTCAACTCCGCCGAGCTCGACGAGGCCCGCGCCATTGCCGGTGATCACAACGTTGTCCTTATGGACGCCACCACGGTGCTTCACATGCCCTTATATCAAGAGCTGCGTCGCCGCATGGATGACGGTGAGTTCGGCCGCATGAATCTCGCCCAACTCAACTTTGGCAGCTATAAGGAGTACGGCGACCTGACCAACCGCTTCTACAACCGCAACCTTGCCGGTGGTGCCATGCTCGATATTGGCGTGTATGCCCTGTCCGTCATGCGTCTCTTTATGGCGAGCCAGCCCGCTGAGGTTGTCTCGCTGGGCAACACCTGTGAGACCGGTGTCGACGTTGCGGGCGGTATTGTCTGCCGTAACGCCGAACAGCAGCTGGGCGTGGTGAGCCTTACGCTCCACTCCAAGCAGCCCAAGCGTTCGGTCATCAGCTTCGACAAGTGCTATATCGAGGTCAACGATTATCCGCGTGGCGATCACGCGACCATCGTGTGGACTGCAGACGGTCACCGTGAGGAGGTCCACGCTGGCACCGAGGCATACGCTCTGTGCTACGAGATGGCCGATCTTGAGATGGCCGTTGCCGGCGATGATTCGAAGCCCGAGCTTCTGGACTATGCTTCTGATGTTATGGAGCTGATGACCAAGCTCCGCGCCGACTGGGGAGTCGTGTACCCCGAGGAGGAGTAAGCGATGCTTGCGGAAGATAGGCTCAATGCGATCGTGTCGATGGTGCAGCAGGCCGGCTCGGTTACCGTGCAGGAGCTTGCTGAGGCCCTGGGCGTGACGGCGTCTACCATTCGGCGCGACCTGCAGACGCTCGACCGAGCGCACCGCATCGCCAAGGTCCACGGTGGGGCGACGAGTCTTGAGCGCGCCCACGTGACGCGCGACCTAACGCTTAATGAGCGCAGCGACCTCCATAACGATGACAAGGAGCGTATCTGCGCCCGTGCGGCGGCGCTTGTGGAGCCTGAGAGCTTTGTATACATCGACTCGGGCTCGACGACGCTCAGGCTCATCGAGCATCTTCCACACCTTGAAGATGTCACCTATGTGACCGATTCCGTGCTTCATGCTCAGCGCCTTGCTTTGCGCGGCATGCGTACCGTGGTGCTGGGCGGCGAGCTCAAACCCGAGACCGAGGCGCTCGTTGGCCCCGATGCCTTGGCAACCTTAGACCGCTACAACTTCAACTGTGGCTTTTGGGGCTCTAACGGCATTGCCGCCGAGCAGGGCTTCACGGCGCCCGATATCGAGGAGGCGCAAGTAAAGCGTATCTCGATGCGCCATACGGCCAAGCGCTTCGTAATCTCGGACGCCAGTAAATTTGGCATGGTGGCGCCCGTCAAGTTCGCGGACTTCCGCGACGCAACGATTATTACCGCAGGCGAGGTCCCCGCCAAGTACCGGGCAATGGACAACGTCATCACGGTCTAACAGCAGGGGACGGGCTAAGGCCAAAACCACCACAAAGGCGCCTGTCCCCATTGTGGTGGTTAGCAACGGAAACCGAGTAGTTTTCTCAATAGAAAAGCGGCAACGTCCATCACGGACGTTGCCGCTTTCGTTGTCTACCGGTTTTGTCTAAGTCTGTAGCAACTGGACCGTTAAAAGTGGGCTAGGTGTTACAGATTGAGATTTTCCCTTAAGGGGGATTTGAATGTCTCGATCTGTAACAGATAGACCGGAAAATGGGTTCTAACTGTTACAGATCGAGACATTTTGGGACCGCGGTTGAACCATTGCGGCAAAACCACCACAAAGGTGCCTGTCCCCATTGTGGTGGTTTAGGGCTCCCAGGGGCAGGGGGCTTCGATGTGGATGTGCTCGCCGGTTACGGGATGCGTGAAGGACACGCTGTGGGCGTGGAGCATCAGGCCGCAGGGGCGCGGCGTTCCGTACAGGTCGTCGCCAACCAGGGGATGATGCTCGCTTGCCAGGTGCACACGGATTTGGTGCTTGCGGCCGGTGAGCAACTCGACATCGATATACGAGCGCGCGGGCAGGCCACGACGGCTCTTAAGACGTTTGAGCACCTTCACGCGAGTTTGACACGGCTTGCCGCTGGCGCCGACGCGCATCTTTCGGCTGTCGTGACGGTCGCGGGCGATGGGCTTGTCGATGAGCTTCTCGTTCCAGTCGATCTTGCCCTCGGCCAGCGCTAGGTAGTGCTTTTCGAAAGCGTGGTCGATAATCATCTGGTCAAAGGCGGGCTGCGTCTGCTTGTCGAGCGAGAACAGCACCACGCCGGTGGTGTCACGGTCCAGGCGATTGAGCGGCTGCATGTCGGTCGCGGCAAAGCCGTCGCCCATCGCCAGCAGCAGGTCGCTGGCGTAGTCGGTGAGCGTGCGCTCGCCGGTGCCGTCGCCGTGGACGATCATGCCGGCGGGCTTGTCGATGGCCATAAGCCAGGCGTCGCAGTAGAGGACTTGAGGTTCTTCGTTCACGTGTAAGCCTTTCGGTTAGCTAATTCCCACAAACATGCAGCCCGAAGTCGCCCCGCGCAGGCGGGCGGCGGGCTTGCGGCCGGCTTGAGCTGCCTCGACGGCGCGACGGACGCGAGCGACGGCACGGGCGATCTCATCCGTCTCGAGTAGCGTTCCGTCCACCATGAGACGACGCACGCCGGCATCGAGCAGCTGAGGAACCTGAGGCGTGAGGTCGATGGGGTAGGCGTCGTACAGGCGTGAGCGGCCGTGGATGTCGGTACGCACCGGCATGACCTTTCCGTCGATATTCTTGAGCGAGAGCTTGCGGGCACGCAGGCGGCAGTTGGCGCAATCGTGGATGCAGCCGTTGGCAACCTGCAGAATGCAATGCTCGCTTGTCATGACGCGCGGGCGGCCAAAGACGGTGATGCCCAGAGCCGCGGGCGCGGCGGCGCCGAGCGAGACAATCTCGTCGAGCGTGATCTCGGGCGAGAGCCAAAACGCACCGGCTCCGCGCCCGGCAAGCGCCTCCATGCAGGGCGTGTTGTGCACCGGCAGGCAAGAGCGAATCTCGGCCGTGGCGCCAACCTGGGCGGCCAGGGCAAGCTCAGAGATGTTGCCAATAGCGACCGTGGCGCCGGCAACAACCCACGGGTCGACGCGTACGTGGTCAACGGCGCGGCAGACCTCGTCGAGCACGGGTACGATGCCCTGCTCAAATGCATCGGCGGGGGAGAGCTCGGCCGCATCGAGCGCGTCGGTGGTCATGTAGATGCGCGTTACACCCTCGGCACGAGCGGCCTCGGCGGCCTCGAGCGAGGTGACGGTGGCGCAGATCTGCGGCTCATCGCGGTAGGGCTCGGGCGCGGGGCGGGAATCACTGGTTACAATCGCCGGCAGCTCGAGCGTTTTCGCGCGCTCCTCGTACGGTGCCAGAATGGCCTCTTCCAGCGCCTTACAAGCGGCGGCGCGCACCTTGTGCACGGCGGAAAAGCCCATACCGCAGCCGGCGTCGAGCGAAACGTCAAAGCTTGCGGCCTCAAAGGGAGAGGAGCCCATGCGCCCGACGTGCTCAACCAGATCGGATGCCTCGACGGCGCGGGTCTTGGCAGCCTCGACGGTAAAGCCCGTGGCCGTGGCCGTAAGCGAAGGGTCGTCGCAGCAGGTGAGCGTAACGGTAAACGGCTCGCCCAGGCGCGCCACGACGGACACGTCAACAGCTCGGCGGCGCAGCACATCGCGCCTGAGCGCGGCGCCGGCGGCGTCGATGGCGCGCTGACTGCGAATCACGCGGACGCGGCAGCCCTCGGGCATGCTGCGGGGCACGCGGCACTCGATGATGTCGCCGGCAGCGGCATCCTCGGCAGCGATGGTGGTCAGGAACTGGTCAAACTCATTGTCGTGACGAAGCTCCAGCAGGTCGCCCTTGCCCACGGGCTCAAACAACTCAATGCGGGCGATGGCGGCGCGGCGACGACGGTCGTCGGGTTTGAGCCCGCGCACGTCGCGGTTGGCCAGACGGCTGCCCAGCACCGTGCCCACAATCTGGCCGCGGTTGTTGGAGCGCTCGTAACTCATCATCTCGTCGCCCGAGGTGCCGTCCTGATAGGCGTGCGTAAAGTCGCGGTTAAAGCAGCGCTTGAGTTGGCGCTGGCGAGCGGCGTCCTCGTCCTTATCTACGGCGACCCCGGCCAGCATGTCGTCGATCTGATGACGATACACATCAACGATGGAGTACACGTAATCGGGCGCCTTCATGCGGCCCTCGAGCTTGAGCGATGCGGCGCCGGCGTCATACAGACGGCGAACAAGCTGCGACGTGTTGGTGTCGCGTGGGCACAGCGCGCGCCCGCGACCGGCGGGGGAGAGCGAGCGGCCGTTCTCGTTGATCAGCTCGTAAGGCAGGCGACAGGGCTGAGCGCACATGCCGCGGTTGGCCGAGCGGCCCGCCATGGCAAAACTCGAGAGCAGGCATAGGCCCGAGTAGCAAAAGCAGATGGCGCCATGGCTGAAGACCTCAAGGTCCACATCGGGCGCGGCGTCGTGAATGGCGGCGATTTCGTCGATGGAGAGCTCGCGCGAGAGAGTCACGCGGTCGGCGCCCTGCTCACGGCACCAAAGGGTTCCGCGGTCGTCGTGGATGTTCGCCTGGGTCGAGATATGTGTCTCGATGCCGGGCATGGTGCGCTTGACCTCAAAGAACAGACCCCAGTCCTGGATAATGAAGGCATCGGCGCCCAGCGTGGAGCAGCGATGAATGAGCTGCAGTGCATCGCCCATCTCGGACTGCTTGATGACGATGTTGACCGTGACGTAGACGCGCGACCCGGCTAGATGCGCGGCGCGGCAGGCTTGCTCAAAGGCCTCGTCGGTAAAGTTGGTTGCCTTGCGGCGGGCGTTGAAGCTGCCCATGCCGCAGTAGATGGCGTCTGCCCCGGCGGCGAGCGCGGCGGCAAGGGGCTCCGGGCCTCCGGCGGGGGCCAAAAGCTCGGGCCTGCGGTTAGTGGTTCGGCTGGCGGTTGCGGTCATATCCTGCCTTTCAAAATGCTCAGATATTCAAAAGTATAGTGGCGTCGCTGCGATGGACGATGCCCGCAGCCTAAGCAGGACAAAGTCTTCAGCAGCTTGGACTGGCTGCTCCACATGAGAACCGTTCAGCGGTTCGGGGAAACCGTTGGGCGATAAAATATTCTCGCAAGCTGATAATATTCTTGCATCAAACAGAAACCTTGAGTACTATCCCAATCAAGCGCGGTGTTCAGACCGAACTGTGCCTCCCGGTGTGAACGCCGCGCTCACGCTTTCTCAACTGATCGTAAGGAGATAAACATGAGCAAGACCGTCGTGTCTTCCGATAACGCACCCGCAGCCATCGGCCCGTATTCCCCTGGTATCCAGACCGGCAACATGGTGTTCCTGTCCGGCCAGCTGGGCATCGACCCTGCAACCGGCAAGATGCCCGAGGGCGTCGAGGCCCAGGCCAAGCAGTCCCTCGCCAACGTCGAGGCCCTGCTGACCGCTGCCGGCGCCACCTTTGCCGATGTCGTCAAGACCACGGTCTACCTGGCCGACATTGCCGACTTCGCTGCCGTGAACGAGATCTACGCCTCCAAGTTCGAGGCTCCGTTCCCCGCGCGCAGCGCTTTCCAGGTTGCCGCCCTTCCGGCTGGCGGTCTGGTTGAGATCGAGGTCGTCGCCGCTCTCTAAGGCGTTGGCAACAACTAAACATGACATGCAAAAAGACCCTGCAGCGGTGTGTGAGCTGCAGGGTCTTTTGTCAAGTGACGGGTCGCTTGTGGAGCCGCGCTCCATTTTGCTCGTTAGCCCTCCTTGCGAACTTTTTGCAGGTAGCGGTAGACGCTGGGCTCCGAGATGCCCAGCGCGGTGGCGGCGCAGGCCACGGCGCCCTTGAGCATGAACACCCCGTTGCCGTTGAGGTGGCGAATGACGTCCACGCGGTCGCTCTGACCAAGCGACGCTACATCCAGCCCGCGCGCGCTCAGCAACTCGGCAATGCTGCGGTCGATGAGCTCCTGTGTGGACTCCGAAAGGCTTTCGACCTCGATAGGGGCGGGCTCCGTGCGCGTCGGCGCCGCGTCGAAGCACGCCATGAGCTGCTGCGCCATGGCGTTGATGGAGCGCACGGTCGAGAGGTCGGTGTTGACGCAGAGCATACCGACGATCTCGTTATTCTCGCGGATAAAGTACGTCGCTGACTCCAACGTCTTGCCTCCGGCGCCGCGGCCCTCGTAGCCCGTAATAAACGGCAGGTCGCGATACTTGGCGTCGTGCATGATCTTGAGCGCCAGATCGGTGGCGGGACCGCCGACCTTGCGGCCGCTCACGATGCCGTTGCGAATATCGACGATGGCGTGGTCGGGATCCGAGAAATCGTGCAGCACGATTTCGCTGTTTTTGCCGAGTATCTGCTCCAGAAAATCGACCATCGGCAAAAAGCGGCGTACGGTCTCGTTCACGGGCAACTCCTTTGGGTGAAATCGGAAAAGTTCATAACAATTTTTTCTCATGGTAACACGCTGCCCATCATCTCGTATATCCGCAGGTACATTGCGTAATGCAGACGAACGGTAGGAATTTAGCGGTAAACGGTTGACCAAAAGAAAAGTTAGATGTTATTTTGACCAGACACTTTCCTGACCTGCGGAAATGCGTTATTTCAGCTGAAGAATAGTCTGATAACAAAAAATTATTATTGAGAATGAGAATCATCTTTAATACGATATGCAATGAAGGCACAACCTCAACCCCGCACTGCGTCACAATAGAGCGTTAGATGCGAAAACAACTACTTCGAGGATTGGTGGTCAAATGACCCAGGAGACGGTTACGAACGGCACTGAAGCCCTGTTCACTCGCGAAGGCATGCCTCCCGTTAAGGAAATGATCCCGTGTGCCCTTCAGCACGTACTGGCATCGTTTGCCGGCATCATTACCCCGGCGGTCATCATGGCCGGCGTCTACGGCTTTAATAGCCAGCAGAGCACCGACATCATCCAGGTCGCGCTCATTCTTTCGGCGATCGATACGGCCCTTCAGGCCTTCGCTCCCTTCCGTCGCATCGGCGGCGGCCTGCCCATCGTCATGGGTGTTTCGTTCGCGTTCCTGCCGGCCCTGCAGGCCATGGGTGCCTCGGGCTTTAGCTTTGGTGCGCTGCTGGGCGGCGAGATCGTCGGCGGCGCCGTCGCGGTCCTCTTTGGTCTGGCTTACAGCAAGATCAAGTGGCTGTTCCCGCCCGTCGTGACCGGTACGGTCATCTTCTCTATCGGCGTTTCGCTGTATCCCACGGCCGTCAAGTATATGGCCGGCGGTATGGGTACGCCGCTGTGGGGCACCCCGCAGGCCTGGTGCGTCGCTCTTATCACCTTCGCCGTGGTCTTTGCGCTCGCCAACTTTGGCAAGGGCACGCTCAAGCTGGGATCCGTGTTCTTTGGCATGATCGTTGGCATGATCGTCTCCATCCCCTTTGGCATGATCGACTTCTCCAGCGTCGCCACCGCTCAGGTCTTCGCCCTTCCCAAGCTCATGCCCTACGCGCTCGAGTTTGATCCCGAGGTCTGCATTACCCTCGCCGTCGTGTTCCCCATGGTTGCTATCCAGGTTATCGGTGACGTCTCCGCCGCCTGCCTGGGCTCCATCGACCGTATGCCCACCGAGCGCGAGCTCTCCGGCGCCATCGTGTCCCAGGGCCTTACCTCTATGGTCGGCGGCCTGCTGGGCGGTCTTCCCACCAGCGCCCTTGGCCAGAACGTGGGCATCATCTGCTCCAACAAGGTCGTCAACAAGTGGGTCTTTGTGATCATCGCGGCCGTCTTTGCCATCGCCGGCCTGTTCCCGCAGCTCTCTGCCGTCCTTTCCGCTATCCCGCAGCCCGTCATCGGCGGCGCGACCGTCGGCGTCTTTGGCACCATCACCATGAACGGCGTGCGCATGTTCACCCGCGAGGGCCTCACGCAGCGCACTACCACCATCGTCGGTACCTCCGTCGTCTTTGGCCTGGGTATCTGGATGGCCAGCGGTTGCCTTGCCGGTGAGGGTATGCCCACCTGGGTGCCCACCGTTATCGGCTCCAATGCCGTAACCCCCACCGCCATCATGGCCATTGTCCTTAACCTGATCCTTCCGCAGACGCCGGTCGTGGCTCAGCACATCGATGCTGCCAAGGACGCTGCCGTGGATCTGGTCTTGCCCGAGAGCAAGAAGTAACCAATTCGGTGCTATTCGTCGGCGGGCGCATCGCCTCGTCCGCCGACGTCATGCGGTGCCAAGCCGCACTTCAAAGGGTTTGTCCCTTTGGTGAAGCGTTGACGGGAGAGGGCCCGTTTCCGGTGTAGGCCGGCGCTTCGCACTCCGCCATGTCAGAGGTGTCAAACCCCGCCCCTGATGTTGAAGGGAGCATTTATGCTTCTGGTCGCTAACGGTTCCGTCTTTACCCGCAATGCTCAGGCCCCGTTCATTCCAAACGGTGCGGTCGCCATTGACGGAGATACGATCGTCGAAGTAGGTCCCGAGTGCGAGCTCAAGGCCAAGTACCCGGATGCCGAGTACGTCGATGCCCAGGGCAACCTCATCATGCCCGGACTTATCAACTGCCACACCCACATCTACTCGGGTCTGGCTCGCGGCCTTGCCATTAAGGGCTGCAATCCCATCAACTTCCTGGAGAATCTTGAGCAGCAGTGGTGGAAGATCGACGACAATCTGACGCTCGACGGCACCAAGGCAAGCGCCTATGCCACGATTCTGGACTCCATTCGCGATGGCGTCACCACGATTTTCGACCACCACGCGAGCTTCTGCGAGATTCCGGGAAGCCTCTTTACCATTAAGGATGCAGCTCAGGAACTGGGCATGCGTTCGTGCCTATGCTACGAGGTCTCCGATCGCCGTGGCCAGGAAAAATGTAACCAGGCCATTGCCGAGAACGCCGAATTTGCCCAGTGGGCCGCCAAGGAGCGTCGCGATAACGACAACCATATGATCGCCGCCATGTTTGGCGGACATGCCACCTTTACGCTTTCGGACGAGACCATGGATAAGATGGCCGAGGCCAACAACGGCCTGACCGGCTTCCACATCCATGTGTGCGAGGGCATGAACGACGTGTGGGATTCCCGCCTCAACCGCGGCGGCATCAGTCCCGTCGAGCGTCTGCTGCAGCACAACCTGCTGGGTCCCGACACCATGCTGGGCCACTGCATCCACGTGACGCCTGCCGAGATGGATATCGTCAAGGAGTCCGGCACCTGGCTCGTCAACAACCCCGAATCCAATATGGGCAACGCCGTGGGCTGTGCCCCCGTGCTCGAGTTCTTCCGCCGCGGCATTCCCGTGTGCATGGGCACCGACGCCTACACCCACGACATGCTCGAGAGCCTTAAGGTCTTCCTGATCATTCAGCGCCACAACGCCGCCATGCCCAACGTGGGCTGGTGCGAGGCCATGACGATGCTGTTCGAGAACAACGCCAAGATGGCCAGCAAGTACTTCGATCGCAAGCTCGGCGTGCTCGAGGCCGGCGCTGCCGCCGACGTCATCGTTATGGACTACAAGCCCTTTACGCCGCTGAGCGAGGAGAACATCGACGGCCACATGCTCTTTGGCATGATGGGCAAAAACTGCCGCACCACCATCATCAACGGCCGCGTCCTGTACAAGGATCGCGAGTTCGTTGGCATTGATGAGGACAAGATCAACGCGTGGACCATGGCTGAGTCCAAGAAGCTCTGGAGCACGCTCAACGATCGCGCCTACTAATTACAAGTAGATTCACGCGCGTCGGATGTTTCGCCGCATTCGACGCGCGTATAGGCGGCCTCCGCGGGGTCGCCGGCGCTGTGCTAGCGCTACACCGTATTTGCGCCCGCCGCGCGGTCTCGCCGGGCGTTACAGAGAGGAGCTCATTATGAGCGACATCATGAGGCCGATCCCGTTTTCGCAGCTGATAAACTGGATCATCGAGGAGCACAAGACCCAGGGCGCCGTCTTTGGCGTTCGCAAGATGGTCACGACCAACCAGGAGGGCGCGCTTCCCATTTTTGACGAGCGCATCGAGACTCCGTTTGGCCCGGCCGCCGGTCCCAATACGCAGCTGGCCCAGAACATCGTGGCATCCTACGTGGCCGGCTCCCGCTTCTTTGAGCTCAAGACCGTTCAGGTTATGGATGGCGAGGAGCTCTCCAAGTGTGTGAACAAGCCCTGCATCGTGGCGCAGGACGAGTGCTACAACTGCGAGTGGTCGACCGAGCTCGAGGTTCCGCAGGCCTTTGCCGAGTACGTGAAGGCATGGTTCGCCTGCCACCTGATTGCCCGCGAGTACGGCCTGGGCAGCCCGGACGGCTTTGTCTTTAACATGTCGGTGGGCTATGACCTGGAGGGCATTAAGAGCCCCAAGGTCGATGCGTACATTGAGGGCATGAAGGACGCCAGCGGCTCCGAGGTTTGGAACGAGTGCCGCACGTGGGCGCTCGCCAACCTGGACAAGTTTGAGCATGTCGACGCCGCGTTTGTCGAGTCCATCCCGGCGCGCGTCTCCAACTCCATTACCGAGTCCACGCTGCATGGCTGCCCGCCGGCGGAGATCGAGCGCATCGCGACCTATCTGATCACCGAGAAGGGCCTCAACACCTACATCAAGTGCAACCCCACGCTGCTGGGCTATGAGTTTGCCCGCCAGCGCCTCAACGAGCTGGGCTTCGACTATATCGTCTTCGACGATACGCACTTCCGCGAGGACCTGCAGTGGGCCGACGCCGTGCCCATGTTCGAGCGCCTGATTGCCCTGTGCGCCGAGCGCGGTCTTGAGTTTGGCGTCAAGCTTACCAACACCTTCCCCGTCGATGTGACGAGGAACGAGCTGCCTTCCACCGAGATGTACATGTCCGGCCGTTCGCTGTTCTCGCTGACCATCGAGGCCGCCCGTCGCATTACCGAGCAGTTTGATGGCAAGCTGCGCATCAGCTACTCCGGCGGTGCTACGGTCTACAACATCCGCGCCCTGTACGATGCCGGCATTTGGCCCGTCACCCTGGCGACCGACGTGCTCAAGCCCGGTGGCTACGAGCGCTTTAGCCAGATGGCCGGCGAGTTTGCCGACCTGGATGGCAAGCCGTTCGCGGGCGTCTCTCTCGAGGCCGTGACCGCGATCCAGACCGATTCGCTCACCAACCCGCTCTACAAGAAGCCGCTGCGCCCGCTGCCCGACCGCAAGGTCGCCGGCAAGAGCCCGCTTTCCGACTGCTTTACCACGCCGTGCCGCACGAGCTGCCCCATCCAGCAGGATATTCCCGCCTACCTGGCGGCTGTTGACGAGGGTCGCTACGAGGACGCGCTCAACATTATCATCGAGCGCAACGCCCTGCCGTTCATTACCGGCACCATCTGCCCGCATCCCTGCGGCCGTGCCTGCGAGCGTGCGTTCTACGAGCCCGAGGGCGCCCAGATTCGCGCCAGCAAGCTCAAGGCCGCCCGCGAGGCCATGACCGCCGTGCTGCCCAAGCTGCGCGCCCAGGCCATCGCAAACGACGGCGAGCGCAATGTTGCCGTTATCGGCGGCGGCCCGGCCGGCCTGGCGACGGCGTTCTTCCTGACGCGTGCCGGCGTGCCCGTCACCATCTTCGAGGCCCGCGATTCGCTCGGCGGCGTGGTCCGTCACGTGATCCCCGAGTTCCGTATCGCGAGCGACGATATCTCCCACGATGCCGAGCTCTGCTTGGCCTTTGGCGCCAAGGTGCAGCTCAACGCTCGCGTGGATTCCATTGACGAGCTCAAGGCCCAGGGCTTTACCGACGTGGTCGTGGCCACCGGTGCCTGGATGCCCGGCTCTGCGGGCCTGGGCGAGGGCGCCGAGCTCGACGTGCTGGAGTTCCTCGAGGCCGCCAAGAAGGGCGAGAAGCTCGAGCTGGGCGAGGACGTCGTGGTCATTGGCGCTGGCAACACCGCCATGGACGCGGCCCGCGTGGCCAAGCGCCTTGCTGGCGTGAAGAACGTGCGCCTGGTGTATCGCCGCACCAAGAAGCAGATGCCCGCTGACGAGGAAGAGCTTGATCTTGCTCTTGCCGACGGTGTTGAGTTCTGCGAGCTGCTGGCCCCCAAGGCGCTTAACGGCGCCGTGCTGACCTGCGACGTTATGGAGCTTGGCGAGCCGGATGCAAGCGGCCGTCGTAGCCCCGTCGCCACGGGCGAGACCGTCGAGCTTTCCGCCACCACGGTGATCTGCGCCGTGGGCGAGGGCATCGATGCCAGCCTGTACGATGCCGCGGGCGTCGAGCACGACCGTCGCGGCCGCCTTGCCGCCACCTCCACCGGCGTCGAGGGCGTCTGGGCTGCGGGCGACTGCCGCCGCGGTCCTGCCACCGTTGTCGAGGCCATCGCCGACGCCGCCGAGGTCGCCCGTGCCATCGCCGGTGTGGACTTTAACAAGTACGCCGACTGCAACGAGCAGGCCGGCCGCGAGGACACCTGCTACGAGCGCAAGGGGTCGCTGTGCCGCGACAAGCGCAACTGCACCAAGACCCGCTGTCTGGGCTGCGGCTCGGTGTGCGAGGTCTGCTGCGACGTGTGCCCCAACCGCGCCAACGTGGCAATTAAGGTGCCGGGCCTGGCCAAGCATCAGGTCGTCCACATCGACGGCATGTGCAACGAGTGCGGTAACTGCGCCGTGTTCTGCCCCTACCAGGAGGGTCGTCCCTACAAGGACAAGCTCACCCTGTTCTGGAGCGAGCAGGACATGGAGAACTCCGAGAACGAGGGCTTCCTGGCTGTGGACGAGGACCACTTTAAGGTCCGCGTCGCCGGCACGGTCCGCACCGTCTCGGTCGATGCCGTCAACACCGGTCTTCCCGAGGCCGTCCGCCTGACCATCAGGGCCGTGCGCGACAACTATTCGTACCTTCTTAAGAAATAGGCGAGTCTCTTATGGCCAAATCCATTCAACATAACGTGGCCTACGTTGCCTGCGGAAGTGGTTGCGCCTCCGCAGGCGGCGACGCCCGCTGCAGCGAAGGCTGCATTGGCTGTGGCGCCTGCGTCACGGCCTGCCCCCACGGCGCTATTGCGCTGGTCGATGGCATCGCCCGCGTGGATCGCTCCAAGTGCACGGGCTGTGGCCTGTGCGGCATGGCGTGCCCGCAGCGCGTGATTGCCTTCGTTCCCGGCTACCAGAACATTCTGGTGCGCTGCAACAACACCGATAAGGGCGCCATTGCGCGCAAGATCTGCGACACGAGCTGCATCGGTTGCGGCATGTGCGCCAAAAAGTGCCCTGCCGGCGCTATCCGCATCGAGGACAACTGCGCCCATATCGACGGCGTGGACTGCCTGTCGTGCGGCATGTGCGCCGTCGTCTGCCCTCATGGCGCCATCCACGACCGCACCGGCATCGCCGCCGGCGTGTAGAAGGGAATCACCATGGCACAGGAATTCACTTTTACCGTTAACGGCGTCGAGCGCACGACGACCCAAAACAAACCGCTGCTGCGTTACCTGCGCGACGACCTGCATATCCATTCCGCCAAGGACGGCTGCTCCGAAGGTGCTTGCGGTACCTGCACCATCCATGTGGACGGTGCGGCCGTCAAGGCGTGCGTGCTGACCACCGCTCTTGCCGCCGGCCGCAACATCGTGACCGTCGAGGGCCTGCCCGAGGACGTGCGCGAGGCCTTTGTGTACGCCTTTGGCGCCGTGGGCGCCGTGCAGTGCGGTTTTTGCATCCCCGGCATGGTCATGGCGGGTGCAGCGCTCATCGCCGAGGACCCCGAGCCCACTGAGGAGCAGATCAAGTACGCCATTCGCGGTAACGTCTGTCGCTGCACCGGCTACAAAAAGATTATCGAGGGCATCTCGCTGGCCGCTGCAGTGCTCCGCGGCGAAAAGCAGATCGACGAGGACCTGGAGCGCGGCGATGACTACGGCGTGGGCAAGCGCGCCTTCCGTATTGACGTGCGCAAGAAGGTGCTCGGCGAGGGCAAGTATCCCGACGACATCGACGAGCTCGATCAGCCGGCCCTGACCTATGCCAGCGCCGTGCGCTCCAAGTATCCGCGCGCCCGCGTGCTCTCCATCGACACCTCCAAGGCCGAGGCCCTGCCCGGTGTGGTGGGCATCCTGCGCGCCGAGGACGTGCCGGTCAACCAGGTCGGCCACCTTATCCAGGACTGGGACGTCATGATCGCCCAGGGCGATATCACCCGCTGCGTGGGTGACGCCATCGTGCTGGTGGTTGCCGAGGACGAGGCGACGCTCGAGAAGGCCAAGAAGCTCGTCAAGATCGATTACGAGCCGCTGGAGCCCGTGCGTAACATTGTCGAGGCCAGGGCTGCCGACGCCCCGCGCCTGCACGACAGCTTCTTTGCCTTTGGCAACACGGTGGAGCTCAAGGACAACGTGTGCCAGAGCCGTCACGTGACGCGCGGCGACGCCGCCAAGGCGCTGGCAGAGAGCGCATTCACCGTGACGCAGCGCTTTACCACGCCCTTTACCGAGCATGCCTTCTTGGAGCCCGAGTGCGCCGTGGCCTTCCCGTACAAGAACGGCGTCAAGGTGCAGTCGACCGACCAGGGTGCCTACGATACGCGCAAAGAGTGCGCCCACATGTTTGGCTGGGACAACGAGCCCGAGCGCGTGGTTGTAGAGACCATGCTCGTGGGTGGCGGCTTTGGCGGCAAGGAGGACGTGTCCATCCAGCACCTGGCCGCGCTCGCCGCCTATAAGTTCCAGCGTCCTGTGAAGTGTAAGCTCACGCGTGCCGAGTCGCTCGCTTTCCATCCCAAGCGCCATGCCATGGACGGCACCTTTACGCTGGGCTGCGACGCCGAGGGCAACTTTACCGGCCTAGATTGCGAGATCAACTTTGACACCGGCGCCTACGCGTCGCTGTGCGGCCCGGTGCTCGAGCGCGCCTGCACGCATGCCGTCGGCCCCTACAAGTACCAGAACACCGACATTCGCGGTTATGGCTACTACACCAACAACCCGCCCGCCGGCGCGTACCGCGGCTTTGGCGTTTGCCAGTCCGAGTTTGCGCTCGAGAGCCTGATCGACTTGCTGGCAGAGAAGGTCGGCCTGGATCCGTGGGAGATCCGCTACCGTAACGCCATCGAGCCGGGCGAGGTTTTGCCCAACGGCCAGATTGCCGACTGCTCCACGGCGCTTAAAGAGACGCTGCTCGAGGTCAAGGATGCCTACTATGCGCATCCCGGACACGCCGGTATCGCCTGCGCCATGAAGAACGCCGGCGTGGGCGTGGGCCTGCCCGATGCCGGCCGCTGCAAGATTCGCATCGAGGACGGCGTGGCTGTGGTCTATGCCGCCACGTCCGACATCGGCCAGGGCTGCAACACCGTCTTTTTGCAGGACGTTGCCGAGGCATGCGGCCTGCCGCCTCGCTGCATTGCCAACGGCGAGTGCTCCACCGAGAACGCTCCCGACTCCGGCACCACGTCTGGTTCACGTCAGACGGTCGTGACCGGCGAGGCCGTGCGCGGTGCCGCCTTCCTGCTGCGCGATGCCATGCTTGATATCGAGGCCGGCAAGTCTGCGCCCGCCGCTCCCGTGAATGCGCATGGCGACGGCGTCAAGATCGAGTACGACGACGGTCGCGCCTATCAGCTGCACACGCAGGAGCTCGTCGCCGGCCGGGGTATGCATCCTCAGGATCCCGCGGCCGCCATCAAGGCGCTCGAGGGATGCGAGTTTGGCTACGTGTACCTGGAGCCGACCGACAAGCTGGGCGCCGACGTTCCCAATCCCAAGAGCCACATCTGCTACGGCTTTGCCACGCATGTGGTCATTCTGGACGATGACGGTCGCGTGAGCGAGGTCTATGCCGCGCACGATTCCGGCAAGGTGGTCAACCCCATCTCCATCCAGGGTCAGATCGAAGGCGGTGTGCTTATGGGTATGGGCTATGCGCTTACCGAGGACTGGCCGCTCAAGGACTGCGTGCCCCAGGCAAGGTACGGCACGCTCGGGCTGTTCCGTGCGCCCGAGATTCCGGATATCCACGCCATCTACGTGGAGAAGGACGAGCTACTGCCCGTGGCATACGGCGGCAAGGGCATCGGCGAGATCGCAACGATTCCCACGGCGCCCGCCGTACAGAACGCCTATCGCGCATTTGACGGCAAGCTGCGTCCGGATCTGCCCATGGTGGATACGCCGTACAGCCGCGTCCGTCGCCGCGGGTAGGGTAGAGCGTGGACGGCCATTGTTGACGGGCCGTTCGCGCTCAACATCAACTACATACGCTGCGCCTTTGGCCTCGACTTTATCGCGAGCCGGGGCCTTTTTGTTTGGAGCGCCTCCGCATACGGAAACTGCGTCCCGGATTTCGGCTCCAGAATGGGACGTACTTTTCGGAACAGCAGGAAACCGGAAACTGCGTCCCAGTTTGAGCGTCTATTCCGGGATGCAGTTTCCGCTGGGCGCTTCAACCGGAAAGTCTGTCCCATTCTAGGCCTTGATTCCGGGACACGGTTTCCGCTAGGCATGCCATCTGGAAAGTACATCCCGTTTTGAGCGCTCAATTTGGGACATGGTTTTCGCGGGTGCTGCCAACCGGAAAGTGTGTCCCAGTTTGGTGGGCAGGCGGGCATAAGCTCAGCAGCTCCTACAGCTCAATATCGTTGAGCCATGTCGGTAGCGCGGTCTGCCGGATGCCTGCCGCCTGCAGCTTTTTGGCGAGCATTCCTGCCGAGCGGACCTCGTTCATGGTAAAGCGCAGCAGAGGGTGACCGTAGAGCGATAGGTGCGCCTCGCGCTGTCGTTCGGCAACGAGCGCTTCGGCGGTGGTGCGTCCTGCCAGCATGGTCTGGTTGGTATATTTGATGAGCCCGTCGAGCTCGCCCAGCGTGAGTTCCCGCGCCTGGCGCTCCCAGGCAAAGTCCGTTCGTATGGGCTTGGCCGAATTGAAGGGGTCCGTCAGCTCGTATTGAAGCCAATCGGGCGCAAAGCCCGTCTCAATCATGACGGCTCGGGCGACCGATTCCCCGCCGCTCTCGGCGCGGGCGTCGGCATATCGAAGCGTTGTGAGAGCCGTACGAATCGCGCGACCATTGCGGGCGGTTGCTCGTTGCTCGACGGCCTCCATCAACTGTTCCCGCACAAGGACGAGCTTTGAGATCGCCGAATCGGCAATGGGCATACCGTCGGCAAAACCGGTCTGCAACAGGCAATCTGTAACCGTTGTTGATGTTCACTAAGAAGTGGTCCGAGTGATCACTGGGAAATGAGCACCGT
>CALKBO010000060.1 GCA_937989875.1 uncultured Collinsella sp. | reverse complement strand
TCGTTGGGGCCAGGCCCGATTTTGCCTCTTGACAATGTCCTACTCATATTAAAAGAGGGGCTGTCCCACACTTGGCGGGACAGCCCCTCTGGCTTCGGCATATGCGAAACGGCTCGCTAGTAGCCCTGGCCGTAGCCCTGGCCCTGACCCTGCTGGCCCAGCAGCTCCTCCAGGTACTGGCGCAGCTGCTCGTCGGTAATACCGCCGTTGCCGGTGTCGGTCGAGCTGTCGTCCTGCTGCTGGTTCTGCAACTCCTCATCGGAGCCCAGCTCGACCGTGACCTTCTTCTCGTCCTTGCCGCGCATAAGCGTGATCTCGACCTTCTCGCCCACCTCGTGGCTGCGCAGTGCGATGATCAGGCCATCGGCGCTCGTGATCTCGTCGTCGCCCAGCTTGGTGATGACGTCGCCCTCCTGAATTCCGGCCTTAGCAGCAGGACCATCCTCAACGACGCTCGCCACATACGCGCCGCTATCGGTGCTCAGCTTGTTGGTGCGGGCGTTAAGCGCATTGACGCTCGAAAGTGTGGCGCCCAGATACGGATGAACCGGCGTCTTGCCGCCGATGATCTGGTCGGCAATGTTCTTGGCGTAGTTAACGGGAATAGCAAAGCCCACGCCCGAGCTGGAGCCCGAATAGCTCTCGATGAGCGAGTTGATGCCCACCAGCTCACCATTGTCGTTAACGAGCGCGCCACCCGAGTTGCCCGGGTTGATGGCGGCATCGGTCTGGATCATGTTGGCATAGATAGTGTTACCGTTGGTAGAGCTCATGGCCGTGGAGCGATACAGTGCCGACACAATGCCCGTGGAGACAGACTGCTCGTTGCCGAACGGCGAGCCGATGGCCATGACCCACTCGCCCACGTTGAGCTTGGAGGAATCACCGATCTCGATCGGCGTGAGCTTGGAGGCGTCGGCATCCTTGAGCTTGATGACGGCCAGGTCGCTCGAGGCGTCGTTGCCCACGAACTCGGCCTCGTAGGTGGTGCCGTCGTCCATGGTCACCACGTACTGGTCGTAGCCGTCGACCACGTGGTTGTTGGTGAGGATGTGGCCCTCGGTATCGAGCACCACGCCCGAGCCGACGCTGCCCGAGCTGTCCGACTCGTCGGCAGACTGCGAAAGCGAGCCATTCTGGCTGCCGCTCGAAGTGGCGGTGATGGAAACGACGGAGGGCAGGGCCTTGGCAGAAACGGCCTCGGCCAACGTGGTGTCCTCGGAATCAATCGTAATCTTTTGCGTCGATGAGCCCGAAGCACCCGCCGTCACGGCATTCTTGCCGCCACCGATATTGAGCGCGCCGCTCATAATGAGCGCAATGACCAGCAGGGCGCCGCAGGCACAGCCGGCGAGTGCCGTAATAAAGATCGGCAGCTTTTTGGTCTTGGTCTTGACCACCGTGTGCTTGTTCACGACCTGCGCACCGCCCAGCGGCTTGCCGGTCTGCGTGTCGTAGGCCTGCACGTAGGGAATGTTGCTGCCGGCAGGCGTCGACTCCACCTGCACGCGCGGCTGCTGCTGGGTCTCGCCGGCGTTGCCCGCATCCTGGGGACGCTGGGAATCGTACTCGCTCATGGCTGCGATCCTTTCGTCAAATAACCAAAGGCCCGCCAAACATGTGGCGGGCCATCATTGTTCACGTTGAGTTGTACCCCAATATGCGGGCGTACGTGTATGAGAACGCAATCTTTTAGGAAGGCTTAAGTTCTGCCGCAGACCCGAAAGGAATCCGTACCTGCGTCAAAACCACCACAAAAGTGCCTGTCCCCTTTGTGGTGGAAATCTAGTCCTTAAACAGATAGCCCACGCCGCGGACGGTGGTGATGTGTGCCGCGATCTGCGGGCCCACCTTGGAGCGGATGCGTCGGATGTGCACGTCGACGGTGCGCGTGCCGCCGCAGTACTCAAAGCCCCACACGCGGTGCAGCAGCACTTCGCGGCTGTAGGCACGGTTGGGGTGCGTCGCCAAAAAGCTCAGCAGCGAGTACTCCATCAGCGTCAGGTCGATGGGCTCGTTATCGAGCGTCACCTGGTAGGTAGCCAGGTTGATCTCGAGGTTATCGATGTTGAGCACATCGTCGGCGGTGACGGTCTCCTCCTCGCCCATCAGGCGCTGTGCACGAGCCTTAAGCTCGTTGGGCGTCGCCGTGGGGCATACAAAGTCGGCATGCGCATGATTGGGCAGGCGCAGGGTGCCGAGCGCCTCGTCGTCGACGATCACCAACATGGGGACGCCGCCGCGATCGTCAAGCCACTTGGCAATCTGATCGATGCGGTCGCTGCGGATGCCATCGGAATCGAGGATCAGCAGGTCAAAGTCGTGCGCCGCAGTCGGCGAATCGGGGGTAGCCAGGCTCACCTCGACACCCAGGGTAGTCGTCAAGCTGCGGGCAAACTCGTGGAAGCGCGTCGTGCGCGCCATGAACAGGGCACTCTTTTCGGACATATCGACCTCCAAAGAAATGAGCTCAATCGCACTGGAATAAGCCAGCGCGATTAGGAGTTCGCCAGGTAATGCTTAATCTCCCACTCGGTGATCGTAGACTCAAACTTATGCCACTCGTCGCGCTTCTTTTTGAGGAAGAAGCTGTGGATGTGCTCGCCGAGGGCATCCTTCATAAACTGCGAGTCCTCAAACACGTCAAGCGCCTCTTTGAGCGAGCGAGGCAGCGGCGTGTAGCCGGCCTCGACCATCTGACGGTCGGTAAGCTTGAGCGTCTCAGCCGTTGCCTCGGGCGGGAGCTCCAGCTTGCGCTCGATGCCGTCCAGACCAGCCGCCAGCGTGACGGCGTTGACCAGGTACGGGTTGGCCATGGGGTCGGGGCTGCGAAGCTCGATGCGCGTGGACAGCTGCTTGCCGGGCTTGTAGACCGGAATGCGGACCATACTCGCGCGGTTGCGCAGGCCCCACGTGGCGTACTGCGGCACGGAGTCGCCGCCCGTGGTGATGCGCTTGTACGAGTTGACCGTGGGGTTAGTGATGGCGCTGATCTCGCGCGCGTGCGCCAAGATGCCGGCCATGTAGTGCTTGGCGATATCGGAGAGGTGGTACTTCTCGTCGTCCTCGCCCCAAAAGACGTTGTTGCCGTCGTGGTCGAATAGCGACTGGCACAGGAACATAGCGCTGCCGTCCTCGCCCGCCAACGGCTTGGGCATAAAGGAGGCGTGGCACCCGCTCTCGTAAGCCTGCTGCTTAATGATGAGTTTGGCCGTGGTGATGGCGTCGGACATGCTCAGGGCCTCGGCGTGGCGCAGGCTCATGCCGTGCTGCGAGCGGCCGGCGGCGTGGAAGGTGTACTCCACGGGCACGGACATCTTCTCGAGCGTGAGGACCGTGTTGCGGCGCAGGTCGCGAGCGGCATCGCTCACCGAAAGATCGAAGTAGCCCACGTTGTCGAGCGGCTCGGGGGTGTGCTCGTCGGGGAAGTAGTAATACTCCAGCTCGGCACCCACGTTGAGCAGGTAGCCAGCCTTCTCGGCCTTATAGAACATGCGGCGCAACGCATCGCGCGGATCGCCGGCGAAGGGCTTGCGGTCGGGGGTGCACACATCGCAGAACACGCGGGCGACGCCGTTGTGGCTCGGGCGCCACGGCAAAATCTGGAAGGTCGAAGCATCGGGGAACGCCAACATGTCGGCTTCCTCGGGCGTGGCAAAGCCCTCGATGGCGGAGCCGTCAAAGCCAATACCCTCCTCAAAAGCGACCTCGAGGTCCTCGGGGCTAATGGCAAAGTTCTTGAGGCGGCCGAGAATGTCGACAAACCACAGACGTACAAAGCGGATGTCACGCTGCTCTACGGAGCGGAGTACGTAATCGATGTTCTGCTGGTTCATGTCGCTCCCCTTTCTTTCGGGCGGGTTTCGACTGGTCTATATCGCAGATACTATCGCAGAAAAATGTTTCCGCAGGGTTAAAGCGTATCAAGCGCTCAAAAAACGTGTGTGAACAGGCAGTTGCGAACGAATGGTTAGCGCGAGGTTGATGCGCGATGTTCGATGTGGCCGGGAATCTCGATGCGTTTGGGCGCCAGCTTTGCGGCCTCGCCCACCGTAGTGGTAACAACGTCAATGCGCTCGGAGAGGCGCTCGACCACGCGCTCGGCGATGGTAAGGGTGTCTTGCGCGGCCGTGGTCACGCCGCCAAAGAGCACATGGTTCCAGGGGTAGTCATCAAACGTCGCGATTTTGAGCCCCGCCGGCAGCGAGGGACCAAGCTGCGCCAGCGCCTCGGTCAGACGCAGGAAAACCAGGCCGTTGACAGCAATGAGGCCGAGCTTTTTGCCTGCATAGCCGCGGATGGTCTCGTCCAAGCGGCCGACGCCCGAGGCGCCACCGTCGGCCAGAGTGACGACCTCACCCGCAAGGCCGCGTCGCGAAAGTTCGTCGGCAAAGGCCTCGGCGCGCTCTCGACGCACGGGGCTATCGTCGCTTGCCTCGGTGAGCAGGCACAGGCGCTCGCTGCCCGCAGCGGCCAAGGCGTCTACCAAGCCGGCGACTAGCTCACGGTTGTTAGATGTCACCAGATCGACACCGCCGTCGGCAACATCGCGGTCGAGCAGCACAACGGGCAGACGTCCCACTGCCGCGGCAATCGCCTCGTCATTACCTCCGCAGGTGTTGACAACCAAGCCGTCCACGCCGGCATCGATAAGCCTGGTGAGCGACTCTGCTTCCTTAGCGGGGTCGTTGCCGCTAATGGCCGTCATGAGCGAGCAGCCGCGCGCGGCGGCGCTGACGGAAAGCCCTTCGAACATGGCGCTCGAGAACGGGTTGGCGATGTCGGCCAGGATCACGCCGATGAGGTTGGTGCGCGAGCTGCGCAGATTGCGCGCAGCGGCATGCGGGCGATAGCCGGTGCGCTCGACAACCGCCGCGATGCGAGCACGGGTTTCCTCGGTCATCTGCCCGGGGCGGTTGTTGAGATAGCGCGAGACCGTGGCCGGGCTCACGCCCGCCTCGGCGGCAATGTCCTTGATTCTCATCTGCGCCATAGCGCACCCCGTTTCCCAATTGTCGGCGGTCTGAACCATTTTAGGCATTTTTTTAAAAATCTCGCTTGCAAAACGCTGTAGGTGAGTATACTACAACTCGAAACGAAACCGATTTCGTAAACCGATTTCGGTGAGCGTTGGCACGCAGGTGCAAAGACGCACCCTACCGTCTTGGCACCTGCGTGCCAACGCCATATCAAAGGTGTACGCACGAGCAAGAAGGAGCTACGCGACCATGGGTAAAACGGTTCTTACCTTCGGCGAGATCATGATGAGGCTATCGCCCAAAGACCACCTGCGCATTGAGCAGGCGACCGAGTTTGATGTCCGCTACGGCGGCGCCGAGGCAAACACCGCGCTTTCCCTGGCCTACCAGGGCGACAAGGCCGCTTACGTCTCCGTTGTCCCGGCCAACCGTCTGGGCGAGTGCGCCCTGCGTTCGCTGAAGGCCTACGGCGTCGACACCACGCGCGTCGTGCGTCAGGGCGACCGTCTTGGCTCCTATGTGTTTGAGGTCGGTGCCTCGCAGCGCGGCAACGGCTGCGTCTACGACCGCAAGTTCTCTGCCATCAACATGGCCAAGCGCGATGTTTTTGACTGGGACGAGATCCTCAAGGGCATCGATGTCTTCTACTTCTCCGGCGTGACCCCCGCCGTCTCCGACGAGATGGCCGCCGCCTGCAAGGAGGCTCTCGCCGTCTGCCGCGCCAAGGGCATCACCACCGTGTGCGACGTGAACTATCGCGGCAAGATGTGGTCGCCCGAGAAATCGCAGGCCACCATGAAGGAACTCCTGCCGCTCGTCGACATCTGCATCGCCAACGACGAGGATGCGCCCGCCGGCCTTGGCATGACCTGCGTCTCCGGCTCCCTTGCCCACGGCATCGAGGAGCGTGACACCTACGTCGAGATGGCCCGTCAGATTTGCGCCGAGTACGGCTGTAAGAAGGTCGCTTCGGTCGTCCGCAACATCTCCTGCGTCGAACGCTCCATCTGGATGGGCATGCTCTATGACGCCGAGAGCGACGCGCACTGGTTCTCCCCTGCCCACGATGTGCACGTGCTCGAGGGCGTTGCCGCCGGCGACGCTTTCAACGCCGGCCTCGTCCATGCCCTCATCAACGACTTTGACCCGCAGGACGCCGTCAACTACGCGATTGCGGCCTCGATCCTCAAGCTCACCATCAAGGGCGATTCCAACTTGGTGACCGCCGACGAGATCGCCGTTGTGGCCAACGCCGCCGACGGTGGCACCCGCGTCGCGCGCTAGTCCGTCTCCATTCCGCGGGCCGCAGCTTTCCAATCCCATACCTCTGCGGCCCGCTCCCCGATTCCTCCGGCCGGGCAAAACCACCAGTCCCATTCCGGTTTTGCCTGGCATTCCCTACACGACTGGTCGAGCAGCCGGTTTTGGAATTGCTTGAACCCCAAGCAGTGCCTCCGATAACCAATCCAAAATCGGCTCCTGACCAGCACATTTGGCAATCATGCGCCCATGCGCGCCACACATCGAAAGGAACATCATGTTCGATCAGTTCTACACCACGCTTGAGTCCCTGGGCATCGTGCCGGTCGTTGTGCTCGACAAGGTCGAGGACGCCGCTCCGCTCGCCCACGCCCTTATGGCAGCTGGCATGAAGTCCGCCGAGGTCACCTTCCGCACCGCCTGCGCCGCCGAGTGCATCGCCGCTATGGCCGAGGCCGAGCCCGAGATGTGCGTTGGCGCCGGCACTGTCCTGACCGTCGAGCAGGTTGAGCAGGCCCGCACAGCCGGTGCCAAGTTCATCGTCTCCCCGGGTTACAACGAGGACGTCGTGAAGCACTGCATCGACATCGACCTGCCTGTCCTTCCCGGCACCGTGACCCCCTCCGAGGTCACCACCGCCGAGAACCTGGGCCTCAAGGTCACCAAATTCTTCCCTGCGGCTCAGTATGGCGGCCTCAACACCATCAAGGCCCTCGCTGCTCCGTTTGTCGGTCACCGCTTTATGCCTACCGGCGGCGTGAGCACCGCCAACGTCGAGGAGTACCTGAGCTCCTCCGCCATCATCGCCTGCGGTGGCACCTGGATGGTCAAGCCGGCCCTGTTTGCCGACGGCGACTTCTCCAAGGTCGAGCAGATTGCCCGCGAGGCCATGGACGTCGTCAAAAAGGTCCGCGGCTAGGTTTAGCTCTCTATCGTGAAAGGGGGCGTGCCCTAGACCTCGCCCCCTTTCTTTTAAAACGGCTCGGAAGCGCGCCGTTTCCGTCACGAGCAAGAACCAAAACCGTCTTGTATGCTGATAGAACGTGACGGAAGCGACACGCCCCCGAGCCGCTTTGCCTACTCGGCTGGCAGTCGCACTCAACTAAGACACTTCGACAAAAGCCGAACCATCAAAACAGCTGCGGCACCGTCTGGAGGAATGGACCCTTGCTTCCGGTCTTTTCCTCCAAGCGGCGCCGCAGCGTTTTCGTGCCCCGATGTGCCCCGGCACTTGCGGTGGAATACGGACTGCTTACACCATCAGAGCCGCAAAACAATCCCTATTTCACCGCAACTAATGAAGAGAACGAGTTAGATGGCCGAGTCTTTGGACAGCTCAAAATAGTCAGGATGTAAGGCGATAACCGGGCCCTGCTCCTCGGGCATCAGGTGCAGGTGCGTCTCTGCCAGATAGCTCGCCGTGTCGGTATCGCCCTTTTTAATGGCCTCGAGAATTCGGCGATGCTGCCGACGAATCGGCTCCCAATCCAGATCCTGAGAGACCATACGCAACCAGTTGTATCGCTCAAAATGCGTATTGACGCTCTTCATCCAATCCCACAACATGTGGCGGCCGGCAATCTCAAAACACGTCTCATGGAACAGGTTGTCCAGATCGAAAAAGCGACGCGTTTCGCTATGGTCGAGCGACTCGGACTCGGCAAGAATCTGCTCGAGCCGATGCTTTTGCTCGGGCGTGGCGGCCGAACAGCATTTAATAAGCACGCTTCTCTCGAGCTTCTCACGCAAGAAGCAGGCGTTTTCGGCGTGTTCCATGCTGATCTTAGAGACGTAGGTGCCGCTTTTGGGGCGCGTTTCCACCAGCTCCTGCTCACGCAGGCGTACAAAGGACTCGCGAATGGGCGTGCGCCCGATTCCCGTCTCCTTTTCCAGACCAATCGCCGAAAGGCGCGTGCCGGGCTTGAGCTCGGCATAGATGATCTTGGAGCGCAATGCGTTGTATGCCTGATCTTGCAGGCTCTGATAATGCTGGTGTTGTTCCATAAAGCCCTCGGATAAGTCCTCGGTTAGTCGAATACCACCATGCAATACTATCGCATCGACACGCCCCAGCTCCCAATCAGTCTTTTTGGGACGGGGCTTTTTGGCTACCCTGAGCCGCAGGTCGGCCCCTTGCCACAAAAGTGGCCCATCTACTACGTTAACACGGATAGCCTCGGCCATACCGAAAACCGTGAAAACAAAACCGCAGGTAGACAGCTTGTCGATTTTCGAAAAAGCCGACTATGGTTGACCCCTGCGGCTTAAACGTAGTAGATAGGCCCTTTTCGTGGCGCAGCACTACTGCACCCCAAATTGGCACCCCGAGCCCTCGTGAGTTGCCAACAAGCTGTTCGCCCAGCGCTTTATCCGCGCGGCATTCGGAAAATAGCACCACCGTAAGAACCCGCGAACAGCGCTATACGTTGCTATATCTCACTATACTTTGCTATATCTTGCTATACTTTGCTATATCTTGCTATATCTTGAGCAAAGGTGGCTCACATGCAAACAAACCCTTTTAAGCCCACAGCAGGTAAAACACCCCCCACGATTATCGGCCGCGAAGATGTACTCGAAGAATTCAATGAAGGCCTCATCAACGGGCCTGGTGCCCCGGGGCGCCTAATGCGCATAGCCGGCGTCCGTGGAACGGGCAAGACGGTCCTCCTTGACGAGTGCTCACGTTTGGCGCAAAGCCGTGGCTGGACGGTCATAAAAGAGGTCGCAACCGAGGGACTTTGCCAACGCATTCTCGAACAGCTGCAGCCCAAATTCCAGGCCAAACACGCCAGATTTGAGTCCACCGTAGCTGGCATATCCATCGGCAGCATAGACATTGAGCGAATCGGTCCATCGCTACGCGACGCCATGAGACAGACAATATCCAAGAATGAAAATGGCCTGCTCATCACTCTCGACGAGGTTCAAGACGCAGAGCTCGATGAGGTCCGAACGCTCTCCATTGCGATTCAGCAGGTTATCGGCGAAGACCTTGATATCGCCTTTGTTTTTGCGGGGCTGCCTTCGATGATTGAAAGCATCATCAACGGAAAGACACTTACGTTTTTGCGCCGTGCCCTCCCCTTTGACCTGAAGGCTGTGGCAGTAACCGAAGTGTCGTACTCCCTCGAGGAAACCATTGAAGCGTCTGGCATGGAGTTGCAGCCAGGTATTGCCGGCCAACTTGCCGAGGCAACGCAAGGTTATCCTTTCATGATCCAACTCGTTGGATACTACGCATGGCAGTTGGCAAGACGCGCACATACACCGATTATTGGAGAAGAAGAAGCCGAGCGCGGCATTGCAACGGCACGCGAACGCTTCTGTGCCATGGTGATTGAGCCCGCGCTACAGCGCATTCCGCCCACGTGCATCGCTTATCTGCTGAGCATGGCATCTTTGGGGCAGACGAGCTCGACCAGCATGGTTGCCGATGCCCTAAACAAAACGCCTCAACAGGTGAGTTCCGTCCGCAGCCGCCTGTTAAGAGAATCGATTATCGAGGCTCCCTCGTACGGCAAGGTCTCATTTGCCATCCCCTACATGCGCGACTACCTCTACGAGCACAAAGCCGAACTGGAAGTTGAACTGTAGAAACGGCAACTGCCCTGCAAGACGAAAACCGTTTTCGTGCGGATTAAAGCAGACGTAAACGATTTTCGTCTTGATTTGCGTACGGAATTAAGACGTAAATTGCGCTTTCGTACGCTTATTACCAGACGCAAATTGTTTTCGTCCGGCCATGCGTCCCCAATCTAGACGAAAAGAGCCCCGAGCTCGTATTGAACTGCATCCCAATTCTTGGACGGGCGCCGATGCCCTGATCTCTGCCATGTCGAGGTGCGAGATCAAATCCTTGGCGCGCTCGCCGGAGTGGTATGCCTTGTTCGGCGCCACCTTCCTGTAGAGCTTCTTGAGCTTCGTCTTCCCCTTGTTGCCCGGCGGCATCTCCGTCTCAGGTGGCAGCCCTAGGAAGGACAGGACGCCGGGCAGGTCGCACAGCATCACGTCCTCGATGTCGGCCTTGGCCGCCAGGTCGACGACTCTCTGCGCTGTCGGCGAGATATTCGGGGTGCTGCTACCGCCCGCTGGTTCGGAAGCTGGCGGGCAGTAGCGGCAGTAGCGGTGTGGCTCGATAGGCCCGAATATCCGTAAGGAAGGTGCTCGCTCTCATATGTGCTGATATGCCTCGCCTCGCGAACCTTGGGATGCTTCCTGAGGTAATCCCTCAATTCGAGCCACTCTTTATGCTCATAACGCTTCGAAATCGTTTCCCCGTCGACAGTTTCCTTCACATAATGGTATGTTCGAACGCCTTCGAACTTGCCGAACCCGTTCTCGACGCTGAAGTTTCTGAACCAGCGCGAAAACCCATTCAGGTCCATGAAGTTGACTTGGGGATGCCTGTCTTTCGTTCGTTCGAATGAGTGGACGAGCGGAGTGCCTTTGACTTGTTCCAGGCCGAAGGCTTCCATTTCGCGGGCCTGCTCCTTTTTCCAGAATTCGAGATACGACGTCAGCGTCTCGCTTATCGAGATCCTCCGCACGCTTTTCTTGCTTTTGGGCGAGCGAACGCTTCGATCGGCCGCGAACTGCTGCTCAATGAGGATGCTTCTGTTCTCGACGGAGACATCGGACCACGTCATCCCGAGGGCTTCTGCCCTTCTCATGTCGGTGTCGAGCATGAGCATCACGCATGTGATGTGCGCGTCCGGTTCTCGATTGAGTAGGATGTCGAGTAGGCGAGCGGCGTGATGGTTCCTTCGCGGTTGTCGTGGAACTTTTTTGCGTACGAGCCGACGGTGTCCCTCGATTTTTGGACGTAGGTGCCGCTGTTGAGTTCTGCCTTGTAGGCTTCGAGTGCGGCGTCGACCTCTCGGCTTTTGGTGGTATGTATGGTCTGCCACGGCGAATAGCGATATTTGCCCGTGACCGGATCCTTGCCGAGGCTGTGACGGTAGCGCCACGTGTATTTGTCGCGGCGTTGCTTCGTTCCTTTGCCTATGACGAGAGGTCGGTCGTTCATCGTGTTCCTTGCCTGAAGTGCCTGAGAATCGCGCTCGGTTGCGCGGAATGGCGCAAAGGGCTGGGGCGGGTGGGCATTACCCTTGGTGGAGGGCCCTGCGTGGGGTCACACCCCAAGGGTAATGCTCCGCCTGACCGCTTTCAAGCTCGTTGTGAGTCGAATTTGGGTCGAATAATTCCGCGTACTTTTCTTTCGTAAATCTATGAAAACATCAAATGACCTGGAGTTATATTGACTTCAATTTGGGTCGAAATGTCTGAATGAAACAACGTCGTAGCGACCTCATAACCCGAAGGTCGGTGGTTCAAATCCGCCCCCCGCGACCATGAAACTTCAGGTCGGAAGCATAAAAGCTCCCGACCTTTTTCTTTGTCTAGGGGTTTCGGCATCTCTCGTTCTTTGGGTACCTCGAGGCGGGCAATCAGATAGATGCTTACGAGTATCATAGGGTCTTTTTACGTCGCGGTCGTGTCTCGTACTGGTGCGCCGCTCTTTGTGGGACGTGTCACTTTGCCATAGGTTGTCCGGCGGCGGGGCGCAGGTCGTTCCCCGTGGCGTCGCTCCTTTCGACGCTACGCTGCCTGGCTACTCGTTCCACTGGTGCTTTTTCATGTCGACGCAGCCGTTGTCTCGGAAGGCGACTCCTTCCTCCGTCAGTAGTGCTCGCTGGTCGGGGAAGTTTGGCGCGAGGCGTCCCGCGTGGTTGACGACGCGGTGGCAGGGATAATCGCCGTAGCGATCCGCCTCGCTCAGCACCGCTCCGACCAGGCGAGAGTTTTTCTCCCTGCCGATGAGGCGCGCTATCTGACCGTACGAGGCGACGCATCCCGCCGGAATCTCTGCCACGACGGAGAGAATCTCATAAACCAAATCTTCGTCCAGGACTTTTCCCATCGTATCGCTCCCGTGTTCGCTTTTGCCTTCGGGGGCGCGGCGCCGATCACCCGTGCTGCGATTTTCGCAGCTCCTCTTACCGAAGCATCGAGGGAAAGCGCGTGCGTGTCAAGGTTGTCTGGTCCAGTTGCTGGCTCGATGCCTCGAGATGTTCGCCTCAAGTGCGACCTGCCCCTATTGGAAAAGGATGCCGAAGATGTATTTGGTGATGGCGGAGCGGCGGATGACCCCCACGAGTTTGCCCTCGTCATCAACCACAGGAAGCTTCTTGAACTTCTTCTTCGCCAGCAGCGCGGCGACGCGGGCGATGCTCTGCTCGGGACGGGCACACACTACCTGCCGCGTCGCGAAATCCATGACGCAGCGATCCTTCAGGTCTTCGATGCGCTGCTCAAGGCTCTGATCGTCGAAGTACAGCATGGACGCGTCGCCGCCCGTGAAGATGGTGTGAGCGCGATGCTGCGCGATGGCTCCCATGACATCGCCGTCGGAGATGAACCCGACCACCTGGTTGCGCTCATCGATTACGGGCATGCTGCTCACCTCGTTTTCGGCGAGCATGCGCACCACGTCGGAAATCGTGCAATCCTGCGTGCAGGTGAACGGCTCTTCAATCATGATGCTCGAAACGGGCGTCCCCTCGAGCTCGAGCGGGATGCGCTCGGACAGAATCTCGGACATCGCTTATGCCTCCTTCGTTTTCGGTGCGGTTTTCTTGGTGCGCACGCTGAATATGGCGCAGATAAGGGAAACGAGGCCGATTGCCGCGCACACCTTGTAAGCGACGCCCGCGCCCACGGCGGTGGCTACTTGGGTGCTCGCATCGACGCCGGCCGACGCGGTGACGCTTGTCATGACCGTGATGATGAGCGCCGTGCACAAACCGCCGGCGACCTGGCGGCCGGTGTTCGCGATGGCGTTGCCGTGGGCGATCATGTCATTTTTCAAGGCATTGACACCCCATGTGTTTACCGGCATGTTCGCGAGCGACTGGCCGGCGGACTGCAGCATGCAGAACAGCGCAACCACCAAGATGGGCGTGTTTACCGTCGAAAGCGAGAGCAGGAACAGGGCGCCGGTCATGAGGGCCAGGCCGACGATCGAGATGGCACGCGGACCGAACTTGTCGAACACCACGCCGGAGATAGGGCTGATGATGATGCCCACCGCCGCGGCGGGAAGCATGGCCATGCCGGTTTCGAAGGCCGAAGCGCCAAGCGAGGTTTGCAGCAGCAACGGCAACAGCGTGTTGGTGACCAGGCATGCGGCGTTGATGAGCGTGACGATGATGGCGGCCACGCGGAACTCGCGCGTCTTGAGCGTGCCCAGTTGAAGCAGCGGGTCCTCGATTTTGCCCTGGCGTACGACGAACAGCACCAAGCACACGACACCCGCGACGATCGAGCCGAGCACCACGGGGTTGCCCCAACCCATCGACGAGGCGCTCGAGAACCCGTAGAGAAGTCCGCCGAAGGCGATGGTGGAGAGGACGACCGAGGGCAGGTCGAGCTTGGGGTTCTTCAGCTCGCCCACGTTTTTCAGCATGAACACGCCCAGCACCAGCACGAGAATTGCGAGGGGGACGATGGCGCCGATCATGGTGCGCCAGCCGTACGTGTCGATCACCGCGCCGCCTACGACGGGGCCGACCGCGGGACCAGCCGACATGACGATGCCCGCCATGCCCATAGCCGTTCCTCGTTTCTCGACGGGGAACACCAGCATGGGAACCACCGAGACAAGCGGCATGAGCACGCCTGAGCCCGCCGCTTGCAACACGCGACCGATGATGAGGAACAGGAAATCAGGGGCTGCGGCGCACAGCAGCGTGCCCAGCGCGAACACCAGCGTCGCCCCGAAGAATAGCGCGCGGGTGCTGAACTTGTCGATAAGGAACGCCGAAACGGGGACCATGATGCCGCTCACCAGCGGGTATATGGACATGATCCACTGGGCAGTCGAGGCATCGATGGCGAAATCGGACATGATGACCGGCAGCGCAGGCGACATCACCGTTTGGTTCAGTAGCGCCAAGAAGGCACCCAGGACGACGACCGCGACGATGCGGATCTGGGTACCGGTAATGCGCCCATTGGCGGGCGCGACCGTACAATTATCAGACATAAGCTTCCTTCGTATCTATTCGATTCTTCGCCGAAGGCGCGCCGGCCCACGGGCGAAATAACATGCACGTGCTATGCGTGCATCAGATACGACAGGAAGAAAGCGGCTGCTCAGAGCGCACTTGGGGAACAACAGGAGAGGCCCCGTATACCAGGGGCCGCCGAATTGCGATGTATGCTTTGGTCAAATCCTTCATAGCGGGGAGGTATACTAGCAGCCGTCTTCGCCCCTTTCAAGGGATGTAACCCAGACGTTGATTTTCTTCACCGAGGCGCCATCGTTGACGGGTGGCGTGCTTCTCTATCGCCACACCGCGGGGCGAGGGAACGCCGCGGCGAGCTTGTACATCGGCTATGTGTGCAGCTGCGAGCGTGTCGCCGGCGCGCGCTGGGCGCCAGTCCGATCCGGCCGACTCTTGCCGACGGTCGGTCGCCGTCCTCCTCCATCTCCGCCTGCTCTGTTTTTGCTCGGCTCCCTTGTCGTATCATGGACGGACGAGAATTGAGCGAAGGCGAGCTCGAAAGCGTGGCGCGCGCCGTCGGCGGGATCGACGCTGTGATCGATCCAAAGGCGAAAGATGCCGACACGGTTGCGCTCGTACAGTATCTTGCTGCCGACCAGAAGTTCGAAAAGGTGCTCGATAACCAGCAGATTCTTCGTGAGCCCATCGTTCGCAACGGCCGCCAGGCAACCGTTGGCTACGAGCCTGACGTGTGGAAGGGCTGGGAATAAAGCGGCTGGGAATAAAGTGAAGCGCCCACGCCCGTGGTTTTATCCACGGACGCGGGCGCTTGCGTAAGACGTCTCTTGTCGTTTGAGTGGAGCGCCCCGGCGGCGCTGAACAACGCGCCCCGGTGACGTGGCATATGAACTCGGGGCTCTTTGTGCCGCACATCTATGAGAGGAGAAATTCGATGCGTACGTGCGCTACTCCATGTAGCCACCCTGAATGGCGGAAACTGCATGCTCGGTAAAGAACTTGAGCGTGCCGGAGGTGTAACGATTAGCCTTGGGCTTCCAAGCGGCTCGGCGCTCGGCCAGGACGGCGTCGACCTCGGCCGGCTCCATCTCCTTGCCGGCGATGCCCACGATGGACAGCGAGCGCTCGGGGATGTTGATTCGGATCAGGTCGCCTTCCTCGATCAGGGCAATCGGGCCGCCCACGGCAGCCTCGGGCGAAACATGACCGATAGCCGGGCCCTTGGAGGCGCCGGAGAAGCGGCCGTCAGTGATCAGGGCAATGCTTGCGCCCAGCTCGGGGTCGCTGGCGATAGCCTCGGTGGTGTAGAACATCTCGGGCATGCCGGAGCCCTTGGGGCCCTCATAACGAATGATGACGGCATCGCCGGGCTTGATCTCGTGCGTCAGGACGGCGTGGATAGCGTCCTCCTCACAATCGAACGGGCGAGCCTTAAGCGTGGCCCGGAACATCTCGCGCGGAACAACCGTGTGTTTGACGACGGCACCCTCGGGGGCAAGGTTGCCGTGGAGGATGGCGATAGAGCCGTCGGTACCAAAAGCCTGGTCAAACGGGCGAATAATGTCTTCGCGCTTGAGGTTCCACTTCTCCAAGTAGCGGCCGCACTTCTCGTAGTAGCCGTTGTTCTTAAGGTCCTCGAGGTTTTCGCCGAGGGTCTTGCCGGTGACGGTCATAACGTCGAGGTGAAGCATCGACTTGATCTCCTCCATGATGCGCGGCACGCCACCCGCATAGTAGAAGAACTGCGCCGGCCACTCACCTGCGGGGCGAACGTTGAGCAGGTAGTGGGCGCCACGGTGCAGGCGATCGAAGTCGTCGGCGGACATCTCGATGCCAAACTCGCGGGCAATCGCGGGGATATGCAGCAGCGAGTTGGTGGAGCCCGAAATGGCACCGTGGACCATAATGAGGTTCTCGAAGGACTCCTTGGTCACGATGTCGCGCGGGCACAGGTTGTGTTCGGAGAGCCACACGGACTGACGGCCGGCCTCGCGCGCAAACTCACGCAGATCGGAGCTGGTTGCGGGCAGCAGGGCCGTGCCGGGGAGCATAAGGCCCAGGGCCTCGGCGGTAACCTGCATGGTCGACGCGGTGCCCATAAACGAGCAGGCACCGCAGCTGGGGCATGCGTTGTGCTTGGCAAACTCAAGCTCCTCGCGGGAGATCTCGCCGCGCTCGTAGCGGGCAGAAATCGCGCCGAGCTGTTCCAGGGTCAACAAATCGGGACCGGCATCCATGACACCGCCGGTAACGACGATGGAGGGGATGTTGATGCGGCCCATGGCCATGAGGTTCGCAGGCAGGCCCTTATCGCAGCTGGCGACAAAGACACCGGCGTCGAACGGGGTGGCCTTGGCATGGATCTCGATCATGTTGGCGATCATGTCGCGGCTGGGCAGCGAGTAGTTGATGCCGTCGTGGCCCTGTGCCTCGCCATCGCAGATATCGGTGCAGAAGTAACGGGCACCGTGACCGCCAGCCTCGGCAACGCCAGCACGAACCTCCTCGACCAGCTCAAACAGGCCAGCAGAACCCGGGTGCGAGTCGCCAAACGTCGACTCGATAATGACCTGTGGCTTGTCCAGATCCTCGATCGTCCAGCCGGAGCCCAGACGCAGCGGGTCCATCTCGGGGCTGATGGTGCGAAACTTGCCGGAACGCGGCTGCAGTTTGGCAACCAGGTCGGCGGCCTCCTGCTGAATCTGTGCTTTGGTCTTCTCGTCCATGATGTTCTCCTCTTTTGGTTTGAACGGTTGTACCAATCGTTGGTTAATGAATCAGGTGAAAATGGGTACCGAGCGATGCACTCGGCGGAAGATGCTTAGCTACGCGAACTAGGCGAAGAACGAAATCACCAGGGCGCAGGCAAGACCCGAAAGGCCGATGAGCGTCTCCATAACGGTCCAGGACTTGAGGGTTGTCTTCTCGTCAATCTCCAGGAACGAGGAGCACATCCAAAAACCGGCATCGTTGACGTGCGAGAGGGCCGTGGCACCGCCGCAGATAGCACGCATGGCGGCCGAACACGCAACCAACGACCAGGTCGTCTGTATCAAAGAGCTCTGCGACGAATCCGAGCGCCTGGCCGAGGCCGGTGAGGATTACTCCGCCGCCGACACCGCGTTCCACAATGCCATTGCCGAGAGCTCCGGAAACCTCGTCGTTCCCCGCCTGATGGGCGTGTTCAAGGCATCCGTCCCCCTCTTTATCGACGTGACCGGCAAAAAGCTCGTCGAGGAAACTATCCGCATGCACCGCGATGTGGCCGACGCCATCGCCTCGCGCAATTCCACCGCCGCGCACGACGCGATGTATCTGCACCTGGTGTATAACCGCAACATGATTGCGGAGGGAGCAGAAGCAAAAGGCATTTAGGGCCCGACAATAATCTTTCTTTGGCAAAACGCAGGCGGCGGCTGCCCAACACACAGGGCAGCCGCCGCTTTTTGCAATCGATTGGTGCAAAGGGGTTGACTAGAGCTCGCAGGCAACCTTATAGCCATCGCCGATGGCATCGCGGATGTTGCCACACTTCTGGGCATCGCCCAGCACGTGGACAGCAATGCCAGCTGCAACCAGGTCGTCGGCCAGCTTGGTATTGGGACGATAGCCCATGGCAAGCACCAGCGTATCGGCATCGGCGATGGTGTGGACCTCTCCGTCCTTCTCGTAGCTGATGGCATCCTCGGTAATCTCGGTCACCTTGGCCTCGGTCAGCACGTGGACGCCCTTTGAGAGCATGCGCGTGATGAGCACCGCGCGACCGGCGCCGCCCTCGTTGGCGGCGAGCGTCTTGGTCATCTCGATGACGGTGACATCGCGATTGGCCGGCGAGAGGTCGTTGACCAGCGGGGCCAGGTAATCGGCCGTCTCGCAGCCGACGGTGCCGCCGCCCACAATAACGATCTTCTTGCCCGGGAAAGCCTTGCCGCCCAGCAGGTCGTCGGCCGTCATAACCTGCTTAAAGCCCTGCATGAAGGCCGGGGCGATGGGCTCGGCGCCATAAGCCAGGACAACCTCGTAACCCGCGTAGTCACGCTGAATGTCCTCGGCAGTAAGCTCGGTGCCAAATACGCACTTCACGCCGGCCTCGGCCAGGCGACGGTACTGATACTTGATCACGCGGGTGAGTTCCTGCTTTGCCGGCGGAACGGCCGCGATACGCATCTCGCCGCCCGGCTCATCCTGCTTATCCACGAGCACCACGTTGTGGCCGCGCTTGGCGGCAATGTAGGCTGCCTCCATGCCCGCAGGACCAGCACCCACAACCAGTACGTTCTTGGCCTCGGCGGCAGGCTCGTAACCGACCTCGTCGCGCTCAACATCGGGGTTGACGGTGCAGGAGATGCGCTTGCCAAACATAATGCCGTTCAGGCAGCGCAGGCAGCCAATGCAGGGGCGGATGTCGTCGGCGTTGCCGGCAGCGGCCTTGTTGCAGAACTCGGCATCGCACAGATTGGCGCGGCCCATCATGCAGATGTCGGCGGCACCGTCCTCGATCAGTTCCTCGGCAATCCATGCCTCGTTAATGCGGCCGACCGTGGCGACGGGAATGTTGACGTGCTTTTTGATCTCGCGCGAGCAAGCGGCGTGCGAGGCCTGCTGCGTGCCGGCGGCGGGAATCGCGGAGCCGCGCTTGATGGTGGTACCGCCCGACACATGAATCATGTCGACGCCGGCCTTCTCCAGGCGACGCGAGACGTAGATCATGTCGTTGAGGGTCAGGCCGCCATCGGTGTACTCATCGCCCGAGATGCGGACGTCAATGATAAAGTCCTTGCCGCAGCGCTCGCGAATCTCGGCGATGACCTCGAGCAGGAAGCGCATGCGGGCGTCGAGCGAGCCACCGTACTCATCGGTACGCTTGTTGTAGAGCGGAGTCAAAAAGCCGCCGAGCATACCATGGGCGTGCGCCGCATGGACCTCGACGCCGTCGACGCCAGCCTTCTGCATACGCACGGCAGCGTCGCCAAACTGATGCGTGAGCTCGTGAATCTCGTCGACCGTGATGGGGCGCGGTGCCTCGCGGGCATAGGACGGGCCCACAAAGGACGGAGCGATCAAGCGCGGCGTGCCCGGAATGTTAAAGGCCATGTAGGCGGGGTGGAAGAGCTGCGGCATGATCTTGCAGCCATACTCGTGGACGGCCGCGGCGAGCTTTTCCCAGCCAGGGATAAACGTGTCGTCGTAGCAGCACATGTCACCCGGCAGATAGGTATAGGTGGGCTCGACCGTCACGACCTCGGTGATGATCAGGCCAACGCCGCCCTTGGCACGGGCACGGTAATGATCGACCAAGTCGTCGGTCACATATCCGTGATCGGCCAGGTTGGTAGATACCGGCGGCATAAAGACGCGGTTCTTAACCTCGGTCGTACCGACCTTGATCGGGCTAAAGAGCATCGGATAGGCGGAGGACTCCATACAGGCTTCCTTTCGTTTGAGCCGCTCGGCGGCAGTTGCTAACGTACCTATCGTATCAGTATCCGCCGCATTCGCACTCGCTCGCACTCCCCACCTTCAATCCCGACCCTCACAAAAAGTTGCGGTGGAATACGGAGTAGATGAGGCCTTTGACAGCCAAAACAGTCCGTATTTCACCGCAACTGATGGGTGGGATGGGTTAGAGGCCCAGGTAGGATGTCATGCCTTCGACGGCGAGTTTGGCACCAGCTACGGCGTGGACCACGGTGAGCGGGCCGTTGACCACGTCGCCGGCGGCAAAGACGCCAGGCACGGTGGTCATGCCATGCTCGTCGACCGAAAGCAGGCCGCGATGGTCGGTCTCCAGACCGCCCGTTGTAAGCACGAGCTTGTCCTTGGGCACCTGAGACGCCGCAATCACAACCGTGTCGGCGGACACGTGGTCGAGCTCTTCCTCGTAGCCCACCACATTGTTGTCCTCGTCAAAGATAGCCGTCTCGAAGACCGGACCGTTATCGTCGATGGCACAGATCGCCTTGCCGCACACAATCTCGGCACCATCGAGCTCGGTCAGCTCGACCTCGTCGTCGATGGCCGAGATATGGCGCGAGCGGGCATACACGGTGACCTTGCGAGCACCCGAGCGCAGGGCCGTGCGGGCAACATCCATGGCCACATTGCCGGCACCGATAACCGCCACGTTCTGCCCGATTGCCACGCTCGTGGGATCGACCAGATAATCGATACCAAACAGCACGTTGCCGCGCGACTCGCCGGGAATACCCAACTTGCGAGCTCGCCAGGTACCGGTACCAACAAAGACCGCATCGTAGCCGTCGCGCAGCAGGTCGTCGATATGCAGCGCGCCGCCGATGGTGGTCGACGGACGCACGCGCACGCCGAGCGAGCACATCACGTGGCGGTACTTTTGCACGAGCGAGCGCGGCAGACGGAACTCGGGGATACCGTACTCCAGCACACCGCCAATCTCGGGGCGCTGCTCAAATACCGTGACGGCACAGCCCAGCTGGGCCATCTTAATGGCCACGGTAATACCAGCGGGACCGGAACCGACCACGGCAATCTGTTTACCGCACGACGGTGCGGGCGTCCACTCCTTACGATCCAAATACGCTGTCGAGATATAGTTCTCGATGCTCGAGAAATGCACGGGTGTGCCCTTGCGGCCCTGGATGCAAGCACCCTCGCACTGGCCCGAATGGTTGCACACCATGGAGCAGACCGCGCTCATGGGATTGTTCTGGAACAGCAGCTCGCCCGCCTCTTGCAGACGGCGCTGCTTAAAGAGGTCGATAACCTGCGGAATGGGCGTCTGCACCGGACAGCCCTTTATTTGACAGAACGCCTTTTTGCAGCCCAGACAGCGATTTGCTTCCTCAACGATGTGGATAGCCACGCAATTCCCCTCTATCGACCTGGACGAAATCGGCTTCTTAAACCAATTTGCCCGAATTTATAACCATAGATACGTCAACAGTGCGGAAAAGGGCACCGAAAAGTATCTCACAAACGCGCAGTAGCAACCCTTCCCTCGCACGGAGCCACTGTGCAGCCCCGTCATCGAGATCAAAAGATTCGCCACCCCTACGAATGGCGAATCTCTCTACAGGCAGACGCCGTCTTTCCAGATACTGATCTCGTGGCAACCGCGGCGCTCGGCACTCGTTAGCTTACCGCTCGCTGTATCCAGTACCAGCTGATATAGGTCTCCGGCGGCCTCATCGAGCGTGCACTCGCCCGTAGCCACCACGCCGGCGTTAAAGTCCATCCAGTTGGCCTTGTGGTCGCACAGACGCTGATTGGTGAACACCTTGAGGGTGGGCGCCGGTGCACCAAACGGCGTGCCGCGTCCAGTCGAGAACAGAATCACGTGGCAGCCAGCAGCCGTCAACGCCGTGGTGGATACCATGTCGTTGCCCGGGCCGCACAGCATGTTCAGGCCATGCTTGGTGACCTGACCGGCATACGGCAGCACGTCGACGATGGGTGCAGAGCCACCCTTTTGCACGCAGCCGCAACTCTTGTCCTCAAGCGTGGTGATGCCACCGTCCTTGTTACCGGGACTCGGGTTCTCGTAGACCACCTCGCCATGGCTAATAAAGTAATCCTTAAAACCGTTAAGCATGTCAGAGGCGGCGTCAAAGACCTGCTCGTTCTCGCAGCGATCGAGCAGGATGCTCTCCGCGCCAAACATCTCGGGCACTTCGGTGAGCACCGACGTGCCGCCACGGGCGACGACCATATCGCTCACGCGACCGATCGTGGGGTTGGCGGTAATGCCCGAAAGACCGTCAGAGCCGCCGCACTTAAGACCAATAACCAGCTCGGAGGCCGGAATGGGCTCACGCTTGGCCTGCTTGGCCAAGTCAGCCAGCTCGGACAGAATCTTGTGGCCCTCGATCTGCTCGTCGGCTACATCCTGGCAGGTGAGAAAACGAACGCGCTCGTGATCGAAGTCACCGAGCTCGTCGAGCACCTGCTGATGCGTGCAGTTCTCGCAACCGAGCGACAAGAACAGCACGCCCGCGGCGTTTGCGTGACGCGACAGCGCCACCAGCAGACGACGGGTCTGGGCATGGTCGGCGCCGGTCTGTGAGCAACCGAACGGATGCGGGAAGTAATAGACGCCCTCCAACGAGCCCTCGACCAGGTCCTGAGCCTGCTCGCACATGGCACGAGCGACTTCGTTGACGCAACCGACGGTGGGAATGATCCAAAGCTCATTGCGCGTGGCGGCACGACCGTCGGCACGGCGGAAGCCCATAAAGGTCTCGGCCTCGACCGGCTCAACGACCGGATGTGTCGGATTGTAGGTGTACTCGACCTCACCCGAGAGGTTGGTCTTCACGTTGTGCGTGTGCAGCCACTGGCCGGGCTGAATGTCCTTCGTCACGTGACCGATGGGAAGACCGTACTTGACGACATCCTCACCGGCTGCAATGGCGCGCACGGCCATCTTGTGGCCCTGCGGGATATCCTCCGCGGCAACGACCTCGCCCACGCCGGGAACCTCGACGGCAGCACCCTTGGCGAGCGGCGACAGCGCAACGATGACGTTGTCGGCCGGATTGATCTGGATAGTGTTCATTACAAAGAGTCCTAACCCTACAGGTTGAGCAGAAGTCGAGTGACGCCCGCCAGTTACCCGGCGGGCGTACAGAAGGATTTAGGCCTGAGCGTTCGCGAACGCCTGCTTGACGCCCTCGGAGCGCACGACGGCGAGAGCGTTGACGACAAACTCCTCCAGGCCGGCGATCTGCGTAAGATCCTCGCCCCACATTTGCTCGTTGGAGAGCACATCGTGCACCAGCTCGGCGTCGTCGGCGCCGGCGTGAGCAGCGTAGAAGTCGAGCACAAAGGCGTCGTCCTGAGCGGTGTACTCGGTGCCGTCGGAGCGACGCAGGTGCAGGCCGTCGCCCTCGCGGGACACGAGCTCCTGCGTGTAGAAGGAGATGAGCGTGGCCAGGCTCGTCGCCAGGCACTTGGGCAGGTTGCCGGTCTCGGCAGCGTAGTCCTTGAGCGTAGGCAGGTCGCGGGCACGCCACTTAGCCGTGGAGTTGAGGCAGATGGAGAGCAGCGCGTGGTCGATAAACGGGTTGTCGAAGCGGTTCTCAACAGCGGCAGCAAAGGCCTTGCAGTCCTCGACATCCAGGTCGGCGGCAAGCGTCGGAATGACCTCGTCGTAGAGCATGGTGTTCATGAAGCCACGAACAGTCTCGTCGTGCATGCAGTCGCGCACGATATCAAAGCCGGCAACCCAGGAACCCGGAACAAAGGCGGTGTGGGCGCCGTTGAGGATGCGGACCTTGCGCTTCTTGTACGGGGTGACGTCGGGGGTCACAAAGACACCCGGCAGACCGGCCTTCACGAAGGGCAGACGCTCCTTGAGCGACTCGTCACCCTGGATGCCCCACATCTGGAAGGGCTCGCGCACGGCCAAGAACGGATCCTCATAGCCCAAGCGCTCGGCCACGGCAGCGGCCTCCTTGGGATCGCGGATGCGACCCGGAACGATGGTGTCGACGAGCGTGGTGCAGACGGTGCAGTCGTTGGCCATCCACTGCGAAAACTCGTCCTCCCAGCCCCAGTCGCTCACGTACTGGTTCATAATGCGCAGCAGCTCCTCGCCGTTATGGTCGATGAGCTCGCAGGCGAGCACGATGACGCCCGGCTTGCCGGCAGCCCAGCGGGCATGGAGCACCTGGGCAAGCTTGGCAGGGAAGCTCGCGGGGGGCATGTCGTCGGCCTTGCAGGACGGATCGTAGGCGATACCGGCCTCGGTGGTGTTGGAGACGATAATCTCCAGGTCGTCGGAAACGGCGACCTCCATCATGGCACGGTAGTCAGCCTCGCGATACGGATTGAGGCAACGGCTGCAGGCGCTGATCACGCGGGAATCGTCAACCGTGTCACCGTTCTCCTTGCCGCGCACCAGTACGGTGTACAGGCCATCCTGGGCATTGATACCATCGGCGAAATCGAAGGCGCCGCTGATGGGCTGCACCATGACGACCTTGCCGTTCCAACCGGTGGCCTCGTTGCCCATATCGAAGAAACGATCGACGAAGGCGCGCAGGAAATTGCCCTCGCCAAACTGCAGGACCTTCTCGGGGGCGTCCTTGGGCAGCACGTAGCCCTCGTAGCCGATCTTCTCGAGCGTCTCGTAGCTGATGTTATTCATAGAGGTTTTCCTCTCAACTCAAGTCCCGGTACGGCATCGCCGCACCGGGTTGCATTCATGATTTTTCAAGCAGCGGGGCTATTTATCGATCGTCTCGATAGTGCTCTCGCCGATCTTGCCGCGCTCCCAGCGACCATTCGACAGGTCGTTGGAAATGGAATTGAACTTCTTCTCGGTAATGACGTAGAGAGCGAAGATGATCAAGGCTGCCACCAGAAGGGCGCAAGCGGGATAAATCGTCAGAGCGCCCTTGATGCCAAGCAGCGTGGCGGCCGTCTGGGGCTTATTTGCCACATATCCGGTAAGGGCAAGGATGCCGCCAGAAATGATCGCAGCAAGGGATTGCGCAAGCTTACGAGAAAAGTTGAACGCGGCGTAGGTCGTACCCTCCTTGCGGATTCCCGTGTGCCATTCACCGTAATCGATAACATCGGAAACCAGGTTCCAGGTGATACCGTTGGGGATGGCAAGCGCGACGTAGCCGATGGTGACGAAGATGATGAACGTCACGGTATTGGTCGGCAGGATGAAGTTGAGGCCGTTTGCCACAGCGCCGACGATAAAACAGGCGACGCACGTGCGCTTCTTGCCAAAATGCTTGACGAGCGTCGGGATGGCGAGAATGGCGACAACCGACGTTCCGATCATGATGCCGTTGACAATGGGCTGCAACGCGATGTTACCCAGGTTGTACTGGCAGAAATACACCATCATGGTGTTGTTGGTATTCATGGCCGAGATGGTAAACAGCGTAAGCAGGATAACTGCTCCCAGGTTCTTGTTGGTGAAAACGACCTTGAAATACGTGCTGAATGCGCTCGACTTCTTGCCGGCCTTTCCCGCAGCCTTCTCCTCGGCCTGTCGATCGATACGGATATGCTCGCGCGTTCCCAAAAAGCAGATGGCGAATCCGGCGATGCCACACAGTCCCATGACGACAGCTGCAATCGTATAGCCGTGCGGATTGCCGTCGAGCGTGTCGCCACCCGCAAAGAACAGGACCAATGGGATGAACGCTACGCCCGTGATGAGCTGTGCGCAAAGCGAACCGGCCTGGCGCGTTGACGCCATGTGCGCGCGGTCATCGACGTCACGCGTCATTACCGTGGCCAGAGATCCGTACGGCACGTTGGTGAAGCTGTATACGACGCCCCAGATCATGTAAGTTATCAGCGCATAGGCAATTTTACCTGCCATGGGAATATCGGGCGCAGTGAAGGTCACCACGGTTAGAACGGCAAGGATCACGGCCGAAACCATCATGACCGGACGAAACCGACCGTGCTTGCCAATCTTCTTTCTACCGTCGACGAATGCACCGGCAATCGGGTCCATGAACGCATCGAAAATCTTGGTGACGGCGAAAATCAGGCTCACTACGCCCGGCGAAATCAGACAGATGTCAGTGTAGAACTTGGTCAGATAGGCTTGACCAAGATCGAACATGAATCCATTGCCCAAATCGCCAAAGCCATAGCAGATTTTCTCACGCCAGCTCAGCTTGATATCCTGCGAGCTCTGCATAGATCTCGAATCCGCCTGAGCAGACGCGATCTGCTCGTTTTTCTGTTGCCCTGTTCCCATATGGTCCCTCCCCTTTGCAACCGATTTCACCAATCGGAGCACATACAGATCTATGCCTCGACGGTGCCCAGATCGAAGCCAAAATAGCGAACGGAATTGTTGTAGCTGATATCGCGCACGATGGTGCCCAGCAGCTCCATGTCGGCCGGATACTTGCCCTGCTCAACCCACTCGCCGATCACGCTGCACAGCACGCGACGGAAATACTCGTGGCGCGGATAGGACAGGAAGGAGCGGGAGTCGGTGAGCATGCCGACAAAGTTGCCCAGGACGCCCTCGTTGGCCAGAGCCGTGAGCTGCTCGCGCATACCGACCTCGTTGTCGTTGAACCACCAGGCGGAACCGTTCTGGATCTTACCGGCAGTCGGAGCCTCCTGGAAACAGCCCATCACGGTATCGATCATGGTGTTGTCGATGGGATTCAAGCTGTACAGGATGGTCTTGGGCAAGCCGCAGGTCTCCTGGATGGAGTTGAGGAAATCGGCGAGCTGGTCGGACGGCGTGTAGTTGGAGATGCAGTCATAACCGGTATCGGGGCCGAGCTTGGCAAACATGGCGCGGTTGTTGTCGCGCTTGCAGCCAAAGTGCAGTTGCATGGCCCAGCCCAGGCGGACATACTCGCCGGCGACAAACTGCATAAAGGCGGTCTTGTACTTGAGGACCTCTTCCTCGGTGAGCGGCTCGGCAGCCAGGCCCTTGGCAAAGATGGCCTCAATCTCATCGGCGGTAGCCGGGACATACATAACGTAGTCGAGTGCGTGGTCGGAGGCGCGGCAGCCCAGCTCGTGGGCAACATCGTAGCGCTTGGAGATGGCGGACTTCATGCCCTCAAAGTCGCTGACCTCAATGCCGGCAACCTCGGAAAGGTGCTTGCAGTAGTCGGCGAACTCCTGGCCGCGCTCGATGCGCAGAGCGGCGTCGGGGCGCATGGCGGGAACGACCTGAACGTCAAAACTGTCATCGGCGGCAATCTTCTTGTGCCACTCAAAGCTGTCGGCGGGGTCGTCGGTAGTGCAGATCATGCGGACGTTGGACTGCTTGATCAGGTTGCGGCAGGTAAAGCTGGCCTCGGCGAGCTTGGCGTTGGCAAGGTCCCAGACCTCCTGGGCAGTCTTGCCATTGAGGACGCCCTCGTAGCCAAAGTAGCGCTTAAGCTCCAGGTGGCTCCACTCAAAGACGGGGTTGCCAACGCAGCGACCCAGGGTCTCGGCCCACTTTTGGAACTTCTCGCGAGCAGGGGCGTCGCCAGTGATAAAACGCTCGTCGACGCCGTTGGCACGCATCAGGCGCCACTTGTAGTGGTCGCCGCCCAGCCAAACCTCGGTGATGTTCTCGAAACGCTTGTCCTCCCAAATCTCCTTGGGAGAAATGTGGCAGTGATAGTCGACGATGGGCATGTCCTCGGCAAAGTTGTGGAACAGCTCCTCGCCGGTCTTAGTGCTCAGCAGGAAATCCTGATCGTCCATAAAGTTTTTCATCAAACAGCCCCTTTGCTGGCAAGGCGGGCGCACAATACGCTCGTCATCCTCTAGGTGAACGTTCACCATCTTAGTGCAAAATGCGTTACAAGGTGAACGTTCACCTAACCATCATGGGGCGAACGGTAGGTTTTGACCGCTTAACGGTTGCCGAGCCATGGACCCTGCGTTGGATCGGCACAAAGAAAGGCCACTGACGGCAGATTCGCCATCAGCGGCCTTCGAAACAATTTTTCAATCCCCAGCCAAAAAGTACGCGGCAAGTAGGGAACTCCCTAAACGCATTAGATTCCGGCGAGCTCGCAGTAACGATCGACGTTGCTGGCAAACACCATCTCAACAGCCCCCTTTTGCACAGGCTCCGCCGGCGTCTTTCCCCACAGCAGGTAATCGCCTAAGGTCTTGGCGCCACGATATGCCAGACTCACCGGGTCCTTGTAGACGATGTTGGTAAAGATGCCCCGACGCAAAGCCAGCGCACTTTCTGGGAACAGGTCGTTGCCAATCACCATTACTTCGCCGGCCTTGTTAGCCGAGACAAGCGCATCGGCAATCAGCTCAGAGCCCACGGCGAACACGCTGCAGATCAACTCGGGGGCTTCCGATGACTTTAGACGCTGGTTGAGCTCGTGCTCGAGCTGCTTGACCTGGGCATGAGCACCGGTCAGATCCTCGACCTGCCAGGGAACATTGTGCTCGCGAAGGTAATTGTGGAAGGCGCGAGCGGTCAAATAGTGCGAGTCGGTATAGGGGTCGCCCGCCAATAAAAGCACGCGGGTATCGGTCCCAGAAGCGTGAACCAGGTTGGCTGCCTGCTCGGCCATCAGGCTACCCGCCGTGGAGTAGTCGGCCAAACTAGCGCCCAGACGATCGAGGTGAGGGCGGTCGCCGTCAACGAGCTCAATCGTCACGCCTGCCTCGGCGATCTGCCCCAAAAGCTCAGTCGCACGATCGTCGCCCGGCGCATAGGCGAGCAAGCCATCAATCTTCTCGCCCACCTGCAGACGCTCGTCGATTTGCTCGAGTGCATCAGCGTAGCCGCCCACGCCAAATTCAACGCGTTCAACGGTAATGCCCTGGTCGATGACCTCTTGCTCAAAGCGATTGCAGCCTTCCCACAGGTAACGGAAAAAGTACGCTCCCTCGCGCGATGCGCGGGGCAGGCAAAACACCAGGTTGATATCCTTGCGGCGCAGGCTCGAGGCACTCGTATTGCGATGGTAACCCATGGCCTCGGCCTTAGCATTCACCTTGGAGCGCACGGATTCGCTCACGCCGGCCTTACCCGTCAGGGCCTTGTGCACGGTATTGATGGAAACGCCAAGCTCGGCGGCTATGTCCTTCATGGTTACGCGAGCGCTCATGGGGATACTCCGTTATAGATAAGTTGCCAATTAACAGTACAGGTAACGATACCCCAAAATCACTCTACAACTCGCCGCGCTCTCCCTCAAATGCGCAAAGCGCCCCGCGAATGGATGCTCGCGAGGCGCTTGGATATCTGGACCTTATTTGATACCGCGGCCCAAGTCTTCGGCGATTTTGTCTACGCCCTTAAGTGCGGCGCACGTCTTTTTGTTGGAGCAATGCCCCGTGCAAACGCCACCCTGAGCGCAGTCGGCGCAGGTGCCCTTGCGGTAGATGCGCACGCACACGGCGACAAACGCAATACCGATAACAGCCAGTACAACAATATCGATAGGTGCCATAGCAAGCCTCCTCTAGTTAACCATCACTTACTTTACCCCATTCTCCACCTACCAAAAAGGGACAGGTTTATTTTGGTCGGTTTTATCTGCGGAAACGCCACATCTCCCCTACCAAAAAGCCCGAGTGTCGCTGGGACACCCGGGCTCGTGGAAAGGGGCTAATCCTTATTCGGACTTACGCGGAAACTGCGGCGGAGGCAGTGTTGGTCTCGTCCTCGTCGGTCCAGACATGCTTGGGCATGGGACGGAAGATCTGGAAGAGCATCGCAACTAGCAGCACGATGGCCACAATCGTCCAGATACCAAACTGTCCAAGAACAAGCAAGTTGTAGAACTGGTTGATGAACAGGCCGATCACCCAAGCGAAGGCGCACTCGTAACCGATGGCGATCGCAGTCCACTTGCCGGAATCCATCTGGTTGCGGATGGTGCCAATGGCGGCAAAGCACGGAGCGCACAGCAGGTTGAAGGCGCCGAAGGCAACGCAAGCGCCCATGGTGGGGAACATACCGGCAAACGCGGTCCACAGGCTCGGGTCGGTCTCGCCCGCGTCGGCGACGGACAGCAGCGAGCCGGCGGTGGCGACGACGTTCTCCTTGGCGACGAGGCCAGAGACAGTCAGCGCGGTGGCCTGCCAGGTGCTAAAGCCGAGCGGGGCGAAGATCCAAGCGACCAGGTTGCCCAGCATGGCAAGCACGGAGTAGTCCATAAACTCCTCGGGGATGCCGTCCATCGCAGGCAGGAAGCCAAAGGAACCGTTATAGCTACCAAAGTTGGAGAGGAACCAAACGACGACGGTGGACGCAAAGATGACCGTGCCGGCCTTCTTGATAAAGGCCCAGCAGCGCTCCCACACGTGCAGCGCCCAAGAGCGGATCGCCGGGAAGTGGTAGGCAGGAAGCTCCATGACAAACGGGGTCGGACGGCCGGCGAAGAGCTTGGTCTTCTTGAGCATGAGGCCCGAGGCGATGACGGCAAAGACGCCCAGGAAGTAGAAAAGCGGGCTGATCCATGCGGCCGTGGTGGAAGAATCGCCAATGATGGAGCCCATGAGCAGGGCGATGATCGGCAGCTTGGCGCCGCAGGGGATGAACGTGGTGGTCATGACCGTCATGCGGCGGTCCTTCTCGTTCTCGATGGTCTTGGTGGCCATGACGCCGGGGACGCCGCAGCCTGAGGACACGAGCATGGGGATGAACGACTTACCGGACAGGCCAAAGCGGCGGAACACGCGGTCCATGATAAAGGCGACGCGGGCCATGTAGCCGCAGTCCTCCAGGAAGGACAGCATCACGAACAGCAGGAACATCTGCGGCACAAAGCCGAAGATGGCGCCCAGGCCGCCAACGATACCGTCGCAGACCAGCGAATCGACCAGGCCACCGTCCTCGGTGCCACCCGCCACGAGGGCGTCGTGCACCATGGTGGTGATACCCGGGACATAGGGGCCGTACTGTGCCGGGTCGACCGAGTCGGCGTCGTCACCCGCGGCCTCGACAGCCTCATCGTAAGCATCGCGGCCCTGACCGAGCACATACCAACCGTCGGTGCCAAAGAGCTGATCGTTGGTGAAGTCGGTCACCGTTCCGCCCAGGGTGGAAACGGCGATGTAGTACACACAGAACATGATGACCACAAAGATCGGCAGGCCCAGGATACGGTTGGTAACCACACGGTCGATCTTCTCGGAGGTGCTCATCTTGGCCGGGGCCTTGGTGAGGCACTCGTCGATGATGTGTGCGATCACGCCGTAGCGCTCACCGGTGATGATGGACTCGGCGTCATCGTCGCAGTCCTGCTCGCACTGAGCGACCAGCTCTTCGACGCGAGCGGCCTTCTCCTTGGTGAGGTTGATGAGCTTGCAGGCGTCCGCATCACGCTCAAACAGTTTGACCGCGTAGTAGCGGCGCTTGTTGGCGGGAACGCTCGCCGGAAGGTTGTTCTCGATGTGCGTCAGAACGTCCTCGATGGAGGAATCGAACTTGTGCTCCGGCACCTGGCCCTTAGAAGCAGCGGACTTCTTGACTTGCTCGAAAAGCTCCTTGATGCCCTTGTTCTTAAGAGCCGAGATCATCATGACCGGGCAACCGAGCTTCTTGGAAAGCTTGTCCGTGTCGATCTTATCGCCGTTCTTCTCGACCAGGTCGGCCATGTTGAGGGCAACGACCACGGGCAGGCCGGTCTCGATAACCTGAAGCGCCAGGTACAGGTTACGCTCGAGGTTGGTGGCATCGACGACTTGGACGACAACATCGGGCTCGCCGCTCATGAGGTAATCGCGCGAGCACTGCTCCTCGGGGCTGTAGGGGGAAAGCGAGTAGATGCCAGGGAGGTCCGTGATGGTAACGTTCTTGTCGCTTAGGAGCTTGGCCTCCTTTTTCTCAACCGTGACGCCGGGCCAGTTGCCAACGTAGCCGTTGGCGCCGGTGATCAGGTTGAAAAGCGTGGTCTTGCCGCAGTTGGGGTTACCCGCCAACGCGACATGGATCTGAGAATCCGCCATTCAATCCTTCTTCCTTGTGTGCCTGCGCTGCTTTCTCCGCGCAGGCTGGATAATGTGCTTCAAAGATGCTGCATTAAGTTAGAAAAACCTAACTTTATCTGCAGAAATATGCGCCACGAGTCCTTACTGGACCTCGACGACGGCGGCCTCCTCCTTGCGGATGGAAAGCTCGTAGCCGCGCACGTTGATCTCGACCGGATCACCGAGCGGTGCAACCTTCACGACCTTGAACGAAGTGCCCTTGATGAGCCCCAGGTCCATAAGGTGGCGGCGAAGCGCACCCTCACCGTGAAGCTTGACGATGGTGGAGCTCTCGCCCACCTTAACGTCACCCAACGCCTTCATCCTCTTGTCCCCCTTTCGGTTTTTATGAAATGCTGCAGACTAACCGACGGTCATGATGTGCATGGCAACCTTGGAATCGATACCAAAGCATGCGCCCAGCACGGTGACGATAATATTGGCGCCACTCGAGCTCACCACGTGGATTTCGTTGCCCTCGACAAAGCCGAGGTCCTTGAGGTGGTGTTTCATGTCCTCATTGCCCTTTACACGGGACACGCGCACGGTTTCGCCCGCTTTTACCATCGAAAGCGGCATGGCCGGCATCTGCGGTCCGCAAGACATGAGTGGCTCCTAACGTCAGTTCGTCCTTAACATCGACACGGTAAAAGTTAACCACGCCTATGTTCGCTATAGTAAACTAACACGTGGTTAACTTTTTGGAAAGGGTCCGCATTCAGATTTCGAAAAAGTTTCCTATACGAAACAAAGGCGCCGCAAAGACTGTCTCTTTGCGGCGCCTTGCCATACCAATTGATGCAACAGAGGGGACTGCCCCTTTGTCACATTGTTGAGGTTAGAGCGAGAGGTTTCTGATCGACGTAACGCAGGAGGCCTCATCTACGCCCGAAACGCGGAAGATGATGTCCTCGCCGCACTCGCCGTAGAGAGCCATGAGTCCCATAACATCGCGGCCATCCGTGTGGCGATCGCCGATGCTGACTGACACGTCGCTACGATGCTTGGCAATGATGTCATAGAGCAGCGCAACCGGGCGGGCATGTAATCCCAACGGATCTTTAATCGTCTTTGTAAACTCGACCATGTCCCCTCCCACGACATCGCACATTCGGCCGGCAAAACCCAGCCACGTGGTAGCTATTGTACCGTTAGATGCTTCTCGAGAGCTCCTCTGAACACCTCGTGGTCAAAAAGTGGCAAATATGAGTACTGTCACCAATTTAGTAGCAGCAAAATCGAGAGCAAATTGCCTAATTTGAGCGATTCGAAGAGGTTGAAAGCCGTCAAACGCCCTTTAAAGGGGGCTAGATAAATTGATTATGAGCCCATTTTCGCTCAGGGCAGGCCGAAAAATATGACACCTCTTTTGCAACAGTACTCATATTTGGTATTTTTTGACCACAGGGTCCAAAACCATGCTCCAAAACACAAAAGGAGGGGCCTCGTAAGGCCCCTCCTTAGGAAAGGGAATCGATTTATTCCACAGCCGTAGATTAATCCTAGCCGCTACTCCATCATGTCGAGGACGGAGGGGCGAAGCTCGTTCTCAGCAGCCTCGGGATCGGTTTCGCGCAGGCGGTTGATGTAGCGGTTGTACCACATCACGGCAAGGCCCAGGAAGACAACCACGCCGCCGACGTTGTAGACCAGCGTCAGCCACAGAGGCTGATCGAGCGGAATGGTGCCGCAGATAAGCACGAAGCAGAAGACCACAAGCAGGAATGCAGCAATGACCAGGCCAAAGGTGCGCGAACCCATGCGGAAGCCACGGGGAGCAGCGTCGAAGTTCTTGCGCAACATAAAGTAGGCAAGCAGGATCAGCAGCGGCGGGAGCAGAGCGGTGGCAGCCGTCATGTTGGTGACGATCATGAGCAGGTCGTCGAGGTTACCGGAGCCCAGGGCCGGGATGATCAGGATGGGGACGACGATGGCGAACTGCAGCCAGGCAGCGCGGGCGGGAATGCCGTGCTCGTTGAGCTCGACGATCTTGCTACCAAAGACACCCTTGGGGATCTCGGTGAAGAAAACCTTGATGGGAGCGGAGGTCCACATCATGAGGGAGCCCAGCGTGGCGGCGAGAAGGATCAGGCCGATGGCGCGCGTAGACACTTCCATGGGAATGCCAAAGTGGGCAAAGACAGCGCCGAATACGTCGAAGATACCGGTGGAGATGGCAACGCTGCCCTCGGGGATGAACAGGTTGACCAGCAGCGAAGCGCCTGCATACAGAAGGCCGATGGTCAGGCCGGCGATAACGACGGTGCGCACGAAGGCCTTGACGCCACCCTTAAGGTCGTTAAGGAACACGCCGACAGACTCAGCGCCGCCAACGCCCTGGATGATCCAGGCAAGCGTACCGAAGAAGCCCCACGCAGTTGCGAAGTTGCTCATGTCGGGAGCCATGTTAGCGGGAGTAGGAGCCGTAGCGAACTCAACGCCGCCAAAGGCAGCAGCCAGGGACAGCAGGATGAACACGGCGGTCAGGCCGAGAGCTGCGGTCGAACCGAAGGAGGAAATGGAGCCGATCCACTTAGCGCCCTTGGTCGAAACCCACGTGGCGATAGCAAAGACGACGATCTCGATAATGGTGATCCACAGCTGCGAAAGCTCGGCGTTGGCACCAAAGAACACGTAGCTCGCGTAGATGATGACGTTGGGCAGGACGGACGCAAAGAAGAACAGGTTAACGAACCAGTAGCTAAATGCCGTCAGGAACGCCCAGCGACCACCCATCGAGGTCTTAACCCATGCGTACACGCCCGACTCGGAGTCCTTGTTGAGGCCGACGAACTCGGCGGTAACCAGGGTATAGGGGACAAAGTACAAAAGCGTGGCGAAGAAGAACGACGGCGCAGCTGCCAAGCCGATGGCCGCGTTGTTGTTGATGATGTTCTTGATACCGAACACGGCGGCGACCGTCATGCCCAGCAGAGCGAACGAACCGATCGTTCCTCGTTTTTCAGAGCTCATAAGCCCTCCCAATCATCTATTAAATGTCATCCAAAACCGTCCGAGCTGCAAGTGCAATCGCGGACGGCGCACCTGCTAAGGGAAATGGGGAAAAGGGAGTCAACAAAGCCATCCCCCTTAACGGCGCGAAGCAAACGTCCAAACGGACGAATACTACTTGTTGGGGAAGGAATAACCTTCGACCGTCACGTGCAGTACCACGACGCGGGGATCCGAAGCCTCGGCGACAACACGGTAAGCCTCGTCGATCTCGACGACGGCAACGCCGCCGGCGGGAATCGTCACGGTCTCCCCCGCCCCCTCAAAGCGCTCGCGATCATCGATATCGCTGTAAGCGCGGGTGCAGGTGAGGCCTGCCTTGGGGGCAACCTCGACGGTCAGGTCGCCGTCGAGCGGAGCGAGCACGGCATGGTAGCGACGGTGACCGACCAGATCGGCGGTTGCGGCCTCGCGGGCATAGACCCACCAGTACACCAACGAGTCGCCGATGGAGTACGCCACATCGTGCTGCAGTTCAGAAACGCCGTCGAGCGCCTGTCCGGTACGCATCCACTTCTTGACGGACTTCATCTGAGCGTCGAAATCGGCGCGCGAGTTAAAGACATGCATGACTTATGCCTCCTTAATGGGTGCCAGTGCCTGAGCCAGATCGGCAGACGTCAGCGGTCGCAGGGACACCTCAAAGCTGAAGCTCTCAAAACGGGTGCGATAGGAATCGAGCACCTCGGAACCCCAAGAGTTCGAGCCAAGGCCGAGCAGTTGGTCGTTGATGTTGACCGTGACCGTATCGCCCTTGACAAGGTCGTAGACGTGCTTGGCGTTATCGATGGCCTCGCAGCTATAGGGCCATGCCGAGAACGAGAACGGGTTGGAAGCGGCGTCGCTCGGACGCGTCACGACCAGACCGTCACCGTGGCTAGAGCGCAGGGCAACCCAGCGGGTACCCTCGCGGTTGGCGCAGTCCTGAGGCATAACGTAGGGCGTGAACATATCGTCGACCGTGGTGCGGTAATGACCGACCGGGTTGGCGCGCAGCGAGTCCGGATAGTTCTCGCCCGGGCCGTGGCCATACCACTCGACGGCGCGATCGCAACCGGGGACCTCGAAGGAGATGCCGATGCGCGGGATGATGTCCGAATAGTCACCGTAGGGCTCGCCGGAAACCTTGAGGTCAACGCGTCCGCTCGGAAGCACGGTGTAGACAAGCTCGACGCGCATGCCGAACGCGCGGACGGGAGGAGCGATACGCTGGCTCACGGTAACGACGACCGCATTGCCGTCCTGCTTCCAAGAAACCTTGCGGGTAGACGTCTGCATCACATCGATGAAGTTGTCCTTCCACAGTGAGTCATACTCCTGGGCGTGGTTATCGACGAGCGGATGCCAAAAACCAACCTGGGGACCGGAGGCCATGACGTCGCGGCCGGATGCCTTCCACTCGCTCACGGTACCGTTTACCTTGCTGAAGGTCAGCTCGCCGTTGAGGGAGCGAATGCGGATTTCCTGCTCGGTCTCCTCGACCGTAAGCTCAGGACGAGTGGGAGCCGCGATGGCTGGCGCCGGATGGTTTGCGATGGCAAACTGGCTTGCGCCCAGCTGGAACATCGGCTCGCACCAGACGTGAGCGGCCATGGTGTAGGCGCGCACAGTCAGTAGGGTCTCGCCTACCGCGACCTCGCGAATCACCAGCGGAAGCTGGACGGACTCGCCGGGGGCAACCGCACCGGGCATGAGCGTCTTGCGGCAAACCACGTCGCCGTCCACCAGGGTCTCCGCCGACAGGCAAACATCCTCGAGGGTGGTAAACCAACGCTTGTTGGTGACGGTCAGCTCGCCCGCCTCGGCATCGTAGGCCATGCGAACCGGGCAGATAACCTGACCATACTCAGTGAGGCCCGGGCTCGGCTGCTGCCAAGGGAACACCATGCCATCGATGCAGAAGTTGCTGTTGTTGGGGTAATCGCCGTTGTCGCCACCATACATATCGTAGGCAACACCGTCCTCGGTCACAGCAGCCAAACCGTGGTCGCACCATTCCCAGATAAACTGGCCTTGGATGCAATCCCAGCGATCGAAGACCTCCTGATACTCGGACAGGCCTCCGGGGCCGTTGCCCATGGAGTGACCGTACTCGCAGTTGATGCGCGGCTTGGGGAATGGATGCTCACCAAAGTCGTTCATCTGCGACACGCGGGAGTACATGGTGGAGATAACGTCGACGGTATCGGCGTTGCGATCCTCCTCGTAGTGGACCGGACGACCGTCGAGCTCGTGAGCCTTGGCGTACATCGCGCGGATGTTGCAGCCATAGCCGCTCTCGTTGCCCATCGACCACATAATGATGCAGGCGTGGTTGCGCTCCTGCATCACCAGGCGCTCGATGCGGTCGACGTAGGCCGGCTCCCATGCCGGGTCGTCGGTGACCAGGGCGATATTGCCGATATTCTCGAAGCCATGGCTCTCCATATCGGTCTCGGCGACCAGCATGATACCGTATTCGTCGCACAGCTCGTAAAAGCGCGGGTCGTTGGCGTAGTGGGACGTGCGCACCGCGTTGATGTTGTGCTGCTTCATGAGCTCCAGGTCGCGGCGCATGCGATCGAGGCCCACGGCGCGGCCCTTGTGATCGTCGTGATCGTGGCGGTTGGCGCCATGCATCTTAAAGTAAGTGCCGTTGAGGTAGATATGATTGCCCTCGACCGTCACCTCGGCAAGACCCTGGCGATGTGGGACGTACTCGCTGACCTGGTCACCGTCGTAGACCTCAAACGTAAGGTCATAGAGGAAGGGGTCCTCGGGATTCCAGAAGTGGGCATCGGTCACGCTGCACTCGGCATGGCCGTCGACGCACTCGCCCGTAGCCACCACGTTCTCGCCATCGCTGAGCGTAAACACGACGCGGGAAGCGCCCTCGGCCACCGTATCGAGCGTAATCAAAGCGGTATCGCCCTCGCGGTGCGTGCGGAACCTAAAGTCGACCAGGTGCGCGGCGGGACGCTGCATAAGGTACACATCGCGGAAGATGCCCGATGCCCACCACATGTCCTGGTCCTCGATATAGCTGCCATCGCTGTACTGCAGAACCTTGACCGCAAACAGGTTGTCGCCCTCGACAAGCGCGTCGGTCACGTCGAACTCGGCAGACAGGCGCGAACCCTTGGTCATGCCGATAAACTGACCGTTGACGTACAGCTCGCCATAGCTCTCGATGCCGTCAAAGCGAATGATCTCGCGAGCGCCGGCAGGCACGGCGGGAAGGTTGACGATGCGCTGGTACACGCCCGTGGGATCGTCAGAGGGAACGAACGGCTGATCCACCGGGAACGGGAAGCCCTCGTCGGTGTAGGCAAGGTTGCCATAGCCGTCTACCTGCCACAGGTGCGGAACCTCCACGTGATCCCACTCGGGCTCGTACGTGGAGAGCTCCTCGTTGGAGACGGCAGCGGGGCCCTCAAAGAGGCGGAACTGCCACGAGCCGGACAGCTGGACAAACCCGCGCGACAGCTCGCGGCTGTACGTTGCAGCGAGATCGGCGGTCTCGTAACCCATAAAGTACGCATGGGGTGCCAGGCGGTTCCTGTGGGTGAGCGCTTGGTTTTCCCAATCGTTAATGGCGTCCATGGTGATGCTCCTTCGTCATCGTAGTGATTCTTGTGCAACCGGTTGTCCTTATCTTACGGGCGATGCAAAAAACTGTGCAACCGGTTGTCCGCTGAACGGTCGATTTGACCGGGTTAACGGTGCAACCGGTTGTACAACCGCGACACTTATGTCACCCTGAGTATCGAAACACAGCACAAGACATCGTTCTTAAGCTCGTAGGCAACCGCCACGCCCGCAGATATCTCCCCCCATACGAGGTGTATTCGATTGCGGCTTGGTTGCAAAACGACGCCGGTCACCGGATATCATGAACGCTGTTCAGACGCACTATAGTAAGCTGTATCCGCACCAGCCCGTATCAGTGACAACATCGACCGCATTTTCCAGGAGACGCCATGACCCAACCAGTTCGCACCGCACCTACGCTTGCCGAGGTTGCCGCAGCTGCCGGCGTGTCGCGCTCCACGGCATCGCGCGCTCTCAACGATTCGCCCCGCATTAGCGAGGAAACCAAAAAGCGCGTCCGCGCGGCGGCCAAGGAAGTCAATTTTGTCCCCAACGCTCGTGGCCGAGCGCTCGCTGTCGGGCGCACGGAAATCATCGCCGTGCTCGTGACCGAGCCCCTGAGTGAACTCTTCAGCGACCCCACCTATAGCGAGTTTTTGAGCGGCATTACCGAGGAACTGTCGGAGTCGTCCTATCTGCCCGTTATCTTGCAGGCGTCTTCTACGCATGAGCGCAACCGCGCACGCGAGCACTTTGAGCGCCGCTCGTTCGACGCCGTGATCGACGTCTCCCCCTACAAGGGCAGCGAGCTGCTCGAGGTACTGTGCGAGCTGGGCGTACCCACCGTGTTGTGCGGCCAGCTCGAGAGCCACCCCTATCGCGATGTGTTCTCGACGGTCTACTCTGACGACGAAGAGGGCGGACGCTTTGCAGCGCTCGCTATGAAGGAGCGAGGGCGCAAAGATATCGTCGCCGTGTTGGGACCGCAAGACAACCCCGCCGTTGTCGACCGCCTGCGCGGCTACCGCGCCGTCTTGGGCGAAGACCTCCCAGACGCAAACGTTATCTATACCGGCTGGAACAACGGAGACGGCTATCAGGCCATGCACCAGATCCTCGCGCGCGAGATTGCTTTCGATGGCGTGCTCTGCGGATCGGACCGTATCGCGGCTGGCGTCATCACCGCACTCAACGAGGCAGGCCTATCCGTTCCGGCGGACATTTCTGTCGTCGGCTTCGACGATCACGAGATTGCGACGCGCTGCGTCCCCGCGCTCACGACCGTCCGCCAGCCCCTGCGCGAAGAAGGCCACATGGCCGCCAACATTGCGCTCGACATGATCAAGGGTGCCGAGCCCACCACCTCCGTGATGCACATGCAGCTGATCCAGAGAGACTCGCTATAAGAAATTGGGGCAGGCTTTCCGCCAGACAGTTGTTACGGAAAGCCTGCCCCGTTTTGAGTGCTCATTCTGGGGCACAGTTTCCGTTAGACAGCTCAACCGGAAACTGTGCCCCATTATTTTGCCGAATTCTGGGTCGCGCTTTCCGCGACGCCCGGTCATCCCAAGCCCTCTCAACCTCGGCGCATAAAAAACGAGGGAAGGCACGCGTCCTTCCCTCGTTACGGGCAATATGTAGCCGCTTGCCTACATCAGGCGCAGGCTGACGTCCTTGAGCTGGGCGCCGGAAACGGCACTCGGAGCACCCGACATAAGGTCGGAGCCACTGGCCGTCTTGGGGAACGCCATGACGTCGCGGATGGAGTCGGAACCGGTGAGCAGCATGCACACGCGGTCCAGACCCAGAGCGAAACCGCCCATCGGGGGCGCACCAAACTTGAGGGCCTCCATGAGGAAGCCAAACTGAGACTCGGCGCGCTCCTCGGTAAAGCCCAGGAGCTTGAGCATGGACATCTGCATCTCGGCGTTGTGGATACGCATACCGCCGCCGCCGGCCTCAAAGCCGTCCATGACAAAGTCGTAGGTGCACGAACCGGCTGCCAGCGGATCGGCCTCGATCTTGGCGATGTCGGTCTCGGTCGGCAGGGTAAAGGGCTGATGCTCGGCAGCATAGGCCTTGCGATCCTCGTCCCAATGGAACAGCGGGAAGTTGACGACCCACAGGAAGTCGTGACCCTCGCGCTTGATCTCGAGCGCATTGGCCATGTGGGAACGCATGCCGCCCAGGATCTCGTCGGAGAGCAGGCGCGGGCCGGCGGCGAACATCACAAGGTCGCCGGGCTCGACGTCCATGCGCTCGCGCAGAGCCGCCATCTCCTCGTCCGAGAAGAACTTGACGATGGGGCTGTTGATGGAGCCGTCCTCACGGAAGGCGATCCAAGCCAGGCCCTTGGCGCCAAACGTGGAGGCCACGCCGGCAAGCTTATCGATCTTGGCACGTGCCCAGGCGCCGGCGCCCTTGGCGTTGATGGCCTTGACGACAGAGCCCTCCTCGTTCGCAGCGGTCGCGAAGACCTTGAACTTGGAGTTGGCAAAGATGTCGGTCAGGCCGACCAGGTGCATGCCATAGCGGGTATCGGGCTTATCGGAGCCATAGGTGTCCATGGCATCCCAGTAGTTCATGCGACGCAGCGGCGTGGGCATCTCGACACCCATGCGGCCGAAAGCATCGGCAAGAACCTCCTCGAGCGCGCTCATGACATCGTTCTGGTCCACGAAGGACATCTCGATATCGACCTGGGTGAACTCGGGCTGACGGTCGGCACGCAGGTCCTCGTCGCGGAAGCACTTGGCAACCTGGTAGTAGCGCTCGACGCCACCGACCATGAGCAGCTGCTTCAGGAGCTGCGGGGACTGCGGCAGGGCGTAGAAGTTACCCGGCTGAATACGGCTGGGAACGATGAAGTCGCGAGCGCCCTCGGGCGTGGACTTGAACAGGGAGGGCGTCTCGACCTCCATGAACTCACGGTTGTGCAGCGCCTCGCGAATGGCAAAGGTAAAGTCGGAGCGCAGCTTGAGGTTGGCCATCATCTCGGGACGACGGAGGTCCAGATAGCGATAGCGCAGGCGGGTGTCCTCGCTCGTCTCGATGCCGTCCTCGATCTGGAACGGCGGGGTGACGGACGTGTTGAGCACCTCGGCGTGGTCGGTCAGGACCTCGATCTCGCCGGTCGCGAGCTTGGTGTTGGTGGTCTCCTCGCCACGGGCGCGCACGACGCCGTGGATCTTGATGGGCCACTCGGGACGCATGGTCTCGGCGATCTTAAAGGCATCGCCATCGGAGTGCTCGGGGTCGAAGGTGAGCTGCGTGATGCCCTCGCGGTCGCGAAGGTCGCAGAAGATAAGGCCGCCGTGGTCGCGGCGACGGCTCACCCAACCGGTGAGGGTGACCTCTTCGCCCACGTTCTCGAAGCGAAGCTCGCCGCAGGTACGGGTGTGCATGGAATGCTCATCGATGGGACGGGTCTGGCTCATACCAGTGATCCTCCTTTATGGATCTGTGCCGCCCCGTGTCGTTCCGGGCGGCGTCGTACAGATTTGCCCAGCCTGCGTAAACCGCGCAGCCGGACATGGCGTTCTATCTTATCGCACCCGCGTCGATGTACCACGAAAAAGTAGCTCTTGCCCAAAGACTTGACGGAGACGAAACAATTGACGCACCGCGGCACCCGCCCGCGCTATTCACGTGCGACAATATGCCCCAATAAAACAGCACTCGGAAAGGCCCGTCATGACTGCACGCCTCATTGTTATGGATATCGACTCCACGCTCATCAACCAGGAGGTCATCGACCTGTTGGGCGAGGAGGCCGGCGTGGGCGAGCAAGTTGCGCAAATCACCGAGCGCGCTATGCGCGGCGAGCTGGACTTTAAGCAGGCGCTCGAGGAGCGCGTGGGGCTGCTTGCCGGCTTGGACGAGAGTGTGTTCGAGCGCACCTTTGAGCGCGTGACGTTTACCCCCGGCGCGCTGGAGCTTGTGCGCTCGGCGCACAGCAAAGACTGGAAGGTCGGCGTGGTAAGCGGCGGCTTTCACGAGGTCGCTGACAAGATCGTGGCCGCCGCGGGCATCGATTTTTGCCTGGCCAACCGTCTGGAAGTCGTGGACGGCAAGCTCACCGGCAAGCTGACGGCAGACATTGTGACCAAGGAGTCCAAGCTCATCCAGCTGCTGGATTGGGCGGTTGAGTGCGGTGTCGACATGGCCCACACCGTCGCGATCGGTGACGGCGCCAACGACATCCCCATGATTCAGGCCGCGGGCACGGGCATCGCGTTTTGCGCCAAGCCCAAGACGCGCGAAGCCGCCCCGTTTGCCATCGATGAGCGCAACCTGATGCTCGCCATGGACATCATCCTGCGCGACTAGTCGATCCTTCTAACAAGAGAATCAGTCTGTCCTATAGTTTCCGAACAATTTTGTCTTAGTGTTCGGAAACATACCCTTTGAGTGCTAGACTTTGCGCCGTCGAAGGGAACATATATGGATAAGCGAGATCTTGAGCAATTGCTGAGCGATGTTGCCGACGGAGTAGTCACCCCGGCAGTCGCCCTCACGCGCCTCCAGACGGCGCCAACCGCCGATCTGGGTTTTGCGCAGCTCGATCTTTCGCGCGGGGTGCGCCAGGGAGCCGGCGAGGTTGTCTACGGCGCCGGTAAAACCGCCGAGCAGATTGCCGCCATTATCAAAGCATTACTCAATGCCGGCCAGGTGCGCATCCTGGTCACGCGCCTGGACGCCGAAAAGGCAGCCCGCGCCTCGAAGCTCCTCGGCAACGGCATCGACCTGGGATATGTCCCAGACGCACAGCTCGCCCTCGTGGGCGGCAAGCCCTCCCCTACCGGCAACGGACGCATCGTTGTCGCCTGCGCCGGTACGAGCGACCTGCCCGTCGCCGAGGAAGCCGCGTTGACGGCCGAATTCTACGGCAACGAGGTCGACCGCCTCTACGACGTGGGTGTTGCCGGCCTGCACCGCCTGCTCGCGCATGCCGAGGAACTTGCCCAGGCGCAGGTGGTCATCGCCATCGCCGGCATGGAGGGCGCGTTGGCGAGCGTTGTCGGCGGCCTGGTGAGCTGTCCGGTCATCGCCGTTCCCACCAGCGTGGGCTACGGCGCGAGTTTTGGTGGCGTAGCCGCGCTGCTCGCCATGCTCAACTCCTGCTCCAGCGGCGTTTCGGTCGTCAATATCGACAACGGCTTCGGTGCCGCCTACCAGGCAAGTCTTATCAATCATCTGAGCGCTGGCACGCCCCACGCCCGTTAAGGAGCATTCCATGTCCAACCATCAGCACACGCTTATCATCGACGGCACCTCGGGCATCAGCGGCGACATGACCGTCGCGGCCCTGCTCGACCTGGGCGCCAGCGAGGAGCACCTGCGCGAACAGCTCGCCACACTGCCGGTCGACGGCTTTACGATCGCCGTCACGCGTGCAAACAAGCATGGCATCGACGCCTGTGATTTTGACGTCCAGCTTGCAGAGGAGCTCGAGAACCACGACCACGATATGGCCTGGCTCTACGGCAACGAAGCAGCTGCCGAGCACACGCACGAGCACGAGCACCACCATCATGAGCACGACGAGCACAGTCACTGCCACGAACATGATCATGAGGCCCACGGCCATGACCACGAGGGCCATCATCACGCCCACCACCATCACCACCGTTCTTTGGCGGACGTCACTGCTATCATCGACGGCTCGCAGCTAAGCGATGGCGCCAAGCGTCGTGCGCTCGCCATCTTTACCGCGCTCGCCGCCGCCGAGGCAAAGGCCCACGGCAAAACGCCCGAGACCGTCATGTTCCACGAGGTGGGCACCGTCGACTCCATCGTCGACGTCTGCTCTGTCGCTATCTGCCTCGATGACCTGGGTATTGAGGACATCGTGGTCGAGTCGCTTTCCGAGGGCCACGGCACCATCCGCTGCGCCCACGGCCTTATGCCCATCCCGGTGCCCGCCGTCATCAACCTATGCCAAGCAGGCAATATCGCTCTCACGCCCGCACCGGTCGCCGGCGAGCTCGTGACGCCCACGGGCGCCGCCATCGTCGCCGCACTGCGCACGTCCGAGCACCTGCCGGCCCGCTACCGCATCAAAGCCGTCGGCTACGGCGCCGGCAAACGCCCCTACGAGGGTTGCTCCGGTACGCTCCGCTGCCTGCTTGTTCACGCGGACGCATAGCCATGGACGCCCGCAAGACAAAAAGCCGCGCCGCCATCGTCGCGGCGTTCTCCGAACTCCTACGCGAAGAGGACTACGGCAAGATCACCGTCGGCGACATCATCGTGCGCGCTCACGTAGGCCGCGCGACATTCTACGGCCTCTTTAAGAGCAAAGACGACCTACTGTCCGAGCTCGTGAGCGACATCTGCACCCACGCCCTCGACGACGATGGTACGCCGCTCGACGACCCACTCGTGCAAGTCGAGCATATCCTCAACAACCTCTGGGATCGTCGTCAGGGCGTACGCGCCCTCGTAGCCGGCGCCGGCTCACGCGTCTTCGCCGACTGCTTACGCAAGACCATCATGTCGCGCGCAGCCGAAACCGTCCCTACCGACCCAAACGGCCCCGCCGCCACCATGGACCGAAGCTTCCTACTACACCACATAGCCTCAAGCTTCGTAGGAATGGTCCAATGGTGGGCCTGGCACAACTTCCAAGCAGATAAGGCCGAAGTAGCCAAAGACTACCTATCAGCCATAAAACCCCTCTTCAGCTAAGTAAGAAGCTCATCCCAAAGCATCGCCCCAACCCAGGCCGCCACGCATCCCAAAGTGCCACTCGCGCTTCAATGCCCCCCAACAGCAACAAGCCCCTCCCATCCAAATTCAGATATATATGTTGGGTTGCTTGTACGAACGCAACAAAGACCCCGCAGCCGTCCGCATGGGGTAACTTCCCAGCGCACTCCGCAGGACGCAAAAAGGCTCGCCGCACAAAGTGCGCAGCGAGCCTTTTTGCATGTCCGAGGACGCGCTGGGAAGTTACCCCATGCGGACGGCGAACAACTATGTAGTCTTGGACTAGAACATGCCCAAGAAACCGTGCACAAACAGCGCGGCCAGAGCGGCACCGACAAACGGAGCGATGCCAGGAACGAGCAGGCCGTACTTCCAGTTGTTGTCAGCCTTGTTCTTGATCGGCAGCACCTGATAGGCCATGCGAGGACCAAGGTCACGAGCCTGGTTCATGGCGAAGCCGGTGATGCCGCCCATGCCCATGCCAACAGCCCAAACGATCAGACCGACGCAGATAGCGAGCATCAGGACGTTCTCGCCAGCACGGTTAGCAGCAGCAAGGATGGCGCTGATGAACACAAAGGTGCAGATAGCCTCGCAGAAGAAGTTGCGGGCATAGTTGGTGCCCTCGGTGGTGGGGTTGGTCGAGAAGATGTTGCGCTGGGCAATGGGATCGACGACACCATCGGAAGCCTTGAACTCATCGGCATACATAAGCCACGCGATCACGGCACCCGCAAAGCCGCCGAGCATATCGGCAATCATGAAGGGGATGCAGCTGCTCCACGGCACCAGGCCGACGATGCACTGGGCAAGCACCATGGCGGGGTTCATGCACACGGCGCCGCCAAAGATAAACAGAGCAACCGAGATGCCAAAAGACCAGGTGGTGATGGCAAACATGTGGCCGGAGCCCTGATACTTGGTGCCCTTAAGCACGGTATCGCAGTGCACGCCCACGCCAAAGATGATCATGAGGGCCGTTGCGCCGAATTCGCAGAGGAGTTTGGTAAGCATAAAACCTTATCTTTCTTGTCGGTTATAAACGATTCGTTTAGGCCGCGTACTAGTGCTGAGCGACGACAACGCCCAGGCCATCGGGAATGACGGCCACCTTAGCATCGGCACCCTTCATCTCAAAGGCGAGCTTGAGCGCCTCCTCGATAGTGTTGACCGGCGTCATGTGCATATCCTTGAGCATCTGGTGATCGCACAGGTCGGTGACCATGATCACAGGGTGATGCGCCAGGATGCGCGCGAAAATCTGGCTCGTCCACTGATCGGGCAGGGTCTCGTCCTTAGGACGGTCGATGCAGGCGCGCTCAAACTCCGCAGGATCGTTGTCGGCGATGTTGTGATAGAAGCCCTCGCCACCGTGACCGTCGGCACAACCGGCGACGTCGATGATCACGCCGCCCTCGGGAAGCGTGGCCTCGGCAGAGCACATGCCCTTCACGGCCTGATAGATGTTCTGGTCGAGCGGGTAGCCGCCGTTGGTGGTGATGGCGATCTCGCACTCGACGGGCTCAACGCCGGCAAGGCTCTTCACGAACTCGCAGCCAGCCTCGTGTGCCTTATGGATGTCGCCTGCAAAGGAGCCGATAACCTCATGCTTGCCGTTGAGCACCACGTTGAGCACAAAGGCAAGGTGAGCCATCTCGGCAGCGGCAAACATGTCCTCGCTCACGTGGTTGTGGCACAGGTTGCCGGCACGCGAATGGGAATCGTTCACAAACTGACCGTTGTGGTTGTACATGATGGTCTTGTAGCTGGCGATGCCAGGCAAGACGGACTTGCGGCTACCAGAGAAACCGGCAAAGAAGTGCGGCTCAATAAAGCCCTCGGCAAGCAGCAGATCACAATCGGCGGCAATCTTGTTGATGATGCACTCGCCACCAGAAGGCAGGGTGCCAATCTTTTTCATCATGCTGTCGTCAGTCGCGACGTGCATAACAATTTCCTCGTTGGCAACAATCTCCTCGCCATACTTGTTGACGAGTTCCTCGTGCGTCGACGGACGGTGCATACCCGTAGCAACCAAAATACGCACTCGAGCCTCGGGCGCAGCGGAATGGATGTGATGCAGCAGAATAGGCATCGTCACACGCGAGGGAACGGGACGCGTATGATCGGAGCTAATGATGACGATATCCTTCTTGCCAGCACAAAGCTCCTCGAGCGAAGGCGAGCCATAAGGGTTGGCAAGTGACTCCTCTACCAGCTCTTCCTGCGATTTCGTGGTCTTAAACTCGTTTTGATGACCTTCCATCACACCCGCGAAATTCTTATCCTCGAGCTCCAGATGCAACGTCTTGTGGTCAAACGGTAGTTCACATTCAAACAATGACGAGCGCCCTCTTCCTTTCAACTGACACACTAGATTAACCGTTGGAAGGATACGCCGCTCACCGAAAAACACCACCGTCCACCGACTCATTAACACAACGTTCATATTTGACCCACAACAAAACGGCCGCGACGCCAAACGGGACCGCAGCCGCCTGTCAAAGACACTATAGACAGGATGATTTACGCAGCGCCGAGGCAAACATCTAGTCCGAGACGTACGCACGTAAGCCATTTTGCATAAATTCGTTAATTAATTGCATAAGATGGCGCATGGATTTCTGGCCATAACTGGGTAGTACCCTCCGGAGCGTGCATTTTTGCGAGTATTCAGCATCGCGGGATAAGATTTTGGTGCCAAAAATCTTTCAAAAGGTAGATAGTCCTCATGACTCGACCCATCTGGATAGCATGCGGCGAGAAACCAGCCATATATGATCGTCGCCAAAGCCCAATCGTCGTGCAAAAGCATCAACAAAGGCAGTGAAAGCCGGCTATGGCCTTATGCATCAATCTTTGGCTGCTGAAAACTCCGTTTTTTGCACGTCGCCCCAAGCACCACCCTCACCCAGCGGCCGATCCGCCGAAGACCGGACATCGCAGGGCCCGCCATTAGTTTACTTTTAGGCACACTCCGCAGGACGCAAGAAGCCCTCGCCGCACTCCACGCTATGCGCGAAGCGCGCCTTATTCCCTTTAGCTTTAACCCCAGAAGACCGAGGACGAAGGGACCCGATGGGTTTCCCTCTGAATGCACTCCGCAGCACGAAGCCCCCTTATCCGCAGCTCCGAAGGAGCAGGATAAGGGGGCTTCAAGTGCGAGGACGCATTCAGAGGGAAACCCATCGGGTCCCGGTGAGAGCCACAGGGCTATCGATTACCCCGTGTTCTGCAATCCTGCCGAGACGCCGGTCACAGTCGAAAGAATCAGGCTCATGTACTCGGCCTTCTTCTCCTCGGCCATCTCGTCCTGGTTCATACGCACCTCGCGAAGGGCGCGGACCTGGGCGATGGACAGGGCGTCGACGTAGGGGTTACGCACGCGAACGGCGCAGCCGAGCACGCGGCGGCGCTGCAGCGGCCACTCATCACCGACGATGGCAAGGACCCACTTACGGGTGAGCTGCATCTCGGTAAAGACCTTCTTGGACAGATCATCGCGGTCGCCCAGATGCAGATACATCTTGGCGATGCGCTGATCGGTCTTAGCAATCGACATCTCGATGTTGTCGATAAAGGTGCGGAAGAATGGCCACTCCTGGTAGGCAGCCTTGAGCTGGTCAAGATCGCCCAGCTGCTCGCAGGCGGTGCCCAGGCCGTACCAAGCGGCCAGGTTAATGCGCGCCTGGCTCCAGCTGAAGATCCACGGAATGGTACGCAGGTCATCGAGCGACTTGGCGCCCAGGCCGCGCTTAGCGGGACGCGAGCCGATCGGAAGCAGACCGACCTCGGTCAGCGGCGTCACGGTCGAGAACCACGGTGTAAAGTCCTCGGTGTTCAGCAGGTCCAGATAGCGCTCGTGGCTTGCGGCGTTGAGCTTCTCGGCCATATCCCAGAACTTCTGCGTGGTCTCGGTGTTGGTCTTCTCGACACTCGGGGCCGACTGCAAAAGCGTTGCGGCAGCAACGGACTCAACATGGCGCTGAGCCAGCGTGCGGTTGCCGTAACGGGCAAAGATGACCTCGCCCTGCTCGGTGAGCTTAAAGAAGCAGTTGACCGAACCCTTGGGCTGCGCCAGCACGGCCTTGTTGGCCGGGCCGCCACCACGGCCCACGGCACCGCCGCGACCGTGCATGAGCACCAGGTCGATATCGTTCTTCTCGGCCCACTTGGCGATGCGCTCCTGCGCGGAGTGCAGCGCGAGCATGGCCGTGGTAGGACCGGCGTCCTTGGAGGAGTCGGAATAGCCCAGCATGACCTCCATACGGCGGTTGGTCTGGGCAAGGCGCTTTTGCACCACGGGCAGCGTAAGCATCTGGTCGAGCACGTCAACGCAGCCCTCGAGGTCCTCGAGTTGCTCGAACAGCGGGATCACGTCGAGCTCGGGAACGTCTTCCTCGTGTGCGAAGGACAGGTGGGCCAGCTCAAAGACGTCGGCCACATGCTGGGCACTCTTGGTAAACGAGATGATGTAGCGGTGCGCCATCTTCTTGCCGTAGCGCTTTTGGATGGAACCGATGGCACGGAAGGTGTCGATGACCTCGCGCGTCATGGGCTGCAGGTCACCATGGATACCGTTCTCGTGGATATCCTTGAGGGCGCGGGCGTGCACCACGGAGTGCTGACGGAACTCCATCTCGACCATATGGAAGCCGAAGGACTCGACCTGCCAGATGATGGTCTGCACCGGACCGTAGGCGGCACGGACGGCACCGCAGGCAGCCAGCGAACGCTGGACGACACGCAGGTCATCCAGGAACTCGTCGGCGCTGTGGTACATGGTGTCGGTGATACGGCGCACAGTGGCGTTCAGACGGTCGGCCATGACGAGCATGACGGCACGATGCGGCTCGTGCTCGGAGATCAGCTCGGCACGGGCCGTGTACTGGGTGCTCATCTCGACCTGATGGTTCCACAGGTTGATGAGCTCGGCCGACGGCTTGCTGTAGGTAGCCTCGAGCGTGAGGTTGCGGCCGATGCGGCGGCACTTGTCTTCGAGCTTGAGCACCATGTGGGTAAAGTACTTGGCGGCGACCTCACGGCTCACCTTGGCGGTGACGTTGGGGTTACCGTCGCGGTCGGAACCGATCCAGCTGCCGGGATGGAAGAACGCCGGGCACAGCGGCGGCACGGTACCGGCCTTGTCGCCCAGCACCCAGTCGTCAAAACGACGATAGATGACGGGGATAACGTCGAACAACGTGTTATCGAAGATGTCGATGATGGTATCGGCTTCCTCGACCGGCGTGGGCTTCTTGAGCGCGATGGGGCTCGTACGCACCAGGGCGTCGATCTCCTGCAGCATATGGCGCTCGTTCTCCACCAGGTCGGAGCCGCCCAAACGCGGACGCTCCTCCAGCAGGTTGGAGATACGGCGAATCTTGCCCTCGACGGCCTTACGACGGGCCTCGGTGGGATGTGCGGTAAAGACAGGGTGGAACTCGAGCTTGCCGAGCAGCTCATTGGCACCCTCGACGCCCATCTCGTTTACCAACTGGTGATAGGCGACGGTGAGTTCGTTGGCGGGATCGACCTCGGTATCGGTCGATGCACCGGCCTCGCGCTCGCGCAGCTGCGCCACACGGTAGTTCTCCTCCGACAGGTTTGCCAAGTGGAAGAAGCTCGTAAAGGCGCGAACGATGACCTGCTGCTTATCAAGCGGCAGGCTGTCAATCAAATCGACGACTTCGCGAAACGCCACGGCAGTGGGCTCGTCGGCAGTGGGCACGCCCTGTTCGTCAACGGACTCGTCGGCAGCGCGGCTACCGGGGTTGCCAGCATTGGCCACAATCTCGGCTGTCAAAATCTTGTCGAACAGGTCCGCGATCTCGGGATCATACTCGCTAAGCACACGACGTTCCAGGCGCAGGAACAGCGCCAGATTATCGCGCAGCTCCTCGGGGATCTCGATCTCGGCGAGACGCTCCCTGGACTCGGCATTCGAGCCGATTCGGTTAACGAGGCGGTTGACCACGGCAGCGACGCGCGCCGCGGCTTCGGGTACAGACTGGTTGCTTAGATTCTCAGCCACGTTTCCTCCCATTCCTCCTTCTATGCACGTAACATGCGGTATTCATTATAGGCGCTTGAGAAATACTTTCGACACTGATTGCGCTTTACCACACAAAAGTATTTTCTGCATTGCAAGGGTTTTTGCCCCAAATGGTCGTATTTCTCGGTGGGCGGCATATGCAAACGAGGGCATTCCGCATAAATGCGAAACACCCCCGTAACAATCGTTCGCCGCGAGCGGGACGTGTTGGCGGACCCGCAGTTCAAAATGATGCGCTACAGGCGCTCGCGAACCGCCTCGACGACGTTGGCCAGATCGACCAGCACCTCGTCATGGCTCTCCATGTCGCGCACCTTGACCTTGCCGGCGGCAAGCTCGTCGCCGCCCAGGACCAGGATGAGCTTGGCGCCCACCTTATCGGCCTGCTTAAACTGGGCTTTGAGCGAACGGCCCTGATAGTCGGCCTCGGTCACGATGCCTGCGGCGCGAAGCTCCTGCGTAATGGCAAAGACGTTCTGGCGCAGCTCCTTGCCTGCGTTGGCGACATAGACGCACGGGGCCTCCTCGGCACCCAGATCGCTGCCAAAGGCCTGCAGGGCCAGCAGGGCGCGCTCAAAACCGACAGCGAAGCCGACGCCTGCCGTGGGCTTGCCGCCCTCGAGCTCGACCAGGCCATCGTAGCGGCCACCGCCGCCGATGGAGCCGACGCCGGCGCCAGGGGCCTCGACCTCAAAGACAGTACGGGTGTAGTAGTCCAGGCCGCGCACCAAGGTGGGATCCTCGACATACTCGATACCGGCGGCATCCAGATAGCGCTTGACCTGCTCGTAGTGCTCGCGGCACTCGTCGCACAGGTTGTCACCCATCAGCGGCGCATCGGCCATGATCTCGCGGCAATGGTCGTTCTTGCAGTCGAAGGCACGCAGCGGGTTGAGCTCGGCGCGCTCGCGGCACTCGTCGCACATCTCGTCTGCGTGATCGAGGATGAACTGCTTGACCTGCTCGCGGTAAGCCGGACGGCACTGGGCGTCACCCATCGAGTTGATGAGCAGACGAAGCTTGGAAAGATCGAAGCCCAGGCGCTTGTAGAACTCCATGAGCATGATGATGCACTCGGCGTCTGCCGCCGGATCGGGAGCGCCGAGCCACTCGATGCCCACCTGGTGGAACTGGCGCAGACGGCCCTTCTGGGGGCGCTCGCCGCGGAACATGGCCTCGGCATAGTAGGCCTTAAACGGCGTGGAGCCCTGAGGCACCAGGTTGTTCTCCACGACGGCGCGCACCACACCGGCCGTGCCCTCGGGGCGAAGCGCCAAGCGCTGCTTGGGCTTGAGCTTGGTATCGGTACCCTCGGTAAAGACGCGCTCCAGGTTGGCGCCGCTAAAGACGCGGAACATCTCCTTGCGCACGACGTCGGTCGACTGGCCGATACCGTGGACAAAGACGTCCACCTGCTCGATCGCGGGCGTCTCGATAGGCTTAAAGCCAAACGGCTCGAATACGCCGGCAGCGATCTGCTGCATCTTTTGCCAGGCGCGCATCTCGGCGCCGATAAGGTCGCGGGTTCCCTCCGCCTTCTGTGCCTGCATGGGCAAACACCTTTCTTTTGTATCGCGTCATAGGTAGTGGTCATTATACGGCACAAACACAAAACGCGGTGGCGCGTCTGACCGAACGAGGGTATGGGGGCTCGTTCGGCCAGACGCGCCACCGCGGACGAAGCGGACAAGCGGCGATGCGCTTTGGCCTACCTACTCCCCCGCCACGCTCGCGCGCAGCTTGGCGGCGATGGGCTCGGATGCCAGCAGGAACACGAGCATGACCACGGAGCACGCCAGGCACACGATCCAGGTGCTCGCAAAGGAGCCCGTGGCATCGAACAGCACGCCCGAGACAATGGCGCCCACGGTGCCGCCGACCATCTCGAGCGAGGTAATGGTGCCCGTGACCTTACCGAGGTCGGCCATGCCAAACTGCTCGGACGCGGCGATGGTAGGCGTGATGGTGCCCATGCACGTTCCGATACCAAAGCTCACGGCAGCCACGATGGGACCAAGATCGGTCGCGGGGAAGCACAGGGCGACGCAGGCGATAATGCACGCAATGGAGCCAAGGATATTGCCAAAGCGCAGACCAAAGCGGTCATAGATCGCACCGAGCGAAATCTTGGCGATAACGACGGTGACCATGTAGGCCGAAAGCACGGTACCTGCCCACATGGGATCGTGGCCGCCCGTGACGATCTTGGCGCCGTTGACGGTAACACTCGTCATGTTGGTGACCTGGTTGGGCAAGATGGCGCCGTTAACGAGACCCATAAAGAGGAAGGCGACGACGAGCAGCCAAAACGCCGGGCTCTTCTTGATACGAGACCAGCCGACGCTAACCTCGGGCGCCGTGTGCTCGTCCTTATCGCCAGCCGTCGAGACGGACGGATCGCCCGGGTTCTTGCCGAGCGGCTTAAGGCCGATCTCGGAAGGCTTGGTGCGGAAGGAGTAAGCCGTGATGGGCAGTGCCGCCACCATGCAGACGGCAGCGAGTACCAGGAACGCAGAGCGCCAGCCCACACTCACGATAAGAGAGCTCACGATCGGCGAGAGAATGGCTCCGCCAAAGCCCGAGCCCGAAAGTGCGATGGAAATGGCAAGGCCGCGTTTAGCGGTAAACCAGTTGGCGGTCACAAGGCTAATGAGCAGACGGGTCGAGGCCACAGCGAAGCAGCCCGAAACGGCAAAGAGCACGTAGACCTGCCACAGCTCACCGACAAAGCTCATGCCGGCAAGCACCGCCGAGGTAGCGATAACGGTAAGCGAGCCCAATACGCGGCCACTCACCTTATCGGCAACATGACCGATAACGAGCGAACCCACGACACTCACCACGGTGGAGATGGCATTGGAGACGTTGTACTGCGCAAGGGAAATACCCAGGTTGCTGACGATCAGCGGCTGGAACAGGCTCATGCAGTTGACGAAAATCGTGTAACACGTGGCCATGATCACGAAGCCGGAGGCCACCACGAGCCAGCCGGGGAAGAACTTACGCTGCTGGGGCATACTGCTCCTTTTAGACAAACGAATAGCCTGCGCCGGGCGCCGGTAGTGCCCAAGATTGCCTTGAAAGACAAGGGCATAGGCCTTACGGCCATGCCCGCAGGCTTGAAAGGCAAGGTTGGGTGCTACCGGTGGTCGGCGATATAGCCCAAAGCGACGGCGGTATAGGCCGCGGCACCGAGCGGCAGCTCGGCATCGTTAAAACGTGCCTTGGGATGGTGCTGGGCAAAGTGTTCGTCCGTGTCGGTTACGGCCGCGCCCACGGTAAAGTACGCACTTGGGATCTTGCTCGAGATAAGCGCGAAGTCCTCACTCGCCATGGCATGGAAAAGCGGCAAGAAAGCCGTCTTGGGCAGCACTGCGCCCACGTAGCCAAGCGACGCCTGAGTCATATCGCTGTCGAGTACAAGCGGCGGAACATCCGAAAGCGTCTCGATGGTCGCCGGCGTACGATAGGTCGTAGCAACGCCGTTAACGACCTCCGCGATGCGGGTCTTTAGGTGAGCCATGAGCTCAACATCAAAGCCGCGCAGCGTTCCCTCGAGCACGCAGGTGTCGGGGATGACGTTGGCCGCCAAGCCGCCGGCGAACTTACCAACGGTAAGTGCGACTTCCTTGGCCGCCGGCACCTCGCGGGAGATAAGCTCCTGGAGCGCCAGGTGCACGTGGACGCCGGCCGTGATGGGGTCGATGCAGATCTCGGGGCTGGAACCGTGGCCGCCCTTGCCCTGGAGCGTGATGCGGAAACCGTACACACCCGAGAGCGCCGGGCTGCCGTAGAGCACCAGGCCAAGCGGCGACTGGCTGTTGACATGCATAGCAAAGGCCGCCTGAGGGCGCGGGTTCTCGAGCAAGCCGTCGGCGATGGCAGCGCGTGCTCCCTCAAAGGTCTCCTCGCCCGGCTGGAACAGCAACTTGACGGTAGCGTTGGCCTCCACAAGCTCGGCCTCGCGGGCCTTGAGCAGGCGCGCCGCACCAAGCAGGGCCGTCGCGTGCATATCGTGACCGCAAGCATGCATGCAGCCATTGGTGGATGCAAAGGGCTCGCCGGATTCCTCGACAACGGGCAGGGCATCCATATCGCCTCGGAGCATGACGACCGTTCCGGCCTGCTCGTCCTTGCACGTGCCATTGCCCTGAGCGGCCGCACCGGCACCGATCAGGCCAACGACGCAGGAACCGTCGACTAGCGTGGTATGGGGGATGTCCATCTCGTCCAGACGTGCCTGGATATAGGCAGACGTCTGCGGAAGATTGTTACCCAGCTCGGGCATCTGGTGTAGATCGTGTCGCCATGCAGCGAGCTCGTCTGCAAAAGCCTGAGCTTCTGCGACAAGACCGTCACCGATAGCGGCCTGCGCCGCCGCGGTGGCCTGGGGCGCTGGTTGCGGTTGAAAATCGGACAGAGCTGATGCCATAGAAGCCCTCCAGTAACGTTTTTGCAGCACGCACTTTGATAGCGTAAAGTGCAAGGTACAACTGTAAGGGCATGACATAAAAATGCCGCCCTGGGAGGACGGCGCAACAAGTTGTTTACAATTGCGGGTGTGATTTTCGGCGCAAGAAATCGAAATGCGTCTCGCTCAAGATAATCGAAAGAAAGATGAGCGCGAAGCCGGCGAGCAGGCGCGAGGTGAGCGCCTCCCCCATCAGCAGCACCGAGAACAGCACGCCCGAAGGCGACTCCATCGAAAGGAGCAGTGAGCCCGTCGAGGCCGAGACATGCGCCAAGCCGACGTTTTGGATGAGCAGAGCCGCGCATGTGCAACCAACCGAGAGAAACGCCATCGCGCTGATAAAGCTCGGCGTCCACACGGACAGAGGCGCTTGGGTCTCGAATAGCAGCGACGTTGCCAGGCTCAGCACGCCGTTGCCCACAAACATCCAAAACGTGATGACGTTGATGTCCATTTTGCGACCGTACTTGGCAGTCACCGCCATCTGGATGGCGAAAAAGACCGCACCCGCCAGCGTAATGACATCACCGATGTTGAATTCAACGCTATCGAGCGCCACCAAGCCAATGCCCGCCAAGCACAGCAGCGCCGCGCCCAGGTTATAGCGGGTGAGTTTTTCGCCGCTCAGAAAATAGCTCGCGAACGGCACAACGATGCAATACGTGCCCGTCAAAAAAGCATTCTTGCCCGCCGTGGTGTGCGCCAGACCGACTGTCTGCAGGGCGTAGGCGGCCCACATAAGTGCGCCCATGCCAAGTCCGACGATAAGGTTGCGGGCGTTGAGGTGCGCGATGATGCGCTTGTGGAAGATGAAAAACATGACCAACGCCGCAGGCAGAAAGCGCACGTAGAGCAGTTCGAACACCGGAATGGTGTCGAGCGCGTCCTTCATGGTCGTAAAGGAGTAGCCCCAGACGACTGCCACCGAAAGCAGCAGGACTTTCCAGAACAGCGGCGAGCGAGCGCCGGCGCCGCGGGAGGTGCCGCCCGCGCCCAGGTCCTCGCGAGCAACAGGGCTATCGGGCATCATTTCGATATTGTCAGTGGCATGCTGGGCCATAGGGCATCCTCGCGCTCAATCTGGGCGTGGTGTCCGCACGCGCATGGCTGCGTGCCGCCTCATGGTCAAATAAAAGCAGGGCGCACCGGACCCCCGGCACGCCCCGCTACTGTAGCAACAACCAAGCAGCCCGTGCAATTCACTACGCTAAAGCATCGGGTTGGAAGATCTCGATGTTCCGACGGCGTTTACGTTGCTGAACTAAATCAATTTGGTTGACTCCAGTTTTTCGATGATCCAGTCGTTGGCTTTGATGACCGGGCGGCGGAAGACGACGCCCAGGGCCAGCGACGGAATCAGATAGCTCGCCAAAATGCCTAGCTCAATCCAATACTCCATATGGTAGGCACCGGCCATAGCGGCGTGCATGGCGTTGATGCCGTGAGTAAACGGCAGGAACGGATAGATCGCCTGGAACACGGGGCCGGTCATCTCGATGGGGAACGTGCCGCCCGAACCGCCGACCTGCATGACCAGCAGCACGACGGCGAGCGCCTTGCCGATATCGCCAAACGAAACCGTAAGCGTGTAGACGATATTAGAGAACACGAGGCTCGCGACCCAGCCCGCCAGCACAAACTGCAGCGGGTCGTCGCACTGGATGCCAAAGAACAGGATGTCGCCCGCGCACACGAGCGTTGCCTGCAGCAGGGCCAGACCACCAAAGAACAGGTATCGGCCCAGGTAGATCTCGTGCAGGCGCACGGGGATCAGCTCATTGATAAGCTCATCGTCAACCGAGACCTTCATCATGGCCGCCAGCACAATCGAGCCCACCCAGAGCGACAGAATCGTGTAGAACGGTGCCATGGCCGAACCGTAGTTGCGGATCGGATAGACCGGCTTGCGATCGAGCGCGACGGGGCCGGAAAGCGACACGGCCAGACCCTCGGGATCATTGCCGATCATCGTCTTGATCGTAGCGAGGTCATCCGACATCAAGGCGCCGTCGAGCTCGTCCTTAAACGCGCTGATCTTGTCCGACGCCTCGCCCAGCTGATCAGAAGCCTTGTTGACCAGCTTTGCAGCCTTGGAGAGGCCCTTTGCCAGCGAACCGGACGCGTCGGTCAGGCCGCCTACGGCGCTATCCAGGTCGCCCGAGATGCCATCAAGCGAGTCCAGAATGCCCGAAACCGTCTTCTTGAGCTCCTTGGCCTTAACCGAGAACGTGGAATCGTAATCGGATTTGGCGCCCGCGATGCCGGCCTTGGCATCGGCGATGGCCTGATCGACCTCGGCACGCGAGTTGTTGACCTCGGCCATGCTATCGGAGAGAGACTTCGCGGTGGCCGCCAGATCCTTGGCGTTGTTGCGATACTCCACAGCAATCCTGCTCAGCGATGTTGCCACTGACTTGAGGCTGTCCTGGAGTTTTTCGTCAGTCACCTGATCGGCAAAGCTGCGGAGCTGGTCGGCCGTGGCGTCGATATCGTCGGCACGCGTGTTGAGCGCCGCCGCGGCATCGTTGAGCTGGGACACTGTAAGGTCGACATGTTGATTCGCGGCATCAAATGCCTTCGCAAGCTCGGCGGACACGTTGTCAAACGAGCCCGTGCTTCCGTCAATCGCGGCATTGATGGCGTCGTTGGCGTCCTTCAGCGCTTCCTTGGAATCGCTAATACCGCTCTTGACATGCTCCATCAGCTGCTTCGTTGACTCATCGACCGTGCCCGTCTGCTTGAGCATGCCGCTCGCCGACGTCAGCGAATCGGACGTGGAGCTCAAAATGCCCGCCAGCGACGAAGCATTTGCCTGAACGTCTCGCAGGTCCTCAATCGAATCGCCAAGCGTCGAGGACAGGTTGGCGATAAAGTTGCTGACCTGGTCGGTGCTCATGTAATCGAGCAGGCTGGACACCGTCTTAAGACCGATGCTCGTAATGGTCTCGGTAAAAGTTTCGTTAACCTGGCTCTGAACGGCACTCGAACCCTTCTCGGTCACGATCTGCGCAATGGCGTTGGCCTTCTGGTTCTCGTAAAACTCGATATCGGCGTGTTTCACGTCGGTCGAGAAAAGCGTCATCATGTCGGAGCTAAAGCTCTTGGGGATTACGACGGCCGCATAGTAAGCGCCCGACTTAACGCCCTCGATAGCCTTTTCGCGATTGTTGAGCACAACCCAATCGAAGCTCTCGTTGCCGCGTAGGGTGGCGGTCACGTTTTCGCCCACGTTAACCTCGACGGGGATCAAATCGCTCTCGTAACCCTCATCGGTGTTGACCACGGCGATCTTAAGATTGCCGGTGTTGCCGTACGGATCCCAGCTGCCGGCGATGTTAAACCACGCGTACAGACACGGTACGATAATGAGGCCCATCACGACAACCAAGCCGATCACGGAGCGAGACACGTTTTGGACATCGCGCTTAAACAGATGCAGGATGTTCTTCATTTATGCCTCACCTCCTTTGGAGTGCTTGCCAAGCGCGGTGGTATCTCCATCATTTGTGGCTGTGCTGTCGCTGCCCTGAGATTTATGGTGCGAGCCGATATACGGCAAGCGGCCCGTGGACTGATCGCCGCCCTTGGCACCACGCTCGCTGGCGTTGAGGCCAAACATGTGGCGGGCGGCAGGAATGGCGGCCGTGTGTTCGCGCATCTCGCGACGCAGGTCCTCATCCGAAAGCGCCGAGATGCGCATCTGGGTATTGAGGCTCGCTCGGATATATTCGATATTGATCAGCCAGCCGCAGATGGCAATAACCGAGATGATCCAAATGACAAGCAGGATGATCTTGCCGTTATTGTCGATATCGAGAACCGTCGACAGGACAAAGAGCAGGACCTGAACGCCCACCACGGCGGCAAAACCGCCCTTGATGTAGTACGGGTAGCGATGTTCAAAGGCGACCGCATGATCGAGCAGTTCGCGACGGTACGAATCGGAATCGAGCATGACGCGCATGGCCGTGCGCAGCGAGTAGCGCTGGCGCGGCAGGTCGTTGGACTCGCAAATCATCATACCGGTCGTGGAGAGCTGTTTATCAAAGAGCAGGTTAAGGTTGAGCAGCAGCGGACGCAGCTGCAGGCCGATAAAGAGCGCCACGATCAAGAACACGCCCAGAATGCACAGGTTAAACAGGTAGTTAAACGAGTACATGCCGCCGACCGTCTCGCGCAGCAGATTGATGCCGTAGGTAAAGGGCAGCAGCGGGTGCAGCCACTGGAAGAAGCCAGGCATCATCTCGATGGGGTACATGCCCGACGAACCCGGGATCTGCACGATAACCAGAATGACGCCGATTGCCTTGCCGATGTGCTTAAACGTAGTGGACAGCGCGTAAATGATGTTGACGTACGTAAACGAGATGGCGATGCCGCCCAGCACGAACAGCAGCGGGTTGACGCACTGTACGCCAATGACCAGATCACCCACCGTAACGATGATGGCCTGCAACGCGCCCAGGATCACCATGAGCAACCAGCGGCCAAAGTAGCCTTGGCGCGCCGTAAAGCTGCCAACACCTTCACGGTCGACCTCGAGCTTGTAGATGGCGATGAGCACATAGCCGCCCACCCAAAGCGCCAGATTGGTGTAGAAGGGAGCGATGCCCGAGCCAAAGCTCTTGACCGGATAGATCGACTTGGACGTCAGCTCGACCGGAGAGGCCATGAAATCTGCCACGTCATTGACATCGACGCCCATAAGGTCGGCGAGCTCGCCCATAGACTCAGAGGTCTGCAGCGCCGCGATGTCATTGGCTGCGGTCGCAAGCTTGTCCTGGACCTTGGCAAGCGAGGAATCGGTCTGGGACAGCGTGGTCTTGGCCTGGCCGAGCGTAGCGTTAAGCTGCGAAAGCGTACCGCGCGCGCTTGCAATCGTGGGCGTGAGGCCAGATACGATACCCGTCAAATCACCCGAGACGGCGGCAAAGGAATCAAGCGCGCTCGAGGCCTTCGGCAGCGCGTTTTGACCCAGGTCCGTCTGGGCCTGGCCAAGGTTGGTCGCACCGGTCTGAATTGCGTTATTGATAGCTTCGCTGGCACCCGAGACAGCCGCGGCGTCATTCGCCATGGCGCTCGACTGCGCAGACAGACCGTCCTTGATGCTCTGAAGCTTTTCATTCTGCTCTCGAAGCAAATCGATGGTCGATACAATGCGCGCGTCAATTTCCTCGGAACCTGTCGACGTGTCATTGGCGAGAATCTCTAAGTGCCCGATAACGGCCTTATTGTGGTCGATTGTCGCTTGGAGAGACTCGAGCGAGTTGTCGATACGGGTGGTCGTAGATGTGACCGTGCCCGTCAGCTTGCCGATGGCAGCGTTCGCGGAGGCCGACGTCTTGGTAAGCGCAAGGCTGCCTTCCGAGAGCGCCTTGGAGAGCGAGGCGATAGAGTTACCCGCCGTGGTGCGAGCTTCGCCCAGCAGGTCGTTACCCTGAGAGATCGCCTGCGTCAGTGACGGCGCCTGACCCTGCAGGCCGGCAAGTGCCGCATCGGCCGAGGCGATGGCGCCACTCGTCTTATCGATGGCGGCATTCATATCGCCAATCGAATCGCGCACCTCGCCCAAGGTGTCGGACGCCTCGGACACCGAACTTGCCAGCGAGTCCTGAGTCTGGGTTGCCTTGTCCTTTAAATCGACACCGGCATCCTTGGCGATACCGGCAACAGTCTTGCCTACCGTAGAGACAAATTCCGAGTTGATCTGCTCCTCGATGGTGTTTGCACCGGTATCGGTAACCTTGGGCGCAATGGCGCTCTTCTTCTCATTGACGTAGTACGTGAGCTTGGGCTGATGGTAGTTGCCGTCGAGCATCGAAACCAGGTTATCCGAGAAGTTCTTGGGAATCACGATAGCGGCATAGTACTCGCCGCTCTCGACGCCCTCCTTGGCATCGGCCGTCGAGTCGACGAACGTCCAGCCCAACTGATGATTCTCCTTGAGCTGGTCGACCACTTTGTCGCCAGCGTTGAGCTCACCCACCAAGTCGTTTTGGGTGCCTCGATCGTTGTTGGCGATAGCAATCTTGATGCCTTGGGTGTTTCCATACGGATCCCAGTTTGCCACGATGTTATACCAGGCATACAGCGAGGGAATAACGCACACGCCTAGGGTAACCACCAGGGCGACGGGGTTCACAAGCAGTCGCTTAATGTCGCGCTTAAATATCGCAAAGGACACCTTTGCATTGGATAGTTTGCTGCCGAGACTCACGCTTGGACCATCCATCCTGTCGTTAAATCGAATCGTACTATCGACAACCATTGTAGTAGGCGCTTTAACGTCTCAAAGCACAATGGTGTTGAGTTTTGCGAGTAGCAATATACTACGAAGATGAGTTAACGTACAGATGTACAGTATCCTAAATTTCAGCAGGTCACAAAACCACAACCCGCACAAATTAGCAATTCAAATAGTCATCGGGGACGTTCTTAAACGACTAGTCAAACAAAAACGTCCCCAATGACTACTTAGGACCACGGCAACGTCGATGTTTTGGCAATGCCAGCGAGCGGGCGCCAGAGCGAACAAATTGGCATGAAAAGAGGACGGCATAGACCTTCTGGTCATGCCGTCCTCTTTGAATGACAAGTTGTCGCTCTGGCGCCCGCGCAGCGTCGACTGGTCCGCCGTTCGTTAGAACGGCGGAACTGAGGGCAGCGTCGAGCCGTTACGCGGTTTGGTAAAACCGCGTAAATACCTAACTACATCAAGTTGCAAACAGCTGCTGCGAAGGCAACGGGGTCCTCGGGCAGAATGCCCTCGACCAGCAGGGCCTGGTCATAGAGCAAACCGGAGTACTGCTTGATCTTGTCGGCGTCGCCCGCCTTCTGAGCGGCGACGAGCTTGGAAAAGACCGGGTGCTTGGCGTTGAGCTCGAGCACGCGCTGGCTCTTGGGCATACCGTCGGGCGCGCCCTCGGGACCCTTCTGGAGCACCTTCTCCATCTCGAGCGAAAGCGGGCCCTCGGTGGTGATGCACGCGGGAGCATCGGTCAGGCGCGCAGAGACGGCAACCTTCTCGACCTTGTCGCCGAGTGCCTCCTTCATGGCGTTAAAGAGGTCCTCGTTCTCCTTGGTGGCGTCCTCGGCCTCCTTTTTCTCGTCCTCGGTCGCCAGGTCAAGATCACCGGTTGCGACGTTCTTGAGCTCCAGGTGACGATCCTCAACCTCGGGCTCGGCACCATCGGCCACGGCCTTCTCGGCAGCCTCGCGGGCGGCATCGTCCTCGTAGATCTTGGGCATATCGGCGGCAACGTACTCACGCATAGCCTGGAACGTGAACTCATCCACATCCTGCGTCAGCAGCAGCACGTCATAGCCGCGGTCGAGCACGCCCTTTACCACGGGCATCTTGGCCAAGCGCTCGCGCGAGTCACCGGCGGCGTAGTAGATGGCCTTCTGATCCTCGGGCATGCCCTTGGCATACTCGGCCAGGGTAATCATCTTCTGTTCCTTGGCAGACCAGAACAGTAACAGGTCGGCGAGCTCATCGGCCTTCATGCCATAGCTCGAGTAGATGCCGTACTTAAGACCGCGGCCAAAGTTCTCAAAGAACTTCTCGTAGGCCTCGCGGTCGTTGTCACGCATATCCTCAAGGTCGGCGGTAATCTTCTTTTCCACACGCTTGGCGATGGCCTTGAGCTGACGGTTCTGCTGCAGCGTCTCGCGCGAGATGTTGAGCGACACGTCGGCGGAATCCACGACGCCGCGGACAAAGTTGTAGTAGTCGGGCAGCAGGTCGTCGCACTTCTCCATGATCAGGACGTTGGAGCTGTAGAGCGCCAGACCCTTCTCGTAGTCCTTGCTGTACAGATCGAACGGCGCGCGTCCCGGCACAAACAGCAGGGCGTCATACTCGAGCGTGCCCTCGGCGTGGAAGCTGATGGTGCGCGCAGGATCGTCAAAGTCGTGGAACGTGGACTTGTAGAACTCGTCGTAGTCCTTCTGCTCGACATCGGAGCTGCGCTTCTTCCAGATCGGTGTCATGGAATTGACGGTCTCGAGCTCCTGGTAGTCCTCGTACTCGGGCTTGTAATCGTCGCCGGCGTCCTCGGGCTTGGGTTTCTGGCGGCTCTTGGACACCATCATCTGGATCGGGTAGCGCACATAGTTACTGTACTGCTGAATCAGGCTCTTGAGACCCCACTCGGTCAGGAAGCGATCGTAGGTCTCGGCCTCGCCGTCGGCATCGAGCTTCTCGTTCTCGCGCAGCGTCAGGATGACATCGGTACCGTGCTCGGCGCGCTCGCCGTCCTCGATGGTGTAGCCCTCAAGACCGTCGGATTCCCACACATGGGCGACATCCTCGCCATAGGCGCGGCTGACGACCTTCACATGGCTGGCGACCATAAAAGCCGAGTAGAAGCCCACGCCAAACTGACCGATGATGTCGACATCGGAGCCCTGCTGCTCGGCGTTCTCGGTCTTAAACTCCTCGGAGCCGGAATGGGCGATGGTGCCCAGATTGCGCTCCAGCTCCTCGGCGGTCATGCCAATGCCGTTATCCGAGATGGTAATGGTGCGGGCGTCTTTATCAAAGGAGACGCGAATGGCCAGGTCGCCCTGGTCGATCTTGACGCTCGGGTCCTGCAGGCTCTTAAAGTTGAGCTTGTCGACGGCGTCGCTCGCGTTAGAGATAAGCTCGCGCAGGAAGATTTCCTTATTGGTGTAGATGGAGTTGATCATGAGGTCGAGCAGTTTTTTGCTCTCGGTCTTAAATTGACGCATGTGCAGTCCTTTCGCGCTACCCCTGTCCGCAAAAACGGCCCGGTCGCCCGAGCCGCATCGCAGACCTGCTATGTTCAGACTTAGATTTTATAACCCATTAACGCGCATATATACATACGGAATCGAAAAACTGTATGTCCGAGCGCTCCAATGCGTCAATTGCCAAGGAGTGTCCCCAACTGCCGGCAGAAAAGGAACGTCCCTATCTGCCATCTACGCGCTTGGCCATCCAGACATGGGGTTGGCCCTCGTCTTCGTAATCTACCGGGGCAATTTGCGTGTAGCCCGCCTTTGCATAGAGCGGCAGCACGTATTCCTGCGCATGCAGCTTAATAAGCTTAGCGCCGGCATCGCGTGCACACGAAGCACTGGTCTCGACGATCGCACTCGCCAGTCCGCGACGACGCCTAGCCGGCAGCACGGCGACGCGCCCCATAATGTAGGTCTCCCCCGCCGCAACGTCTTCGTCCATGTCGCATGCCGGCAACACCGGGGCCCCTGCGTCAGCCACGCGTTCAAGCTCTTCGGGAAACACGCGCGAGCAACCGGCAAGCTCGTCGTCTACATAGAGCGTCACATGAATGCAGTTCGGATCCTCGTCGATAGCGTCGAACTCATTCTCGTAGCCCTGCTCGTCCATAAAAACGACGCGGCGCACCAACGCCGCGTCATCAAAGCATCCCGTCTTAAGTTGGATATCCATGGCTGCCCTTTCATTCAATGCGAACGTTAGGGACAGATATTAGCGAAAATGAGCTCCGCGCACGCTAAACTTCGCGCGAGCCTTCGCCAGGCAGTCGTAATGACCCACGTTATGGGCATCGCTCGCGATGAAGCTGTACAGGTTCTGATCGAACAGGCGCTGTGCCGGCTTTTTCTCGCGACCAAAGCGACCGCCGGCAATAAAGTCCGCCGAAGCCTGCAGCTTGCAGCCCATATCGACCAGGCGCTCCGCCACGCTTACATCCTTTTGAACCGCACGATAGCGCTCAGGATGAGCGATGATCACCTGGTAGCCACGGCACTGCAAATCGTAAATCGTGTTCTCGTACTCTCTAAACGCATACGCATCGGCATGCGTCGAAAGCTCGAGCAGAAACTCGTTGGTCCCATCGAAATGCAAGTGCTCCGCAGCATCGATACCAAGCTCAACGAGCTTTCGATGGTTGACCTCGAAGCCCATCTGGAGCGGAAAACCGTCAGCGTTATCACGCAGCAGCTCAAAGGCATCCCACATCTTGTCGTAATCAAAATAGGGATCACGACAGTGAGGAGTGCAAACGATTCTGGTTACACCGGCCCGCTTGGCAGCCTCGAGCATCGCCAAGCTCTCATCGAGATCGGCGGCGCCGTCGTCTACACCCGGCAAGATATGGCAATGAATGTCACGCATAGGTCAGCCTTATCAACTAAACGTTTGCTCGGTTGGTGAAGATGCCCTTTTTGGAAGTCCCCTGATCGTCGGAGCCCTTCTTAACCTTCTTACCGTCCTTGGTGTAGTAAGAATAGTAGTACTCGCTGGTCTCGGTCTCACAGTAATTCATGACGGTACCGATGAGCTTGACCTTTTCGGACTTCTTAAGCTGGCCGATGGCGTTGAGTGCCTCCTCGCGCTTGGTGAAGTCCTCGCGCACCACGAACAGCGTGCCGTCGGTCAGGCTGGCAATCTCGGCAGCATCGATGAAGGTGCCGACCGGAGGAGCGTCGAAGATGACGTATTGGAACTTGGCAGACAGCGCCTTGACCAGCTTGGCAAAGCGGTGAGAAACGATGATGTCGGCAGGATTGGGAATGTGCGGCTCGGCATCGAGGAAGTAGAAGTTCTTCTGACCCGTCTCGACAATTGCCTGGTCAATGGAGATCTGCTCGGAAAGGACCGCATAGAGTCCGCCGCGCGAACGAACGCCGAGCATATCGGAAAGGGACCTGCGGCGCATATCGGCCTCGACCAGGAGCACGGACTTGCCGCTCGTGGCGATAGCCTGGGCAAGGTTGATGGAAACCGTAGACTTGCCCTCGTTGGGAATCGAGGACGTGACGGTAATGGTGCGAATGGGGTCGTCCACGCTCGCAAAGCGGATGTTGGCCAGAAGGGTCTTGGCGGCATTCTGTACAACGAGCTTATCGGTGTTCTTTGCCTTAGCCATGCCTATTTACCACCTTTCATAGCCGGAATTCGGCCAACAACGGGAATGCCCAGGAGCTCTTCTGCCTCTTCGGCACCGCGGATGCGGGTATTGAGCATGTCTGCCAAAACGACATAGGCAACTGCGATAAAGATACCGGCGAGGAACGCGACAGCAACGTACAGCATACGCTTGGGACCGCTGGGGGCTTCGGGGGTCTTAGCCTCGTCGATAACGTTGATGCTCTGGGCAGCGCCGACGTTCTGAGCGACCGTACTCACCGAGCTGGCCATGGCCTTTGCGACCTTAGCCGTCTCCTTGGCATCGGTGCCGGTAACCGAAAGCGTAATGACACGCGTGGTGGTCTCGGAGGAAACAGACACCTTGTAGTCATCCAGATCGGTGAGGCCCAGTTCATTGGCTGCGCCGCTCTTAACGCTATCGCTATCCAGCAGCGTGGCGATATCGTTGGAAAGCATCTGACTCGCCGAGAGATCGTTGTAGCTCATCTGACCGCTATCGTCGGTCTTGGCGAGAATGTACATGCTCGTCGTCGCGGTATAGGTGTTGTCCATCGCAACGAAGGACACGATGCCCATGGCGATCGCGCAGACCACCGGAAGGGTGATGACCAGCTGAAGGTGCTTCTTCAGCAGCTGGAACAGTTCGAGAAGGGTCATGCAGCTTGCCTTTCATTTCCCCAGTTCGGATTGACAAAACTGTCCGTATGTTATCGCATCTTTTTACCGAGACCAAACTCTATACATAAGAAACAGGCTCTCCTGTAAAAATGTCGGAAGCAATCGTAAAATTGCACAACAACGCCGCACCCGAAAGTCAAATGCGGCGTCTGCATCAATATCTATGTTATATCGCTATGCGAATGGCTCGTCCTGCTGTATGGGAAACGTCACCGTAATGGTGGTTCCCACGCCCAACTCGCTCGACAGATCGAGCGTGGCGTGATGATACAGGGCCGCATGCTTGACAATGGCAAGCCCCAGACCGGTTCCGCCGCGTGCCTTGGACCTACTCTTGTCCACGCGATAGAACCGCTCAAATACCTTGCCCTGTTCTTCAGGCGCGATACCGATTCCCGTGTCGGCGACCGCAAGGAACGGATGGCCTTCGTCGTTGGTGCCGCACTGCAGCGTAACCGTACCGCCGGGTCGATTGTAGCGGATGGCGTTGCTTGCCAGATTATAGATGAGCTCGTCAATCAAGCGCGACACGCCCTCGATGACCACAGGCTTGGTCTCATGACTTATCGTCACATTCGCCTGACGGGCGACCTGTTCAAGACGCTGCTCGACCGCGTAGATGGCACGCGAGAGCTCAATAGGCTCCGTGGACCCAATGGGCACCGCCTCGCCCTCAGCTGCACGCTCGGCCTCGTCCAAGTTAGACAGCGTAAGGATATCGTTGACAAGCGCTGCCAAGCGGCCCGCCTCACGATAGATGCGACCGCCAAAGTTGCGCAGGTCGCCCTCGCCCTCGACCATGCCGTTTGCGATGAGCTCGGCATAGCCCGAAATCGCCGTAAGCGGCGTCTTGAGCTCATGGGTGATATTCGCCGTGAACTCGCGGCGCATACGGTCGTTGTCCGCTAGCACCGCCATTTGGCGCTTGAGTTCCTGGCGCTGCGACTCGATACGCTCAAGCATGGGGACCATCTCGGCATAGGCGTGCTCATAGCTACGGCGTGGGTGGTCCAAATCCACCTCTTGCAACGGCGCGATGATGGCACGGGACTCGCGGCGCGCCATAAAAAACGAGAGTACCGCACCCGCTGCTGCGATAAGCAGCATCGGCGCCACCATCGACAGCAAAATCGCCGCAACGCCAGGCTGGGCCTGCGCCAAGCGGACAACCTGACCGTTATCAAGGGCGACGGCGCGATACAGCATAATCTCGTCGAGCGTAGAGCTTGCGCGCTCCGCGGAACCCGAACCACTCTCAAAGGCCTCGATGACCTCGGGGCGATCGCCATGGTTGGGCAGCGTGGAAGGCGACGCCTCGTTGTCGTAGGCAACCGATCCATCCTTGTTAATCAGCGTGATGCGCAAGTCCTCGCGATCGAGGCTACGCAAGAACGGGATGGGCTCCTGCTGCTCGTCGAGGGCGGCAGCAATGAGCTCGGTTTCCTGCGCCAGATTGGCACTCGTGGCATCCGCCAAGGTGTTTTGCACAAAGAACGCACCCAGCACCGTAAACGCCACGATAACCGCCATGGCGCAGACAAAGATCGTCACAAAAACGCGGTGCGACAGCGTATGTTTTCCCTGGGGGGCGAAGACCACGGGTTACTCCTCCGATGCGGTGGCCGCGGTGTCGTCACCTTCGGCACCATCACCGGCAGAAGGCTCGGCCAAGCGGTAGCCCACGCCGCGCACGGTCTCGATGGCGCTGGCATGCTCGCCCAGTTTTTGGCGAAGCGTCTGCACGTGCACGTCAACGGTGCGCGAACCGCCGTCGAAGTCCCAGCCCCACACGCTCTGCAGCAACGACTCGCGGGTAAAGACCACGCCGGGCTTGCGCATGAGGTACTCGAGCAGGTCGAACTCGCGCAGGGTGAGCTTAAGCGACTCGCCGGCAACAGTCACCTCACGATGGCTGGGCGAGAGCACAATGTCGCCCACGCTGAGCACATCGCTTGCCTGTTTGACCATGCCGCCGCGACGCAGCAGTGCGCGGCAGCGGCTGGCGAGCTCCATGAGCGAAAACGGCTTAGTCAGGTAATCGTCGGCACCGCCATCGAGCGCCATCACCTTGTCGAGCTCGGTATCCTTGGCGGTAAGCATCATGATGGGCACCGTCGCCGTCAGGCGATCGGCACGCAGTCGACGCATAATCGCCAAGCCATCGGTATCGGGCAGCATGATGTCGAGCAGGACGGCATCGGGTACCCGTCGCGCCACGGCAGCCTTAAACTCACCGTCGCACGAAAAGCCTTCGGCCTCAATCCCCTGCTTGCGCAGCGCATAGACCGTCAAATCCCTGATGTTGTCATCGTCCTCAACGTAATAGATCATGTTGAACCCCTTTGCGGCCGGCATGACCGCATCTTAACCCTAAAGGTACCTTTACTAGATGGTATCAGCCAAAACGCCCCGTCAAATAATCCGCCGTGCGCGGATCGGTCGGATTCTTGAAGAGTTGCGCGGTGGGCGCGTGCTCCACCAGCTCACCCAGCAAAAAGAATGCGACCGAATCGGAGATACGCGCCGCCTGCTGCATATTGTGCGTAACGACCACGAGCGTGCAGGTCTCTTTGAGCTCGCAGGCCAGCTGCTCCACCACCAGCGTCGACACAGGGTCGAGTGCCGAGGTCGGCTCGTCCATCAGCAGAATGTCGGGCTGCACGGCAAGTGCGCGGGCGATGCACAGACGCTGCTGCTGGCCGCCCGAAAGACCCAGACCCGACTCTTTGAGCTTGTCCTTGACCTCATCCCATAGCGCAGCGCGACGAAGGGAATCCTCGACCAGCTCGTCGAGCACGACGCGGTCGCGCACTCCCATGCCGCGAGGACCGTAGGCGACGTTGTCGTAGATGCTCATGGGAAACGGGTTGGGGCGCTGGAACACCATGCCCACGCGCTGGCGCAAGCGGCAGATGTCGTAGTCGCCCAGGATATCTTGACCATCGAGCGCAATCTTGCCCTCGATGCGGCAATCCTTGATGCCGTCGTTCATGCGGTTAAAGCAGCGCAGCAACGTGGACTTTCCGCAGCCCGAAGGCCCGATGAACGAGGTGATCTGCTTGTCGCGGATCTTGATATTCACGTCCTTGAGCGCATGATGGTCGCCATAGAACAGGTCGAGGCCCTCGACATCGATGCGCGTCGGCGAGGCGGCAAGATCCTCTGCCGTGGGGCGAGTCGCATCCCCAACCTCGCGCTCGCGCGCGGCCTCGGCCTGCGCTTTCATGAGTTCTTCAAGCTCCGTGGGCTCCACAGCCGCAGCAGCCGTCATACCGCATACCTCCACATCGATATCAATTCAGCAGTATCGATAGTAGGAATCGCGGCTCATATGCACGTGAGCGCATTGTCAAGTGTTTGTAAGGGCACACTGGCTATGCGGCGGGCAGCTCGATGGTGAATATCGTGTGTTCGGGCGTCGATTCACATGCAACGGTACCGCCGTGCGCGCATACGATCTCCTTGGCGATGGCAAGCCCCAGTCCAGCGCCGCCGCGATTGGTCGCACGCGCCGCATCCAGGCGATAGAACTTCTCAAAGATCACCTTGAGCTTTGCCTCAGGGATGGGATCGCCCTGATTGATAAAGCGCACGCGCACGCCACCGCCGTCCCGGCGTCTGGCCTCGATCGTGATGGTCGAGCCCTCATAGCTATAGGCAACGGCGTTTTTCATGATGTTGTTGAACACGCGAGCCATCTTGTCGCCATCCACGAGCACCGTCAGGTCCTCGCGAATATCAACTTGGGCTTCCTTATGCTGCTCGTTGAGGATGGGATAGAACTCGTCAGCCACCTGAGCCAGCAGCAACCCCAGATCAACATAGCCGCGCGTGAGCACGATATCGTGGAAGTCAAAGCGCGTGATATCGAAGAACTCTTCGATGAGCGCATCGAGCCGGTGCGCTTTGTCGAGAGCCACGCCCGTAAAGTGCGCACGTTGCTCAACCGGCAGCTCAGGAGCCTCTTGCAGCAGCGAAAGATAGCCCACCACACTGGCAAGCGGGGTGCGTAGGTCATGTGCCAAGTACGTGACCAGATCGTCCTTGCGATGCGACTCGTCACGCAGAGCTTGCTGCACCTTGCGCTCACGGTCACGCACGCGGTTAAGGGCGCCCTCGACCTCCAAGAAGTCGCCGTCGATGTTATCCCAGGTGTCGGGGTGATCGATCAGGCGATCTTGAATACGAGCGGCCAGCACACAATCGGCATGCTGCTCGCCCTGCTCGTAGCCCTGGTAGTACAGGGCGCGGCCACACAAGAACAGCACGCACGCGGCAAGCGCCAGCACAAAGCCAAGCATGTTGAATACAAAGCCGGCATCGAACAGCACCGGCCCTTCGATGCCGCCGAGCGCCATGGCGCCAATCGCCAACGTCATGGCCCACGCGGCGCCGCCAATCACCACGCAGCGGCACACGATCTCAAATCGATCGATCAGCAAAAAGCCGACAAGCAGCACCGCCAAGATTCCGACGATGTTGTCGATGCCAATCAGCAGCAGGCTCAGCAAAAAGAGCAGCACCGTTGCAAGCGCGCGGTTGTCGACGACCAACCTCACGTATTCAAAGAGCCGATCGGGCACCTCGAACGCTTGCCTATCGTCTTTTGTCATATCAAGATCCTCACAAGCGAAAAGCGTTATTCGATGATGTAGCCGACGCCCCAGACGTTTTTGATAAAGCGTGGCTTTTGTGCGTCGTCGCCGATCTTTTCGCGCAAGTGGCGAATATGCACCATCACCGTATTGTTGGAGCCGGGCATAAAGTCCTCGTTCCACACCGCGCGGAACAGGTCCTCCACGGCCACCACGCTGCCGCGATGCTCGACCAGATACAGCAAGATTGAATACTCGGTGGGCGTGAGGCGAACCGGTGAACCGTCCACTGTCACGGAACGAGCATCGCGGTTGATCTCCAAGCCGTCGAGCTGAATGGTCGGCGACTCGGCCGCCTGTGCACGGCTACCGTAGCTGGTGTAGCGGCGAAGCTGAGCGTGCACGCGCGCGATGAGCTCCAGCGGACGGAACGGCTTAACCACGTAATCGTCCGCGCCAAGCGAAAGGCCCCCGATCTTGTCTTGCTGGGCATCGCGCGCCGTCAGCATGATCACGGGATAGGTATGGCTGGAACGGATCGTACGCAGCAGCTCAAACCCATCGATATCGGGCAGCATGACATCAAGCAGCGCCAGATCGAACTCCTGCTCCAAAATCGCCTTGGCAGCATCGGCCCCGCTATAGGCAATCTGGACATCAAGGCCCTCTTTTGTAAGGTAGATGCCAACCAAGTCGGCGATGGCCTTCTCGTCATCAACTACCAAAATGCGCTCGTTCATGCGTGCTCCTCTCGCGCTCCATTATGCCCGAGGCGACGCACGCCACACACAACAAGCGTGGGTGATTAAGTCGGCCTTAAGCACCCTTGTGCCCGTTCGGGTGCGGATGTGGGCCACGCACGCACGCGATGATCGCCGACGCCGGCAAATGATATACTCTAGTTCCAGAAGAGACCATCCCGTCGAAAGCGAAGTCCGTGAAGTCCCTCACCCCTTTTGCAAAGCGCTCAGCCCAGCTTGCCGCCGGCTTTGTCTGCGCTATCGCCCTTGCCGCTGGCGTGCCCACCGTCGCCGGCGCCCAAGTGCTCACGACCGACAATGTTTGCGGCAAAACCGCCGATGTGCGCGGTATCACGGCCGAAAACCTGCCCGATATCGATGCGACCAATGTCCTCGTCATGGGCAAAGACGGCACCGTCTACTATGCCCGCGACGCCGATGAGCAGGTCAAGATTGCCTCAATCACCAAGGTCATGACCGCAATCCTAACCGTCGAGAATTGCAAGATGGACGAGAAGGTCACGGTGAGCAACGCCGCAGCCACCGTGGGCAATTCGACCGCCGGCTTGCTCGAAGGCGACAAGCTTACCGTGGAGCAGGCGCTGCGCGGCCTGATGATTCCCTCGGGCAACGACGCCGCCATCGTGCTCGCCGAATATGTGGGCAAGAAGATCGACCCTAAGACCAAAGACGCCGAGGCCACATTTGTGAAGGCCATGAACGAGCGCGCTAAGAAGCTCGGCTGCACCGGTACGCTATTTGAAAACCCGCATGGTCTGGACTTTGATGAGTGGGCTGGCGATATGCACTCAACCGCACACGACGTAGCGCTGATGATGCAGGAGGCCATGAAAAACGACACGATCCGCGAGGTCGTAGCGAGCGAGGATTCCTGGATCGAGGTCACGGGCGCCGACGGCACCGACCATTCGCATTCCATGGACACGCATAACTATTTGCTGGGCCAAGATGGCAACATCGGTGGCAAGACCGGCACCACCGACGATGCAGGCTATTGCTTTACGAGCGCCTACAACCGCGACGGCGACGAGATCTACACCGTCGTTTTGAACTCCACCACCACCGATCAGCGCTTTACCGATACCGCAACCCTTGCCAATTGGTACTACGGCCACAAGGTCACGGTCACGATCGCCAACACGCAGGAAAAGACCGCCAACGGCAACCCGCTCATGGCACGCATTAGCCAGACAGATTGGACGGACAAGACGATCGACGCCACGCTCGCCGACCCCACGGCGCAAGCGACCGTGTTTTCTCTTGCCGGCGAGGTGACCGAAAAGGTTAGCTACGACGATCTTTCGGGCACGGTGCATGTGGGCGACAAGGTGGGCAGTGTTACGCTCAAGCAGGACGGCACCAAGATCGCCGTCATGGACCTAGTTGCCGACGAGGAAGGCGCAGGGCCGAATCCCATTGAATGGCTGCTCGTGAAGCTCGATCGCTTGGGCCGCCGCATCGACAACCGCCCACTTGCGGCAGAGAGCGAGACCGTCGCCAAGGCTCCTGAGATGTAGGGCTGGGGGAACATTACATTTGAGATTGGAGAGGCGTCCAACGGGCGCCTCTTTTTGAATACCTCTTAAACGGGATGCGTCAGAATCACCAAAGCGACATTGCTAGCCGTTTACCTTCGCTGTGTCTTTTCGGACCTTGAAAACGGGTCCACCGGGCATGCTAGTAGATCCTTTCGACCTCCTTGGTCAAGGCCCTGAAAAGATCCCCAGCTGAGGGGTCTGCCCCAGGACACAGCGATTGCCAGGCACCCGTTTCTCCGATGGTGCCCGCACTCGTCATAACAAGATCGTCGCTCCGCCTGCGAACGGAGACACTAACGGAGCGGCCATTATGGAACCCATGGATATCGACTTTATTTATGCGCCCATCAGCTAGATAACTAATCATGACATTGATGCTGTCACCATACTCCGGCAATTCGAAGCCGTGGGAATCCATCAATAGCTTCACGTCCTGATGGTAAATGCGGGCCTCGACGACATTCTTGGGCATCTTCCCCGTCTTTGTTGGAGAGCAAAAGCTGATGCTTGGCTCCTCTTCGCTCATGCCTCGGTCAAACCTAAGCATGCACGGGCATACCGACTCAATGGTTCGCAAGGCGTCCGCCGCGACCTTTTCCTCGGTAAACATCTCCACGTCGATGCCGTTTTCTTCCATATAGGCACGGTTTTTACGTTGAAGCTCTAGCCGAGCCGCAGCCTCCCCATCTCCACGCTGTTCCCAATTTCCGGAGTCGGCGACATTTCGATCGAATGTAGAATCAACGGAACATGGCGCTTGCTGTTGAGTCTGATCACTGTCGCCGAGACGCCTTAGCTCGGAGCGTCTCATCAGTAGTGTCACAATATCAAACAGCCAACCAAATCCAAAAAGGCCAAAGGTAAAGAGATATAGAAAGAAGCTACCCCACATCCGTGCATACGCCCTATGAGCGCCCGACCACCCAAGAAGGAAGCATAGCAAAAGCGCCTTGCTTGCCCTGTCAACCGACGTAATCTCTCGAGTGAGAGATTTCTGTTCAGGCTTCGCCAAAGGTGTAATTTCATGCGATGAAACAGTAATTGAGGACGTCCTTGACGCCGAGCTCCGAGCGCCTGATTTAGCAACGGCGCGAGCGACATCCCCAACTCCGACGGTCGTTCTGCTGTATACGGCATTGTAAGCAGCCTTCTTCGGATTTTTGATCCACCCCATGCCCTTCTTACCATAGCCGGGGATTATCGCCCGCTTTACCGCGCGCTTCGCTCTGCCGGTCGTTCTTGCCTTGAGTGATGTCTTTAGATTCGGCTTACGCAGCCCGACCTTTACCATATTTCTACTCCATCCCCTCGGAACCCCACACCGGGGTGCACGAGCACGCCTGGGTCTCCCCGTTTTCAAGCGCCCCGTGTTTGCCTAATGTTCACGCCCTTTCGGACTCTAATCCCCAGCTGCCATTCTTGATAATAAAAAAGGGCCCCAAATGGGACCCTTCTTCAAAGTCATACTGGCGGAGAGCTGGGGATTCGAACCCCAGATGCCCTTTTGGGGCATACTCGCTTAGCAGGCGAGCACCTTCGGCCTCTCGGTCAGCTCTCCGTAACAGCCGTTCTATAGTAACCAAACAGCCGAAGTTGGGCAAGGGGAATTTTGAGGCGTTTCCTCTTTTACCTCTCTTTTACCAGTAAACGTCTCAGTCAATCATCTCAACCTGTAACATCTGCAGGCCGTAATCCCCTCCAGATGTTACAGGTTGAGACAAAGATACAAGGACGGCCCCAGCGACAGCGCGGACAGCCCATTCTTTATTAGTCCTCTCGAACGGTCTCCAACAGATAATCGCGCATGTACGGAATTGCAAACGAAACACAGCCATAGCCCGCGGGCTCAATCAACCCCGCATCGATCAGACGCTTGCGATATGACCCAACTTTGTTCGCCGACAAACCCATCTTCTTGGCGATATCGCCGTTGGCGATATCGACGCCCTCGCATTGAGCCATCGCCGCGAGATACTGAAACTGCCGTTCCGACACCCTGCGCAGCGCTGGGGCAATCACCATAGCATTAAAGCTATCAAGAGCCGCCTGGATACCCTTACGAGCCGCCTCTTCGCTCACGCTCTCCGCCCCACTGCGCGCAGCAACCTGCCAAGCGTAATATCCGACCAGCTGGACCATAAAGGGATAGCCTGCCGAAGCTTTTGTTAATAGCTCAGCGGCACCTTTGTCGAGCTCCTTGCCCGCTCGTCTCATCGTATCCTCAAACGATCCGCCAACTTCAAAATCGGAAAGCCGAGTAAGTTCAACATGTTTGGCTCGCTGAAGGAACGTCAACGTATCATCCACCACCACGCCATCTACCGATGTCGGCAGCCCGGCGAAAGCGAAAGCGACATTCGCTCCTTGGCGGATCAAGAGCTGCATCTCATTGCCTAGCTCGCGCATTTCCTCAGTTGAGGCATCCTGGATCTCGTCGAGCGTAATGAGCAGACCACCGCGCTTCGCAGCATCGTACATCGCCTCGCCCAGATGAGAGGCCGACTTCGACATCTCCATGGAGCCAAGGCTGACCCCTAAAATCGATGGGGAAATCGAGATTGATTCAAGACGAACGTTTCGCTGCAGAGCCTCGAGGATTCTATTGCAAAAACCAGCATTGGAGGCAACGTCAACGACCTCGAATCCTTTTTTGCGTGCAAGGTCACCCAATGCATTAAGGAGCACCGTTTTACCTGTGCCTCGGACGCCCGAGATGCGCATGAGTCGATCGGGGGCACCAGGACCATTCTCAAGAGCCTCGGCAAAGTCATCCAAAACAGTGTCCCGTCCGATAAGCTCAGGCGGATTCATGCCCGCCGTTGGCTTAAAGGGGTTAACAGCTTTCGTCATTCTGCCCTCCTCTGCTAGTTTTAACAACTTTAACAAATTTTAGCAACTTTAGCAGAGTTTAACAGTTTTAGCAGGCTCGGCGGCTTTATGCCTTACCAATCCTGCCGGGTCCTCCCGCCCGCGCCGATACAAATAGCGCGGTGCGGCCCCTCTATATCGCCCCTACCCCAGCGAGCGGTTGAGGGAGCCGAGCTCGTCGTTACCCATGGTGCGCCACATTTGGAAGATGCAACCGCGTGCAAGGAAAAAGAAGCCGTTGTCGACCAGTTGCACGGCGGCATCCGCCAGCTGATTCGTCACGGCGGACACTGGCGGCAGCTCAAGTCCAGCCGTGCGGATGGTCTCGACCGCTTCCTCGAACGTCGGCGGCTCGCTGACGCCCATCTCGTTCATGAGGCCCTGCATTTCTTCCAGCGCGCTGCTGCCCGATTCCTCACCGCGCGGCACTAGACGGTAACAAGCCAGCGCCAGGTCGAGCTGATCGCAATTCCAATAGGCAAACGCCAAGCGGTAGAACAGGTAGCCAATTGCAGAACGATCGCTGGCAATACGTAGGCCGTGGCGCGCCACCTCGATAATCTCGTCAAAGCGCTCCAGACGCGCAAGCACGTTGATGAGCGCAAAGTGCGATTGCATGGACGAGCGCGCCAGATCGTAAAGATGGCGCACCTCGGGCAGTGCTCGTTCAAAGTCCTCTTGCTCGGCGTAAAAGCTGCAAATCTCGTGCTGGGCAAAGTACAGCGCATCGGGCGCACGAAGGATCCGCACAGAGTCGTCTTCTTCCAACACCGGTAGCACCATGCGCACCAGCTGGTTATCGCAAAACTGCGTTTGAACCGGACCTGTCGCCAAAAGCTCGGCGACGGCGCACTTAGCCTCCAACTCCTCGACAAGACGGGAAAAGCCTTCAAAAGCACCTGTACGGTCGACTTTTGCCTGCTCGCGCAATTCAACAACACGGGCCACGTATGGGTCGTCGTCCTCTTCCATGACCTCCAACTCGTCAGCCGTATCGGCAAGCAGCAGATCGCGCAGCGCCGGCGGCAGCGTGCGATGGTCATCACGCGGACGAGCATGAACCTCCGCAGGCTCAATCGTCTCCGGAGCGGTTGACTCATACGCCTCAAGCACACGCTTGCACGGCATATCGTCCATGTCCATGCTCTCAAGATCCTTGGCGACAGGCACGCAATCGGCCAGATAGGCCGCGCGCCCAAAGAAATACGTTGCAACAACGCGCTCGCCCTGCTCACTGTCGGGAGCAGCAATCTGCACATAGCAGCGCGTGATGCAGGTGCCCGCGGCAAAACACGCTGCCGCAAGCGTGAGTGCCACGCGCGCATCGTGCTCCGCGGCCCAGATCGCGCGCGTGTCCTCGTCCAGCTCGCGCCAGGCGTCATCCTGAGCGTCGTATTCACGTTGCAGCATGGCATCAACGACAGACTGCCCAAACCGAACGAGCATAATCCCCTCGGCAACGTTTGCCCGATAGGTATAGTCGAGCCGCGTGACCACGTTGAGCGCCTCAACGATTCGCGCAAAACGGGTGCGCACGTCCCACTCGCCGCCCGGCTGGCACGAAACCGTTCCCGGCTTGGCCCACGGGTTATCGCTCGAAGCCGTATCGAGCAGTCGGGGAACATCGTTGGTCGTCTTGGCGATATGCCACGCATCAAAGAGCGCGCAGCCCTCAAGGCTCGGCGAGGATGCCGCAGGGGCCAATCCGGCCCCGATGCGCTCAAGGATGCCGGAGAGGCGGTTGAGACGGCACTCGATGGCGAGCAGCATGTCAATCTCGTCCTGATCCAGCAGGCTACGATCAAAATTGAGATAGAAAAGCTTTGAGCGATCAATGCGAGCCAGGCTCATTTCGGACTTGGCGGCAATGGTGCGCAGACGGGGCAAGTCGACCTCGCTCATAAGGGCGGCGGCATAACGCTCGATACCGCTCGGATTCTCGGCATGGTCGACACGGTAGAGCAGCGTCTCGATAGCGTCAGGTAGCGGTGCCGTGTTAAAGCCCAAAAACACCTCGACCGGCTCGGGCAACTTTACGAGCTTTATTTTGTCGACAACGTTTTGCATGTCCGCATCGAGACCGTCGACGCCCGCCGTGTTCGCAATAGCGCTTTCGGAGTTGGCAAATATCACGTAGCGCAAGAACATCGAGGCCATGAACTCGCCGTAAGGAAGGGCGCGGGTCGAATTCCATGTCTCGTGGTCGGACTGCTCGCGCATGGGGCCTTCGGGAGAGCCGGCAGTTTGCGCACACGTACGCATTGCACCGTTGGCTTCCCTTACCATAATCTCACCAATACTGGAATCCGACTCGTCAAGGACCAGCTCCATGTCGGGATCGTTGGGCAGCGGAGCCTCGCTAACGGGGCGGTCCACCTTATAGACCTCACCCGAAACGCTCACGTAGCCCAAAAGCGACACATGGCTTTTGCCGACGAATTCGACGGCATAGCATGATTCATGCGGGTCCTCGCCAAAGAGTTTCCAGACCACGCCATATGAGCGTCCCGCAGGCTGCTCGGGCATCACCGGAAAGCGCTTCTTGGGATCGAGAAACCTGAGCTTGTATGTCGGACGCTCTGCCACGAAGTATCACCCTGATCGGTCGTTGAGAGAAGGAGTGATCGCGGATGGGCCGCGACACCTACTCGGAATCTTACACGAGTCGACAGGAAATAGTCCGCTTTACGCCCGCGCCTCGACCGAGGTTCGAATCCATGCGGTGTTTACGTAAAAGAAAAGCCCCCGTTGCCGGGAGCTTTAATCTCAAATGGTGCGGCGTATAGGATTCCGCGCATCCGCTGCGCGGATCCGCACCGGCTCCGCCCGCCTTCCGGCGTGCTCGCCCGCGGGCTAAAAACGCTCCGCGTTTTCTTTACGCCCGCGCCTCGACCGAGGTTCGAATCCATGCAGTGCTTACGTAAAAGAAAAGCCCCCGTTGCCGGGAGCTTTAATCTCAAATGGTGCGGCGTATAGGATTCGAACCTATGACGTTCTGATTCGTAGTCAGACCCTCTATCCAGCTGAGGTAACGCCGCGACTTGTTGATTATTATGCACATGGACTGAATAAAGGTCAAGCGTTTTTCAAAAAAAGTTATTGAATTTGATTTTTACTCATTTAGACCACTTGATGCGATCTTCGACGCATCGCGATATAAGAAAAGCTCCCGTTGCCGGGAGCTTTAAAATCAATTGGTGCGGCGTATAGGATTCCGCGCATCCGCTGCGCGGATCCGCACCGGCTTCGCCCGCCTGCCGGCGGACTCGCCCGCTCGCTAAAAACGCTCCGCGTTTTCTTGACGCTCGCGCCTCGAACGAGGTTCGAATCTCCGCAATGCCCCCGTAAAGGAAAAGCCCCCGTTTCCGGAGGCTTAAAACTCAATTGGTGCGGCGTATAGGATTCGAACCTATGACGTTCTGATTCGTAGTCAGACCCTCTATCCAGCTGAGGTAACGCCGCAACGCACGGATTATTATGCACGTGACCCCTCGATGGGTCAAGCGACAATTTGGAAAAATTTTACGAAGTGATGATTAAGCCTTGATTGTCATTTTCATTGCAACAGCCTCAGGACTCAGCGCAACGCGTTGC
>CALKBO010000059.1 GCA_937989875.1 uncultured Collinsella sp. | reverse complement strand
GTGCCGGGCGGCGGGCGGGGCATGGCCACCGGACCCATCGAAACACATCTCCACCGTTCCTTCAACTGGGAAAACGGCGCCCCCGGGGCCCGAGAGGGGCCGCGGGGGCGTTCGGTTAACTGCGGGAACGGTCTATCCGCTCAACGTGTTCGGCTGAGATCGGAAATCAACCCTTCGACGCGAACCGTATTGGGAATGAGCTCCGTCACGCAGGACCACCAGCCGTTTTGCAGGGCAGCGTCGGCAAGCCTTTCGGCCGTGCCCGCGGTGTCGCAAATGGCAAACGAGCAGGCACCCGATCCGCACACATCTATAGCAACTGCGCCGTCCTGCTTACGTAGCCAATCGAGAACCGTTTGAATCTGCGGCTCCATCTGTGCGGAAATGACACCCAGGTTGTTATGGATGTGCGCATATGCCGTCTCGGCATCACCAGCACGCAAGGCAGATGCAATTGCGCCGGGCTTGTCCGCAGGCACCGGGGCCTCGTCAAAACGTCGATAGGCTTCGATTGTCGAAACGCTCGCGTCGCGCGGCTTGACCAGCACGACGGGTGTTGCGGGCAGCGCGGGGTACTCAGTTGCCAGTACGTCTCCCCCACCTACGTAGAACGCAGGGCTCGCGTGCAAAAAGAACGGGACGTCAGCTCCAATGCCCCGCGCAATGTCATCGAGCGCGGGATCGGTGCGATCAATGCCCCAGAGCTCCGCCAAGGCGACAATGACCGCGGCCGCATCCGTCGAGGGGCCGCCCAAGCCGGCGCACAATGGAATGCACTTCTCAATCGTCACGCAGATGTTTGCCTCGCGACCATAATGCTCGGCCATGGCAACCGCAGCCCGATACGCCGTATTCTTTTGCATGGGAAATTCTGATGCCGGAACCGTCTGGACGGTCAGCGCCTGCGCCGGCGTGACCGTCACGGTATCGGAAAGACCGACGGCCGCCATCAGGGAATCGACCCTGTGGTAGCCGCGGGCGTCGCGCTCGGTATGAACCCCCAGGTAGAGGTTAATCTTTGCCGGCGCGGCAAGGGTGAGGGACCAATCGGTCACCGTTAGTGCTCCTCGAGCTGATTGCCGAGCGGGGTAAAGATATGTTCGCCGCTCTCGGGGTCGAACAGCTCGACCTGGCCGGTGAGAACATCGATATACTGGTAGGACTGACGCGACTTACGGCCGCGACGCTCCTCAACCTCGACGATAAAGACGGCGGGGTGGACGCTCTTGATGGTGCCCATGCGCTCGACGACGCGGGTGCGGCCCATGTTGGCCTTCACCTTGACGCGATCGCCCACCATATCGGTCAGCTTCTCGTGGATGTCGTCGACGTGATTGACTTCCATCTCTTCCATGAACAGGGCCTCCAGAAGGTGCAATTCAAAAAGGGGATAATACCCCTAAGATAGACAAAACTCTAATACTATAGCACTCTGCTGCAATCCTGCGCAAGTAGCTAATTTGGAACGGGGCTTTATTAGCTACTTCTGCGTCGGACAGCTATCCCCGTTTCAGAAAACCAAACGTAAGTCGCTAACAATAGCCCCATCCCAAATTAGCTACTTACAGGTTGTCGGTATCGAGGACGATGGTGAAGGGACCGTCGTTGACGAGGTCGACTTTCATGTCGGCGCCAAAGATGCCGTGCGCTACGTGTTCAACATCTTGGCGAACGAGCGTCAGGAAGTATTCGTAGAGCTCGTTGGCCACATCGGGGGCGCCGGCATCCGTAAACGACGGACGGCGGCCGTGGCGACAGTCGGCAAACAGCGTGAACTGCGACACCACGAGCACCTCGCCGTCGACATCGGCAAGCGCTAGGTTGGTCTTGCCGTTCTCGTCCTCGTTAATGCGCAGGCCTCGGAGCTTACCCCACAGCTTGTCGGCCTCGGCACGCGTGTCGTCGTGGCCCACGCCCAGCAGCACCAGGTAGCCACGCCCAATGCGACCCACGCACTCGCCGTCGACCGTCACGCCGGCGTTGAGCACGCGCTGCACCACTGCACGCATGGCCTACTCCTCCCCCGTCAGTTTGGCGGACAAATGCTCGAGCGCGTGGAAGCGATGGCTGATAGCGTTCTTCTCGTCAGCCGTCAGCTCGGCCATGGTCTTGCCCGGCGTGTCGACCGGCAGGAACAGCGGGTCGTAGCCAAAACCATGGTCGCCGCGTCCCTCGTGTGCGATGACGCCCTCGCAAGCACCCTCGCCGTAGGTGACCAGGCCTTCTTGGTCGATGAGCGCAACGACGCTCATAAAGCGCGCGGTGCGGTCCTCGTCGGCAACGCCTTCCAAGTTCACGAGCAGCTTGGCATTGTTGGCGGCATCGTCGCCGTGCACGCCCGCATAGCGCGCGCTATACACGCCGGGCTCGCCGTCCAGCGCGTCGACGACCAGGCCGGAATCGTCGGCGATGGCCATAAGACCCGTCTCTTCGACCGCGGCCTGGGCCTTGATGATGGCGTTCTCCAAAAACGTCGTGCCGTTTTCCTCGGGATCCTCAAAATCGCCCAGCTGGCCGAGCGCCACAAAGCGCACCTCGGGCATGACCTTGCCCAAAATGGCCTCGATCTCGGTGAGCTTATGAGCATTGCCGGTTGCCACGACGATGGTCGCCGCCGGGTCGAGGGTGTCGATGTCGATCTTCTCAAGTGCCATGACTGGCCTCCTTGTCCTTATAGCAAAGCCGCCCAAGGGAAATTGGCCTCGAACCCTCACCCTCATTGGCGGCAGAAACCTTACAGCTCAACTTTTCCGCAGATAAAACCTACCAAAATAAACCTGTCCCTTTTTGGCAGGCTAGGCGAGGGCTTGGCGCTGGAGCTCGATGAGCTCGGCGATGCCCTTGTCGCCCAGGTCGAGCAGGGCGTTGAGGCGTTTGCGGTCGAAGGGCGCCTGCTCGCCGGTGCCCTGGAGCTCGATCATCTCGCCGGTGTCGCTAGCGACGAGGTTCATGTCGACCTCGGCATGGCTGTCCTCGGAATAATCGAGGTCGAGCAGGGTGTTGCCGTCGACAACGCCCATGGAGATCGCAGCAACTTGACCGGCGAGCGGGATGCGCTCGATCTTGCCGGCCTCGACCCACATGGCGAGGGCATCATGCAGCGCCACCCAGGCGCCGGTAATGCTCGCCGTACGCGTACCGCCATCGGCCTGGATCACGTCGCAGTCGACGGTGACGGTGTACTCGCCGAGCGCCTTCATGTTGACGACGGTACGCAGGCTACGGCCAATGAGGCGCTCAATCTCCATGGAGCGGCCCTTGCGGTTAGCGTGCTCGCGCTTACAGCGCTTGCCGGTCGACGCCGGCAGCATGGCATACTCCGCGGTCACCCAACCTGCCTTGGCGCCCTTGCGCCAGCCCGGCACGCCCTCCTCGATGGTGGCGGCGCACAGCACGCGCGTGTCACCGAACTCGGCCAGGCACGAGCCGTGGGCATGCTTCATGACACCACGGGTGAGCTTGACCGGGCGCAGCTCGTCGGCAGCGCGACCGTTGGCGCGGTTGACCTGCATATACTCCATAAAAATATCCTTTCGGCAAAAGATGTGGCGAAGGCTTTGGTGGCTGCCTTACATCTATTTGAGCTCGTCGATATCAATGTGTTCGATGCTCTTGAGCGGCTGACCAAAGATAAAGCTGCCCGCCACCGCAAACTCGGCAATGTTATCAGCCGTCGTGGCAAAACGATGCTGCGGCTCGGCGGAGTCGCCCGCCAGCTGCTCGCGGCGCGTGAGGATATCGGTCAGCTCGCGCGTGGTCTCCTCGGCGGAACTCACCACGCGCACGCCGGGTCCCAGTGCATGGCGGATAGGCCCCACGAGCAGCGGGAAGTGCGTGCAGCCGAGCACCACGGTATCGATACCGTGATCGCGCAGCGGCTCAACCGTGGCTCCGACCAGTGCGCGAACGGCCGGCGTATCGAAGATGTCCTCGTTCTCAAGCCACTGTTCCTGCAGATGTGCACCCGAGGCGAGCTCGTGCTCGACCACCTCGACAAAGCTCGAGGCAGGACAGCCATATACATCGACGCCGGCATCCAGGTCTTGGATGGCGCGCGTGTAGGCGCCCGAGCGAATGGTGAGGTTGGTGGCGAGCACGCCCACACGACGCGAGCGGGTGCTGTTGATTGCCGCACGGGCACCCGGCGCGATCACACCGATCACGGGAACGTCGAGCACCTGCTGGGCCAGACGCAAGGCTGCGGCGGTCGCCGTGTTGCAGGCGATGACCATAATCTTGACGTCGTGCTTCGAGAGCCAACGACCCGCCTGCAACGCAAACGAGCGCACTTCGTCCTCGGTACGCGTACCGTAGGGACAACGCTTGGTGTCGCCAAAGTAGTAGACGGACTCATGCGGAAGCGCCGTGGCGATGGCGCGCGCAACCGTCAGACCGCCCAGACCCGAGTCGAACACGCCAATCGGACGCGTGTCGCCAGCCAGATTCTCGATATCGGACATTGCCTCACCAGATTCTCTCTCGAAAAGATATGGCTCAGAACGATAGGGCTGCGCTACGAACGCGCTGCGACGAGCAGCTCCGCCGTTGCGACCCAGCCGTCGACAATCTTGCCGCGCGTGACGTAGGCGTTGTTGCAGGCATCCAGGAACTCGGGTGCGCCGGCGCTGGTCAGGCCATTCTCGACCAGGCAGAACGTGCCCACGTGGTCGGCCATGAAGAAGTCGGACTCGGAATCGCCGAGCGCCAGCGTCTCCTCGCGCTCGATACCCAGGTGCTCGCAGAAACGTGCAATGGCAACGCCCTTGTTGAGGCCCGCGGGATTGATGTTAAAAGCGCGACCGTCCTCGACGCGATCGAGCTCGAGTGTCGTCGGTTTGGACAGGTGCGTCAGATGGCCGTTGCAGGCCCAGATGAGGCCGCAGTCAGCCTCGTCCAGGATGGCCTGGACCTCATCATCGGGCACATCGCCGCGCATGCCGACAGTCACCTCGCGGTACTTATAGCCGGTCGACATGTCGTTGTGGTACTCGATCTTGTGCGGCCAGCGGGCGAGGATCTTCTCGCACACGCCGGTCTGCTCAATCACCTGATGCGGTGTGAGACCGCAGGCAGGATCGTAGGGCATGTCGCCGGTCAGATATTCCCAATCGTTGGCTTTGAGGTCGTACATGACCAGGCCGCCCATTTCGCCTATATAGGAGTTGAGGCCGAGCACGCGGGCGTCCTCGTGGATCATAGTGCGGTTGCGGCCCGAGGTGGGAACCACCTGAATACCGGCACGGGCGAGCGCCACGACAGCCTCGACGAGCTTGGTCGAGGGGTTGCCGTCGTTGTCGCGCAACACACACGAGCCGGGTGCGAGCATCGTGGCATCCAGATCGGTAAAGACATACTTGACCTTGGCGAGGCGCGCGCGCATCTCGCCCGAAAGGTCAGCGACGGTCGGCAGGGTGTTGTGGGACATGATCACTCCGTTTACGTAGAAGGGGCTTCTGGTCTTAGGCGACGCGCCTCGCTTGAGGGGAAACGCGCTTGCAACGGCAGCGCGCTCAGGACGCCGTCTTCATCGCAGTTCATTAGTCAAACTTGGTAACATCGATCAAACGATTGGCCAGCGAAAGGTCGCTCTCGATGGGCACGAACTCGTCGCCCACGTGCATGAGCTCCTCGTCACCCTTTGCCAGCAGCAAGACGATGGTGGGGGCATCGGGGTTGACGTACTCCTCGCGCGCTGCCTTGAACGCCGCGTGCACAGCGGCCTCGCGATCGAGGATGATTCTGTTCGGCGTATCGTCGGGAACATGCTCGGCAAGCTCACGGCAGACCTTCATCGGGTCCTCGTGAGCCGGGTCCTCGTTGGCAAAAATCATCAGGTCGGAATACGGTGCGGCCTCGCGCGGAAGCTGTTCGCGGCGCTCCTGCGCCTTTCCGCCGGCAGCGCCAAACAGCGCAATGACCGGGCTGGCGGGAAACGCGCGCTTGACCGACGAGAAAAGCGAGCGGAACGAGAGCTGGTTGTGCGCGTAGTCAACGACACAGATCACGCGGCCGTCCTTCGACTCCACGACCTCCATGCGGCCCGGCACACGCAGTCTGGAGAGGCCCTTCTTGATAGCCTCGATGCCGATGCCGATCTCACGCGCAGCGGCGATAGCGACCAGCGCGTTCTCCACGTTAAAGTCGCCCGCGATACCCAGCAGGACCTTCTCCCCCGCCTCGGACTCGTCGGCGCTCATGCCGTGCAAGTTGAACTCGATGTTAAAGCCGAGCATGCGGACATCGCTCGCCCACAGGCTTGCCTCGGGATGCTCGACGCCAACGGTCACCAAGCGCTCGGCCGTCGACGCTGCCTCTAGCACACGGTCAACCTCTTCGGTGCCTAGATTCACCACGGCGGTCTTTGCCTGGTCAAAGATCCTGAGTTTGCTCTCAAAATAATCCTCAAACGTGGGGTGTTCGATCGGCGAGATGTGGTCGCGGCCGATGTTGAGGAAGCACGCCACGTCAAACGGCAGATTCTCGACGCGTTGGTACTTGAGCGCCTGGCTCGAAACCTCCATGACCATGGACTGGCGACCGGACGTGCGGCAGTTGGCGATATGGCGCCAGACCTCGGGGGCCTCGGGCGTAGTATTGGTGCTCTCGTAGCACTCGATGCCATCGTCGGTACTCACCGAGCCGATCATGCCGCAGGACTCGCCCGCCGCTTTGATAATCGACTGGAGCATAAAAGCGGCCGTGGTCTTTCCCTTGGTACCGGTGATACCCACGATCTTGACGTCGTGGTCGGGACGGTCGTAGACCTCCGGCGGCAACAGGGCCATGGCCGTGCGAACGCTATCAACAACCAGCATCGCAGCACCGCTCTCCTGCGCCAGCGGCTCCAGAGACTCGACCAGTGACTCCTCGCACACAAATGCGACGGCGCCCGCATCGAGCGCCATGCTCAAAAACGCGGGCTTAAAGGCAGCACCTTTGCAGAAGAACACGTCACCTGCCGAGACCGCGCGCGAATCAAACGAGCAGCCGGTCACGGCACGCTCGTCAACCTGCTCTGATGCGCGCAGCTCGCCGCACACATCGAGAAGCTTGGCAAGCGTATCGACCGTGGTCACGGTCGCGGAATCCGAATGGTGCATCTTTCACCTTTCTCAGCCATTTGGCAGGGACGGTTTTCATAGTAACTGAAACGTGCTCGCGCAAAAACGGCTCCCGGAGGAGCCGTTACGCGCAGGCGTTCGTAAGCCGAGGCTAGGCAGCCTGAACAGAAGGCTGGCCCTCGTCGATAAAGAAGCGCTTGTACCACACTAGGAACACGAGCGGCGTATAGATCTTGCGCTGGAAATCGCCCTTGCCCGCAAAGTGCAGATCGAGCAGGTGCATGAGCTCGTCGGTATTGAAGAACTCACTTGCCCACGGCGCGGTGAAGTACTCCTTGACATAGTCGTACCACTTTTGCTCGCGCAGCCAGTAGACAATCGGCACCGGGAAGCCCACCTTGGGACGGGTGGCCCACTCATCGGGCAGCGACTTGTTGGCAGCGTGGCGGAGTACCTGTTTGTTGCCGTTCTCGTTGATGCGGTAGCGGTCGGGAATGTGCTCGGCGAACTCCATGACTTTGCGGTCCAGGAAGGGCACGCGCAGCTCCAGCGAGTGCGCCATGCACATCTTGTCGGCCTTGAGCAGAATGTCGCCCGGGAGCCACATGTTCATGTCCAAGTACTGCTTCTTGACCAGCTCGGGCTGACCCTTCACGCGCGCATAGATGGGAGCGGCAAGCTCGAAGGCGCCATCGCCGGTGTTGTACTCGGGCTTGAGCACGCCGTCGACCTCGCGCTCCGGCCATACCAGAGCCTGTCCCAGGAACGACTTCTCGGGGATCTCGGCACCCTTGACCAGGAAGTTATGTCCCTTGAAGTACGGCATATGCAGCGCCAGGTTACCGAGCGCGCGACGGATGGGCAGCGGCACCATCTTTTTGTACTTGCGCACCGGGACCGTGTCCTCGTAGTAGGCGTAGCCGCCAAAGAGCTCGTCGGCGCCTTCGCCCGAAAGCACGACGGTGACGTCCTTGCGGGCCATCTCGGCCAAGAACCACAGCGGCACGGAAGACAGGTTGGACTGCGGCTCGTCCATGTGATACTGGATGTCCTCGAGCGCACCGAAGAACTCGTCGGCGGTAATCATCTTGCGGACGTTCTCGACGCCGAGCTTATCGGAAAGCTCCTTGGCGTAGTTGGTCTCGTTAAAGTTCTTGTAGTCAAAGCCCACCGAGAAGGTCTTGTCGGGCATGAGGCAAGCGGCGATGTAGCTGGAGTCGACGCCACCGGAGAGGAACGACGCGACCTTGACGTCGGCGATACGATGGGCCTCGACGCTCTCGTGCACGACCTCGTCCAGCTCATCGACATACTCTTCGAACGGCTTCTCGACGGCAGAGTAATCGCAATCCCAGTAGCGCTCGATGTTCATCTTGCCGGTCGGGATATCGACGGTAAAGTAGTGCGCCGGCGGCAGCTTGTAGACACCCTCGAAGAAGGTCTCCTCGGTTGCCGAATACTGCAGCGTCATGTACGGACGCAGGGCCTTTTTGTTGACCGCCTTGTGGAAGTGCGGGTAGTCCAAGAAGCTCTTGATCTCGGAACCAAAGAGCACGCCCGGAGCGCCGTCGCCCGCATCGGCCATGGGATAGTAGTAAAGCGGCTTGATGCCAAAGATGTCGCGGGCGCCAAAAAGCTTGTTCTTCTTTTTGTCCCAGATGACGAAGGCGTACATACCGCGCAAGCGATCGAGTACGGCCTCGCCCCACTCCTCGTAGCCGTGCAGGAGGCTCTCGGTGTCGGCGCCGCAGTGGAACTTGTAGCCCTTGGCCTCGAGCTCGGAACGGAGTTCTTGGAAGTTGTAGATCTCGCCGTTGAAGACAATGACGACGCTACCGTCCTCGTTGGCCATGGGTTGGGCGCCAGCCTCGGTCAGGTCGAGGATCGACAGGCGGCGGAAGCCCAGGGCAACGCGGCCGTCGATAAACTGACCGCCCATGTCGGGACCGCGATGGACGATGCGGTCCATCATCTTGGTGAGCACCTCGGATTGGTTATCCGTCCCACCGACAAAACCGACAAAACCGCACATATACTATCCCCTCTGCTGTTGCTGGGCATCAAATCGAATCAGTAGCTTTTGAGTATACCCGAGGGCGTAAAGAGGGGCGGAATGTTCAGGCAATCTCAACTGAATCAGCTCCGCTGTGACACGCGCGAGTTACCTTTAATGGATATGAGGTGAATGAGGCGATTGTTTTGCTATACTCTCTCCGTACGGGCGATTGGCGCAACGGTTAGCGCAGGTGCTTTACACGCACAAGGCTGGGGGTTCGAATCCCTCATCGCCCACCACTGATTTGATAGGCTCCCAGCAATGGGAGCCTTTCTTTTTTTGGGCCCATCGCAGAGGGATTCGAACCCGACAGGGTGCGGAGCTGAGAAAACGCGCAAGCGTTTTCCAGCGCAGCACGCGAGGGCCGTAGGCCCGAAGCGAGAGCGGGCGGCGAAGCCGCACGCGACATCCCTTATCGCCCACCACTGAATTGTTAGGCCTCCAGCGATGGAGGCCTTTCTTTTTTCAGGCCCAGCGCATGGAATTCGAACCCGCCAGCACGTCTGTCACAAAGGCCGTGGTCAAAAAATGGCAAAAATGAGTACTGCTACTTTGTTTGCAACATATAAAAAGACAATATTTGCTTAAGTTACGCAACATATGTCCATTATAAGGACTAACAGTTGGATCAAAATCGTGCTTTCATCGCCATTTCGACTTGCTATCTGGCCTTATTAGTCCAAAATTGCTGCTACCAAATCGGTAACAGTACTCATATTTGATGTTTTTTGACCAGCAGGTCTCCCTGCCTTAGCAAATCTAAGGCAAAACGGGCTCCAGACCGCTGAATCATGCCGCATAGGACACGCCCACAGTCCGGAACCCGGTCCAAATTGAGTTATTGCGCTGCGTTAGCCCAAGACACCCGACAGGATCTCGATCAGGCTGTCCACGTCGGCTTCTTCGCAGACAAGTGGTGGCAAGAAACGCAGCGTATGAGCACCCGTAGCGTTAATCACGGCACCGGCGGCCAGCGCGCCGGCCACAACGTCGTGTGCATCACCCGCAGTATCGTCCAGATCGCAGCCGAGCATCAGGCCACGGCCACGAACCTCTACCACATGCGGAAGCTTAGCCAGCGCCTGCTCCATATAGACACCCACCTTGGCAGCATGCTCGGCATAATCGCCACGCACAAGCGCGGAGAGCGTCGCGGCACACGCCGCGATGGCCAAGCAGCTACCGCCAAAAGTCGAGCCGTGGTCGCCCGGCTTAAACACGTCGGCAATCTCCTTCTTTGCCACGACGGCACCCATGGGCACGCCGTCGGCAATGCCCTTGGCAAGGCTCATGATGTCGGGCTCCACGCCATAGGTCTGGAACGCAAACGGCTTACCCGTGCGGAAGATACCGCACTGGACCTCGTCGGCGATAAGCACGGCACCCACCTCGTGCGCCAAGTCGCGCGCCGTAGCCATAAACTCCTCGGTCATGGGGTGCACGCCACTCTCACCCTGGATCGGCTCGAGCATCACGGCACAAATCTCGCTCCCCAGCTGCTTAAAGATTGCACGCAGTTCATCGACATCGTTGGGCGTGCAGGCCACAAAGCCACCCGGCAGCGGGCGGAAGCTGTCCTGCAGCCAATCCTGCATGGTGGCGGCAATGGTCTCGAGCGTACGGCCGTGGAAGCCGCCGCGCATGCACACGATGGTGTTGCCGCCATTACCGGCACGCTTGGCGTACAGGCGCGCGAGCTTCATCGAGCCCTCGTTGGCCTCGGCGCCAGAGTTGGCAAAGAAGGTCTCCCAAACCTGCTCATCCGCAGCCGGGGCACCAAGTGCAGCTGCCGTGGTCTCATCGCCGGCGACAATGGCATCGGCAAGCACGCGCGCACCATCTACGTCGTCGTTAGCAAGCTTGGACAGCAGCGCCGCGACCTGTCCGCGCTGCTCGATGTAGAAGTAATTGGAGACATGCATGAGCTTTTTGGTCTGTGCCTCGAGCGCCGAGAGCACAGCCGGGTCGCCATGACCTAGGCTGCACACGCCGATGCCGGCAAGAAAGTCGAGGTACTCACGGCCATCGTCGCCGGTGAGCTTCATGCCGTGACCCTCGACAAACTCGACCGGAGAGCGGCCAAAGGTATGCATAACGTAATGGGATTCAAGCGATTGCTGAGCTGCAAGTGACATGGGATGCCTTTCGTTGGGCGCCAGACGGCGCGGGGCTATGGGTGCAGGAATGGGGCGGCTGCGGGTCAGCTAGACCGTCTGAAGCTTCTCGACCTCGTCAAGGTTCTCGGTCAGACGCGCAGCAAACGTCGAAAGCGGATGCGGATGCGTATCGAACTCGTAAGCCGTCTCGGTGGAATGGATCACGGTGCCGACGCCGGCATCGGTCAGCAGCTCCAGGAGCAGCGAATGCGGCGTCGTGCCATTGATGATGTGGGCACGAAATACGCCGCCAGTAAGCGCATCGACGGCCGCACGCAGCTTGGGAATCATGCCCTTATCGACCTCGCCGCCGTAGAGCATTTCGTTAACCTCGTCGAGCGTTAGGTTGGAGATAAGCGAGTCCTTGTCGCTAAAGTCCTTGTACAGACCATCGACATCGGTCAAAAAGATTGCCTTATGCGCGTGGAGCGCCGCGGCAACGGCACCGGCGGCGGTATCGGCGTTGATGTTGAAGAAACCGCCGTCCTCCCCCGCCGCGACGGTAGCGATGACGGGGATGTACTCGCTATCGAGTAAGCGCTCGATATAGTCGGTGTTGACGTGCGTCACTTTGCCCACGCGACCGAGCTCGGGGTCGAGCGGCTCGGCGATGAGCGTGCCGGCATCGCTGCCCGACACGCCCACGGCCAGGTTGCCGTGGTGGTTGATGGCAGCAACCAGCTCCTGGTTAACCTTGCCGCCCAGCACCTCGCGCACGATATCCATAGTCGCCGGCGTGGTCACGCGCTGGCCGTTCTTAAACTCGACGGGAATATCGTAATGGCTCAGCGCCTCGTTGATAGCCTTGCCGCCGCCGTGCACGATAACGGGGCGCATGCCGATGATCTTGAGCAAAACGATGTCGCTCATCACGTCGCGGCGCAGCTGCTCATCAACCATGGCGGCTCCGCCATATTTGATAACAACCGTCTTGCCGGTCAGGTTCTTAATCCACGGCAGCGCTTCGAACAGCAGCTGCGCGGTTGCTTCGTTGGATTCGCTCGAACGACAATCGCGTGCGAATTTCATAATCTGCCTCGTCTTTCGTATCGTTATCGCGCCGTGCTCCGCTGTCCGCAATCGCGGCAAGATGCGCAGCGTGCCCGGAATCTAGGAACGGTAGTCGCCGTTGATGGAGATGTACTCATGCGTGAGGTCGCAGGTCCACACAGTCGTTGCCGCGTCGCCTGCGCCCAGGTCGGCCGAGATCACAATCTCGGGCGCCTCGAAACGTCGCAGAGCCTCGTCCTCGTCAAAGGGAACAGTCAGACCGTCGTGACAGACAGGCATGCCCATCATGTCAATGGAAACGTCTTCCTGATTAAACTTCACGCCGCACTTACCGAGTGCCATAGCAACACGGCCCCAGTTGCAGTCGTGGCCGGCGATGCAGGTCTTAACGAGCGGCGAGTTGGCAACGGCACGGGCGGCGATATCGGCCTCCTCGTCGTTCACGGCGCCGGTAACGTTGACCGTAACAAGCTTGGATGCGCCCTCACCATCGGCGGCGATATTGCGCGCCAGGCTCTCGCACACCTCGTGCACGGCAAATGCCAACTCGTCGAAGGCATCGGAGCCCTCGACGATAGGCTCGGCATCTGCGGCAGCGGCGCCGGAGGCAAGCATGATGCAGGTGTCGTTGGTCGAGGTGTCGGAATCGACCGTTACCTTGTTAAAGGTCTGCTTGACGGTCGAGAGCAGCAGGGCGTGGAGCGCCGCCGGCTCGACGGGGGCATCGGTAGTGATGACCGCGATCATGGTGGCCATGTTGGGCATGATCATGCCCGAGCCCTTGCACATTCCACCTACCGTATAGACATTGCCCGCATGACCCGCAGCCTCGCTGACGTAGGCCACGGCGTACTCCTTGGAGTGCGTGTCGGTCGTCATGATGGCGCGAGCGGCATCGGCGCCACCGTGGGCGGAGAGCGCCTCGTAGGCAGCAGGAATGGCGGTCTCAAACGTGTCGATCGGCAGAATCTGGCCAATCACACCCGTGGAGGCAACCAGAATCTGCTGGGGCTCGCAGCCGATGACCTGCGATGCGATGCTGCACGTCTCGCGCGCGCATGCAAGGCCGGTCTCACCCGTGGCGGCGTTGGCATTGCCAGAGTTGACCGAAACGCCGGCGATGATACCGTAGCCCTTGTCGGCACCGCCCAGGTTGGCACGGCTCACCTGCACGGGCGCCGCACAAAAGCGATTGGTGGTAAACACGCCGGCACCGGGGCAGGGTTTATCGGGCACGACAAGCGCGTAATCCAGACGCTCTGGGTTCTTGCGGAACCCAGCGTGGATGCCTGCAGCCTTAAAACCAGCCGCAGCCGTAACGCCGCCCTCGACGGCGCGAATCTTGATATCAAACAGCTCAGTATTCATCGTCTTTATGGCTCCTTATGTCAAACAAAAAACGGACATCGGTTGGTGCGCCATGCCAGTCGTAATCATGAGACCAGCTTAAGAGTGGCGCCCCACTCGATGCCCGACTACCAAATCGTTAACAATCGAATGTGCTACACCGGGCACGCCACTGTGGGCAAGCCTCGTCGCTCGTCAAAGCCAAAGACGATATTGGCGCACTGGACCGCTTGGCCCGCAGCGCCCTTGCACAGATTGTCGATGGCGCCCGTCGCCACCAGCACGCCCGCGCGCTTATTGAGCGCGAGGCCAATCTGGGCGGCGTTGGTGCCGACAACCGAAGCCGTCTTGGGCTGCTGGCCAGCATCGAGCACGCGCACAAAGGTGCGACCGGCATAGAACTGCTTGTAATAGTCGACAACGTCCTCAAGAGCCAAGGAGTCGATGGCCTGCGGCGCGAGCGGCATCGTCACCGTGGAGAGCAGACCACGCTTGAGCGGTGCCAGGTGCGGGGTAAAGACGACGCGATCGGTCAGGCCAAGGATTTGCTCAATCTCGGGCGTGTGGCGATGCTTGCCCACGCCGTAGGCCTCCAAATTCTCGTCGGCGCTGCAAAAATGCGTACGAGCGTTGCAGGACTTGCCGGCACCCGTCACACCGCTGACGGCATCGACAATCACGGGACCGTTCTCGGCCACCCAGCCCGCACGCACGGCAGGAGCGGCAGCAAGGCTCGTTGCGGTGGGATAGCAGCCGGCGCAGGCAACCAGCACGGGTTTGCCGTCGGCATGATCGGATGCAGCGGTCTCCAAATCCTGGGAGAACAGCTCGGGCAGACCGAAGGCGCGGGTCTTGAGCAACTCGGGGCTCGTGTGCTTGGCGGCATACCAGGCCTCAAAGGTGGCCGGATCGCTCAGGCGATAGTCGGCCGAGAGGTCAATGCAGGAGACTCCCGCGGCAAGCAGGGCGGGCACCTGAGCCATGGCCGCGGTATGCGGCACGGCCAAGAAGACGGCGCCGCAGGATTTAAGCTCGGGGGCGTCATGCGTGGTGAAAACCAGATCGCTCACGCCAGCAAAGCTCGGATACACCGCGGACAACGGCTGGCCGGCATCGGCGTTGGACGTAATGGCGACAAGTTCAAACTCGGGATGACCGAGCACGAGGCGAATGAGCTCGGCTCCGGCATATCCAGCCGCGCCGACGATTCCAACCTTCAAAGACATATCAGACTCCTTGTCTGCGATTTATGCACCGATGCGCATTTCGCAGCGGTCGTTATGAAGTGGGTTGAAACTTTAGCACCAAAAGATGCATTAACACGTAAATGGTTTACATATTCATGCATTGAAACATTCCCGACACATTCGCTTGAAGGAATTGACAAATGGAGCGGGCCCCGTATTGACCGGCGCTCCTAACGGCGCCGGGCAATACGGGGCCCGCCCATGCGAAAACCAAGTTGTTAGGATGAGCCAGCTGGCTAGAGCTCGACCGGCACCCATTCGTCGTGATTGCAGATAAAAGCCTCGGGATTCTCGACGCTAAAGAAGACGAGCGTGGGGTCGTTAGGCCCCTCATAGTGCTCGCCCAGGCGCTCTAGATGCTTCCACCCGGCTTCGCGCATTTCGTCTAAGGCCCGGTCATCCAAGCCGGCACGCCCGCGCAAGATGAGCCAGCCATGGCCCGGCCACCAACTCGTGGCCTCAAAGCGCTGATTTTGTAGCAGCTCTTGCCACACGTCTTTGGTGCGCGCTGTTACAAACCACAGCTTGCCATCCTGGATCTGCGCAAACGAAAACGGACGCACATGAGGCTGTCCGTCAACGCTCGTCGCCAAATACCATGCCGGCACCGACGTCAGATACTCCAACACCGTATTCAATCCGTCCATGTGTCCTCCTGTCGCCTGACCAGTCTTTTTGGAATGGGTAATCAATTTGGGAAATTAGAGCTCCAGGCGCTCCTCGCTGCCGTCGATATCACAGAAGCGCGCGGCAATGTTGCGGACCGAAAAGAAAGCAAGGCGGCCGTCGTTGGCGCTATCGTGTTCCTCGCCGATGCCCACCATGTGCTTAAAGCCCGCCTGGCGCACCTTGTCGCTCACGAATGCATCGTCCTCGAGCGTGGCCTCACCGGTTAACACGATCCAGCACTCCCCCGGCTTCCAGCCCGATACCTCAAACTTGGGATTCGCACTCAGCTCCGCCCACACATCCTTGTCGCGCGACGTGCAAAACCACAACTTACCGTCATCGACCATGGCAAACGAAAACGGCCTCACGCGAGGCTGATGCCCGTCGGCCACATCGGTCGTGGCCAGATACCACGCCGGAATGCGCCTGAGATATGAACAGGCGCGCTCAAGCTGAGCCGTGCGGTCGTTGTCGGTCATAGGGACCCCTTTCTTGCGCTCGAATCGCGCCTAAACAAGTTGAAGGTTGATGACGATGACACACACGAGCAGCAGCACCGTCACCACCGCGGCCAGTGCATCCCCGCGGCCAAACGTAAGTGTATGCAGACGTGTGCGTCCCTGTTCGCCGTGATAGCAGCGCGCATCCATGGCGGCCGAAAGCGTCTCGGCATGACGGAACACGCCGGTGAACAGCGGAATCGCCACACTGCCGAGCATGCGCACACCGCCGAGCGGACCGCACGTCACGCGCGCGCCGCGGCTTGCCTGCGCGTCCGCCGTCTGCTTCATCTCGGTGGCGAACTGCGGCATAAAGCGCAACGCGATACCCATGATCATGCCGAGCTCATGCGCAGGGAGCCCCACGCGCGCAAACGGTGCGAGCAGACGCTCAAAGCCCGCGGTGAGGTCGAGCGTGGGCGTGGTGAGCGTAATGGCGCTCATGCCGGCCATCATCAGGGTCAGGCGGCACGCCATAAAGGCGGCAGAACGCAGCGAGCCCTCGCTTATCTGCAGAAAGCCGAGCTGCCACAGGATGCGCCCGCTCTGGTCGGAAAACAGGTTGAGCACCGCAACCACGATGACGATTGCCAGCAGCGGCGCCATCGACGACAGAGCGCGACGAGCCGGCACCCGGGACACGGCATAGATCAGGACAACGAAGATTGCGACCGGGGCCAGTCCGCGGAAGCTGCTGACTGTGAGCGTCGTGATCAGAAACACAAAGCCCAAGAGCAACTTAGTTCGCGGGTCCAGGCGGTGGATCGCACTATCGCCGGGATAGTAGCTGCCAAACGAAAACGCCTCCATTAGCAGCCCTCCTCTCGCGCGACCGTCTTGGATTTAGCAATGTCCGCGACGTTAGAAGGACCGCCCGAGCGACCGATTAGCAGGTCCACCAACTCGTCTGCCAGCGACTCAACCGTATAGAGCCCGCCGCGACGCAGCGGCACGCCCGCCTCCGTAAGCGCCAGCGCCATACGCTGGGCGGCGGGAACGCCCAAGCCGATCGACTTGAGCTCATCGGCATGCGCAAACACCTGCGCGGGGGTTCCCTCGGCAAACACCGCGCCTTCGTTCATTACGACAATGCGGTCGCAGCAATTGGCCAGGTCATCCATACTATGCGAAACCATGACAACGGTCAGGCCATCGCGGTGAAGTCGATCGATAAGCTCAAGGAAATCCCTGCGCGCAGCCGGATCGAGCCCCGCCATGGGTTCATCGAGCACCAGGACTTCGGGCTCCATGGCGAGCACGCCGGCGAATGCCACACGCCGTTGCTGACCGCCCGAAAGCTCAAAGGGACTCTTGTCGCCGACCGTGGAAAGGTCGAGGCCCACGCGCGAGAGCGATGACTCGACACGACGGTCGACTTCATCTTGCGGCAAGCCAAGGTTGTGCGGACCAAACGCCACGTCCTGCGCCACGGTTTCGGCAAATAGCTGGCGCTCGGGATACTGAAACACCACGCCGACCTTGGCCTTAACAGCGGCGGCGTCTTTCTTGTTTGATAGGTCGAGCCCCAGCGCGCAAACGCTTCCCTCCTGGGGACGAATCAAACCGTTGAGATGCTGGACCAGCGTCGACTTACCCGAACCGGTATGACCTGCCAAACCCAGGAACTCGCCGCGACGCACCGTCAGCGATACATCACGCAGTACCCACGGGCTGCTGGGGTCGTTTCCCCAGAGAGCCTGTTTGTTCGATTTGCCCGCAGTGGCCGAGCGCTTATGCCAGCGGCGGCGCTCGCGCGGACTGAGCGAATAACTGTACGAAACACGGGCTAGCTCGATGACGGGCTCCGACGCGTTGTCCTCGTTGTCTACCGGAACAGTGCCGTCAGCGATTTCCAACTGGGATACGGAAGACTGCCCCGCGATGTCTGCCCCACTTCGCTCGGCATAAGTCTGCGCAACCTCGGCGACCATATCCACCTCGCGCACCTGCGCGTGAACGGGCACGCCCTTCGCACGAAGCGCCATGCCCAAACGGCACGACGCCGGCATATCTAGGTTGAGCTCCGCGAGCTCATCTGCCCGCGTCAGAATCTCCTCGGGCGTGCCCAACATGGCAACTCGTCCCGCCTGAAACACCGCGATGCGATCTGCCTCGGCGGCCTCTTCCATAAAGTGCGTAATCATCACGATGGTCATGCCGCGATCGTGCAACGCGCGGCAAGCCTTCATGAGGCCCTTGCGTCCGCGCGGATCGAGCATCGAGGAGGCCTCATCCAAAATGAGAACGCGCGGCTCCATGGCAAGTACGCCGGCGAGCGCCACGCGCTGCTTTTGTCCGCCCGAGAGGGCGTGGGTCTCATGGTGCTCAAAGCCCACCAGGCCCACGCCCTTCAGCGCCTCACGTACGCGCCGCGCAATTTGCGCCGATGGCACGCCAAGGTTTTCGGGACCAAACGCAACGTCATCTTCGACAAGCGTTGCCACCAGCTGATCATCGGGATTCTGGAACACCATGCCAGCAGTCGAGCGGATGTCGTAGACCAGCTCGGGATCGGACGCGTCCATGCCGTTGACGCACACCGTTCCCGCATCGGGCTGCAGCAGCGCATTCAGATGCTTAGCAAACGTCGACTTGCCCGACCCATTGCCACCGAGGATGCAGAAAAACTCCCCGTCCTCGATGTTCAGATCGACACCGTCGAGTGCCGACACGGCACCGTCATAGCTAAAGGAAACGCCCCGACACTCAATCATGCGCGGCCTTTGACCTGGTCCTTTTTAGGCGTGATGAGGTTGGAGACTGCTTTATACACCGCCAGCGTCAACACCGAGTTAAGCACGGTCTTGATAAGGTTGAACGGCAGCACAGCGGGAATCATGAGCGGGGCGATCACATCGACCGAGCCATACCAGAACCAAACGCCAATAGTAAGGTTTGCGACCATAGACAGCGCCGTAGCGGCAATGACGCCGAACACCAGGCCAATCACGGCGCCCTTATAGGTGTGCATCTTCTGGTAGACGATAGCCGCAGGCAGAATATAGCCCAGCGTGGCAACCAAGTTCATAAGCGCACCGACCCAGTCACCCGTGGTGAGCGCATGGATAACGATAGCCATAGCGGCAACAGCGGTGCCGGCACCAGGACCGTACGCAAACCCGCACACCATCGCCGGCACCAGCGACGGGTCATACGTCAAAAACGGCGCCGAAGGAAGGATGGGCAGCTGCACGTACATAAACAGGGCACCCAAGGCGCACATCAGCGCCATGGTAACGAGCTGTTTGGTGCTCCACCTATTCGTGTTCTCAAAATGGATATGCTGCGACTGTTCAGACATAAGATCACCTGCCTCTTTCATCCGGACTCTAACCGTTGGTACTGGGATCTCACCAGTTCAGCCGGCATGCGAACCAACACACGCACGGGTCGCGGACTCATCGGCTCGGTCGCAGACGCCTCGCCTGCGCCACGGCACACCTTTGGCACCGCCCGATTTACCGCCAGTGGGGAATTCCACCCCGCCCTGAAACAGCAATTGCAAGTGTAGCACGAGGGAAGAGAGGTGCAAGTACGCCAGGGGTAATTTCTGGCGAGGGCCAGTTGCCGCAACAACCACGTTCCCCACCCATCCCAAAGTAACGCGCCTTTCGCGGCAAAGCCGCGAAACAGCGACCGGGACACGTATCCCCATCAGCCACGATCTCCGCCCACGCCGACCTCAAGGCCGTAAACGCAGGGGATCCGGGGGCGGGACGGGGCTTCTCTCCGGAACATTCCGCAGGACGCAAAGAGGCTCCGCAGCGCGAAGCGCGATGCGGAGCCTCTTTGCATGTCCGAGGACGTTCCGGAGAGAAGCCCCGTCACGCCCCCGGATTCCCGGTGGGAGTTCTAGACCTTGTCGGCCTTAGTACATACCGCCGCCCTGCTGACCAGCGGTAGCAGCAGCGATTGCGTCCTCAAGCTGAGTGTTCTTGGGCACATCGGAGACGGTGGCCTCGGTGATGAGGATCAGGCTGGCGACAGAAGCAGCGTTCTGCAGGGTGACGCGGCTGACCTTGACGGGGTCGAGGACGCCCATCTCGATCATGTCGCCCCACTCGCCGTTGGCAGAGTTGAGACCCTGGCCGGCAGGCAGCTCGGCAACCTTGTCGACCACGACAGCGCCCTCAAAGCCAGCGTTCTTGGCGATGGTGGCAACCGGAGCAGTCAGAGCCTTCTTGACGATGTCGACACCGATCTTCTCCTCGGGGTCGTCGATCTCGACAGCGTCGAGCGCAGGAGCAGCGTCCATGAAGGCGACACCACCGCCGGCGACGATACCCTCCTCGACAGCAGCGCGGGTAGCCTGCAGGGCATCCTCGACGCGGTGCTTGATCTCCTTGAGCTCGGACTCGGTAGCAGCGCCGACCTTGATGACGGCAACGCCGCCGGAGAGCTTGGCCAGGCGCTCCTGGAGCTTCTCGCGGTCGAAGTCAGAGGTGGTGTTCTCCATCTCGCCCTTGATCTGAGCGATGCGAGCGTCGATGGCCTCCTTGGAGCCAGCGCCGCCGACGACGACGGTGTTGTCCTTGGAGATGGTGACGGACTTAGCGGTACCGAGCATATCGGCAGTGATGTCAGCGACCTTCACGCCCAGCTCGTCCAGGGCAGCCTGGCCACCGGTGAGGACGGCGATGTCCTCGAGGATGCGCTTGCGGCGATCGCCGTAGCCCGGGGCCTTGACGGCGCAGACGTTGAGGGCGCCACGGATCTTGTTGAGGACCAGGGTCGGCAGAGCCTCGCCGTCGATGTCCTCAGCGATGATGAGCAGGCCACGGCCAGCGCGCTGGACAGCCTCGAGAACGGGCATGATGTCCTGAACACTGGAAATCTTCTGGTCGGTGATGAGGATGTACGGATCCTTCATCACGGCCTCCATGCGGTCGTTGTCCGTGACGAAGTAAGCGGAGACATAGCCCTTGTCGAACTGCATGCCCTCGACGGTGTCGATGGTGATGTCGAACGTCTGGGAATCCTCGACGGTGATGACGCCGTCCTTGCCCACGACCTCCATGGCCTCGGCGATCTTCTCGCCGACCTCGGGGTCACCGGCGGAGATGGTACCGACGGAAGCAATCTGCTCCTTGGTCTCGACCGGCTTGGCCTGCTTCTTCATCTCGGCGACGGCGGCGTTAACGGCCTTGTCGATGCCGCGACGAATGGCCAGCGGGTTGGCGCCAGCGGCGACGTTGCGCAGGCCGTCGTTGACGATGGCCTGAGCGAGCAGAGTTGCGGTGGTGGTGCCGTCACCCACGGTGTCGTTGGTCTTGGTGGCAACCTCCTTCACCAGCTGAGCGCCCATGTTCTCGATGTTGTCCTCGAGCTCGATCTCCTTGGCGACGGAAACGCCGTCGTTGGTGATGGTCGGGGCACCGAACGTGCGCTGCAGCGCAACGTAGCGACCCTTGGGGCCCATGGTGACGGTAACGGCGTCGGCCAGAGTGTTGACGCCCTTGGCAAGCTTAGCGCGGGCATCGGTGTTGAACGTAATGTTCTTTGCCATGGTAGGTAATCCTCCAAAAAAATGTGACTCGCGTCGCCGCTTCCGAGTCCTATGCGGCGGGCGCGTTCAAAGACGAATCAGAGATTCTGACGAGACTAGGCCTCGACGACAGCGTAGATGTCGTCGGCGCGCATCAGCAGATACTTCTCGCCGTCGACCTTGACCTCGTTGCCACCGAACTTACCGTAGATGACAACGTCACCGACCTTGACGTCCATGGGGATGCGCTCACCCTTGTCGTTGACCTTGCCGGCGCCCACGGCAACGATGGTGCCGCGCTGCGGCTTCTCCTGAGCGTTGCTGGCGATGTACAGACCAGAAGCGGTCTTCTGCTCGGCCTCGTCGGGCTTGACCAGAACACGATCTGCAAGCGGCTTCAAAGACGACATGCTTGTCTCCTCCTTTTTGGGCCGCGTGGTTATGCCACGCGAATTAACCCTTTTTGTTTGCGTACGCGTTGAATGGTACCCACGAATGGCGGGTTATACAACACGGAGTCAAAAAATCTTATTTTTTGGCACTTAGATTTTCTGAATGCCGGGGGATAACTTAGCGATGCCTCCCGTGTGGCTCCGGAGGGGCGGGGCGTAAGGTTTCCTGCTCGGGCAGTCCTGCTCGCACGAAGGCCACATTAAGTGGCCTTCGGCTCGTGCGGAACTCGCGATAAACCTTATGCCCCGCCCCTCCGGAGCCACACGGGAGGCAGGCTAACTAATTCGGGCCCGACATTCAGAAAAGTCAGTGCAGCAAAATGGCGATGCGGATAGGAACGTGGGTATGGTTTTCGCTGCGCGCACGGGTCCCCTGGGAAGCACCGTGCATTTTTGGGAGTATTCAGCAAGCCAGGACGGCTGCATACGCGCCGGACATACCTTATTGGTCCCAAGAACGCCTTCAGCGGGCGGTTTTGGTCGGTGGGCAGACCCCGTTGGGACAAATGGACGTACTTCGCGCCGTACCGGAGCCCAAAATGACGTCAATCTCCGCAACGTTACTCAGCCGCAGCGGCACCGGCAGAGCTCGTGGTGCTGAATACTCCGTTTTTTGCACGGCACGGGCGGGGGTACATCAGGATCAGGAAGAACATCCCAGCCTTTTTATGCAATCTGTAATGGGAAGTATGCAAAACACTAAGAGTCAGCATTGCTGATGTCCAAATTGAGCGCACGAGACAGCAGCACCTCAACCCCGCGCCCAAATCCAACAGAGCGGGGACGCTCCTAACGAACCCCCATCGGCAAACAAATGCGGCTCGAGCGCCATCCCAAAGTAGACTGCCCGAGCCGCGTTTAACGGTGCGGTATGAACGTCAGCGCTCGTAAATCAAGTTGCCTGCCAGGTAGGTGGCCTGAACCTTAGTGGTCTGGAGCTCTTGGGGATCGATGATGAGCGGGTTTTGGTCCAGGACTACCAGGTCGGCATACTTGCCGGGCTCCAAGCTGCCGAGGTTTTGCTCGTCGCCTGCCGCGTAGGCGCTGCCCAGGGTGTAGTTGCGCAGAGCTGTTGCCGCATCGATACGCTCGCTCGGTAACCAGCCGCCCTCGGGCCAGTGGCTTTTGGGGTCTTGGCGCGTGATGGCCGTGTAGAGCACGTTCATGCTGGTAACGGCTGTGATGGGACTATCGGTGCCGAAGGCTTGGCGGATGCCGCGCTGCTTATAGGTCGCAAACGGCCACATGATGCGGCTGCGCTCCAGGCCCAGGTCGCGCTCCGGTCCACCCGGGTCGAGTGTAATGTGGCAGGGCTGGCTCGAAGCAACCACGTTGAGCTTGCGCAGGCGATCGATGTCCTCGGGCAAGAGGTTCTCCAGATGCTCGAGCGTGTTATGACTGTGCTGGGGCAGGCCATACAGTTCGGCGGCCTCCTCAAAGATATCGAGCGCGGCACGGATGGCACCGTCGCCGATGACGTGGATGCGCACGGTGTGACCACGCTCCGCGGCAGCGAGGACCAGCTTGCGCATACGCTCGGCAGGAACCGTCAGACGGCCCTGGTCGCCCGGGAAGCGCGGATTGGTATAGGGCTCGGTGAGATACGCCGTATGCTCGCTCGACACGCCGTCGAAGAACTGTTTAAAGCCTGGCGCCGAGAGCAGCGCGTTGTTCGCGTAGCGGGTCTGCAGCTCTTCCAAGCGCGACTGGTCATCCAACAGCGTGGGGAACAGATGGGCTCGGATGCCCAGCTTGCCGGCTGCCTGCAGTTTGTCGTAGACGTCGTCGCGGATAAAATCGCAGCCCGGCATGGGCATGAGCGACATATCGCAGATCGAGGCGATGCCCTGCTCGGCCATACGCCTCATTTGATCGGCGTAAGCGCTTGCAATGCGATCCTCGCCCAGCCATTCAAGGCAGCGCGGTAGCAGCTGCATGGCAGCCGCCTCGTGAGCAATGCCCGTGAGTTCGCCGTTTGCATCCTTGTCGTAACTACCGCCTGCTGGTGGCTCGCTGTCGCGCGTGACGCCGAGTGCCTCGAGTGCGCGGCTGTTGAGCCAAAGCGTGTGCCCGTCGCCCGAATACATAACGCAGGGACGATCGGGGAATGCCGCATCGAGCGACGCCTTGGTAGGATGCTCGGGCGGGTCCCAACGGTAGTCGCGCCAGCCCTGCGTCACAACCCAAGCGTCGTCGGGCAGGTCCTGGGAAAACTCGAGCGCATGTTGCACCAACGCCGCCTCGGACGTGCCCATATCCATGAGCATGTACGGCGAGGAACCGACCGAGGTATGGAAGAAGTGCAGATGAGCGTCATGGAAACCGGGGCAGACAAACTGCTCGCCGTAGTCGATAACCGACGTGGCGGCGGGAGCGGCGGCAATCACGTCATCGGGCGCACCGACTGCGACGATACGGTCGCCTGCGATGGCAATCGCCAGCTCGCGGGCGGTATCGATGCCGTCTTGCGCGGTAAAGACGTTCTTGGAGCGGATAATCCGATCGATATGTTGCATGGGCATCCCCATCTCTGGCAGGAAATTCAACACCCCCGAGTGTACTCCCCCACTCTTGTTACAAAACCCCAAGCGGCAAACGGCAACTTTACCAGCCCTAGCGGCAGGTGGCATACTGGAGAGAGCCTGTACGATTTTGCGATCAACCCAGCAAGGAGCAAATCGACCATGACGAAGACCAAGGCACAGCAGATTATGGCGGCGACCGAGGCTCGCGCGGCTGACGACGTCACCGCAGCCATCAAAGATATCGCTACCGAATTTGAACCATATATCATCAAGCAGCGCCGGCACTTCCATAAGCACCCGGAGCTGAGCCTTGGCGAGGAGCGCACGACCTCCGACATCGCCAACCAGCTCGACGCCATGAATATCCCCTACGAGCGTCCCCTTAAGACGGGCCTTGTGGCGACCCTTCGCGGCACCGCGCCGGATGCCTACCGCGAGGACGGCACGCCACGCCGCCGCATCCTGCTGCGCGCCGACATCGATGCCCTGCCCGTCACCGAGCAGACCGGCGAGGAGTTCGCCAGCGTCAACGAGGGCTGCATGCACGCCTGCGGCCACGACTGCCATATCGCCATGATGCTCGGAACGCTGCAAATCCTGCGCCATATGACCGACGACATCCACGGCGAGGTCCGCATCGTCTTCCAGCCCAGCGAGGAAAACGGCCAGGGCGCCAAACTCATGATCGGCACGGGCGTGCTCGACGGCGTCGATGGCGCCTACGCCGCGCACATCTGGAGCGAGGTTGACGCCGGCACTGTAAGCTGCGAGCCCGGTCCGCGCATGGCCAATACCGACTGGTTCCGCATCGATGTCCGCGGCACCTCGTGCCATGGCGCCATGCCCCAGCGAGGTCACGACGCCGTCATGGTTGCCGCCGAGATTGTCAACGCCCTGCAGACCATCGTCTCGCGCGAAATCAGCCCCTACGAGCCGGCCGTCATCACCGTCGGCGAGCTGCACGGCGGCACCGCGCGCAACGTTATCGCCGGCACGGCCTACCTCGCCGGCACAGTGCGCACCTACGGCGATTCGACCCACGAGGAAATGCCGGAGCTTATGCGCCGCATCGTGGAGCATACTGCGGCCGCCTTGGGCGCCGAGGCAGAGCTCACCGACTACACCATCGCCAACTACAAGGTCGAAAACGACGCCGCCTCGAGCGAGCGCTGCCGTCAGGCTGTAATCAAGTGCCTGGGCCCCACCGGCCAAGGCCATTATCGCGGCACGCTTTCGGGCGAGGATTTTTCGGAGTACCTGCGTCGCGTACCGGGCGTGCTCGCCTTTGTAGGTACGCGCAACCCCAAGATTGGCGCCACGTACGCGCAACATTCCTGCTTCTACAAGATCGACGAGACCGTGCTGGCAAAGGGCTCCATGGTGGCCGCCCAGTATGCTATCGACTTTTTGGCCGAGCCCACGCAAGAGGAGCTCGACGGCCCCGCGATTACCGCGGTCGCCGAAACCAACCCCGATCTGGCCGCCAAGTTGCGCTCTGCCAAAGCGACGACCGCCGAGGCTCGCGACGCCATCCATGATGCCCGAACGGCTCGCCATGCCGCGATCAAGGGCATCCACGAAGCCCGCGCTGCTGCACGCCGCGAGGAGAAGCACGACGAGTAGTCGATTCGCTGGCATCTCGCAGTCATAGCCACATCGCGATGTCAAAGCGGGGGCGGACGTTTCGACACGTCCGCCCCCGCTCATTCTTCAAGCGCTATTTCTACTATTTCTACCCCGTCCCCAAATGGCAGACGGCATGGCTACTCGTCCTGAGGTTCCTCGTCGGAGCTTGGCTCGGACGCCGACTCAGGTGCAGGTGCCGGCTCAGGCTCAGGCGCAGGCTCGGGCCCAGATGCCGTCTCAGACTCGGGCGCCGGTTCAGGCTCGGGCGCCGGCGAAGCATCCGGAGCGCTGTAACCCGAAGGAGCGGACTTCTTCTCGAAGGGCAACACAAAAGTCAGAACGTCGTCCTTATCCTCATCGGCCCACTCGCTTGCATAGCGTGCGGCCCAATAGCCAACGGCACGGTGCTTGAGCATCTTGCCAAAGACCGTAAGAAATACGGTGACGAAAGCGACCAGCACCAAGAACAGCGCGAGCGTGACGCCACCGCCGGTAACAATTGCCTCAATACCCGTAGGACGATAGTAGTAGCTATACATACCGACAGAGGCAATGGCGCCAAAGACGACCGTCAAGATCCATGTGACAACGTTGGCGACCAGGCCCGTCAAAAACTCGGGAAGGAACGAAGCACAGAACAGCTTGGTCTTGTTGTGCTTAAACGCCGCCCAGACCTTATCGAGCGAAAACGCGCTCTCGACACGCCCGGTCACCGCAAAGTGCATCACGGCGATGTCGGCGAACATCTTAAAGAAGACACCCAGAATCGCCGAGGCAATTAGCGCCAGGACAAGCAGGCCGAGCGAACCGAACAGCGCAGCCTCGAGTGCATAGGAGCCGTAATAAGAATACGAGCCCGCGGCGCCAATTACCACGCCCTCCACCAGCGAAAGCACTACACCGATAACGGGAATGGCAGCGATAACCTCGAGCACGACCGAAATAACGCTCGAAAAGACTCCGAGACCAAACGACGTGGAACGCATGAGTGGACGGTCCATGCCGTCATCGACCTTGAGCGAAAGATCACGGCCCCACTCGATACCAAAGCCGGAACCACACACACTCGCAATGCAAGCTGCCAAAAAGCCGATGGCAGCCGCAATGCCGCCAATAACGGGAATAAACAACACGAGCACCGACACAACGCAAATCAGCGCCGGCAAAAACGCGATTTGGCATACACGCTGAAGCACGCCCGGAGTCTTGGTCATATCTTGGAACGCCTGAGCCACACAGCCCTTTGGCGCATTCGCCACGGGCGGTTGCGGAACAAACTGCTGGGGCTGAGGCTGTCCCTGGGGAGCGGGGCCAGAGGCACCGGCATTAGGAGCACCACACACGCCGCAGAACTTGTCGTTATCGCCCATGGGGGCGCCACACTGCGAGCAGAACATAGAATCATCCCTTCGTATCTTGAACGAATCACTTGGATCGCAAACGATGTCTTTAGCATCATTATTGCCCAATGTGGGGTCAAATACTCAAAGATGACCGATTTGCAAGGTACGCGGCGCCAGCAGGCGGTTCGTTGAATATGTCTGTGCTAGTTCGTTCCGCGGAAGCCCTTGCCGACAATCTCGGAGCTGTCGACGATCGTGATAAAGGCACCCGGATCGACCTCGCGCGCATAACGGCGCAGCTGCACGGCCTCGCGACGGCTCAGCACGCTCATGATCACCGTCACGCACTTGCCCGAGAAGGCACCGTAGCCGCGACTGATGGTCGCCGTACGGTTGAGATGCTTGACGATAAACTCCTCGACCTTAAGGGGCTCGGAGCAAATGACCGTGCAGACTTTGCGCAGGTGAATGCTCTCAATGGCTTTGTCGACCACAAGCGTCTTGGCAAACAGGCCGAGCACACAATACAGACCGACACGCGGGCCATACAAAAAGGCCGCGATGGCCACGATGCCGATATCAACCAACAGCAGCGCGCGGCCAATCTCGAGCGTCGTGCGGCGCTTGAGGATCATGGCAAGAATGTCCGTGCCGCCCGTCGAGGCGCCGATATCAAAGACAATAGCGCTGCCGAGCGCCGGCAAGATGACGGCAAAGCACAGGTCGAGCCACATATCACCCGTCATCGAGACATCGGTCGGAATAAAGAGCTCAAACAGCGAAACATAGGCGGACAGCGCAAACGAGGCGAAGACACTCCAAAGAATCGCCTTGCGTTCCAAAAAGATAAAGCCCAAAACGACGAGAACCGCGTTGATAATCCACATAAAGACGCCGACGGGCAGGGTCGGGAACAGCGTGGACAGAATGACCGACACGCCCGAGGTGCCGCCAAAAGCAAAGTGATTAGGGGTTTTAAACGCAACGATGGCAAAGGCCGTAAGAATCAGGCCCAGATTGAGCTCGGCAAAAAAGCGCGGGAAACCCGGCTCCTGGCTGCGCTTTTGGCCGGCACGCTCGCCGCGCTCGATATCGGTGCGATCAACCACGCGCTCCATCGGCACTACGGGAGGACGATGCACCTCTTCGGCAGCACGCGATGCCGCCTCTGCCGCGGCGGCCTCAATCGCCCATGCCTTGCTTTCTGTTTCGTGCTCGTCGGCCATTACGGCAACCCTTCGTTAACAATTTGGAAACAATGCGCCCATTAGGGTAACGCGGAACGCGACGATTGCAACCCCTAGTTAGACGAGCGGTATGCCCACATCGGGGGGCATACAAATAACGGCCGGCCACGCTTTTGCTTGCGCGGTCGGCCGTTTAACGTTTTCGCAGATAAAGCCTGCCAAAACAAACCTGTCCCTTTTTGGAAGGTTACTCGTGCTGGCTGGTGCGGTGCTCGTACTCCTCGGGGGTGATGACGTCCTCGATGCGCAGGTTGACGCCCGCCACCTCAAGGCCGGTCATCGCGGCAAGGCGCTCGGTGACACGTGCCTTGACATCGTCGAAGATCGCGGGCGCATAGGCGCCGTACTCGATAATGACGGAGATGTTGACGACCACGCGATTGTCATCGGTGACCTCAACCGTCACGCCCTTGGTCAGATTCTCGGCACCAAACTGCTCCTGCACAAAGTGCATAAGGTTACCCTTCATGCCCAGGACGTGCGGCACCTCGCGGGTGGCCATGGCGACGATCTTCTCGATCACACCGTTGGAATAGGTCAGCGAGTCCTCGGACTCGTCTGTTTCCTCATCATCCTCGTCCGCGTCATCGGCGGACTCGGCCTCGACGAGCGCCTCATCCTCGAGCGTCACATCCTCGGCTTCGGCGACGGCCGCCTCCTTCTCCTCGAGCTCGGTATCGGCCACATCGACCTTCGTATTAAAAGCCATGGTTCCTCCTTATGCCTGCCGCGGATGCGACAGTCGAATACATATTAGCGGCCGCTAAACAGACGGCCGAAGAAGTTGACGATCCCGTTCTCGCCGTCGCGAATTTGGCCGATCACGGCGCCGATCAGCACGAAGAATGCAATGACGAGCGTGTCCCACAGGCCGAGCGTGAGCACCAACACGGCGAGGATAAAGCCAGCGACGGCACCGAGCGTGGTGTTGGGATGACGCACAGCATAGCTCCAGATGGCAGCGCCCGTACCCTTGATGAGACCCATAGCCTCGTCAAAATCCGCGGCTGCCACGTCTTGTAACTCGGTTGCCTCTGCTTTGGAATCAACAGGTTCGCTCGCCGGTGTGGCGCTCTGGTCAATCGTCAGGCGCGGCGTACGAGCGGTCTTATCTTGATTGGTATCACTCACCGGAAACCTCCACGGTCTGGACGGTAGTCTTGGACGGCAAAAAACGGACGCGCGTGGTCGTACCCGGCGTGCCGAGCATGGTGTCGCAAGCTTCCTCGATGCGCCGCTGCATCGCGGTAGCCAGAGATGCCACGTCCTTATCGTCAAGCGCGATAGCCTCGACCTTAAATCGGACGTGCGAATCGTCGGGGCCTTGGACGCGGGCCTCGACATGCTCGACCATCACGCGGTCGTCGCGCTCGGCAGCAGCCCTGGCACACGAAGAAAGCGCCGCAAGGGTAACCTCGATATTGCGCTCCCCCGCCGGATGCACGCAGGACGGCTCGCGACGAGCAAACATCAGGCGAAAGAAGCTTACCAGCACGCCGATCGCCACAACTCCGCCGCATGCCGTCACGACAATGCGCGGCATGGGGTCGCGCATCAGCAGCATAAAGCGATACGTATACGGCCCCCAAAACTGGCAGACAAGCGTACCCAGCGCCACGATGGCGGCGGCAAGATACACAATCGCTAGGGCTCGTTTGAGTACGCGCACGTGGCGCTCCCTTCAAATCTCGGCTCTCGAAATGCAAAACGGTTCGCATCATTATAAAAGAGCCGGGTCCGGTGCTCTACGCACGCGGATCCGGCTCATCTATTCCACGAGGCTTGCATGCTCGCTTCATTATGCCCAGATATGCACGGCTTAACCCGTGCGGGCGCTACTCCTCCTCGAGGGCAGCGATAACCTCGTCGGTCATGTCCATGGTGCTGTAAACATCCTGGACGTCGTCGAGCTCCTCAAGACGGTCGATGAGGCGCTGAACCTTCTTGGCGTCGGCGCCGGAGACCTCGGTCGGGGTGGTCGGGACCATGGTGGTCTCGGAGCCCTTGACCTGGACGCCCTGCTCCTCGAGCGCCTTGGAGACAGCCATGACCTCGTTGGCAGTAGTCCAGACGATCCACTCCTCGCCGGCATCCTCGTAGTCCTCGCCACCGGCCTCGGCGATGGCCATCATGAACTCATCCTCGTCACCGGCAGCACCGTTGGCGATCATGGTCTCCTTCTTGGCGTTCTCGTCCAGGATCTCCTTGGCGACGACGATCTGGCCCTTGCGCTCAAACTGGAAGGCGACGGAGCCGGAGGTGCCCAGGTTGCCACCAGCGTGGGAGAAGGCGGAACGGACATCAGCGGCGGTACGGTTGCGGTTGTCGGTCAGGCAGTCGACGTAGACGGCGACACCGGCGGGACCGTAGCCCTCGTACACGATGTTCTCGTAGACGGCGGCATCGGCACCCGAACCAAAAGCCTTGTCGATAGCGGACTTGATCTTGTCCTTAGGCATGGACTGAGCCTTGGCCTTGGCAACGGCAGCGGCGAGGCTGGCGTTGTTCTCGGGCAGCGGGTCACCGCCGAGACGGGCAGCAACGGTGATGTTGCGGCTGAGCTTGGAGAAGAGGGCGGAACGCTTGGCGTCCTGCGCGCCCTTACGATGCTTGGTTGTGGCCCACTTAGAGTGTCCGGACATACGTGTCTCCTATCGGTTTCGACCTAAAGCCCAGCGCAGATGCTCGGGCAATATAAACAAACGTCGTTATGATATACCTACTGGCCTGCGAGATAAACCCCAAAATGAAGGCGTCGTGATGATGTCCCCTTTGGTGCAAAGAAACCTGACCCTCAATGCACCAAGTTAGAACCAGAAGAAGTCGCTGCGGGTGACGGTGGCGCCGATGGCGAAGGGCATGCAGGCGATGACCGGATACAGGTAGCGCATGTAAGTCGAGCCGTTGCACGGGCCAATCAGGCACACAGCGAGCACGCCCAACAGCGGCACCCAGATCGCCAGCGCACGCCATGAATGACGACGCAGCAAGTAGACCACCACGGCGATCATGATCCACACATAGGTGGCCGAGCTCATGGTGAGCGAGATAAAGGGAACACGCTGCACCGCCACACGGTACAAATTGATCAGGTGGTCGCACCAGCGCACCACGTTGCTGTCAACCGGATGGAAGTCGAAGTACTTGAGGTTGTCGGGACGCGCCATGATCTCGGCACTACGCGCCGTGCTGTAGACCCAGGCATCGCGCGCGCTCGGATAAAAATAACCATAGTAGTTATTGATAAGCGCCGAAATATAGCACTCGGGATCCTTCTTAAACATCTGAGCCCATACCTCAAAATAGGCATCGATGTCCTCCTGCGAGGCGTACTCGTTAAAGCAGTTCTTGACGGCATCGGACTTGTCGGGGTTGTAGCGGCGGCCCAGGTTCTCGTACTTGAGTACGCGATCGATCACGGCACGCTCTTCGTCGGTCACCGAACCGTCGCAAGGAGCCTCCACGATGGTGCCGTCCTCCTTAACCGTAGGGTTGACGCCCGAGTTGAGGCCGTCGTGCTTTTGGACGAAACGAGCCGTCTGCTGGAACGGAATCGAGAGGATTTCGCGCTTGGAACCAGGCGTGATATCGTGCGCCGGCATAAAGACCTTGGTGAAGTACATATTAGAGGCAAGGCAGAGCGCGAGCACCGCGAGAACGCCAACCCAGCGGAAACGCGGGATGGCGCCCGAAGGCGCAGCACCAGTCTGCTTGGCTGCACGACGAGCCACATGCACGTCCCATACGCAAAACGCCGCCGCGATTACGCATGCCGCCAGGGGAAACACCAGGCCGCCGTTGCGCAGAAACGTGGAACCCATGGCGCCCAGAGCGAGCAGCAGCCAGTCGTGGCGCGCAAAGAGCACGGGCCTCTGTTCGCCCGCACGCTCGGCATTGGCATCACGACGGGGCAAGCCACATGCCACGAGCTTGACGGTCTGTACCAGCAGCACCAAGAACGCGTCGGCAAAGAGCACGTCTTTGGTGAGCAACGCCGCGTAGTTAGAGAACATCGGCATAAACGCAAAGAACAGCAGGATCGCACCGCGAACCGGCAGGCTCACGCCCAATTTGCGCAGCGACGAAATGGAATAGGCCATGCAGGCAGCCGTGATGACAAATTGAGCGCAGGTGTAGATGGCAAGACCCGCGTTAGCGCTGTTGAACAGCGAAAGCCCCAGCTGAACGCACGAGCCGATAATGGCCGTGTGCACTACGGGATGATGCCCGTTGAGCAGCACGTTGGGGTTGAGTAGGCGCAGGTAGTCGCTCGTGCCGTTGGGATAGTTGAACCACTGGCGAATCTGCGCGCCCGTATCTCCCATAAAAAGGCCGGGCAGCGAAGCGATGAGCGTGGGCGTCCAGGCGATCATAAGCACCAGGAAGGGCCCGGCAAAGGGATGGACCGAGAGCACGGCGTGAGCCACACGCCATACGCGGCCAAAGTGCGCCTCGGAAAACGGAATGCGCCGAGAGCTCAGCCAATCTAGACACTCAAAGGCAAGGTAGAAGGCAACGACCGCCAAGAGCATCCAGCCCGCGCCGCCAATCCAGGCGCAGATGATGCGGGCTTTGTCGCCAAGGACAATCTCGGCCGAGTCGGTGAGATCGTAGCTGCGGCCGAACACCATGCAGATGGCGAAGAACAGCGACGGCAGAATGATCGATGGACGCCAGGTGTCGCCACGGCCAAAGAACACGTAGCGAAACGGCAAGGTGAGCAGGCAGGCAAGCGCAAGCAGCATGACCGCGTCGGTATGGCCGGCAAACGAGAGAAGCACCTCGTAGCACACGTACAGCATGCCCGAGGCTTTGGGGTCAATCGCCAAGACTGCGTTGCTCGACACCGGGGCGGGATCGATGGAAAACGCCGTGGTCGCCAACAGCGCGAGCAAAAATGCGATGAGCGTCTGCTTGGCGGGGTAGCGCTTAAACCAGACAATGCGGGCAGCGTCGCGCGCAGCCGTTGTGGAGAGGTCGGAATCCTTCACAGTCCAAAGAGCCTTTCTAGAAACCTGCAAAAAAGGGACAGGTTTATTTTGGCAGGTTTTATCTGGGGAAACGTTACGGTTCTGTCATCGTTGCCCAGCAAACCACCACAAAGGTGCCTGTTCACTTTTTGGTGGTTAAGCGTCGAGGTAGATGCGCTGGGGCTGGTTGCGGCGACGAGCAAAGATGATGAGCGCCAGGCCCGCGATTACGAGCGGCAGGCTCAGCAGCTGACCCATGGTGATGACGCCGCCCAGCAGATAGCCCAGCTGGGCATCGGGCACGCGCACAAACTCAATGAGGAAGCGGACGATGCCGTAACCCATCACAAAGACGCCCATAAACGTGCCTTGGGGCAGTAGCGGCTTTTTGCGGCTGAGCACCTGCAGAATGCAAAAGAGCACAATACCCTCGAGGAATGCCTCGTAGAGCTGGGAGGGATGGCGCGGCATATCGCCCGCGGTGCCGCCAAAGATCACGCCCCAGGGCAGATCGGTCGGCTTGCCCCACAGCTCGCCGTTGACAAAGTTGGCACAACGGCCCAGGCACAAGGCCAGCGGCGCGCCTATGACGGCAAGGTCTGCCAAAGTCCATGCGTCGAGCTTATACATGCGGCATACGATGATGCCGCCGATAATGCCGCCCACCAAACCGCCGTGGAAGCTCATGCCGCCCTCGTTGGTGGCAAAGATCTCGAGCGGGTGCGCCCAGTAGTAGCCATCACCGTAAAAGACGACGTAGAACAGGCGCGCACCGATAATGAGGCCAAAAACCACGCCGACCACGACACTCGTCAGGTCATCAATCGTGATGTTAAAACCCCAGCGACGCTGCGTGCGGTACATGACAACCGCCGTGAGCAGGGCGCCGACCACATAGGCCAGACCATACCAGTAAATCGTGATAGGCCCCGCCGAAATCGCGACGGGATCAAGCATATGGTAGAAGTCGTTGAGCATGTCGACCCTCCTACTCCCTACATACAAATGCGGCCGCGGGCCTTGCGCTCGCAGCCGCATATTTGGGCGTAACGTCTATGCGGAGTATGCCGTCCGCAGCTTTCGCAGCTTAGAACGGCGCGTACTCGTCGTACAGGTCCTCGGCCTCGCCGGAGGCATTGACCTGCTCAACTCGGGTAACGCCGGGCACATGCTCCTTCAGGATGCGCTCAATACCCATGGACAGGGTCAGCGAGCTCATGGGGCAGCCGGCGCAAGCGCCCTGCAGCTCCAGTTTGACGACGCCCTCGTCGTCAACGCCCACATACTCCATATCGCCGCCATCGGCCTGCAGGTTGGGGCGAATCTCTTCAAGAACCTTCTTAAGCAGCTCTTCGTTAACAGCCACAGGGGCTCCTTTCTCACAATTACGCGGGCGCGCCCGCGGACAGAAGCTATGTTACTACAGCCGTGTACCCGCTCACGAGCCGTCCATGCGCGCAGACGCGACTTTCATGAGTAGTCAATTTGGGACGGGACTCTTTTAACTGCGTTCGTCGTCAGATATCGACAACGCATATTACTGCCGAGCCTGTCCCCCGGTACCAATCTGAACATCGACGATAACCTGGCGGTAGCTGATGCCACAGGAGTCGAGAATGCGGCGGCTGATACGGCCGTCATCGGTGTCGGCGTACTTGTTGTCCAGGTAGACGACCTCGCCCACGCCCACCTGAGCCAAAATCTTGGCGCAGTCGTGGCACGGGAACAGCGTGACGTAGACCGTGGAACCCTCGAGGTCCTTGAGCGAGCCACGGTAGTTGAGCACGGCATTGGCCTCGGCATGGACCACGTAGTTGTGCTTGTCCTGCAGTGGGTCGTCGCTCGTACCCCACGGAAAAAAGTCGTCGTTGAGCGCCGAGGGTGTACCGTTGTAGCCCACCGAAAGGATGCGGTGGTTGGTGTTGGCGATGCACGCACCCACCTGCGTGTTGGGGTCCTTGCTGCGGCGCTGCGCGGCGATGGCCACGCTCATAAAGAACTCGTCCCAGCTAATGACGTCCAGGCGCTTGCCTGACGAAGTTTGATGAAGATCGTCCGACATGGCAGACACCTCCGTAATCGCAATAGTTTGACCCATTGTAGCAGGTGAAAGGTGGGGGCGTTTGTCCCACCGGCGCCCTCACCTTTACACGCGGCGGGGCTTTTGGTTGATGTGGTAGAGCTCGGCGAGACCCCGCAACGTCAGCGCGTCGTCGACCGTCAGGCTATGGCCGACCAGCAACGCGAGCGCCTCGGCATCGTCGCCGGTAATGACGATGGGCACGTCGCCCTCCCCCGCGGCCTTGGTCGCGCGCATCTCGGCGAGCACCATATCGAGCATGCCGTCGATGCGGGCCACCTCGCCCAGAACCACGCCCGAGCGCATGGCCTCACGCGTGTTGCGGCCAATCACATGCGTGGGCGCCGAAGGCTCGACCTGAGGCAAACGCGCCGCAGCGGCCGAAAGCGACCGGGCACCGAGCGCCAGACCCGGCGCGATGACGCCGCCCACAAAGGTTCCGCACGCGTCGATGACCTCAATATTGGTCGTCGTACCCAGGTCGATCACGATGCAGGGAGAGCCGTAGACGGCGCGTGCCGCCACAGCGTCGGCGATGCGGTCGGGGCCGATCTCGGCCGGATCGTCGTAGTGTACGGGCATGCCGGTCTTGAGGCCCGGCCCCACGGTGAGCACGCGTCCTGTGCAGGTGCGGGAAAGCGCCGCCTTCCACGGGCGCTCGAGCGCCGGCACCACGCAACTCAGCACTGCAGCTGCGGGAACGAGCGCACCCGGCATGCCCGCATCGGCCGCCAGCGCGGCCATGACTTGAGCGAGACGCATACGCGCTTCGTCGGCCGTAATGCTCGATGGCGTCGTGATCTCGCACGTCGCAAGCGGGCATTCCTGCGCCGCGGCCGAATCCTCGGCAAACAGACCAAAGCGAATGAACGTGTTACCCACGTCGACCGTCAATATATATGCGCACCCATTAAGCATCGTCGGCGCTCCTTTCGTCTGCCCAGCAGTATATCGCCTACCTAAACCAGTCATCCCAAAATGACTAGCTTACGGCTATACTGGTGCGCGGTCGCGCGCGAGCTCACGCGGCGGCCCTTGGTAACCCGACTTCCCGCGCCGTATCCGTAGCGGCGCTCCCGGGGGAAGCGGATATACGCAAAGGAGTTTTATATGAGCAATCCCTCGAACCGCGCTTCGATGCGCGGGCAACTCACGCTGCGCGGCGTCGTCATCGGCGTCCTTGGCTGCGTGATTATCACGGCAAGCTCGGCCTACACCGCCCTCAAGATGGGCGCACTCCCCTGGCCGATCGTCTTCGCTGCCGTCATCTCGCTGTTCTTCCTTAAGCTCATGGGCAACGCCAGTCTCAACGAGGCCAACGTCACCCACACCATCATGTCCGCAGGCGCCATGGTCGCCGGCGGTCTGGCGTTTACCATCCCGGGCGCCTGGATGCTGGGCTATGCCGACCAGATCAGCTGGCTCGACATGTTTATCGTGGCACTCGCCGGCACCATCCTGGGCCTGCTGGCCACCGCGCTCATCCACCGTCACTTTATCGTGGACGCCGCGCTTGAGTTCCCCACCGGCAACGCCGCAGCTCAGACCCTGCGCGCCACCGAGGCCGGCGGCAAAACCGGCAAGCAGCTCTTTGGCTCCATGGCCATCGCCGGCATCTATAGCGTGCTGCGCGACGCCCTGGGCGTGGTGCCCAGCATGCTATGCACGCTCAACATCCCCGGCGTGACCTTTGGCATCTACAACTCGCCCATGCTGCTCTCCGTCGGCTTCCTCGTGGGCTTCGCCCCCGTCGCCTTCTGGTTTGCCGGCGCGCTGCTGGGCAACTTTGGCATCATCGTGGGCGGCACCGCTGCCGGTCTGTTCGACGTTGTGACTGCGCAGGGCATCGTCAAGTCCCTGGGCATGGGCCTCATGATGGGCTTTGGCGTCGCCGTCGTCCTCAAGGACATCCTGCCGCAGGTCGCCGGTATCGTCCGCGGTCTTGCCGCCGACAGCTCCACCGACACCGACGAGCAGTCGCTCATCTCGGGCTCCCTTAAGCTCGACGCCGGCATCATCGGCCTGGGCGCTGCCGCCATCGCCGTGATCGTCGCCATCGCGCTCGACCTTGGCCCCGTTCCGGCTGTCATCGTCACGCTGTTCACCTTTGTCACCACCATCATGAGCGCACAGAGCTGCGGCCAGACGGGTATCGACCCCATGGAGATCTTTGGCCTCATCGTTATGCTCATCGTGGCTGCCTTTGCACAGATCGCTCAGGTCAAGCTGTTCTTTATCGCCGGCATCGTAGCCGTGGCGTGCGGCCTTGCGGGCGACGTCATGAATGACTTTAAGGCCGGCGCCGTGCTGGGCACCAACCCGCGTGCGCAGTGGATCGGCCAAGCCATCGGCGGCATCGTGGGCGCCCTGGTCGCCGCAGCCGTCATGGTCGCGCTCGTCACCGCCTATGGCCCGGACGCCTTTGGTCCCGACAAGAGCTTTGTTGCCGCGCAGGCAAGCGTCGTCGCCACCATGGTCTCGGGCATCCCGAGCGTGCCGTGGTTCGTTGGCGGCTTTATCGCCGGCATCGTCATGTACTGGCTCGGCATTCCGGCCATGATGATCGGCCTGGGCGTGTACCTGCCGTTCTACATGTCACTCACGGCATTCCTGGGCTCCTGCGTCAAACTCGCCTACGACAAGTGGTCCGCCCACCGCGACGCCACCGCTGGTCTTTCCGACGAGGAGAGGGCTGCCAAGGACGCCGCCTTTCAGGAGCAGGGCCTGGTTGTCGCCAGCGGCCTGCTGGGCGGCGAGTCCATCGTCGGCGTTATCCTGGCGTTTGTCTCCGTGGGCTTAAGCCTGCTGGGCTAAGTCGAGCAGCTGCTCGACAGCAACCATATTGCCTACGGCTTGCCCGGTCGGTAGCTTTTGCGGCTGCTGACCGGGCTTTTTGATATCGAAACAAAGAAAGGCCGGCGCGCTGCGTTTAACAGCGCGCCGGCCTTATCGTTTGGCTAACGAGACGGTCCCGTTATGAATTGAAGTTCGTTGCAGAAACTACGCTCGAAACGCTACATCTGCTTGCGACGACGATCGCTCAGCGTCACACCAGCGGCCACGAGGGTGATACCGCCGATGACGAACACCTCGCCCGCAAGAGCGGAGTCATCACCGGTCTGGGCGAGCGCGGCAGGCGCAGCCTGTTTCTTGGCAACGGGGGCCTTTGCGGCGGCCTGCGTAACCTGGGGCTTGGCCTGAGGCTTGCTCTGCGGCTCGGCCTTGGGATGATACTTGTCGTACTCGGCCTGAGCGGCAGCCAGGGCATCCTTCGCATCGTTAAGCTCGGCAAGCGCGGCGGCATAGGCGTCGTTGGCATCGGACAGTTTGGCATCGGCATCGCTCAGAGCAGCCTTGAGACCAGCAGCGGCATCGACGGCGGCCTTATAGCGAGCGTAGGCAGCGTTAAGCTTGACCAGCTTCTCGTTACCCGTCGTGCCCGCGGCAAGAGAGGCCTTGTGGTCGACAGCCTCAAGATCGGCCTTGAGTGCCTCATCGCTGGCAAGCTCGGCCTTGGCCTTGACGATCTCGAAGTTCGCATCGACGACGGCTTCGTTGGCGGCCTCGAGCTGCTTTTGAGCATCGGCGACACCGGCGACGGCAGCGTCATAGGCGGCCTTGGCGTCGTCGACCGCCTTCTGGGCGCCGGCGAAGCGCTCGAAGGCCTTGTTTGCGGTGGCAAGCTCGCCCTCGGCGGCCTTGGCCTTCGCCTGTGCGTCGGACAGGGCCTGCGTCTTGGCGGCAACTGCCTGCTTGGCGTCCGAAAGAGCGGTCGCGGCGTGCGTATCTGCGGCCTGAGCCTTGTCAACGCCAGCCTGGGCGGCATCGTCGGCCTTCTTTGCCTTGTCAAGGGCGCCCTGCTTGTCCGCAAGGTCCACCTTGGCGTCGTCACGCTTGGCAGTAAGGTCCTTAACCGAAGCCGTGGCGTTGTCATACGCCGCGTTAGCCTGATCGGACTTTGCCTTGGCAGCATCGCGGGCACTGCGAGCCTTCGCCTTGTGAGCAGCGGCCTCGGATGCCTTCGTCTGGCAATCGACAAGCGTGGCATTTGCCTTATCAAGAGCCGCCTGGGCAGTTGCCGCCTCGCCCTTAGCGGCATCAAGCTTGGCCTGGGGTGTCTTGACGTCGATGATCTTAAGCTCGGCTTCGGCAGCGTCATAGGCGGACTTGGCGGCAGCAGTAGCGGACTGAGCCTTCTCGTACTCTCCCTTGGCGGTGTTCATGTTCACATCGGCTGCGGTGAAAGCGTCCTGGGCGGCATCCTGCCCGTTTACAGCTGCGAAGTAAGCTTCCCTTGTAGTTCCAAAGTTCTTCTGCGCCTCGGCAAGCTTGCCCTGGAGCTCCTTGAGCTGCGCCTTCTGCGCCTGCGTGCCGCCTGCGTTGTAGGCGGAATCGATGTAGTCGTTGACGAGCTTCTTGAACTCGGAAACAGTGAAATCAGCCTGAGTGTCATCATCGCTGTAATCGAAGATGGTTACCTCGGAATCGGTGTTCTTACCGCTACCGGTCGCGATGCCGATAGCTTCCGTAGCGGAATCGACGATGTTGAGATAGTGCCCGCACTCTTGGTAGATGCTATTGTAGTTCTGATAGATGTAATAGGACTCATATCGGTATTTGCCGAGTTCGTCGCCATACTGCTCTACATACTTGTCGAAAATCTTCTTTTCCTGAGTATAGAGACCGGTATATGGCCAACCGAGAGTATCCTCAGTCTCACCGCCGGTATATGCGCCGCCTCCGCCAGCAAGATTTTCGCCGTTGTCGAAGTAACAGTTCGAGTGTCCCCAGATGTTCGATGAATATGATGCATTAAGGGCGGCTGCCACAGTCATGCGGAGGCTGACGCTGAGCGCCGACTGACCGTTCGCCTTGCGGAGGTTGTTCTGGGTGTCGAGATAGGTCAGGGCGTTACGCATCTGCTCCAAGGAAAGCGGATTGGTGTCGCGAGACATGTCCTGATCGACGTAATTGTCATACCATTCGGCCTTGTCATCAGCGCCGGTCAACATCGATACGGCATCCTGGGCGTTCTTTTTCTGCGTGGCTGTGAACTGGCTGCCGCCGATGATGTAATTCATGAAGCCGAACATGCCCTGGCTGATGACGTTCTGATCCACGGTCATGTTCGACTTGAGGTCGGCAATCTGCTGCTCAAGAGCCTCAACCTGGGCATTAGCAGCGTCATAAGCCTTTTCCGCGGCGTTCGAAGCGGCGCAGGCTGCCTCCCACTCGCTGCGCTTCTGCTTGCGAACTTCGACAAGCTTATCGTACGCGGTCTTCTTGTCTGCTTCGGTCTGCTGCGCCTGCTCGTATGCGGCCTTGGCGGCGTCGCGCTCGCTGGCGGCGGCGTTGTACTCCTTGTTTGCCGCACCGTATGCAGACTGGGCAGATGCCACGGCAGCGTTGGCGGCGTTGGCCTTCTCCTGCGCGGCGGTGGCGGTATTCTGGGCCGCCTGCAGGTTCGCCTGGGCGGTAGCGTCGGCATCCGTCGCGGCATTGAGCTCCGCCTGCGCGGTCTTAAGCTCACCAGCGGCGGCCTTCTCGGCGGCCTCAAGCGCACTCAGGTCGACACCCGTACCCGAGACGGCAGCATCGAGCGCGGCCTGCGCCTGGTTGAACTTCTGCTGGGCGTTATCGCGCGCGGTGGTTGCGGCTGCGAGCGCAGCGGCAGTCTCCTGCTTCTTGGCCTGGGCGGAAGTCAGAGCGGCCTCAGTGTCCTTCTTTTCCTGCTGAGCGCTAGCCTCGGCAGCCTTGGCCTGGTCCAGATTGGCCTGTGCAGTAGCAACTGCCTTATTGGCGTCATCGAGCTTTGTCTGCGCGTCCTCGACGGCCTTCTTGGCGGCCTCGTACTCGTCCATACCCATGGCCTCGAGCTTGGCCTGGGCATCATCGAGGGCCTTCTTGGCCTCATCCTGCTTTGCCTTGGCGTCCTTGAGCGCCTGGGTCTTATCCTCGACACTCTTGTTGGCTTGATCGAGCTGATCGTTCAGGTCGCCCAGCTTCTTCTGCTGCTGCTCGGTCTTTTCGACGGCGGCTTTGAGCTCGTCAATCTTCTCCTGGAGCGCGGCGACTTCTGCTGCGTTCTGCTCGATTTCGTTGTCGCTCACAGCCTGCGAGGCCTGATTCTTTTGCTGCTGCGCCTGCTTTTGAGACTGGCCCGCCGCGTCGGCCTTCTTCTGGGCGGCATCGTAGGCGGCCTGAGCGTCCTTGAGCTGCTTTGCCGACTCCTCGGCCAGCTGGGCAGCCGTCTTTACGACCGCTTGGTTACCGGCGGCAACGGTATTCTCTACAGAACTACCCATTACAGTCTGAAATAGGCCATCGATAAATTTCGATGGCGAGCATTCGGCGC
>CALKBO010000058.1 GCA_937989875.1 uncultured Collinsella sp. | reverse complement strand
GCCCGCTGAGCTGGGCCTATGCCGGAATCTCTCCCACAGAAACCACCGAAGAGCCTAATTAAAACGATGAACGAAATAGCTTTCTTAATGACCTCAAGCTTAAAACAAAGGGCGCCTTGACCTGCTGCTTTAAGTGCCTGCCAATTCATAGATTGGAGGGGCTGAAATAGATAGAACAAGCACGCAACTTGAAGATACGGGACGCATTCCGCCCATTTTTGACCCAAAAGAACAAGAACTAGAGGTTGCGCACACGCAGCCAAAATTCCCATCATGGGGAAAACGAGATAGGCAGAAAGCTGCATCGCTTTTCTAAGAACTGATTTGAGCGCGTATTGGCTGTCTTTCTTTTCAGCCATTAGAGGCAACATTACATTACTAATTGGAGTGTTTAAGTTGCCTACAATTAAAGCCGGGAATTGGTTGCCGCGATTAAAGAAAGCCAAGTCTGCGGAGGAATAGAATTTGCCGATGACTAAAGAACGACCTTCTGTATAAATAGAATTAATAAGATTGGCACTTGTAAATTGTATTCCAAGGGGCAACAGCTCTCTTGCTGAACCAACCACGAATTTTAGTCTAGGCGTCCATTTTGTTAACCAAGCCATTAGTACCGTTGTCATCAGAACTGTAAGTATCTGCTGAATGATTAGCGCATAAATACCAAAACCCAACATTGCAGCTACGATAGCTGCTAATCCTGAGATCAAGGAGCTGAGGAACGATGCAGAAAATTGCAATCTAAATAAAAAGTTCTTTGCGATATAGGCCTTTTGAATTGCATTCAGTGCCGAAAGAGGAAGACGTAATGCCAGAACTCTTAGGTAAAGACACATATTTGCATTTCCATAGAAGTCTGCAATGCTTGGAGCCGCAAAAAATATCAATACATATAAGATGCTCGACAATGCAATTGAACATGACAACATTGTCGAGTAGTCAATTTGATTGATATCAGACTTTTGTATCAACGCTTCGCCAAGTCCATTTGTGACGAGCACGTCTGCCAAATTTGTAAATACAAGCAGCAGCGAAAGAGTACCGTAATCACTCGGGGACAGCAAACGCGCCAAAATTAGGGAAATAACAAATAGGGTACCTTGCGTGGCAAATCTCTCACCTATTGCCCAAAACATACTGGTTGCAGCCTTGTTCGAAGCCATTATTTTTCACCATCCGCATTGCGCATACGATTAGATCTTTCTGGTTCTATGTTGTTTAGGGCAAAACCAAAGGATGAAAATAGAAGAACGACCCCGACATTAATTGTGTAAGAGTAGTAAGTTGATAATCCCAGAATCGCCATGAGATAAAAGAGGGCAACAAATTTGCACTGGCTATTTTTGGAAGAACCAAATAGGCATCGCAACAGGACGTACAAAAGCGGAACAACGGCTAAAACACCAAAATGAAACATCAAATAAATTATTTGATTATCGAAAAAAAGATAATTTGAATTCGTGCCGTATCTATATCCAGCGCTAATTCCGTTACCGAATATAAGCGATGCCGGTTCAACCTGGCTATAGAAATTTTCATATTGGCTAGACCGTGTATCTTCACCGATTCTGTTTAAAAACGAATCAAGAACTTCAGGATAGATAAATGACAATGCCAAAAGTGCCGTTCCAGCTGCAAAAATAACAATTACAGTTCGTTTAAAAACTTTGTCAATTCCTTTAGCCATAAAAGTTGCAACAAGCATGACCAGCATTGGTTGAATTAACCAACTTCTGGTTGCCAGCATAAATGCGGCGATGCAGGCAAGAATGCCTATACCCATCGTTGTGAAATAGCCGTGTTCATCATTTGATGTAAGCACCACGGTTGACCAATACAAACTGATGCCAAATGCAAAATAGTCCCTCGCAGGACACCATCCAATATAAGATCCAAAACCACAAATAGATTTAAATTTAATAATTGATGCTAGTGAGGCGATAAAACAAATCAATGATAGCAGCGGGACCCATTCTTTAATCAACTGCTCGATTCTTGGATCCTCTGATAATAGGTAGAATAGAGGAATGATAAATACAGTGGTTGGAACATTTCCAAAGAGCACGTTGGTTAAGTCGCCCGCATTATTGGCTACGGCCATTAAGCTATAAATTATTAGTCCAAAAACTGAACAAGATATAACGAGCCAATTAGCTTTTCGTGATTTACTAATTGCACGCAACAAGAGAATCGAAAAGCTGATCTGTTGAATCAAATCAAATAAAGAAGCAAAGCGTCCGTTTGAAGTACTGAATGCAAAGCGGTTAACTTCCCAGTCAGTAGCAAGCGAGTATGATGACCCTAAATCTCGAAGAAAGGGAACCATGAGGCCGGAAATCACTGCTATTGCTAACAACAGGTCAGTGATTCTTCTATTTTGATTGTATTGGTTTAACTGATATTGCAATTCTGTTTTCCTTATTGGAGACGTTTGGGCGAATCTATTTAAAGAGAAGATTTGCCCATTCATTGCCAATAGTTTCTAAAGAAAGGGACTGCCTTAGCATCAGGGCATTATTAGACAAATGATTCGAATAGGACTTATCTTCGACGATCTTGTTTAACGCTTCGCTCTCAGCTATATCGTCATCAATATCGACCAAAATGCCGTTCACGCCATTCCGAATAACTGCTTCTGCTCCACCACCGCCACATTTGGTGCAAATTGTTGGAACCCCCATGCACAAGGACTCAAGCATCGAATTAGATAGACCCTCGAACTTTGATGACATTACAAAAGCCGATGCAGTTCTAATGTGCAAAAGAGCGTCAGAAGAAAAGCCCATAAATTTGATTGAATCATCCATGTCAAGGCTATGAACAAGGTTTTCTAGTTCTGATTGAAGGCTTCCCTTGCCAAAGATTTCAAGAATATATTCAGGGTGTTTTTTATGAAACAGCTCAAATGACCTGATTGTCATCGAGTGATTTTTTTGAAGTTCAAGCCGTCCCGCTGTGACGATTGCTTTTCTTCTAAGCCCAGAATACGGTTCAGGCAGTTCACTAGATATTGGATTTAAGATGATTTTTGAATTCGTCTGAAGGTATCTCGGCATTAAACTTGCCTGGCTTTTTGTCTGAAACACAATTGCATCGGACCTTCGATACAACATGTTTCTAATGAATGGGAGGATCTTATTGCCAGGAAAATCATATCTCGGATCGTTTCGCACCGAAACAATAACCCTATTTGGAAGTCCAATAGTCGCGATAAGCGTATACATGTTTTGATGAGGTAAAAAGGAAATTACCGTAGCGTTGGGCCGCTCGGAAATAAAACGTCGTATAAGCTTAATTTGGTCGAATGGCTTGAGCGTAGCGCTTGCAAACTCAGAACGCACCTCGACTCCTTCGGGAACATCGTATTCAACAACGTTACTTTTAGTCAGGAGATAGGTAAACCTAATACCATGAGCAGCGAAGTACGACGCGAGCGCAAGCGAGACGCGCTCGGCCCCGCCACCCATCAGGGAAGGGTGAACAAAAACAATATGCCCAGCTTCATGTGTTAACTTATTTGAATTCAATTTAATCCTCTAATTACCGCTGGTAGCATTGCAGTAGATGTCGAGTATTTCGCTCAAGAGTAGATTGATATCGAATGAGCTGAGTATCTTTTTTCGGGCCAAAGTTCCCATTTCTTTTCTAAGCTCGCTTGATTCGAGAAGATGACTCAATGCAACGGCCAGAGCTTGATGGTTATCAACCGGAATCAGAACCCCATCAACACCATCATTAATTACTTGAGGAATTCCGCCAACGGGAGTGGCGACAGTTGGAATTCCTCTAGCCATGGCTTCAAGAACGCTCATGGGGAGCCCCTCGTTTTTGGAGGGGAGGCAGTACACCGCGGCACGCTCAAAGAGCTCTTCGCGTTCTGTGCCCGCGACCCAGCCGTGGAACTCGCAGCGGTCGGCAATACCGAGCTCTGCCGCAAGAGATTTATTCTTTTCGACCTCTCCGTCTCCGCCGAATACGACCTTGGTGCCGGGAAAACGCGACAGGATTTCTCTTGACGCGAACAAGGTGAGCACGGCTGGTCTGGAACTTTGACACCGTTATGAACAACGTCAATCTTCTCCAGGTCGCAAACGTTTTTTGAAAAGTAGTCGCGCCACTCTTCCGACAGAACCACAACTCGGTCGGCGATACTAAAGGTCTTTCTTACATCACGACGGTAGGGATCTCCGCCCTCTTCGAAAGCCTTCTTAAACTCGCCATCGTGATCGTGGAGTATTACGTACTTGCCTGCTTTATGGGCCATACGAGCCATAATTGACTTACGTTTGTAGGAGCCACGGGCGCTAATGTGTAAATGAATGATGTCATAGGATGGCATGATCATCGCATAGCGAATCAACGCTCGGGAAAATGCGACGGATTTACCGAGCTTTGAGGAACCGATGCCCGTCCCCAGGTACTCAAAGGCATCGCATGCCTCAGGGAGACCTGCGTCTAGATAACCTTTCACGACTGAGACAATTCCGCCGTGAAGAGAGAGATCGGGTCCGACCATCAACACCTTTGCATGGACGTGCGGATAACCTTTAGTCATTGATTTCCTCTTACCGAAAGCTTAGACGGCGAGCTGGAAGCCCATTACAGTCTGAAATAGGCCATCGATAAATTTCGATGGCGAGCATTCGGCG
>CALKBO010000057.1 GCA_937989875.1 uncultured Collinsella sp. | reverse complement strand
CATGGCCCCGATCCTCATCGTCTACATCTTCGCCCAAAAGTGGGTCGTCGGTGGTGTGATGAGGGGAGCGGTGAAGTAAAACAGCGCAGGCGCTGCTTTACTTCACCGCGTCGAGCGAGACGAGCCGATTAAGGAAACAGCCCCGTGGGCTGTTTCCCGGCCCGGGCGGCCGGATAGGTCGCGTACTCGCGAGGTCATGTTGGGTCTGGCCGTAGGCCAGTCCTGAATTGCAGGACTCTGTGAAGTAAAGGTCCGCTTCCACCCAAGCCTCCTCCGGCTCTCACCGGAGGAGGCTCTTCTGTCCTGTTGCCATACTGGAAACCGCCACAATAAAGGCGACGGTCGGTTGATGTGGCGGTGGCGCACAAAGGTCATGTGGTTTTGCTCGTTGTGCGAATGAAAAAGTGACGAAACCGTACGGCTTACGGTGCAATTGAGCGCATCTGCTGTGTCGCCGTGCCACTGGCTTGTCCCGGTCCACATATCAACCGTTTGACGCGCGAACCGGGACAGAATCCGCTGTCCCGGTTCGCGGTTTCGGGCGATTTTCACGAACCGGGACAATTTTCATTGTCCCGGTATGAATGTCAATCGTTTTATGTGAAAACCGGGACAACATGTTGATTCCGGGATCGGCTCTATTCCGCCGATTTTGTATTACGGAGCATATGACCTGCGGAGATTGGCTTGTCCCTGTTTGTAAAAAAGGACAAAAATCGCGAACCGGGACAGCGGATTCTGTCCCGGTTCAGACGGCAATCGATTGACATACGAACCGGGCCAACGCCGAAGTCCGGAGCGGTTCCCGAGGCGGGGTTTGCTTGAAATCCGGTGTGCCAGCGAAATCCCCACCAGATTCCCGCAGGCGTGTCAACTAAATCATCTATCCCCGCACCAGTGGGTTCAAGCAGACAATCCAAGCGCGCCCGAAGTTGCTCTTGCGCGTCGCAATCAGGAGAACCGTTAATATGTGAGCTGCCGCAGGTCAGGTAGATTATGGTGGCGAAGTGGCGGCGGAACAAGCGGGCGAGCTCCTTCATAGGTTCGAGCCTCGAGTGCATCATCCACGAGCACAGGCGATATAGCCACACCCACGCCTCGAACAGGAGCATGAACCCTCTGCCGGGCTCGAAGCCGATCGTGATGTGCGGCTCCCGCCCGTCGCCGTCGGCGTCACGGAAGTCCGCAGACCCGACCCTCCAAGGCGACCGCAGCCGAAGCGCGGCGGTGAACAGGTGAGAGGCATCCATGCCTCCAACCTACCCGACCAACATCACCCCACGGCACAGTCACCCACCACAAACAGCGAAAGGGCCCATATGTTGCTAAATAGCATGTGCAGCTTATGAGAATTGAGCCGTAGCAGTGCCTTCCGGCTCTTTGCAGTTTTTGTTTCCGGCACACCAACGCAGTTCCCCAATGGAAATGTAATTCAGCGCTTTTTAGACTATGAGCAACAGGCAATGTAGACCATAAATAATGGAGGAGCCAACGATGACCACTTCACAACGCACAGTAATTCCAGATTCCATCCGCACCAACGGTGCCACCCCAAATCCGTGGTGGTCCAATGCGGTCGTTTACCAGATTTACCCGCGTTCCTTCCAAGACACCAACGGCGACGGCCTCGGCGATCTCAAGGGCATTACGTCACGGCTCGACTATCTGGCCGACCTCGGCGTGGATGTGCTGTGGCTATCCCCGGTATACAAGTCTCCGCAAGACGATAATGGCTACGATATTTCCGACTATCAGGACATTGATCCTCTGTTCGGCACACTCGACGACATGGATGAGCTGCTGGCCGAGGCCCACAAGCGCGGGCTCAAGATCGTGATGGATCTTGTTGTCAATCACACTTCCGATGAACACGCCTGGTTTGAAGCGTCCAAAAACAAGGATGATGAGCACGCCGACTGGTATTGGTGGCGTCCCGCCCGTCCCGGCACCACTGCCGGCGAGCCCGGTGCCGAGCCCAACCAGTGGGGCTCCTACTTTGGCGGTTCTGCATGGGAGTATTGCCCTGAGCGTGGCGAATACTACCTGCATCAGTTCTCGAAGAAGCAGCCGGACCTCAACTGGGAAAATCCGGCTGTGCGCCGCGCGGTATACGACATGATGAACTGGTGGCTTGACCGCGGCGTTGACGGCTTCCGCATGGATGTGATTACGCTGATTTCCAAGCGCACGGACCTGTCTGGCAAGCTGCCCGGCGAGTACGGTTCCGAGCTGGACGATCTGCCCGTGGGTGAGGAAGGCTATTCCAACCCGAATCCGTTCTGCGCGGACGGCCCTCGCCAAGACGAATTCCTGGCCGAAATGCGCCGTGAAGTGTTCGAAGGCCGTGAGGGCTTCCTCACCGTGGGCGAGGCTCCCGGCGTTACCGCACAGCGCAACGAATACATCACCGACCCCGCCAACGGCGAGCTGGACATGCTCTTCCTATTCGAGCACGTTGATTTTGACTGCGAAGGCGTCAAATGGAAGCCACTGCCACTTGACCTGCCGAAGCTCAAGAGCATTATGGCCGGTTATCAAGCGGCCGTGAAGAATGCAGGCTGGGCAAGCCTGTTTACTGGTAACCACGACCAGCCTCGCGTCGTTTCTCGTTGGGGTGATGACTCCTCGGAGGAATCTCGTGTGCGTTCGGCCAAGGCACTTGGCCTGATGCTGCACATGCATCGCGGCACCCCGTACATATATCAGGGCGAAGAGCTAGGCATGACCGACGCCCACTTCACGCGCCTAGACCAGTACCGTGACCTCGAGTCCCTGAACGCTTACCGTCAAAGGGTTGAGGAAGCCAAAGTGCAGTCGCCCGAATCGATGTTGGCGGGTATCGCCGCGCGCGGTCGTGATAATTCGCGTACCCCGATGCAATGGGACGGCTCTGTCTATGCCGGTTTCACTGCGCCGGATGCCGCTAAGGAGCCATGGATCTCCGTCAATCCCAACCATGCGGCGATCAACGCGGCCGGCGAATTCGACGATCCGGATTCGGTATATGCCTTCTACAAGCAGCTCATCGCGCTGCGCCACGACATGCCTGTCGTGGCGGCCGGCGACTGGCATCTGCTCGATGCGGATGACGCGCATGTCTACGCCTTCACCCGCACCCTCGGCGATGAGAAGCTGCTGGTCGTGGTCAACATGTCCGGCCGAACCGTTGATCTACCGCGCGAAACCGCCGAACTGGCCGCCGCCGGAATCACCGAGTCGAACGTGGTAATCAGCACGTATGATGCCCCGCACGCCGTGGCCTCCCTCGCCAACCGTGAGCTCGATCCTTGGGAGGCCGCCGTCATTCAGCTGTAGCGATTGGAGCGATTGTAGCGGATTGAGTACCTTTCTCCGTTCACAGAGATACTTCAGGGCTATTGCGAAATGCTATCCGCCTTGAAAGAGGTACCGTAACGTCAAAACCCCGAGTATAAGCGTTGAAAAATCAAGGCTTATACTCGGGGTTTTCGATGCTCGGTACCCCTGTGAAAAGCAGATAGCTGTCTGCAAGAGGCCGAATGTACCTCTGTGAAGCGAGATAGCCGGTGTCTCTCGGCATTGTGGTGCTTACAATGGAAAGCTATGGAACAAAAGGATG
>CALKBO010000056.1 GCA_937989875.1 uncultured Collinsella sp. | reverse complement strand
CCTGACGAATCGGAACGCATCAAGTCTAAGATACGCGACCTGCGCACCTACACTATTATCGACAAGGTGACCGCGAAGGTTGACGAGTACCGTGACATCCACGTGGCGACGTTCTCCAATCTCGCCATCGACCCCGTGGTGATGCCCGACGAGTTCGTCCGCGAGTATCCCAAGATGCTCTCCGGTGGCATGTGGTGCATCATGCAAATGGAATACTTCCGTCTCGAGGACGAGCTGGAAGACGAGCTCGCCGACATCTTCGACGAGCCGCGCAAGCCCCGCTCGGTGCCGAAGAGGAACGCGGGCCCTGAGGACAACCCGTTCAAGATCGCGAACCTCACCCCCATCCAGATGCCGAGGCTCGACCTCGACTCGATAATCGGCCAGAGGGAGAGGTTCACTACCGACGAGTGGATCGACCTGCTCTTGCGTAGTGCGGGCTATGAACCCGCTGGCATGGAGCTGCGCACGAAGCTTCATTTTATCGAGCGCATGGTACCCTTGATTGAGCGTAACTACAATCTCTGCGAGCTCGGGCCGCGCGGAACGGGCAAGAGCCATATATACAACGAAGTGAGCCCGTATGCCATCCTGCTCTCCGGTGGTCAGACCACCACGGCGAACCTTTTCGGCAGGCTCAACGCGAGTCCCAGGCACGCGACGAGCATGGAACGCACCGGGCTCGTCGGCAACTGGGACTGCGTCACCTTCGACGAGGTGGCGGGCATGCACTTCAAGGACACGAACGCCATCCAGATCCTCAAGGGCTACATGGCGGGCGGCACGTACGCCAGGGGCAGGGAGTCTTTCAGCGCTGACGCCTCCCTCGTCTTCGAGGGAAACATCAACGACAGCGTGCACAACGTGCTCAAGACCACGCACCTGTTCGATCCGTTCCCGCCTGAGTTCAACGAGGACTCGGCGTTCTTCGACCGCATCCACTGCTACCTTCCCGGTTGGGAGATACCCAAGATGCGCAGCGATTTGCTCACGAACCACTACGGTCTCATCACCGACTGTTTGAGCGAGTTCTGCAAGGAGATGCGCAGGAGGGACTACACCCATCATATCGATGGCTTTTTCAGGTTGAACAGCGACTTCAACACTCGCGACGAGATAGGCGTTCGCAGAACCTTCAGCGGACTCATGAAGCTTATCTTTCCTGACGAGAACATCGACAAGGAAGATGCGCGCATGATACTCGAGTACGCCATCGAGGGAAGGCGGCGTGTGAAGGAGCAGCTCAAGATCATGGCCGGCGTCGAGTTCATGGATGTGAACCTTGGCTACGTCGATGCCGAGAACCCCGCTGATGCGCGCATCGTGTTCGTAGCCGAGCAGGCGGACGAGACCCTGATACCCGAGGCTCCGCTGCAACCGGGGCACGTATTCGCGATAGGGCGAAGCATCGATGACGAGTACGCCGTATACAAGCTGGAGAACAAGGCGGTTGCGGGGTCGTTCCGCTTCGAGAACGAGGGCGTAGGTTCGAACCGTGCTGCTCGCGAGTGCATTGAGGCTGCGTGGAGCTGCTTCGAGAACAACGGCGATCGCGTTGCGGCTGGTATGCACATGAGGAAGAAGGACTACCTCCTCTTTGTGAACGATCTGCAAGCGAAGGGACCGAGCGACGAGATCAGCCTAGCGGAGTTTATCGGGCTTTGCTCTGCAGCATGCAACCGTCCCGTTGTGGCCTCTTTGGCGATTCCCGGCATCGTTAGGCTCTCGGGATCCATGGACGATCTGAAGGGGCTCGAGGATATCCTGAGGGTGGCCAAGAACGCCGGTGCAAAGCGAATTCTTCTGCCGTTCAGCGCGATCCGCGACATGCAGGATATTCCCATGGAGCTCGCCAGCAGCGTGAGCCCGGATTTCTACCAGGATGGCGACATCGTGGGCGCAGCTCGCAAGGCGTTGGGGATTTAAGAGCCTCGAATGCAACAGGATGATTTGAGAGAGTTTAGAAGGTCGGTTATATGACGAGACAGTACAAACTTGGGCAAATCGCGACAGTCGATTTGCGTGATGTTTGGCCTCATGAAGCCCTCGATTTTACAAAATGGCTTTCCGAGAATGAAAATCTTGAGATTCTGAGCGAGGCAGTTGGGATAGAACTCGAACTCGTCGAAACCGAATCTTCCGTGGGATCCTTCCATGTTGATATTTTCGCCGACGAAGTGGGGACGGGTCGCAAGGTAATTATCGAAAACCAGCTCGAAGAAACCAATCACGATCATTTAGGAAAAATCATTACATACGCTGCTGGAAAGGATGCTGAGGTCGTTATCTGGATAGTTGCCCACGCGCGAGATGAGCACAAGCAAGCTATCGAGTGGCTCAATCAGCATACCGA
>CALKBO010000055.1 GCA_937989875.1 uncultured Collinsella sp. | reverse complement strand
CTACCGTCTTATATCCCCGTAGTTGAAACAAGGGGTTTTACGACGATTTTGATAAAAAACGGGAGCCGTGCGAGCCGGCTCCCGTTTGCGTTTTCTAACTGTCATCCATAGCGTGACCTGCGGGTCCCTGCTATCATTGGATGTGCCAGGAGTGCTGTTTGCATTTTTAGCACAACTGGCAAGTAGAAACGCGAGTTGGTAGCTCGCCTCTACACCGTGCGGAGGTGTTGGTAGCACCCGAGCACAATCTTGATGGTATCACGCCCGCCCGTCTTTTCGGCGGGTGGGTTGCCATTTTTTTATGCCTCTACCTGCGGAAACTATAGTATACCTCAGTAACTCATGCCTCACCGCTCTACCGGGGCATGAGCGCTTTACTCCGCCCCGACAGGCAGTTCGAGGCTAGCGAGGCGTGTCGCCGCGAGCGTAATCGCCGCGATCGACGACGCGATCGTCCATCTGTCGCAACACGGCGCTACCGCTGTGCGCCTGGCCGGCGGCGCGAACGCGGTCGTCGCCGGCATCGACAACGCCGCCGGCGTAACGGTTGCGAATCTCCCTTGCGTAACCGCGCCGGGCAAGAAGCTCATCACGTACGGCGGGATCTTCGAGCAGATCTTCATCACACTTCGGTGCAATGAATTTAGGAAACGAATTGTAGGAGACGCCCTTGCTCGCTTTCGCCTGCTCGACCCACGCCGAGTATGCTTTCTTGAGACGCTTGATGTAAATCTCACAACGTTTCTCGTATGGAAGGGCTCGCTCGGCTTCCAACACGTTATTTCCGAAAGCCGTCTGCAACGACTTCAACGCGAACCGCCCGTCGAGACGAGTCAAGTTGAAGGTACATTTTGGATTACCGGCCTCTTTGATATCGAGATCTGTCGCATAGACTCGATTGTTCTTGATGAAAATATCTACACCCCATGAGGCAAGTAACTTTTTGAACTGCTCCATATTCTTCGGATGACCTTCGTTAATTGCAAGATGGATCAACTCGCGCAAATTTTTTTTATAACTGTACTCCCCCCGATCGACAATCTCCTTTTCGATATCGCGCGGCTGTCGATCTCGAATCTTTGAATTTTTCTTACCCTTTTCAAGTTGAGTAAGATTCCAGGCCTCGTCCATTTCACGAACCCATGAAGCGCGTTCGAATTTTCCGCGACGCCCACCAGTCTCGCAACGTTTGCCGGTCAGCAAATCGGTACGGTTGATCGCCATATGGACCGCGTAGCGTTTTCCCGCCTTATCGCTTTCCTCATGCAACGCGAGAATCACTTGTTGATGCGGATAGTGCTTCGCAAGCCATTGCTCCGCGTAGGCCAAACATGCATCGGGGGTCATCTTGCCTCCGTTGCAGCTGCACTCCTCGGGCAGAAACGCGAGAATCTGATGAAGCATGATTACGTTTTTGACTCCGGCTCTCGACGGTTTGTCGTGATGGAAAACCTTTCTGGTTCTATCCATTTTCGAAAACCAGTGGTCGCTCCATTCGATGTTCCAGCCACCACGCACAATCGCATCTTTTCCGTTGATGTATTTACGAACATTCTTTGCATAGCGCTCACTCGACACTCTTTTCTGTTTGATAACAGTCACTTCACATCACCACCGACGAAATAGCGCTTTTCAAGCTCGTCGATGAAACGGTCTAGCTTACGCCCAACTTGATAAACCTTCTCAAGTGTTCGAAAAACAGCTTTCTCGTTGTACGCGGGAAGCCCTTGGGCGTTCAAAAAGTACATGAGCTGATTGAGATTCGTTCCTTCCTTCAAAAGCTCGTGATAGATTTTGTCGATCGACGCCCGATCGACATCGATTTTCTCGACTCTCCCGACAAGAGCAGTGCGACGCATGAAGGCCGACATCGACACGCCGAGTTCAGAAGCGCGATTCTCAATGGATTTTTTCTCACTTGGCGAAACCCGGATGCGAATCATCTCAGTTCGCTCTTCGTCTTCAGTCAGATCGACCCCGCGAGTCACCGCGTCATCGGGACGCAGGAAATACCTAATCAGTTCGGCCTCAGACATTTGGGCCTTTTTGGAAAACGCAACAAGCGTTTTCTTTTCTTCTTCACTCAGCGTTGCCTTGACTGTGAACGGGCGTTTCGTACTCACGGACAGCTCCTCGAAAATGAACCGCACACCGGAGAGGCCTCCGGTGCAAAACCAGCTATTCGATTCGCTTTCCTTTTCGAGTGCTTAAAAATCGCCGACGCGATTTGAAAACGTCTCGCGAAAACTTTACCGCCGTGAGAGGTGGTAAAGCAAGATGTGTGGGAAAACAAATGGCCCGTATGGGCCCATTTGTTGCCACCCACACCCATCTTGCAATCTCCGGAACGGGGATTGGGCGAAACGCAGTGTAAACGTGGAATGAGAGGCCTCATTCCAAGCGAGAGGCCTCGCGGCGTTGTAACTGCGTGAAGACCGTGAGCGGAAGCGAATTTTTAACGCGAAGGATGCTGAGTGTTAGAGATTCGCTGTAGCGAGAGCGAAGCGGTGATGCGAATGCGAGGGATGCCGAGTATTTGCATCACCGCGCAGCGGGTTTGCGGCGCCCGCGACGCAAACCTTCGACTTTGTCGAATGTTTTTCGTAACGCCAGCGAAAAAGTTGAGGCAGCTTTCGACATTTCAATGACGCGGAGAGTCTTTGGTGAGACTCGTAGCGTTGTTGGATTGTCGAAAGGTAACGCGATTTGAATTACGGTTCGGATTAACGATTCGATTTTCATGCGGCGGCCAAGCCGCCTATGATTGCTCCCTCCGGTCGCTATCGATTTTCAAAACTCCCGTTTTGTTTTGAATCAATTTGAAATCCGAAATGAAAAACGAAACGCCCGCGCGAGTCGCTTTGACTTTTGCGCGGGCGCGATTCGGATCGGCCGAAAATCAAGCTGATGATATTTTGAGTTTCGCGTTTTAGATCTCAGAAACCAGATCTAAAAACTGCGGCGTTAATTTCACTTCGCCCACAGCATTACGGCGCGAGCACATCCAACGGAACAACTTGGACGCCGCGGTCGGTAACATAGGCTTGTGAACCAAATCCAATGATTGCAACTTTCGAAACCGGTGGGTTGTTTCCGGCGGCAACCATACGTTCCTCGACAGCAACAAGATTGTCAGATGCCTCTTCGATTTGAGCGGAGCTGAGCTTAACTTCAACTGGGATCCAGGTCCCGCCAGGAGCCGCAATGACTGCATCGACCTCTAAATCACGAGAATCATGATAGTGGTAGAGGCTCATTCCGTTTGCTCGCGCATAGACCCACAAATCATGGAGTGCCAACGATTCAAAAAGTAGTCCAAGCGTCTTGAAATCTAGCAGCAAGGTCTCCGGAGTCGCCCCGAGCGCAGCGGCCGCCAGTGACGGGTCAGCAAGATGATGCTTCTTTGATTCTCTTAAGTGCACAGGAGATCTCATTGCTGGATTCCATGCGGGAATATCGCGAACGAAGCTGACCCGAGCGAGAAGAGATATATACGATGCCGCCGTTTGTCTCGATACCTCTCCACCAAGATCAGCTACGAGCGTCTTGAGTGTCGCCAAAGTGGATTCATTGCGCGCAAGCGATTCGATAACAGCTTTGACCTTTTCGGGATCGCGTCGAGAGCCATCAACACGAGACAAATCTTCTTCGGCAACTATGCCGATATAACGTTTTGCCATCGCCGACGCAGCCAGCACATCGCGCCCGACCGCCGCGGGCCATCCGCCGCGAACAACGCACTCGGCAATCGAGGCAGAATCCAACGACCCGAAAGCGCCATTGAACTTTTCGCCAGAAATAATGCTCGACAGCTTAACCGCACCGCTAGATTTCCCAAGTTCGAAAAGCGTCATGGTATCCATGCGCAATTTAGCGAACCTTCCAGCACCACTGTGCATCGGCCGCTCATTGTCTCGCGGTGTCGCCGACCCCGTAAATATGAACTGGCCAGGCTCGCCGCCGCGGTTGTCGCACTCAAACCGTGCCGCGTCCCAAAGTTTCGGAACCTCCTGCCATTCGTCGATCAGCCGCGGCACCTCGCCGGAAACGGCAAGCGCCGGGTCCGTCTCGGCACGCAAACGATTCTCGAAGTTGCGCGACGGATCCATGAGAAGGAGCCTGGACGCCGCACGGGTCCCGGCTGTGGTTGTCTTTCCACACCATTTCGGTCCTTCGATGAGAACGGCACCGAATATCCCTAGCATCTGGTCGAGCTCATTTTCGATAATTCGAGTGTAGTACTTTTTTGGCATATTCTTCACCATTGATTACCAGCGCGTTTAACTAAATTTACCGTTTTCATTTAACCAGATTTTGCTTTTTCGATTAACCAGATTTACGCATTTCAGTTAACGAAACAGATTGAACATGCCGAGTCAAGCCACGACCTGCGCGAGCGGTGCACCTCCCACGGTCGACACGAAGTAGCTGTTCGTCCAGA
>CALKBO010000054.1 GCA_937989875.1 uncultured Collinsella sp. | reverse complement strand
GCTGCGGAAACGCGGGGTCCGTTCAGGCTGTTGCGTTGAGATTGAAAATCAACCCGCTGTCGTGTTGGTCGTTGCACTGGGCGGCCTGATCTTTGTGCCCGAGACGTCTGCGCTGAGCGGCGAGGGCGCCGAAGTTCTGAACAAGGAAGCCAAGAACGCCGCACCCACCGACCAGCAGGCGGCCGACGACACCGACAAGGACAACGACGGCTTCCCCGACGGCTCCTACGACCTGTTGATGATCGGTGACTCCGTGTCGCTGCGCGCCGTTGATTCCTTTGACGGCGTGTTCCCGCACAGCCATATCGATGCCGAAAAGGGCCGCCAGTTCGATGCGGGCCGTGCGACATTTGAGGGCTATCTTCAACAGAACCTTGCCGGCAAGATCGTGGTCTTTGCGCTGGGCACCAACGGCTTGGTAACCGACGACCAAATCGACGCCATCATGGCCGATGCAGGAGATAAGCGTATTGTGGTGTTTGTGAACACGCGCAGCCCGCAGCCGTGGGTTGGCTCTACCAACCAGGCCATCGCCAGCGCCGCTACGCGCTACAAGAACGTACGCGTTATCGACTGGTACGGATACAGTGCCAACCGCAACGACCTGTTCGATGGCGATGGCACGCATCTATCGACCACTGGCGTGACTGAGTACCTCAACTTGATCCACGATGCCGTCAAGAAGGACCTGCCCGTACACCCCGAGGATCACGTCAACGATCCGCAGCCGGCAGCCGTCAAGTCTGCCACCGACGCACTCGTCAATGCGCTCGCTCTCAAGCCGCACAAGCTGGGCACCGACAAGTAACCTGCAGCGCAAACTTCCCACATCCGGAGGGGGTGTCTGCCACGGCAGACACCCCCTCCGGCAGTTAGGGACACTCCTGGCGCAGCCAATGAAGACCTCTACGGATGAATTCCAGGCCGCTCCGTCGCTCCAGACATCGTTTCCGCGCCTCGTGCCTGCCCCAAACAATCAAAACAAGCCCTTTTCGCCGCACCCTCAAAGGTCTGTGGGCAAAAAAGGGCAAATATGAGTACTGTTACCATTTTAGTAGCAGGCAAAACCACCCAAAATGACGTCCGAGCGTCCCCTACAACCCCCTAAAGCAGCCAACCTGACTGGTTTAAGGCGTATTGGAGCCAATTTTAATGAACATATTATATGTTATGTTCATTATCTTCTTGGATGTAAATGCTATTCAATTAGCAACAGTACTCATATTTGGTATTTTTTGCCCACTGCCATATAACTAACACCCTATAACAGACAAAAAACAGGCCGCAGCCCATCGCTGCGGCCTGTTCGGAAGCAAAAGAGGCGCTAAGCGCTGTAGCCCATCGCTTGCAGCACAAACATGACGACCGTCAGCACCGTAATCACGCCGATAGTCGCCCACGTGAGCACGTTCCATACGCGGCCGTTGCGGTTGGCGCCCATAATGTGGCGATCCGCCGCGATAACCACCTGGAATACCAAGACCACGGGCAGCAGCACACCGTTGATGACCTGCGAGGTCATCATAATCTGGAACAAATCGACGCCAGGCATGAGCACCAACACGGCAGAAATGCCGATGATGGCCGTAATGATGCCGCGGTAAACCGGGGCCTCGTCCCAGCTGCGATCGGCGCCGCGCTCCCAACCAAAAGCCTCGCAGATGGCACTCGACGTAACGCCCGGCAGCACGCAGGCAGCCAAAAAACTCGCTGCGACCAGGCCCGAGGCGAACAGCACCGTGGACCACTGGCCCGCGATGGGCTCCAACGCGCGAGCGGCATCGGCGGCATCGCTAATCTGAATACCCGCCGGGAACAGCACCGTACCGGTCGTGATGATAATGAAGCCCGCAATGATATCAGCAGCGATCGAGCCGCTCACGGTATCAATACGCTGCAACACGATGTCGTCCTCGCCCGCATTCTTATCGACCACGTTGTTCTGAGCCAAGAAGATCATCCACGGTGCGATGGTGGTACCGATCGTTGCGACCACGAGCGACACGTAGCTGGGATCGTTCTGAATATTGGGGACGACCAAGTCGACCGCGACCTCGCCCCAGTTGGGGCCGGCCATAAACGCGGCGACGATGTAGGTCACGAACACGCAGCTTACCAGCAGCAGAATCTTCTCGATGCGCTGGAAACTACCCGACATGGTAAGCATCCACACCAGCAGCGCCACCAACGGCACCGAGATGCTCGCCGGCACGCCAAAGAGAGCAAGGCCGCTGGCGATGCCCGCAAACTCCGAAATGGTCACAGCCGTGTTGGCGATCAACAGCGCCGCCATAGCAAGTACACTCTTGCGCACACCAAAGCGCTCGCGGATGAGCGATGCCAGGCCCTTGCCCGTGACGCAGCCGCAGCGCGCCGCGGTCTCCTGCGTCACGATGAGCAGCACAGTCATGACGGGAAGCATCCAGAGCATCTTGTAGCCATAGCTGGCGCCCGCACTGGAATACGTTGCAATGCCGCCGGCGTCATTGCCCGAAAGCGCCGCCAGCAGACCGGGGCCCATAGCGCCAAAGATGGCCGCGATGGTCAACTTTTGCTTGGTGCCCGACTTTTGCTTGGTATTTTGCACGCGACCACCTAACCAATGACCGACATGGTGAGCAGCACCGCAGCGGCGCAGTACGCTACGCACGAGATCATGACGGCAATAACGTTCATGGCGGTGCCCGACGTGTTGAGGTCATGCTCGTCACGCCAGAACAGCACCATCAGGTAAATCACGGCGCTCATGTTGCCAACCAGGCAAATGATGGCGGCGATATTAAAGCACCCGGTAAAGAGTTGCTCCTCAAACATGGGCGCATCGGGGAACGCAGCGGTGCGCACCAGCTGAGCGCACAGGTAGGTCACGAGTGACAGAATCAGGCCCATGCCCGTGCTCTGGAAGAAAAACCCCAGATACGGCTTGGGCTCGTCGTCGTGACCGTCATACTCCAGGAAGTAGTTCTTGACGAACGACACCATGCGCGAGGCCGCCAGCAGCACGAGCGGCATGGCGCACATGGGGAACACCACCAGATGCGCGGAGCCGAGTGCCGTTCCCAACACGGTCGCCATAATGCACGAGGCAATGCCCCACACGACAACCCAGTACTGGCGATGCACAAACCAGCTGAGCACGTTCGTCGAGTCGTCCGACGCGCTATCGCCCGAGCCGACACCGGCGATCTGCAGGTCCTCCTGATGCTCCTCGGCGATAACATCCATGGCGTCGTCGAAGGTTACGATACCCAGGATATGACGGTTCTCGTCGCAGACAGGGATGGCAACCAGGTCGTACTTGGTCATCTCGTCCGTCACGTCTTCCTGGTCCTCGTCGGGCGACACATAGACCAGGTCGCGATAGGCCAGCTGACCCAGCGTGGCGTCGCGGTCGGCTACGATCAGCGTGCGCAGCGAAAGCACGCCGGTCAGCATGCCGCTCGGATCCTCGGTATAGACGTAGTAGACGCTCTCGAAGTCCTCGTCGAGCTCGCGAATCGCCTCGATGGCGTCACCGACCGTTGCCGTAGCGGGCAGGGAGACAAACTCCGAGGTCATGATGCGGCCGGCGGTATTGTCCTCATACCCCAGCAGGTTACGAATCGCCTTCTCCTCCTTGACGCCCATCAGGCGCAGGAGCTTCTCGGCCTTCTCGTAATCGAGCTCGTCGATCAGGTCGGCTGCATCGTCCGGGTCCATCATGGCCAGCATCGACGATGCGTCCGTGTCGGACAGGCCCTCGAGCATCTCGGTCATAAGCTCGTCGTCGTCGAACTCCGAGATGGCCTCGGCGGCCTGGGCAGTATCGAGCTGTGCAAACACCTGCGCACGCAGGCGCGGGTCGAGCTGCTCGATAATGTCGGCGATGTCGGCAGGGTGCAGCTCGCCGAGCGTCTTATGCGACACCGAGAGTTGAATGTTCTTGGTCGAGCGGTCGAGCAGGTCCATGTAGGACCAAGCGATGATGTCCTCACTGAGCGGCTTGCCCAGGTGCTTCATAAAGCCTTCGACGATATGCTCGAGTGCGGGGCTGATCGCGCGTAGCAGACCGCGGGCGCCCACTTCGGTGCCCAGCAGGCGCAGCTGATTTTCGCCCGACATGGAAAACTTGATGTCGTTTACGCGCACGACTTTCATGCCCTGCGTGTCGACGATCTGCTTGTTGAGCACGTCGCGGGCAAGCAAGAGTTCGGTCGGCTGCAGGTACGAAAAACGGATTTCGGTGGCCGACGTCTTAAGGTGTACACCTGTCTCGTCGATACGGTCGACCCATTTGCGCCAGCTGATCATAAACGGCGTCTTGCCGGGTCCGCGGAACGCGAGCGACGTCACGTGCGGAAAAACTTCGCCGGTAGCAATGCCAAAATCGTTCACAACGCCGAGCTTTTCGCCATCGACGTCCAAGACCGGCAGTTTGAGCATCTCACTCAGATAATTCAATGGTGCTCCCCATCATAATTCCTCCGGACGCGGCCGCGCGCGCGGCGTCCGGGGGCTTCTGGATATGTATACGCATGCGCGGGCGGCACACCGCTCGGCGCTCACACCCCGTGCATGCGCAAGAAGCACCTGCAAGGGGTCATCGACTGTATGGTCGAGGTTTGGATTTCACCTGTAACCTTTCTCTTGACCCTTGTTATCCGCAGTAACTATAGCATCAGCATCGCGCCGTGGCGCCGAATTTATGCGCTGCACATTGCAGGCATACCAAACGCTGACGCATCCGTGACATAGTCATTGGGGACGTTCTTAAATGACTACCCAATGACTACTCTGTGGTTACTCTGTGGTGTCTTCGTCCTCGGCAGGTTGGGGGAACACGGCGTCCTTGGGCATGGTGACCTTCGTCAGCGAGGTGAGCTTTTTGCTCAATGCCGTGTCCGTCTTGACCAGGTCGCTGAGCGTCACGATCTTGTAGCCGTCGGCAATGAGGCCGTCGATAATCTGCGGCAGCGCCTCGAGTGTCTGCTCGGCGCATTCGTCTCTATCGGTGAGCAGCACGATATTGCCCGGCGTCACCGAATCGAGCACCGTCGAGACTTGCTCGTCGGCACCGTTGAGCAGCCAGTCGCCCGAGTCAATATTCCACGAGACCACGGCGGAGACCAGGTCCATCGCATCAATCCAGTTTTGCTCGTCAAAGGCAGCGTAGGGAGCACGCAGTAGCATCGTCTTCACGCCGGTCGCCGACTTAATCGCATCGGTGCCTTTCGTGATCTGTTCGCGTACTGCCTCACGGTCCTGACCCTTGAGCGAATCGTCGCTGTAGCTGTTGGATCCGATCTCGCACCCGGCGTCGACAATCGCCTTGGCCGTGGCAGGCGAGGCCTCGGCCGCATCGCCCGAAAGGAAGAACGTCGCGGTGACGCCCTTTTCCTTGAGCACCTGCAAGATCTGCTTGGTGGCGCCGCTCGGACCCTCGTCAAACGTCAGCGCCACGTACTTTTTGTTGCCCTTGGGCGCCACGCTGGCGCACGCAACGACGCAATCGGTGGCGGGCACAACCTCGCCGCGGTCCTGCGTCTTGCCCGACTGCTCACCAACCCACACCTCGGAGCGGCCCTGGACACCCCACGTCTGCACATACTCGATAGCGCCCGTGCCCTCGACCTTGAGCTTGGGCTCGATAACCGTAGCCTGAACCTCGTGCTTCTCGTAGGTGTTACGGCCATCCTTGACCGTCACCTTCTCGCCACCCTCAAGTTCGCGGCTATCCCATTTGCCCTGCTTCACGCGCTTGCCGTCGACCTTCACCGACAGCTTTTCGCCCCCATGGCGCTTGAGCACGCTGTCATCGACGGCTAGCAGGTCGCCTGCGTCGTAGGTGTCAGTCAACTCCTGGTCGTCGATGAGGTTTTGTAGCGTAGAGCCGACGCGCACTGCGGTCTTCTGGCCGTTGAGCTCCACGTCCACGCTGCGGTTGACGTAGCCCACGACGGCAGCGATAAACAGCACGAGCGCACAGCCCACGGCGATGAGTGCGTAGGGCAGGCGAGACGAACGACGGGGCGTACGGCTGTTGCCGATGCGCGCACTGCGGTCGCTAAACCCGCGGCTATGGTTGAGGTACATCGCGCCGGGCTTACGGTGACGCTTGCGCTGACCGCTGGGCAGCTGCCCCAGGTCGCGGCGCGCCGTCGGACGCGCACCCGAACGCCCGTTTAAGTTGGATCCGTTTTGGCGCATGTGCCCTCCCCCATAAACACAGCAAGCCGGAGCAACAGGTCTCCGGCTTGCCTCCCATCATTTGGTACGTCGCTATTTTGTAGCTTTTGACGAGCCTCCGCTCGCCTTTTGGTATTCGTCCTTAAACGCCTTGAACATGCCGCGCGTCTTGCCGAGCTGCTTGCCCAGTGCGCGACTGCCCTTGTCCACGGCAACCGATCCCTTGTCGTCGAGCACCTTGGCGCCCTTTTTGACCTTGTCGCCCACCACGACGCTGGCCTCGGCGGCCTTGGCAGCCGCACCGCCCGAATACCCGAGCGACTTGACCTCGTCCGAAACAATCATCGCGCCGTCCGCATAGCCGCGCAGCATCGTCGGCGGTACCTGCGTGTCACCAACCAAAACACTCGAAGCAGCACCGGCGGTCACATAGAATGCCTGCACGATGCCCGAGCGTGGCTTGAACTCAACGTCCGAGCAATAGCCCACGACGTCGCCTGATTCCGTGCGCACGTCCATACCGACCCAGATGATGCAATCGTCCAGGTTGATGTCGAGGCGCTTGGCAGCGGCGGCATCGTACGTGTCCTTGACGTCATCGACCGCAATGGCGCCCTCGTAGACACCAATAGCGTCGAGCGCTACGAATCGGTCGGGACGCTCGATCATGCCCGCGATATCGGATTGGCGGACCATAAAGCCGACCACGCGCGTACCGCCCGGAGTAAAGACCGGAAAGTGAATCTTTCCGAGCTTTTTAGGGCTGCGCGGTGTGCCGTCCTTTTTGGTGCGCTTGTCCTCGGTAGGCTTGCGATAGATCTTGGCGCCGACAAAATCCCCGGCGCGCATTATGCCTCGGTCGAGGGCTCCGCAGCCTCGGTATCAGCCTCGACGGCGTTCTCGACCACGACGTCGGCGGCAGGCGTCACGTTGCCGCCCGAAATGGCGTCGTTGAGCTGCTCGCGCAGCTGGTCCATGCGCTCGCGGGCCAGGTCGACCTTGGCGCGCAGGTCGTCGGTCTTGGCGTCGACCATCGGGCCAAAGTCATTCACCGCAGCACGGGCCTCCTCGGCGCTGTGCTCGTAGGTGTCGCGCATATTGTCCCAGGCGTCGTTGGCGATATCGGCAGCCATGGCGCGGGTCTCGGCGCCCGAGCGCGGGGCCAGAGCAACGCCGACAATAGCGCCGGCAGCGGCACCAAAAAGTGCGCCGGAGACAAAGCTGAAAGTCTTACCCATGATCATTCCTCTCCTGCGGGCACGTCGATGCCCACCGTTTGAATGCTGTCCATTATACCCGCAGCGCATCACTTGCCGCTCTGCTCATCTGCGTACGGCAAAGGCGCAGGTACGTGATGGTGATAAACGCGTAGGCCTACTCCTGAGGCATAGCCGGCATGGCCACCGTGGCACCCGGGTCCTCGCCGGCGCCGTCCACGAGCGGCAGGCCGCCCTCATGCGCAGGTCCTGCCGGAACCGTCGCCGCACCGCCAAAGACGGCAGCGGAGGCCTCGTGGTTCTCGGCAACCGCGCCCTCGGTATCAATCGCCACCTGGGGCTCGTCGTCAAAGTTGGGGACGCCCTGGGGCTCGGTAGGAACGGGCTCGGCGGTCGCATCGGCAACGGGCTCGGCGTCGACCGGCACATCGCCCTCGTCAGCGCCCTCGGCCTCGGCAGCATCTTCGCCGTTCGCAGCGGCGACGGCCTCGTGAGGATCCTTGCCCTCGGCCTCGGCGCGCATGCCCAGCACCAGGTTGCGCAGGCCCGCGACCGTGCCTTCCACGTCAGGGGCAGGCTGGTCGGCGTGCAGGTACGCCCAGTCCATCATAAAGGTGGCCGAAGACAGCGCGCCGATGGCCAGCGCGTCGTCGGGGCACGAAAGCTCAACCTCAAAGACGCGCTCGTCGTGCTCGCTTACGCGCGTGCGGCCGCACGAGATACTGCCGGCAAGACCGGTCTCGTTCATGAGCTCAACCGTCACGTGCTCCAGCAGGTGGCAGAGCTCGGTCTGGCCCATGCAGTCCTGGAACTCGCGGCCGGAATCACCCAGGCACAGGTGCTTGGCAATCGCCGGCACCAGGTAATACACGCGCGCCGTGGCCTCGATATCCTCCGAGGTCATGAGCGGCATGCCGGGGTTCACCAGCACATGCGCGCAGATCTTGTCCTCGCTGACGGTGACCTTAAGGATGTTGAACAGGCCTGCCATAACTCTCCCCTACTCTTCCTTGTCCTACTCGTCGCCGTCGTGTGGATTCGCGGAACCCGCACCCGACGACGTCGGCTCGTCTACCGAAGACTCGGAATCCTTCTTATCGGTTTCGGCCGGAGCGATCACGCGAATGAGCGAGATGCGCTGGCCACGCATCGACTGCACCTTGAACTTGTACCCTGCAACCTCAAACACCTCTCCGATGTCGGGCACCGAGTCGCAAAGCTCCAAAATCCAGCCGGCGATGGTCTCATAATCATCGCTTTCCTCGAGCGGCCAACCAAGCTCAATCGCGTCATCGCACGAAAAACGCCCATCAACGAGCCACTCGCGGCGCGAAAGGCGCGTGAGATACTTGTTGTCGGGGTCGAACTCGTCCTCGATCTCGCCGACGATCTCCTCGACGATGTCCTCGATGGTGATAATGCCGGCCGTGCCGCCGTACTCGTCCACGACCACCACGATCTGGTCGTGAGAGGTCTGCATCTCGGACAGCAGCGGCAGGATGTCCTTGGTGTCGGGCACAAAGGTGGCGTCGCGCAAAAAACCGGCGATGGGCTGGTCGCCCTTGCCGTCGAGCGCGGGCTGAATCAGGTCCTTGATGTGCGCGATGCCCGCGACGTTGTCGGGATCCTCGTGATAGACGGGGATGCGGCTAAAGCCGGTCTGGCGCATGGTGGACAGCACGTCGGCGACCGTCTCGTCGTCCTCGCACATGGTGGTGTCCACGCGCGGCACCATGACCTCGCGGGCAACGGTATCGCCCAGGTCGAAGATCTCGTGGATCATGCGCTTTTCCTCGTCGAGCAGGTCGTCCTGCTCCGAGACCATGTACTTGATCTCTTCCTCCGAGACGTTCTGGCGGTCGTCGGCGCTCTTGATGCGCAGGATGCGGGCCAGGCCATCGGAGCAAGCGCCAGTCAGCCACACGAGCGGGCGGGCGATCTTCTGGAACACGGAAAGCGGGCCCACGACCTGCTTGGACACGCCCTCGGCATTGGCCAGGCCGATGCGCTTGGGGACGAGCTCGCCGATCACGATGGATACGAAGGCGACCGCGACGGTAATGATGACCGGCGCCAGGCCGCGCGCGATGGCGGAGAGCGGCGCGATGCCAAAGCTCATGAGCCACGTGGCGAGCGGGTCGGACAGACTCGTCGAGGCGACGGCGGACGAGGCGAAGCCCACGAGCGTAATGGCAACCTGGATGGTGGCGAGCAGCTGGTCGGAGTCGGCAGCTAGCTTAATGGCACGCTCGGCGCGTTTGTCGCCTTCCTCGGCCTCGTGCTCCAGCACGGCGCGCTTGGCCGTGGTGAGCGCCATCTCGGACATAGAGAAGTAGCCGTTGATGAGGGTCAAAACGAGGGTGGTGATAAGGGAGATGGTTATGTCCATCGGGAGTTTCTCGAACCTCCAAGATTCGGGACGTCGGATTAAAACGTTGACGGCGGATACGGCAATTGCACCGGCGCCCAAACAAGGACGCGGGCGCGCAGGCGTGGTCGCTAGATTACGAAGAGGATCACCGCCATGAACTGGAAGATACTGCCGGCGAGCACCCACAGGTGAAACACACTGTGCAGGTAGCGCACGTTTTTGGCGATGTAGAACGGCACGCCCACGGTGTAGCACACGCCGCCGACAGCGAGCAGGGCAAGTGCCACGGGGTTGAGCAGCGACACGAGCTCGGGCAGCTTAAAGACGACGAGCCAGCCCATCAGCAGATAGACCACGCCGCTTACCCAATGCGGCTGGCGCTCGCGCAGGAAGCACTCGAGGGCAATGCCGATGATGGCGATGGCCCATACGGCAAAGAACAGCACAGCGCCGCCGTCGTTTGCGAGCGTGATGAGGCAAAACGGCGTATAGCTGCCGGCTATGAGCAGGTAAATGCAGCTGTGGTCGATGATGCGAAACACGCGCTTGGCGCGCGCGGGCTGAATCGCGTGGTAGAGCGTAGAAGCTAGGTATTCGAGGATAATGCTGACACCATAGACAATCGCCGCGGCCATGTGGGCCGGGCCTCCGCCGCGCAGGGCAGCGAATACGATCAGGAGCACCAGGCCCGCGATACCCAGCAGGCAGCCGACACCATGGGTGACGGAGTTCATGATCTCCTCGCCCACCGTGTAGTGTGGAACGGCCGCGGTCTTGGGTCGCGGCTTAGAACTGTCGCTCGAATCGGACATGCCGGTTACATCCTCCAACGTAAAGAGTTCTCAACACTATATCAAAGCGTCTAGGTACGTGCGAAATTTGCACCATACGTGACCCTTTGTTTACCCATTCTTTGCCTGTTGACGCATCAACGGCGAACGTCCATAATGCGCTTGCATTAAATGTTGATGTATTAACATCTTATAGGAAAGCTTCTTATGTCTCAAAACGCACGTTCCCATCGAAAGCTCAAGATAGCCGGCGTCGTTGCGCTGGTGCTCGTTGTCGCGCTGCTGGGGTTTGCCGGCAACTTTCTGTTTGACTTCGCGCTGAATCCCCGCGCGCCATACACCATGAAGATGATGCAGGACGGCAAGGACGCCGAAAAGGGCGAGCAGATGGATGCCGAGGAAACCGAGGCGCGGGCGTGGTTTAAAGAGAACCGCGAGAGCAGCAGCCTCACCGCGGACGACGGGACCGAGCTTGCCGCCTGGTATTTTGCTGCGTCGGAGAGCACGCACGACTACGCCGTCTGCCTGCATGGATATACCAACGAGCCCATCGGTATGGCCCGATACGTCAAGCGATTCCACGACCGCGGCATGAACGTACTCGCACCCGCCGCCCGCGCCCACGAGCGCTCCGGCGGCGACTATATCGGCATGGGCTGGCCCGAGCGCCTTGACATCGTCGCATGGATTGAGCGAATCGTTCAGGCTGACCCCGAGGCACGCATCCTGGTCTTTGGCGAGTCGATGGGTGCGGCAACCGCCATGAACGTCGCGGGGGAGTCTCTGCCCGCAAACGTGAAATGCATTATCGAGGACTGCGGTTATACGAGTGTTTGGGACGAGTTTTCTCTGCAGCTCAAGGACGTGTTCGGCCTGCCCAGCTTTCCCTTGCTCGATGTAGCAAACTTGGTGTGCAACGTGCGCGCGGGCTACGACTTTCATAAGGCGAGCAGTGTGGAGCAACTCAAACACGCGACGGTTCCCATGCTGTTTATCCACGGCGACCAAGACACCTTTGTGCCGTACGACATGCTCGACCAAAACTACGACGCATGCGCCAGCAAGGTCAAGCAAAAGCTCACTATCCATGGCGCCACCCACGCCAAGAGTGCGCAAGTTGACCCCGAGCTCTACTGGAATACGGTCGATGACTTCCTCGACAAGAATTTTTAGGCAAAAAGCAACGTCTGGGGTTTTGTTGCCAAAAATCGGTTTGCGGTCGGCGGTATTCGTTTTTTCACCGCACTTCCGAAAAGCCGCCCGCGAGCGTTGTGCTCGTGGGCGGCTTTTGCTCAACCTACGCTACAAAGGCTCTTATTTTGTCCAATAGTTAGACGCTACTTGACCTCGATGAGCTCGTACTCGCTCGTGCCCAGGCCGATCTTTTCGGCGTGCGCGATGCACGCGCGCCAGTCGGTGTCGGGATGCGTGATGCAGAAGGGATCACGCGCCTGCTCGCCCTCCAGATGCTCGTGATTGTGCTCCATCTTGGCCGCGCTGTCGGTGAGCTCGGTGTTGGGCAGCGGCTCGGATGCCATGACGGCATCGGCGCAGGCCTGGTCGATGGCGACCGGGTCGAAGCTCGCGAACATGCCGATATCGTTGACGATAGGCGTGTCGTTTTCGGGATGGCAATCGCAGTTGGGGCTGATATCCATGGCGAGCGAGATGTGGAAGCTCGGGCGGCCGTCGACGACGGCCTTGGTGTACTCGGCGATCTTGCAGTTGAGCACGTCTGCCGCGGCCTCATAGCCGGGCTTGATGCAGTCCTGGTTGCATGCCGCAATGCAGCGTCCGCAGCCCACGCAGCGATCGTGGTCGATGGCAGCCACGTGCACCGTGCGAGTAGCGCCGTTGGCAAGCTCGCGCTCGCGGGTGTCGGTGAACGAGACAGCGTCGTGCGCGCAGATCTTTTCGCAGGCACGGCAGCCAACGCAGTGCTCGGTCGAGACGTTCGGCTTGCCGGCGGCATGCTGCTCCATCTTGCCGGCACGGCTGCCGCCTCCCATACCCAGGTTCTTCATGGCGCCGCCAAAGCCGGCTTGCTCATGGCCCTTAAAGTGGGTGAGGCTAATCACGATATCGGCATCCATGAGCGCCTGACCGATCTTGGCCTCGTGCACGTACTCGCCGCCCTCGACCGGGACGAGCGCTTCGTCGGTGCCCTTGAGGCCGTCGGCGATGATGATCTGGCAACCCGTGGCATACGGGGTAAAGCCGTTCTGGTAGGCGGTGTCGATGTGCTCGAGCGCGTTTTTGCGGCTACCCACATAGAGCGTATTGCAGTCGGTGAGGAAGGGCTTGCCGCCCAGCTCCTTCACGACATCCGCGACGGCGCGGGCGTAGTTGGGGCGCAAAAAGCTCAGGTTGCCCAGCTCGCCAAAGTGAATCTTGATGGCGACGAACTTGTTCTCAAAGTCGATCTGCTCAATTCCGGCGCGGCGGATGAGGCGCTTGAGCTTGTCGAGCTGGCTCTCGCGAGCATGCGTGCGCAGGTTGGTGAAGTACACCTTGGCGGGTGCTGCGGGTGCAGTTGCGGTCATAAATCTATCCCCTCGGTCTATATGGCGTTACAGACATAGAGGATGGTACCAGTTAAAGCAGAGTTAAAGTCAAGTACGGCACCTAGTCATTGGGGACGTTCTTAAATGAGTAGTCGCAGGGGACACTCTTTCGCCACCCGGCAGTTGGGGACAGTCCCCAAGTGCCGGCAGCTAGGGACAGTCCTTTCCAGCCGGCCGGCGAGCCGGCAAGTCAGCAAAGACTGTCCCCGATGACTAGTCGTTTAAGACTGTCCCCGATGACTACTCCTGCACCTTGAGAGCTTCGGCCAGGCCCACACGTTTGATGGAACGCATGTGCAGCAACGCCACGACCAGGTAGGTCGCAAAGCCAATGCCGACGCATGCAACCATGGACCAAGCGGGCGCATAGATTTCGATATTGCCGTTGTAGGCGAGCAGCATCGAGCGGAAGATGGCCGTGAGCGAGCCAATAATGACCGGCAGACTCAGCACGAGCGACGCCGCCACGCACAGCATGATCGAGCGGATGTACAGATGCGAGATCTCGCTATCGCGATAGCCAAAGACTTTCATATAGCTAATCGAACGGGCGCTGTGGTCGATCACAGCCTTGGTCAGTAGATACATAAACAGCAGGAAGATAAACACCGCGAGGCCAACCATCATGCCGATCATTTTACTCATCATGCCGATGAACTGGTCACCCACGGCGCGCATGTCGTCGGGCGTGGTGTCGCCGGCAAAGTAACGAGCATCGAGGTCGAGCTTCTCGTCGCTCACATAGCCGTTAAAGTAGGCGGCGTCGTTGTCGAACAGCTCGTTAAAGTCGTCGATACTCATATAGATATTCATGTCCGACTTTGAGCCCCAGGCACAGTCCTTGCCCGCGTACTCAAAGGAATAATGCTCCCCCTCGTACTTGTCGCGAAGCGTGACCTTCTGACCCTCGCTCCAGCCAAACTTATCGAGCAGACCGCCGCCAAAGACGACACGGCCGTCGCCGACGTTGAGGTCTTTCCAATAGCGCGAATCGGATGAAATGCCGTAAACAGAAATCGTCTCCTCGCCATTTCCGTCGCCGCGATCGTATTGCAGCTGGTAAACAGCGTATTTCTCGGCCTGTGCGATTGCGCCCGCGCCGTTGTCGATCGTGTTAACCGGGTGAATGTCGTCGTTGTCGGTGTCGATCTTAGAGGCCTTGTCGATCAGGTCGATAGCCTCGTCGCGGTCGCAGCCGAGGGCATCGGCAAGATCGTCAAGGCACGCGTAGAGCGCATCCTTCTTATCCTGGACCTTGGCAAGCGCGTCCTGCGCCGCGGCCAGGCTCTCGGCAGACGGAGATGCGGTCGCGGCATCGGCTGCCGCCTGCGCCGCATCGGCCGCGTCGTCAAGCTCGTCATCGGCATCCCGGGCGGCAGAAAGCAGCGCGCCGTCAACCGACTGCAAGCGCTCGAGTGCCGACCACTGCTCGCGCTCCTCGGCAGTACCCTCGAGCTCCAGCGGCGCCTTGAGCGTGTACTGGTGCTCGGCGACCAGGCCTGTCTCGAGGTTGTCCGCATAGTGCGTCATCGTGGGCAGAATCGCCAGGCCAAAGAGCAGCAGCAGCGAGGCAAACGCGATGCCCACGAAGAGCGTGGCGAAGTTGCCCAGATTGCGCAGGAAGATACGCAGGCGGAAGCGGGAAACAAAACCCATGCGCTCCGGCAGCTGCAGGCCGCGCTTGGTGCCCGATTTGCCACTCGTCTCGTGACGAAGGAACTGCAACGGCGTCTTGCCCATTTTGCGAAACAGACCCACCAGCGTGATGAGGATGAGCGCGACGGCGGGAACCACGGCGCACTTCACAAAGATCTCCCAGCTCCAGTACACCTGGAAGGGCGGCAGGCTATACGAACCGTAATAGAGGCTGCGCATGGGCTCGGTAAAGAACACAACGCCGAGCGCAGTGCCCAAAAGCGCCGCGACCACGCCCACAATAGCGGGAAGCGCAAGGTAGTGCAGCACGATCTCGCGTCGACGATAGCCGCTGGCGAGCAGCGTGCCGATGATGGCGCTCTCCTCCTCGATGGTGGCGTCGGTAAGGACCACAAAGACGAACGCCATGATCACGATGATGATGTCGAGCAGCGTCATCCACATCATGGAGTCGCCGTCCACGTCGTCGCGCGCATAGCCAATGCCCTGATTGGAATCGGCATCGATCAGATCGTCCACGCGCGCATCGGCATCGGTCAGCGCCTCGACCATATCTTGCTCGGCGTCGATGCGGTCTGCGGTGGAGAGATCGCGATCGGTAAAGGTGAAGGAGTAGGTGTAGGCAGGCGCGCCGCCGGCATCCTCGAGCGCGGAAAAGCCGGCGTCGGTGACCTCGGCCACGCCATAGGTGATGGTGTTCACCGTAAAGTCCGAATTGTTGAGGAACAGCGCCTGGCTATCGGGCTGGGTCATGATGCCGCAGATGGTGTAGGTGCGGCCCTCAAGCTCGACCTTATCGCCCACGGCGAGGTCGTTATTGGTGGCAAAGACACGGTCGATGGCCACCTCGTCATCCGCCTTGGGTTCCTTGCCCTCACAGTAGGACGCGATATCGACCTTGCTGCGGTGCGCATAGGTGCGCAGCGTGCGCTTGGTGCCATCGTCGCCAGCGACCTTTTTGATGATGGCGTCAATGGAGAAATTCTTGTAGAGCGTAACGCCGCCGACGTCGCCGGCTGCATCCTCGGCCGCCTTGAGCTGCTCGTCGGTAGCCTCGAAGGAGGTGGTCACGCGGCCGTCCTCAATCGTGTAGTCGTCGCGCATGTCGTCGATAAGGCAACCGATGGAATGCGCCGCGAGCAAAAAGCCCGAGGTAAGGGCGATGCTTCCGCACATAAGCAAAAAGATGCCCAGGTACTTGCCGATATTGCGGCGCAGCTCGCGCGGGAGACGTTTTGCGAGAGGTGTCATGGCGCCGCCTACCAATCGAGCTCGGCGGCCGCAACGGGCGACTCGTTGAGCTCATCCTCGACGATGCGCCCGTCGCGCAGGCGCAGCACGCGATTGGCCATGCGCGCGATGGCGGCATTGTGGGTGACAATGATGATGGTGCAGCCGTAGGTGCGGTTGACATCCTCCATGAGCTGCAAGATTTCCTTGGACGTCTTATAGTCAAGCGCGCCCGTGGGCTCGTCGCACAGCAGCAGGCCCGGGTTTTTGACGAGTGCGCGGCCGATGGCACAGCGCTGCTGCTGGCCGCCCGAGACCTGGCGCGGGAACTTGTTGCGGTGCTCGTAAAGGCCCAGCGAACGCAGCAGGTCGTCGACATTGAGCGGGTTTTTGGACAGGTGCGCCGTGACCTCGATGTTCTCCTTGATGGTGAGATCGGGCACCAGGTTGTAAAACTGGAAGATAAAGCCCAGCTCACGGCGGCGATACTCGCCCAGGTCGGCAGGCTTGAGCACCGTGAGGTCGCAGCTGTCCACCATGATGGAGCCGCCGTCGGCATCCTCCAGGCCGCCGATCAGGTTGAGAAAGGTCGACTTGCCCGAGCCCGAGGGCCCCAGCATGACGCAGATCTCGCCGCGGTTGATGGACGTGTCGATGCCATCGAGTACCGTCAGGCGCGCATCACCGTCGCCGTAGTGCTTTTTGAGATCCTTAACCTGGACGTAGGCTTCCTGCGTTGCCATGGTATCCCCCATTGTTAGCCTCGTACTACTTTATGAACGTAATAGTAAACCTTGGCGAACTATTTTGGGGCGAGGCCTAGGATTTATTTCAGACTAGGCGCGGGATTTGGCGCGTGAGAGGGCCAGGCCTACGGCGGCAATGGCGACGGCGAAGAGCACGGTGACGCCCAGGTCGCAGGCGATGTCACCCAACACGGTGGACGTCAGATCCGAAGCGAGCGCCTTGCCAATCGCGTCGTTCACCCAATACGTCGGCACAAAGTGCGCCACCGTCTGCACGGCCGAGCCCATCAGCGACAGCGGCATCCAAGCGCCGCCCAAAAACGTCATGAGCATGCCGAGCAGGTTGCCCACACCGTTAAGCAGCTCCTCGCGCGCACCCAGGCTCGAAAGGGCAAAGCCAACGGCCAGAGGCGTGCACGCCAGGGCAAACGTCGCCGCCAGCGCCAGGCACACACGACCCACGCCGACCTCGGCAACCGCGCCGGCAAAGCCCACGACGCCCATCATGCTCGACACAAACCAGATGCAGACGGTGAGCACTGCGGCAGCCGCGAACACGGCAAGCGAGCGCTGGCGCTCGGAGACCGGGCCGGCATCCATACGACGCACGCGCTCGGGCTCGTTCATGCCCGAGAACACCAACCCCACCGATACGATGACCGACGAGATAATCGCGTACGCGCCAAAGTTGAAATACGACTCGAGCGTGGCGGCAACCGTCGAGTCGACCTTGACCTGCTCGATCTGGACCTCCGCGCGCTTTGCAGCGGCATGCTCGGCGGCCTTGGCAACGTCGCCGTTAGAAGCAGCGGGCTCAAGCGCCGCCGCAGCGCCCGCGAGCGAGATCCAGCGCGAGGCCTCGGCAGACGAAAGCGCCGCCGCCATGGTGCCGGAACCGTAGGTCACGTCGAGCTTGGGCAGGGCCTCCCCCGCGCGGGCAGCCGCAACGAGGTCGTCCTCAAACTCCTCCGGGATAAAGAACACGCAGTCGGCGCTGCCCTTGGCGCTGTTGCTCTTGGAGAGCGCGTCCGCAAGGTCGTACGTATCGTCGCCGATGCCCGTGACCAGCTCAAAACGCGAACCCAGATGCTTGGTAAGCGCACGCGAAAGGTCGCTGTCGTCGCGGTCGACCACGATCACGTTGGCATCGTAGGGCTTGTACTCGGTGAGCTGCGACGAGTTCCAGCTCACCGATGCCGCGATGAATACGCCCATGAGCGAGATGAACACCGTATAGATGAGCAGGTAGAACGGGTGCGCCAGCGCCATGCGAAGCGCGGTCTTAAAGGTGCTCATAGCGACTCCTTCCAAAGATCAGCGTAGCGGCGGCGACAAACACCAGGGCCATCAGGACGAGCGCGCCCGCGCGAACAGCGAAGGGCCCCAGGTCTTCAAAGAAATACAGGCGATTGAACATGTCACAGATGAGCTTGACGGGGTTGAACCAGCACTCGGCCGGGCAGGCGCGGGCGACGTCGTCGGCAAGCGCCATCGCCGGCTCGCCGTAGAGGCCGGCGAACAAAGCGCACGTGGTGGCAAAGCCCGTGAGGATGCCCGACTTGGACGCCTTGCCGCCCTTAACGGGAAGCGTGCCCACAAAGAGCCCCAGGCCGGTGGCGGCAAGCGCGGAAGCGGCGCCACCCACCAAACACAGCCCCTCGCGCCCGCCAAAGTCGACGCCCACGACCAGGCGCACGTAGCCGATCGCGATCGCCATCGAGGCGAAGGAGACCAGCCACGAGCCCACAAAGATACCGGCCAGCGATGCCGTCTTGGAAAGACCGCCCACGCAGCGACGCGCGCCAAGGCCCGACAGATTGGGCTGCAGGTCGACGACGCTCAAGGCGGCAAACTCGGCAGACATCATCGCGACCAGGCCAAAAAGCGCGTAATAGTAGATGACCGTGCCGTCGGGCGTGGTGCGTGTCAGGTTTACGCGGCGGGTGCTGCCCTCGAGCGACAGGGCGCGCGCAACCGCCTCCGGGTCGGCGAGCGCCGCCGGGTTGTCCTGGGCAATCTGGGACATGAGCTCGGCATTTTGTGTATACGAGCTTGTCACCGTCTCCAGGATGCTGCGATCGGTGAGCACCGATGATGCGCGCGAGCTGTCGTAGCTCGATAGCAGTGTGAGCTTGGGTACGCCTGCGTCGTCGACCGTATAGATGCCCGCAACCTCGCCGGCCTTAAGCGCACGGTTCGCATCGGCTGCGTCGTCGAGCTCGTGGATCTCGAGCAGCTGATCGTCGCTCTCCTTGGCAAGCGACGTCGCCACGTCCTTAAAGGTCGAGGCGTCCCAGGCCTCGTCCGCTATGACGGCAACCGGCACCGGGTCGACCGTGCCGTCGGAGCTCAGATTCGCAAACATAAACATGAACATCGTGGAAAGCGCGATGGGAAAGAGAGCGCCCCAGACCCACGTACTCGGTCGGCGCAGCAGCGTCTTGACCGTAATGATAATGGTGTTGAACATGGCTGCCCCCTAGTCGCGCAGCTCGCGGCCGGTGATCTCGAGGAACACGTCGTTGAGGGTCGGCGGCTCGGAATAAATGCGGCCAAGCGCCACGTCATGCGAGCGCAGCGCATCGAGAATGTCCGTCAGGTTATGCGGGCTCGCCTCGCACGAAAACGTGAGCTGGCCCGCTGTCGCCGACAGGTCCAGGACATGCGGCAGGCTCGCGACGGCACCGAGCGCCGCGCTCGGCACCTCGCCGACCTCGATCACGATCTTCTCGCCCATCTGAATCATGCGCTTGAGTTCGCCGTTGGTGCCCTGCGCCAGCACGCGCCCGCCGTCCATGATCATGATGCGGCTGCAGATCTGCTCGACTTCCTCCATATAATGGCTGGTATACACCACCGTGGCGCCCTCGTCGCGCAAGCGGCAGATGCCCTCCAGGATGGCGTTGCGACTCTGCGGGTCGACTGCCACCGTGGGCTCGTCAAAGAAGATGAGCTCGGGCTTGTGCGCAATGCCGCAGGCAATGTTGAGGCGACGTGCCAGGCCGCCCGAGAGCTTGCCGGGGCGGAACTTGGCAAAGTCGCTCAGCCCGACAAAGTCGATCGCCTCGTCCACCAGCGCACGGCGGCGCTTACGGTCGCTAACGTAAAGGCTGCAGAAATAGTCGATATTCTCGCGCACGGTGAGCTCGTCGAACACCGCCACCTGCTGCGGCACCACACCGATGCGGCGCTTGAGGTCGTAGCGAGCGGGCGTCATGGGCTCGCCGAACAGCTCGATGGTGCCCTTGTCGTAGGCGAGCAGCTGCAGGATGCAGTTGATGGACGTGGTCTTGCCCGAGCCGTTGGGGCCCAGCAGGCCAAAGATCTCGCCGGGGGCGATGCTGAGGTTAAAGTGGTCGAGCGCGATAAGATCGTCATAGCGCTTGACGAGGTTTTCGACGTGGACGATGTCTGTCATGAGGCGGCCCTTCCGTTGATTGCGGCCCGGTACGATTGCATCATCGCAGGAGCGGACGGCGCGCACCAGTGAGCTTTGTCACGAGTGTAGGGCTTGGTCGCGCGGCCCGCCGGTGCCCCCGCTTTGCCGCGTGGGAGGAATGTCACGGTTGCTCCGGGTGGCCCCTCCACCACGCGCGGCTTCGCGTACAATACCCGTATGAACAGGCTTTTCGACAAATCGATCGTGCTGGCGTGCTGTATTGCGGCCGCCATGGGTCTTGCCGTGGACGCTCGTCTGGTTGTGGCGTTTTGTCTTGGCGTTATTGCCACCTCGCTGGCCGAGGTCACACAGGAGGAACGTACGCGCCGCATATGCGAGGCCGCAAGTTACGCTTACATCATCGCGGCTGTCTTCGTGCCGCCGTTTGTGCCGTTTGCGCCTCTCGCCCTCTATGACATCGCGCGGCGGGTGCGCCGTGAGCACGCCTGGGTCGCGCTGGGCATTGGCGCCACCTTTGTCTTTGCACTCGTCGCGGACCTTCGCGGCGGCGCGCTCACCACCCGAACGCTCCTGCTGACCGCCATCCTTTCGGTTGCCGCCACCTTGCTATCGCTACGTACCGCCCAGCTGGAGCGCGAGCAACAGCGCATGCGCCGTACCCGCGACGGGCTGCAAGAACGAGCCCTCGCGCTCGAAGCGCGCAACCGCGACCTCGCCGACCGCCAGGACTACGAAGTCGAGCTCGCGACGCTCGCCGAACGCGCCCGCATCGCGCGCGAGATCCACGATAACGTCGGGCACCAGCTCACGCGCGCTTCACTGCAGGCCGAAGCCCTACGCGTGGTCCACGCCGACGAGCCCGGGGTTGCCGCCGATTTCGCCGACGTCAAACGCACGGTTGACGAGGCGCTCCAGCTTGTGCGCACCAGCGTCCACGCGCTCAACGACAACGCCGTCGAGCTTTCCGTGCAGCTCGAGCGCATCGTTGAAGGCGCGCGCTCGGACGGCGGTCCGCAGATTGAGCTTGAAGTTATGACCGAGCATGCGCCCGCAAACGTCGCCAACTGCTTTGCGGCGGTCCTGCGCGAGGCGCTCTCCAACACCATGCGCCACGCTTGCGCCCAGACCGTCACTGTACGATGCATGGAGCATCCGTCGTTTTACCAGCTCATCGTTACCGACGATGGCGCGGGCGGGGTCCAAGCAAGCAGCCGCGGCGCCGCGGAGGGCATGGGGCTTGCCTCCATGCGCGAGCGCATCGAGGCGCTTGGCGGCACCTTCTCCGCCGGCCCGCGTGCCGGCTCCCCCGGCTGGCGCGTGTTTGCCACCGTTCCCAAACAGCAAGGAGATGAGGGCTGATGAGGCTCATCGTTGTCGACGACGACCGCTTGGTGGTCGATTCGCTCAAGATTATCCTGGGCGCCCAGCCGCAGATCGAAGTGGTGGACACCGGTGCCAACGGCAACGATGCGGTGGCGCTTTACGCCGAGCACGCACCCGATATCGCGCTGCTCGACATTCAGATGCCGGGACGCGACGGCCTTTCGGCGGCACGCGAAATCCTTGAGCGCGACCCCACGGCGCACGTGGTGTTTCTGACGACATTCTCGGATGACGAGTACATTGTGTCGGCGCTTAAACTGGGCGCCCGCGGCTATCTGATTAAAACCGATGTCGCCGCCATTCCTCCAGCGTTGGCGCAGGTCATGGACGGCAAACGCGTACTCGAGGGCAAGGCGATCGAGGATATCGACTTTGATGGGGCGGGGTCCGAGGCCGACACGCCTCGCCGGCCCGCCGCCTTTGCCAGCCTGACCGACCGCGAGTTCGAAGTCGCAGAGCTCATCGCCCGCGGCCTCGACAACAAGGAGATTGCCGCCACCGCCTACATGGGCGAAGGCACCGTGCGCAACCACATCAGCTCAATCCTTGCCAAAATGGGCCTGCGTAACCGCACGCAGATCGCCATCGCCTACCTGCGAGGGTAATTACCCGACGACCGACCGCCCCGGCATAGCAAAATGGCCGTTATCGATTTAATGCCATTTCAAAACCATGCCGGATTACGGGGCTAAACTCAGGGCCCCCATCCATACCCACGTTTTCTGCAAAATGACGGCTCGTCTACCTGCGGTTTTATTTTCACGAATATCGGCATGGTTGGGGACTCGTGATTCAGCCCCGTAAACCGGCATAGTTTTGTTCGGGCGACCCCGCACGAGTGCCTCCGCCAGCCTCGCGGGACCAAAATGATCCGTTTTCCTTCGCCCCCAAGGAATCAGCCGGAACCGCGCGCCACGAAACCGGCCCATCTACTACGTTTGACTCGACACCCCTGACCATACCTTCGTTTTGAGCAAAACCGCAGGCGTTTTACCTGCGGTTATGTTTTGGCGTTTTTTGGCATGGTTGAGGGTAAGGGGCCAAACGTAGTAGATGGGCCGATTTCGTAGCGCACCCACCTCCCCCACGCACAAAAATGCCGCCACGGAGGAGGGAGATGCCTCCGTGGCGGCTGGGGCTGGGGGTGGGGCTATGTTCTGGCTCCCCGCCGGCCGCCCGGGGCCTTTTGACCCCGGGCGCCACCAGCATGCCTAGCGCTTACGGATACCCCAGACCAGGGCTCCGACGCCGGCCATGGCGATGACAAATGCCATAAGCAGAGCGGCAGCCTGCTGGTCGCCTGTGGTGGGCAGGAAACCCTTGACCGTCTTGACGATGTTCGTCACGGTCTTGGGCGTGCCGGGATCGGGTGTCGGCGTAGGAGTCTCGGGCTTCTTGTACGTGTTGTTGAACACGATACCCTCGACGCTCTTGTCACCCTTGGTAAAGGCGACGTTCGCCTTGAGGTTGCCCTCGCCGTCATCGACCACGTTGACGGTCGCGGTAAAGACGGACTTGTCGTAGGTCATACCGGCCTCGTCGCCCTTGACCTCGCTGATGGTGTAGACGTACGTACCGGGCTCGTCGTACTCGAACTTGTCGAAGTTGATCTTGCCGTCGGCGTCGTTAGTAACGGTGAACTCGACGTCCTCGCCAACGAGCTTAAAGCTAAACTCGTCCTTCTTGAGTTCGCGTCCCTCGAGTACCTTGATGGCGCCGATGGAGACCTGGGTAGGCATGGCGTGATACTTGTTGGTAAAGCCAGCCGACTCGGTGGTTCCCTCGAGCTTGTGCGTCGCGGTCAGCGTGCCGTCGCCGTTGTCGGAGACGGTGGTCACGACGGTGTAGGTCGCGCCGTCATAGGTGACGCCCTTGTGCAGGCCGAGCGCGTTGGGGCAAGCCTCGCGCAGCATGTACGTGTGCGTGCCGGGCGCCTCGTAGCGGATCGGGCTCAGCGTAACGTTACCGTCGACGTCATTGGTGCCGCTCGCGACAACCACGCCGTCCTCGAGCAGCTCAAACGTGAACTCGCCAGCTGCAAGGTCGCGTCCGGTCAGACGCTTGACCGTCTTGACCTGATCGGTCACGGAAGAATCGGTAGGTGCCACGCCGTAGGTGTTGGTGAACGTGAAGGCAGCACCGTCGTCGCCCTCGCGCACGACACGCAGATGTCCGGTACCGTCGTCAGTCACGGTGTAGGAAACCTTGCGCATGGCGTTGGCGTCGTTGGTCACACCAGGGGCACTACCGGACTCGGTCACCGTGTAGGTAAAGGTGTGCGAGCGCGGAGCGGTGGGGGCTGCGGGCTCGGACTCGTCGTTGGACTCGTCGGTGTCGGCAGCGTCGGCGTCAACCTCGGCCTCGCCGGCGTTGGCCTCGGCTTCGTCAGCTTCGTCTGCCTCGGCCTTATCGGTCGCATCGTCCGTCACGCCCAGAGCGCGGTTGAGGTCCTCGAGCGTAAAGTGGATCTTGCCAAAGTCCACGTTGCCAGCCGCGTCGTTGGTTGTGGTCGTGCGCTCGGGCATCGGGGCACCAGCCTCGTCGGCGGTCACGGTAAAGGTGAACTTGCCCGTGATGTCAGCCGGGGTCAGGCCCTCGGCAGCTTGGAGCTTCTTAGTGCCGGTGAGCGCGGCATCGACGGCTTCGGCGCCGTAGACGTTCTCGAACAAGGGCTCGACGCCGCCGTAGTCGACCGTTGCCGTCAGGGTACCGTCACCGTTGTCGACGACGATAACCTTAAAGCCAAAGCTCCGCGTTGTAGCGGAAACGCCATTCGGCAGCCCGAATAAATCTTCGTAGGCCGTGTAGTTAATGGTCCAGGCAAGCTTACCGTCCTTATCGGTACGATAAGCAAGCCCAGCAGCCTCAAGATTAGCAAGCATCTTAGTGTCGTAGTGCAGCGTATCAAAGCTCACGTGCCCGCCGATATTGGGCTTGAGGTTTTCGTATGCCACAAGCTCACCCTGATAGGCGATGCCGAACCAGAACTCGCCGTCGGCCATCGGGCGGCCGGTCAGAGTCTTGGTGGCAACGACCTGAGCGGCGGTGCCGCCAGGCGTGTTGGTCGTAGCGCTGTAACTGTTGTGGAACGGCACCAGGGCCTTCTCGACCTTGTTCTCGCCACTCTTGTGGACCGTCTCATGCGTGCCCTCGGGACCGCCGGAAACGGTCGTCGTAGCAGTGAGCGTGCCGGCGGTGTCGTCGGCAATGGCGATCGTCACCGTGCGCACGGCGTCATCGTAGGTGTAACCGGGCTGGCCGTCGTTCTTCTCGGCCACGGTGTACGTAAAGGTCTTGCCGGCGTCAGCCTGCGTAAATATAACCTCATGACCAGCCAGAATGTCGATCAGTCCGACCGTTGCCTCTGCCGCTGCGGGGGACTTGAAGCTATTAGCCCCGGGCAGCAGACCGAGCGCGCGAGCCGAAGCGTCGTCAGCAGGTTTCACGGTAAAGGTGAACTGACCCTCGGTCATGGGGCGGCCGTCCAGATACTTGCTGAGCCACAGACCGCCGGCAGCGGTGTAGTTAAGCTCAGTGCGGTACGTGTTGGTAAAGCGTCCGTTTTCCTTCTTGGTGACGTTGGCGGTCAGGTTGCCATCGCCGTTCTCGGTCACGGTCACTTCGGCGGTTGCGACATGCGCGTCATACGTCATGCCGACCGTGCTGCCCGCGTTCTCGCGAATCTCGTACTTATAGGTTCCGGCGGCAGCGTAGTGAATCTTGCCGAACTTGATGGCGGCAATGCCGTCCTTCGCGTCCCTCTTACTCACGGTTACGGTTGCGGGATCGGGCAGCGGGGTGCCCTCGGGGGCGGTGATGGTAAAGCTGAACTCGTCCCCATCCGTCCAGTCGCGGCCGCTGATGACCTTGCTCAGGTCAAAGTCGAGGTCTGCATCGGTCGGGGTCACGCTGTAAGTGTTCTCGAAGGTCGCAGGCGTGGCGCTCTTCAGCTCGTGCGTAGCGCTGAGGGTACCGTCACCGTTGTCGGTAATGGTGGTCTCGATGGTGTACTTGGCGTCGCTGTACGTGATGCCCTTGCTGGTGGTTCCGCCGTTGACCTCGCGCAGCGTGTAGGGGTACTTGCCGGGCTTGGCGTAGGTGATCTTGTCCATGGCGATCGTGCCGTCGTCGGCGTTGGTGCCTCTGGCGACGACCTTGTCGCCCTCGACCAGCTCAAAGGAGAACTCGCCGTCCTTGAGATCGCGGCCGGTCAGGACCTTGGTCGCGGTAATCTGGTCGGTGACGCTCGTCTCGACAGGCGTCACGTTATAGGTATTGGTGAACGTAAAGGCCGCATCACCGTCCGGCTTGCGGGATACGCGCAGATTCCCCTTGCCGTCATCGGTCACGGTGAAGGAAACCTCGCGCGACGGCTTAGCGTCGTTGGTCACGCCAGCGACCTCACCGGACTCGGTCACGGTGTAGGTAAAGGTATGCTCGCGCTTCTCGGGCTTCTCGCCCACAGCCTTGTTAAGGTCGTCGAGCGTAAAGGTAATCTTGCCAAAGTCGACCTTGCCGTCGACGTCGTTGTGCACGCTCGTGCTCGCAGGCATAGGCGCGCCCTCTTCACCGGTCACGGTAAAGGTGAACTTGCCGGTGATATCAGCCGGGGTCAGAGCGTCGTCAACCTGCAGATTCTTGATACCCGCAAGCGATGCCTCGGTAGCATTCGTGGTGTAGGCGTTCTTGAACTCGATGCTCTTGACGTCCTTGGCGTCCTTCAGCTCGTGCGTGGCAACCAGCTGGCCCTTGCCGTTATCGGCGATGGTCGTCACGATGGTGTAGACCGCGTCATCGTAGTCAATACCGCCGGCGTTGCCCTTAACCTCATGCAGCTTGTAGGTGTGCTGGCCGATCTCGGTGTACTTGATGGCACTGAACGTCACCTTGCCGTCGGCAGCGTTCTTAACGGTCTCGATAAGCTCAGAGTCCTCATCCTTAATCTCGCGCAGCTCAAAGCTGAACTCACCGACCGTAAGGTCGCGCCCGGTCAGAGACTTGGTCACGTCAATCTTGTCGGTAACGCTGGACTCAACAGGCTCCGCAGTGTAGACGTTCTTGAACTCGGTCTCGTCGGCTTCGCTCCAGACCACCTTCACAGCGGCGCTGAGCTCACCCTTCTTATCGGGCTTCACCGTCACGGTGATCTCCGCGACGTTGCCGCTGTAGGCGATGCCGTCAATCGTGGTCCCGGCGTGCTTTTCACTGACCTTGTAGACGTACGTGCCAGGTTCGGTGTATTCGATCGTGCCAAAGTCGATGGCAGCCTTACCCTTGTCGTCCAGATCGTCCTTGGTCACAGACGCGGTCACGGGCGCTGTCGCGGACTCGGGTATCGGGGCACCGTTCTCGGACGTCAGCCCAAACTCAAACGTGTCCTCCTTCGTCCAGTCGCGGCCCTCGAGTACCTTGGTCAGGCCAAAGCCGGCCTTGGTATCCACCGTTACCGGCGTCATGTCGTACTTATAGCTGATCTTGCCGTTGTTGCCCAGGTAGGAGTTGACATGCGTCGCGGTCGCCTTGGCGGATATGTTGTTCCACTTGGGATTGAGTACGTCGGTCGCGGTATCGGTTTTGTTGCCGCCCACGCTCTCCTTGGTGGTGTGGAGCTCATCGATAAAGGCCAGGCGCGCGGTTCCCACGCTAAACGACAGGTTTCCGTCCTTGTCGGCAACTATAGCGCCGTCAAACTTGGCAGCGTCGCCACCAATGAACTCGATGACGGCAGTGGTGGGCTTGGCCTCGTTGTTCTCGCCCTGCTCCTCAAACTCATCCTTGTAGTAATAGGTGCCGGTATCTGCCAGCGAATTCTTTGCAGGCTGCGTGCAGCCCTTGTCCGTGTAAATGGGAGTCTGCTTCTGGAAGTAATAGTAGCGGTTGGTGTCGGCCGGCTCAAAGGTCGCAACCGTATCACCCAACGCACTACCGCTCCACTTGTTCGCGTAGAAGCTCACGGTCTTGGTGCCGTCAACGACAGTCGTATTGTGCTCGATGTAGTCCTTGAGCCCCGTGACCTTCTCGGGCGTAAACAGGTTGTCAAGTGCGGCGCTTTTCACGCTCGAGGCATACTTCACCTGAATGGGCTTAACGTTGTCGACCGAAAGCTTGCCGTCTACGGTCTTAAAGTGACTCAGCGGAATCAACGACGCAGGAATATTAACCGTTACGATATCGCCCTTCTGGGGATTGTCATCGCCAGCACGCTGCACAGTGATGAGCAGGTCTTTCGCCTTGCCGGTGAACTCGTAGGTGTCGGTATTGGTCTCTTTGTTGACCGTCTTGCTCGCCTCGGTAAACGGCGTGCCGTTAATGACGACTTCGGTAAATCCATCGACCTGCATAAAGTCGCCCAGCTCGTCGGTAAACGTGATGTAGCCGGACTTGGTCTCGTCGTAGCCCTTATGGATTTCGGTCGGATAAGGCGGCTCCGATGTGATGGCCTGCGAGATGTCGTCGAAGACCTTCTTGAGCTCTTCGGCGTTGGTTGCCGACTTGTAGTAGTCGGAGTTTTCCGCGCGTGCACCATGAGTATCCCATGCCGTGGCATTGGGGTAGTTGCTCGACACGGCATGCATGAACTTGTTTACGTCGCTCGTCGACTTTTTCGAGGGGTCGTCAGCAGGATTCGCCCCGCTAAAGATGCCAATGGTATAGATGGTTGCCTTGCTGTCCTTCATCTTCTTGGCAGACGTCACAGCATCGTTGGCAACGTCAGAGTCAAACATGTCAACTTTCGTTGGCGTGCCGTCGGTAAAGAACACAACAATCTTCTTGGCGTCCGCGCGACCAGAAGTGATGCCCTCTGCCAGCTGCAGGCCATTGTCGGCGCGCGTTGCACCAGCGGGTGCAATCTGGGCAATCCTATGCTTAAGAGCTTTCACGTTGCCACCGGAGCAATCGGTCAGGCCTTTCATTACCTGCGTGTAATTGTAGGTGTGTCCTCCGTCACGATACGTATCGTTGCCGATATTGTTGGACGTCTTGCCCGCAAACTTAACGATAGCAACCTTATGCTGCCTATCCACGCCCTCGATGCCCTCGTTTTGTTTGGCAATGGCGTCGATGAAGCTGCTGGCAGCGCTCTCCAGCGCATCGATGCGCTTGGTGGGATCTCCACCGCCCATCTCATGATCCATCGAGCCAGAGGCATCCAGCACCATCACGATGTCGAGCGGCGTGGTGACTGTCACGGTTAAATTAGACGTCGAGGACATCGCCGAAAGCGTGGTCAAAAAGTCCGACTCTTCGTTTTCCCCGGTTGCCTTGACCGTCTTATCGGTCCAGATTCGACCGATGTTTTGGGTCGTTACCTTATTGCCACCGTGGCCTGCCGCCCAGATTTCCCAGCGACCGCTGGTGTCGGGGTCGACGACCTTTCCGGTCATTATCGGTCCGTCCATTCCTGTGCTGGACCTGGCGTTGGCCTCGGGCAGCATGGCGAATGCTGCAGCCGGCAACACTAGCACTACTGCCAGTATCACCGCCAAGAGACCCCTCGTGTACTTACTCATCGCGTCTCCCTTCTCACTGTCTCAAACCCCTTGATTGTCATTTTCATTGCAACAGCCTCAGGACTCAGCGCAACGCGTTGC
>CALKBO010000053.1 GCA_937989875.1 uncultured Collinsella sp. | reverse complement strand
TCCATCCTCGCAGTATCCGGTTCTCAAGGTGCACGCCCCGCGGCTGATCCGGTTCCACCGGGCCGCGCGGCAAGGAGATATATTGCCAGACCGGAGGGGCCCCGGGGGCGGGAATCGCGCACTCCATATTTTGTTCACAAATAAATAGGTCCCTCAGTCGCATCACTGAGGTTAAAACTGAAGCATTGGCTTCTGATATTGGCGATGACCAGCTGTTTTATGTGTATTGAGACATCGGTCATCTCTGGAGCGCTACTTTACTCCAAAGGCATCAGTTATTTGTTTCCCATCGGTAAAAGGCGGGTTTTGTTCGCCAAGCGTTCTTATATATAGACAGATACGGGTTCGAACCCATGAAAGGGCGACAAAAAAGACGGCCAACCGAAGTTGACCGTCTCGGCAATCTTTGGGTGGGCCGTCAGGGGTTCAGCCTGCTTCGCAGGCGGCCGCTGCGGCGCTTTCGCGCCTTGCGCGCTGCGCTGGCAAACGCTCACGCGTTTACTCAGCTCCGCGCCCCGACGGGTTCGAACCCATGCCTTGGCAACAAAAAAGCGGCCGGCATCCGCCAGTCGCTTTTCTATTCTATGGTGGGCCGTCAGGGGTTCGAACCCTGGACCTTGGGATTAAAAGTCCCCTGCTCTGCCAGCTGAGCTAACGGCCCGCGGGTGGCATTGTACCACGGTCTGGGACTATTCCCAACTCCATTGGCCGTTCTGGAAAATCACAACTTCACGTCCATCAGGCGTAATGCCCACAATATCGATGTCGTCCGTGCCGATCATAAAATCGACGTGCGTGCTCGAGACGTTAACGCCATGCTCCAGGAGCTCCTCCTTGGACATGTCATACCCACCCTCGATGCATTCGGGGAAACCGACTCCTAGCGCGAGATGGCAGCTAGCGTTCTCGTCATAGAGCGTGTCATAGAACAGAACGCCGCTTTCGCGGATCGGCGTGTTCTTGGAAATGAGCGCGACCTCTCCCAGGTGAGCAGCGCCCTCGTCAGTATCGATGATACTTGCGAGCGTTGCCTTGCCCACACGGGCGTCGTAGTCCACCACGCGGCCGCCCTCGAACTTAATCCAAAAATCGTCGACCTTATTGCCGTGGTGGATGAGCGGCATGGCCGAGTACACGATACCGTCGGCGCGCATGCGATCGGGTGAGGTGAAGACTTCCTCGGTGGGAATGTTGGGGAAGAAGGGGTGTCCATCGGGCGTCTTGCCCTTGCCGCCGGCCCACTCGTGACCCTTCGTCATGCCAATCGTCAAATCGGTTCCATTTGCCGCGGTGTAGTGCAGGTAGTCGAAACGATTGTCGTTCAGGAAGCGCAGGTTCTTTTCGAATGCGGCGTCATGGAGTTCCCAGTCGCTCTCCGGGTCCTGGCCATCGGCGCGCGCGGTGTGCAGAATCGCATTCCACAGCTTATAGATTGCAACCTCATCGGCGTCTCCCGGGAACACCTCGTGCGCCCATGCCACGACCGGAGCGCCGGCGATGCACCACGGATTGATGTTGTAATCCAGTCCACGGCGGAAAACTTTGCACTGCGTATTCCTCGCCTTGGATGCCGCGGCCGGCTTGGCTGGATCGATGCCCTTGAGGGCTGCAGGATCCGCACCCTCGATAAAGACAAAGCAGGCACCATCCTGGGCCAAGGAATCCAGCTGTATGCGCTTCCACTCGGGCGTCTGCTCAAAATAGCTTTTCTCGACATGCTCGTACGTGAGCCTCGTCACGGCATCATCGGCCCAAATGACCGTCACGTGGCCGGCGCCGGCAGCATAGGCCTCCGCGACCACCACGCGCGCAAACGGCGCGCACTCGACCGGAGACTGAACGACGACCTCCTGGCCGGGCTTGACGTTTACGCCCTTGCGGACGACCAGGCGCGCGTAGTTTTTAATCTTGGGCTCCAGGGCCTTCATGCCCTCCAGAGCCTCTTCGACCGTCAGGGCAGCTCGAATCATGTACCACTCCATCTATCTATAGAACAGTAAAAAGGCGCGCCGCAAAAACGACGCGCCTTATATCTTAGCGATAAGTATGTATGCAAACGCTACTTCTTCTTGGAGTCCTTCTTGTCCTCCTCGGCAGCCGAACGCTCGATAAGAGCGTTGAGCTTGTTCTCGGACATGCCCTCGGCCTGCGCGCGGTACATGTTGCGCAAGGGACGAATACGAGCGAAGTCATAGATAAAGTCGCCCAAAATGATGACGTAGGACAAAACAATGCCGACCATCTGGACAGGGCTGGACACCATGCCAGCGGGAGCGAAGTACAGCGAGGCCCAAATTGCCACGACGAGCACCATGCCAATGGCGAGCACAATCCACCAGATGCGACGGCGCTTGGTGTAGTCCTCGTCCTGCTTGAGGAGGATATTCGACACCGTATAGATGCGGTCCTCCTTGGCGCGCTGCTTAGCCTTGCGGGCGCGCTTCTCCTCTTTAGAGAGGCCCTCGAGGTTCTCGCCCTTCTCGAGCTCTTTGCGGCGTGCCTTAGACGAAGCCGGCACGACGCGAACGGAGCTCGCTGCTTGGCGGGCGGGCTTAGCAGATGCGGCAGACTTGCGCGCAACCCCGGTAACTTCGTGGGATTGCGTGCGCTTGTTCGTGGCGCTACGGGTACTCACTTATGCGTTCTCCTTCATGCTTGTGAACTGGGAGCCCGTGATGATCTGGAAGGCCTCGCGATAGCGCTCGGACGTGCCATCGATGACCTCGGCGGGCAGGTGCGGGGTCTCCCCCGTCATATCCCAGTTGGCCTTGAGCCAATTGCGGACGAATTGCTTGTCGTAGCTAGGCTGGATCTTGCCCTCCTCGTAGCTGGCAGCAGGCCAGAAACGGCTGGAGTCGGGCGTGAGGCACTCGTCGATCAGCGTGACCTTGCCATCAATAACACCAAACTCGAACTTGGTGTCGGCAATGATGATGCCACGGGTCGCGGCGTACTCGGCGGCAGCCTTGTAGATCTTGAGGGAAAGGTCGCGAATCTGCGTGGCGATGTCCTCGCCCACGATCTCGCAGCAACGCTCGAACGAGATGTTCTCGTCGTGGTCACCGATCTCGGCCTTCGTGGACGGCGTGAACAGCGGCTCAGGAAGCTTGGAAGCCTCGGTCAGGCCCTCAGGCAGCTGGATGCCGCAGACGGTGCCGTTCTCGTCGTAGGTCTTCTTGCCCGAACCGGTCAGATAGCCGCGGACGATGCACTCGATAGGAATCGTCTGGGCCTTCTTAACCAGCATGGCGCGGCCAGCGAGGTAGTCACGATACTCAGCAAACTCCTCGGGGAAATCCGCCGGGTCGATGGAAACGAGATGGTTGGGGACGATGTCGGCAAACTTATCGAACCAGAATGCCGAGATGCGATTGAGTACCTCTCCCTTAAACGGAATCTCGTCGGGAAGAATGAAGTCGAACGCAGAAATGCGGTCGGTGGCGACCATCAGCAGGTTTTCACCGGCATCGTAAATATCACGAACCTTGCCACGGGAATCCGGACGACGCTCCATCGTTGTCACGTGAGTCACTCCTTACCTAAATACGACAGAAATGCGGGTTCTTTCCCGCATGTTTTCGCAAACTCGGAGCGGCAGGGACGCGGCCCCTCCTTCACCGAATAGCGAAAAGCTAGTGCTCCATTGTAGTAGATGCCGCGTCTGCCGTGTGCTCGCGGGGCAGATGAATTGTAAAAGTCGTACCCTTTCCAAGCTCCGACTCCACGGATATGTAGCCATGGTGACGCTCGACGATCTGCTTGGTCACGGCGAGGCCAACGCCCAGGCCGCCAGCTTCGCGGGCGCGGCTGGCATCGGCGCGCCAAAACCGCCCGAAGATGCGCGACAGATCGTCCTTGGCAATACCGATGCCGGTATCAGAAACGGCAATGCTGACGTGCTTGCGGTCACTTAGCACCGACACCACGACCCAACCGCCCTCGGGGGTGTAGCGCATGGCGTTGCTCATGAGGTTGATAACACATTGCGTGATCATGTCGGGATCGGCCTCGACGACATCGTCGTGACCCTGGGTCTCGTCCGCAAAACGCAGGCGCAGATCGCGGTCGACAAACAGGCGCTCCTGGGCATTAACGATGGAACGCACGAAAGGAACCATGTCCACCGGCTCAAGGTTGAGCGGAGCCGTGCTGTTTTCCATGCGCGACAGGTCGAGCATCTGCTGCACCAGACGAGCCAGGCGACGCGTCTCGGAAGCAACGGTTTCCAAATGCTCATCGTCGGTGGGATACACGCCATCCTGCATGGCCTCGACCGTTGCGAGCATGGCCATAAGCGGCGTGCGAAGCTCGTGTGCAACGTCTGAGGTCAGGCGCTTCTCGTGTTTCATATCCTTCTCGAGCGAAGTGGCCATCTCATCGAAGGTCTCACCCAGCTGATCGATCTCATCATCACCGCGCAGTCCCGTGCGAGCCGACAGGTCGCCGTCACGGATTTGCTTTGCGGTACTGGTGATGCGATGAATCGGCTTGGTGAGCATGCGCGACACGAGCGATCCGATAACGACCGAAATGCAGATTGCAACAACCGCGGCGAGGGCCATGGCGTTAAAGGTCTTCTCCCTAAACGCAGAGTCCGCCTTGGTGAGCAGAGCGTCGGAGCCGATAGCCCACAGCTTTACCTGTCCGACATGCTCGCCGGAAGACGTTACAATCTCGACGTTAGCAACGCTATCGGAGTCGGTTGGAGCAGACGAGACCGGGCTATGCGATGCCCTCTTGCCGCTCGTGTCGTCGGTCGTAGCCTGGTTTTCGCGTACATCGGCGGTGGCGCTTGCCGAGGGCCAGGAATCGTCATAAACGATCACGCCCTTTTTATTGACGACCTGCATACCCAGATCGTCGGAAACCAAACTCGACGTTGCGACCGTGCGCAGTTCTCCCGCGGTCCAAGAGCCGTTTTCCTCATATGAGGTCGCCAACTTCTCGGCAGCGGAATTTGCGATTTCGACGATATTGGAGCGTGTGTAATCCGAAAAGACCGTGCCCCACACAACAGAGACAACGCCCACCAGCACCAATACCGTCATGAGCGATGTCAGAGCAAAAGCAAGTGCCATGCGCGAGGGATAGCTCATCGTTGGCCGTGAATCGGAACGAGGCGTGTTCCAACTAGCCTTGGAACCCGCCTCGCTCTCCTGCTTGTGCTTTTGTCCGATTTCAAAGCGCGCAGGTGTCATATGTGATTTCCCTATTTCTCGTCCGACTTATCGGTCTTGGCCGGAGCCTCGAAGCGATAGCCGACACCATGGACGGTGTAGAGCCACTTGGGCTTCTTGGGATCATCGCCCAGCTTGGCGCGAAGATTCTTCACGTGGCTATCGATGGTGCGCTCATAGCCCTCAAAGTCATACCCGAGCACTTTCTCGACCAGCTCCATGCGGTTATACACACGGCCGGGATGGCGGGCAAGCGTGGTGAGCAGCTTGAACTCGGAAGCCGTCAGATCGACTTCCTTGCCCTCGACCAAGATCTTGTGGCCCGAGATATCGATGACCAGATCGCCGAAGTCGAGCACCTCGACGGCGGGCTCGTCGGCCTGATGGGCACGGCGGAACAGAGCACGAACGCGGGCGACGAGCTCGCGCGGCGAGAACGGCTTAATCAGATAGTCGTCGGCGCCGAGCTCAAGACCGATAATACGGTCCTCGATCTCGCCCTTAGCCGTCAGCATGATGATGGGGACATCCGAGGTATCGCGAATGGTGCGGCAAACGCGCTCACCGGGAATCTTGGGGAGCATAAGGTCGAGCACGACCAGGTCGAACTGATGCTTCTCGAACTCCTCGATCGCGGACTGACCGTCGCCGACGCCCACAACCCAGTAGCCTTCGCGCTCGAGATAGGCAGCGACGGCGTCACGGATTGCCTTCTCATCCTCGACCAGCAGAATCTTTTTTGCATCTGAAGCCATAACACGGCCCCCCTGTCTCAATTAGCTAAGAACAAGCCCATTTTAACGCACCTGAGCCCGCCGGATGCCGCTATGACGCGGCAGCTCGGCGGGCGGTACTCACAATTACAACGCGTTTATTCCCCTGTTGGCGCCTTTTTAACCCCTCTAAGCTTAAAGAGAGAATAGGCGTGCAGTGACCGTCTCTGGTATACCCTGGCTGTTGCGCACCGTGGCGTACGTAAGGAATGAGTCCGATTTTCCCGCCGTAGCTGGATAATCGCCATACTCCAAAGCGCGGTCGGGCGACAGCAGCGAGCCATAGGTCTTGGCAGAGGTGTCGATCAGGAAATGCGACGCCTGTACCTTAACAAGGTATTTATTCTTCTTACCAGCCGCACATGCGAGCGGCTCGCGTGACAGGAAGAGGTACGGCCCTCCCTCATTACCGATATACGTGCCCATATTGCCCAGGCTGCCCACGCCACTATAGGCCGCCTCGATAGAAAACACGAAGGTATCGCCCATATATACGGCCTCGAAAGGCGAAACTGACGAAGGAAGGACCAACTGGGCACGCTTGGTGTTGTTGCCGTCGGTCAGATCGATTGCCGTTATGCCGTAGTAGACGCCCTCGTCGTTGCGGACACGCGGCGAGATGGTCAAAATGCCGTCGCTCGCGCGCGGGGCCGATGCAAAGCGGCCCGTCGATTTCCAAATTGTCTCGGCCTTGGATTCATCAAGCGAGCGACGATAGCAAAACGAATCGCTACTCGTTTTATTGCCACCTGCCGAGGGCATTTTATACCAGATGACTGATGACCCGAACGCCGTAAACAGCGGCGGATCATAGTCCTTGCCACCTCGATCGAGCTCAACCACGTCGCCAGAGAGCGAAGCGCCCGACAGATTTTGACCGTAGAGCTTCCACGATGAATTGGCAAAGTTCATCTCAACCCACGCGAATACGCCGTCGCCGGCACGGACATCGTAGAATGCATATCCCGTGCCCTCGATAGGATCCTCGATTAATGTGGTAAGCGAGCCATCGCCCAGGTTGAGCACACCGAGTGTGTTGGCGTGCAGTGCCGATGCGGGCGCCATCATCGCCGCGGCGTAATCGCCGTCGCAGTAGTACAGCAGCGTACCCAGAGGCAGCGTCCATGACGCCGCCGGCTCAAGATCGATGTCGACTGCCTCGTACTCATCCGTAATCGAGATGATTTTGGAATCATCCTTGATAACCTGCGGCTCGCCGGCGGCATCATCGCTAGTGCCCGTTTTTTTCGAGCATCCGGCAAGCACCGTGGCAGCGCCCGCGGCAGCCCCACCGAGTACAAAGCCGCGACGCGATATTCCGTTCTTGATGTGATCGGCGATACCCATTAGGCGATCTCGGTGCGAGCGGCCTCGATAGCGCGTGTAAGCTGGTCGGCGCAGGAGGTCTTTTTCATACCGCAGGTATTACCGGCGAGAACCTCGATTACGCGATCGGCAGGAGCGCCCTCGACCAGCTTGGAGATAGCCTTGAGATTGCCGTCGCAGCCGCCGGTAAACTCAACGCCCATCACCTTGTTGCCGTCATCGGAAAGATCAAGGTGAATATTGCGAGCACACACGCCCTGAGGCTTGTAATCAAACGAAATCATGCGATCCCCTCTCAGAATGTTATTCGAGACGACTATTATCCCCGTCTTTCCCTAAATGCAACGAGGCGCTTTGCCGGCAACACACATTACCAGCAAAGCGCCCTAAAAAGCTAACGTTATGCCCGAACCTACTCGAAGCTCAGCTGCTCCAGACGATCAAAGACCGTATCAATGCGGGTGAGGAAGTCCCACGGATCAAAGATCTCGTCGAGCTTCTCCTGACTGACGGTGCAGCGCGGGTCGGCCTCGAGACGCTCCTTAAAGGTGGGGCCGGAGACACAATCCTGTACCTCGTGCCAGGTTGCCATGGCGTTCTCCTGCACAATGGCGTACGCGTCCTCGCGGGTGATGCCCGTGTCGACGAGGGCGAGCAGGACCTTGGAGGAGAAGATGAGGCCGCGTGTCTTGTTGAGGTTGGCCATCATGCGAGCGGGATACAGCTGCAGGCCGTCGATAACGCGGATGAGGCACTGGAACATGTGGTCGAGGGCGATGAAGCTGTCGGCCTGGGCGACGCGCTCGGCAGAGGAGTGCGAAATGTCACGCTCGTGCCACAGGGCGACGTTGTCGAAGGCAACCTGCGCGTTGGCCTTCACGACGCGCGACAGGCCGCAGACCTTCTCCATGGTGATGGGGTTGCGCTTGTGCGGCATGGCGGAGCTGCCCTTTTGACCCTTACGGAACGGTTCCTCGGCCTCGAGCGTATCGGTCTTCTGCAGGTTGCGAACCTCGGTAGCGATGCGCTCACAGGTGGCCGCGGTGGTAGCGAGAACGCCGGCGAGATAGGCATGGTGATCGCGGCTGATGACCTGCGTGGACAGAGGATCGTGGACCAGGCCCAGGTGCTCGCAGACGTACTCCTCGACGAACGGCTCGATGGAGCTGTACGTGCCGACAGCGCCCGAGATAGCACCGAAGGCAACGTTCTTGCGGGCATCCTCAAGACGGTCCAGATCGCGCTTGAGCTCCCAGGCCCAAGAGCCAAACTTCATGCCGAAGGTCATCGGCTCGGCATGGATGCCATGAGTACGGCCGGCGCAGAGCGTGTTGCGCTCCTCAAAGGCGCGACGCTTGCAAATCTCGCCGAGCTTCTTGACATCCTCGATGATCAGGTCGCAGGCCTGGGTGAGCTGGTAGCACAGGGCCGTGTCGCCCAGATCGGAGCTGGTCATGCCATAGTGAACCCAGCGGCTGGGTTTGGGGTCGCCCTCGGGAACATCGGCATCGATGTACTCCTTCATGTTGGTCAGGAAGGCAATGACGTCGTGGCGCGTGACTTCCTCGATCTCATCGACCTTCGCCTTCTCAAAGTTGGCATGGTCGCGGATCCACTGGGCCTCGTCTTTGGAAATACCGATCTTGCCGAGCTCCGCCTGGGCCTCGCAGGCCAAGACCTCGATCTCCTGCCAAATGGCGTACTTGTTCTCGAGGGAGAAAATGTGTCCCATCTCCGGGCGGGTATAGCGATCGATCATAGCGGCTCCTTTTTGGTTATTGGCACGTTGGTCGTAACCCAACCATTGTACCGTGCGCAGGTGCAAGTATGGGCAGCAGGCATTAACCTAACATTTTGGAATTGGAGCGGGCAACGGGACGTCCGCGTATTTGCTTCGCAAATACGCACCGGCTGCGGTCGATCTCCTCGGATTCACGGAGACGATGGGGAAGACTTTGTTGAATTGGCCGTCCCCATGTCTCCCGCACTCGATGGAGCGGGCAACGGGACATCCGCGTATTTGCTTCGCAAATCCGCACCGGCTTCAGGCGCCTGTCGGCGCCTTCGCCTGCTCGCTACAAACGCTTCGCGTTTGCTTTACGCTCGCACCCTGTCGGGTTCGAGTCCCGGCGCTTTATTGAAAAAAGCACGGCACCGTAATGGTGCCGTGCTTGTGCTTCTAGCTGGAGCGGGCAACGGGACTCGAACCCGCGAGTGTCAGCTTGGGAAGCTGATGCCTTACCACTTGGCGATGCCCGCATATGTGGGGGATAGTATAACGCGGTTGTCTTGTTCGATACAAGGGTGGCGATGCTTGTTTTAGCTATGGAGATTCGTTTGAAAATCGCGTCAATTGTGGAGACGAGGACCTTTGACTTCCTGTTCTCCCTATCTTCTACCTGTACTTTTGCTTGATTGTTGTATTTGAGCTCAATTTGTCAGGAATTGGGCAAGCTTTTGGTCAGGCTCCGGTACTTACCCGCATGAACCTCGGGGGTAGCCTCATCCTACGCGTCGCAGCCTCCCCGTGCGACGCACGAGGGATAAGGAGCAGCCATGTCCAACGCACCCACGCACTCTGTCCACAGCGCAATCGCAACAGGTCCGCTGCTCCTGCTCCTCTTCCTGCTTTTCGGCTGCCTGGCACCGGGAGCCGCATTTGCCGTCGATGGCTACGACCAGCTCGGCTTCCGCACTATTAGCGATGATTGTGGGCCCTTCTTCATCGGCAAGTATGAAGCTCAAGACGCCTCGATTGCCTACTGCATGAACCAGGAGCGCCCCGGCCCCACCAAGCCGGGCGGCCCATGGCTCAACTTTGATCAAGGCTGGGTGTGGCTCGACGACGAGTTCGCGGCAATCGTTTGTCACGGATATCCTACCGCCACGTCGTTTGGCGGTTACCATCTTTCACCCGATCGCGCCCGCGCCGCAACCCAGCTTGCCGTATGGATGCTCAACGGCACTACCCATGTCGACGGTACTTACTCTTACACGACCGCTCAGGGCAAAACCAAGAGTGGGCACTTTACCACTGACAATGAAGTCGTGGCGGCGGCGCGGTGGCTCCACGACAGCGCAAAATCAGGAAGCATCAAAGCCGCTCCGCACCGCGCGCGACGCTATCTAGGAGCCGTATCGGGCGGCAGCAAACGTCAGGACATGCTCTATGTACTGCCGGCGGTCTCTGTTTCCTTCAAAAAACAGTCTGCAAACGCCGCCATTACCAGCGGAAACAATACTTATCAGTTTGACGGGGCAACATTCGATATTTTTGAGAGCGCCAGCGGCGCGCATGTCGGCACCATCCAGATGGACAGCAACGGTCGGGCGCAAGCAACACTTCTGCCCAACACGGCATACTACCTAGTTGAAACGAAGGCGCCGGCCGGCTATGTCCCCCGTCACGATCGCATCGCCTTTACCACGGGGAATGACGGCGGACAGGTCGCCATTGATGAACAGCCCGGCACCATCAACCTGCGTATCGTAAAACTCGATGCCGCGACGAATGCCGGCCCCCAGGTGGGATCTTCACTCGCAGGAGCAGAGTTCACGTGTGTGTCGCAATCAACCCCTGGATGGGCGCAGATCCTCACGACCGACGAAAGCGGTCGGGCTACCCTCGTCGATGTCCCCTTAGGAACCTTTACCATCTACGAATCAAAAGCCCCCGAGGGCTACCTGCCATCCAACGACAGCTGGACCTATACCGTTGGAGCCGACCAGCTCGGCGATTCAGGCGTAGTCGAGATCGAATCTCGCATTTCCGATATCCCCATTGCGTTTGACCTTGAGATTTCCAAATTCAAGGATTACGGCAATAGCGACCAATCCGGCCTGGAGCAACCGGCGGGTGGTGTTGTCTTTGAGGTTGTCAGCAACAGCTCTCAGCAGGTTGTTGGCACACTGACCACAAACATCTATGGCTTTGCCTCCACCAAAGATCAGCCCGAAGCATGGTTCGGCACAGGCAAGCGACCCGCCGGTGTCCACGGAGCCGTCCCATACGACCGTGCCGGCTACACGGTTCGCGAGGTTCCGGAAACCGTCCCCGAGGGTTTTAAACGTGCAGGGGAATGGACCGTCGGGGCCAATCAGATTTCCAACGGCGCCGAGCTTCAATATATCGTGGACAACCACGCGCTGTCGACGCATCTCCAGATTGTAAAACGCGATGCCCAAACAGGCGCTTCTGTTCCACTAGCCGGATTCACCTTCCAACTCCTCGACAGCAATCACGAACCTGTCTCACAAACTTGCTGGTATCCAGCACATAACGTAATGGACACCTTTACGACTGACGCGACCGGGACCGTCACACTGCCCGAATCGCTCGTGCCGGGCACCTATTATGTACGCGAAACCTCGGCCAAAGAGCCCTATCTTGTCGGCGAGGAGATCGAGGTAAACATACCCGCCGACATGAACCTAACGCCCGTTGCAATCGCCTCGTATTATGACCACGCCGCGACCGGAAACATCAGGATCGTTAAAGCCGATGCCGTAGACGGCAGCAGCCTCGCGGGCGCCGTCTTTGAGATCCGTGCCTCGGGTGATATCGTGCGCCCCGACGGTAGCATTGCCGCGCTCGACGGTGAGACTGTCGCTACCGTCACGACGGATGAAACTGGAGAAGCACGCGCGGACGACCTCCCGCTGGGATCTGGCACCGCACGCTACGAGGTCGTCGAGACTCAAGCGCCGGCAGGCTTCTTACTCGATCGGACATCCCATATTGTCGACCTTACTTATGCCGACCAGAAAACACCCGTCGTAGAAGCACGGCTTAACGTATCCGACGATTACACCAAGGTTGATATCTCCAAGGTCGATGCAAGCGGTGAGCAGGAAGTGGAAGGCGCACAGCTCACCTTATATGGTCCCGATAAAACCGAAATAGACTCCTGGACCTCATCCGACAAGCCGCACCGCGTCGAACATCTTGCACCTGGCACCTACTCGTTGCGCGAAATGATGTCTCCGCGGACCTATGACCTTGCCGAGGAGATAACGTTTGAAATAAAAGATACGGGAGAAGTCCAATCCGTCGCGATGAAGGATGCGCCCATCGAGATCAAGGGGCAGGTCGACAAGCGTCAGGAACTTGTCCAACCTATCGAAAAGGGCCTGTTGGCTAACGGCGATGGTAAAAACCGCGCCACGACGCAAACCAATAGTGATGGGCTTTTCTCCTATACCATCGATGCTCGAAACGATTCCGCTACTTGGGTTGATGAGTTTACGATTACCGATGATCTTGAGTGCGCCAAAGACGGCACGGCGAGATTCATCTCAATCGAAACCCCCGTCGCCATCGGCGACCTCAACGGTCTGTGCAACGTATGGTATCGCACGACGCCGTTGGACTCGACAGACGTCGATGAGCCGGCAAACGCGACACTTGACGATGGGCACGAAAATCCTTGGCTTGAGTCCGACGAAGTAAAAGAGAGCCTGGGTGAGGACTGTCGCCTCGTCGATTACGACGGTTGGCACCTCTGGAAGGCGGATATCTCGACCACGGAATCCACCACACTCGAGGCGGAAGAGCTCGACCTTGCATCCAATACCGTCATAACGGGCATTCGAATTGAATACGGTGCGGTAGCCGCCGACTTTACGACTCGAAGCGATGCGGATTCTTGGACCCGCGATGATCTCAAAGATGAGCACGACGACCTTGACGATGCCAAAGCAATCCTTGGCGCAGACGCTCGGGGCGCAGTCGTGCACATGCAGGCAACATCGGCTTATACGCCCCAAACCGCACTCACCAACAGCGCACGCGTCGATCTTTGCCGCAACGGCGGCGGCGATAAACTTGAGTCACATGACGAGGACTGTGTCATTCAACGCTGTACCCTACCGCAGGACCTACCGGCAACAGGACCAGTTCCCATCGCCGCTTGCATCACCGCGCTCCTGACCTCGGGTGCCGCAGCCCTATGGTTCGCTCGCCTTAGGTCGATCCCAAAGAAGCGCTAGCGCGATGAAAAAGCGGGCGAGCCAGTCCCCTGGCTCGCCCGCTTTCAATCATTCAAATCGCCGTATCTACTCTGCAGACGAAGATCCACCATCAACGATTGCCTGCTCGGACTCAGGAATCCCATCGGCACCCGTGCTCTGTTCTTGCTCCACCTCTTCGCTGATTGCGGAGGCGGGGGTCGAGCCCTTCGCACCCACGATGTAGGCAGCCCCAAATCCTAACGCAATGGCAATCAAGGTCAAAATCACGTAGACAGGCCAATGGCGCTTAATATACGAAAACACGTTGACTCCTTAGAGCTCCGTCTACGAACGGCGGATAACCTCGGTCACGACCTCGGATACCGTAGCAATGTTCGTCGGGTTGACATTGTGGGGCAGGTCGTCCTCGGTACGAGCGCAAGCCAGACGCGTGCCGTCCACGCCGGCGATGGTGAGGGCTCGGCGGCTCGCCTCGAGCGCGGCATAGGCATCGGTCTTGGCATAGGGCATCTCGAGCGCGCCACAATCGACATGGAACGACTTGCAGACCTTGCTGACCAGGTTCATGATGCGGCGATCGCCCTTGAGCAGTTGTTGTTCGCCCTCGACCGTCACAACCGAAAGCCTACCGGCGCCGACGGATTCAAGATTGATGAAAAATACGCCGCGGAGCTTATCGCGATGCGAAGCCAAGAAGGCCTTCATGCCGGCGCCATCACAATCCGAGGCGCCCGTTGCCACAAACCAGATATCGTGACCAAGCAGCTCATCATCGCCCATAGAGGCGACAGCCGAGAGCATATCTTCGGAAGAAGCGCCATCGGAAGACGTAGCGCCACCCTTCCAGCCATCGTTATCGTCCTCGAAGTTATCCCACGAACCGATACCGCGACCGGACTTCTTGGCATCGTAATCGTCTTCGACGCCCAGCCAGTCACTCATGCTGTCCTGCTCGTTTTTCTTTTTACGACCGAACAGGCCACCCAGGCCGCGCTTACGAGACTTGGGTGCCGCCGGGGCGGGAGCCGAAATGGTCTCAATCGGCTGCGCGGCCGACGCAACGGGCATAGGAGGCGCAACGGGTGCCGATGTGGGTTCGGGACCTTGGGCGGTAGCAAAGGGGTCGTTGACCTGGGCAGAGGGATCGGGAAGGTCGAACAGCGACGTGCGAGACGCAACGTTTGCCTGCTTCATAGACGGCAGCGACGGATCGGGGACCGAAGCCAGCGGAGACGAGGAAGGTGCAGGCGACGGTGCCGACGCCGGATCGGGAACATTCATCTGCGGACGCGGCGATGCTTGGGAGGAAATCTGGGCCATAAGGGAATCGACCGTTTCGTCCTGGGTGGGAGCGACATCGGCAACCGTGGCACCGGAACCACTCGGGGTCGGCATGGTGAAAATCTGCGTGGAGTAAGGCCTCGACTCATCCGTTTCGAGAGTCTCGGAAACCACAGACACTTCCTCCTGCTCGGCCTCGGTCGAATCACCTTGATCGGCTGCCGCGTATTGCTCTTCGCCAGAGTTGGCCTCGACGGGCTCGTCCTCGGCAGCATCAATGGGCTCGTCATCGTCCACCGCGTCGCCCTGTTCATCGGAAACAGGAAGGGACTCGGCAATCGCGGTGCCCTGCTTTTCAAACGTTATCGTGGAATCGAACTTCGCGGCATCAAACGACATGGTGCTATCGACGTGCTGCTGAGCCTCGAAAGACGTTGTTGCCTCAACAACATCCGCGGACGTCGGTTGCTGGGACTCAAAGGACGTTGTAGCTTCGGCGGCGTCGACGGGCACGGACTGCACAGCCTCGTTCTGCTCGAACTCTTGCGCCGCGAGCTCACGTGCCGCCTCGGCTGCCTGCTGCTGAGCGATAGCCTCCTGCTCGGCAGCCTCGCGTGCGGCAGCGCGCTTCTCCTCGAAATCGTCGACAAATTTCTTGCCCTTTGCAAGCGCACCCTTAAAGAAGTTGGAAGCGCTGGCGCCAATCGAAGAGAACGCGGATGCAATATCGGCATGGGGCGTTGCCGCGGGAATCTCGGCCGAGAAATCAGTATCGCTCTCGTAAGACACGCGCCTCGGCTGTTCAACGTAATCGTCGTCAGACTCGTCCGCAACGTCTTGTGCCGGCGCGGCGGGAGCCAAAATGTCCAGTCCTGCCGCGGGATCGATCGCGGACACCGCCTCGGGCTCGGCAACGGCAGCGGTAACCGCGGCAGACTCATCATCCACAGTGACAACGGGCGCAGGCTCGGGCTCAAACGTCGGCTCCTCGCCCTCCTCGTAATCGAGCGTGCAGGACTCGGGAAGCATTCCGAGCGCACGGATGGCATCCGAACCAAAGCGGATGTTGCCGGCGGCGTTGCGATAGAGCTTGGGCTCGGGCTCGACCGCGGCAGGTTCCTCCGCCGACTCGGCAGCGGGAACCTCGTCATTGAACTCTTCGGCCTGGACAGCCTGATTCTGATCCTCGGGCACGATAGCGCCGATCAGCGTCTCGTCGGCAGATGCACCCTCAAAGCCCTCGATCTGCTCGTCGAAAGCCTCACCCTGTTCAGGCTCGGTCTGAGCGTCGGGAGCAATCGGCTGACCGAATTCGTCCTCGGCGTAGGTAGGCTCTTCATACTCGATGGTGTTGCCGTAGTCGTTTTGCTGCTGGGCCGCGGCATATTCCGCCGCTGCGCGCGCCATTTCCTCGGCACGACGCTTCTGCTCCCCAAAATAGGTATCGAACGGAACATCGTCGGGAAACTCGTTTTCGCCCTGGAAGGGAGCAACGTTGTCCATAACGCCGAGCATAGCGGCGACAGAAGACTTGTTGCACACCGCGCCGGACGTATAGGGAAGAATGTGGCGGTTAGAGATGATGTTTGCCGCGTTGGCAAGCGCAACGAGGGAAGCGAGGATCGCGACAATCCACAGCAGAACCTTGAGCGCGCCGGGGAGCGGCAGGATGCGCAGGATGGCAACGGCAGCGGGGGCAACCGTGGCAACGGGCAACAGCTTGGCGATGAGCGCACGATACGAAGCATAGGGCTCGCGGGCGAGCAGCTCAGCACGGGGAGAGTCGTAGTGTGCGACAACGACCACCGGGCGGTTGCGCGGAGACGCGAGCGGGCCCGAGGCCTTGTGGTAGGCGATGACATTTTGGCTCACGCCCGTCTTGCCCAGGCGCGAAACCACGGGATGCCCTGTGCGCTCGAGCACGTAGAGCACGGCACCGACAATAGCCAGCAAGGTGCCGACCAAGCCGATACCGCCGCCGATGCCCATCAGCAGGGCGCCGGCAAACGCAAGAATACCGGTAACGGCAAATGCCAACCTACTGGGCGCCGGGGCATTGAACTCCTGAACCTCGGGGTCAAAGCCGTGGTTGCGGAAGATCTGAGCGATATCTTCGGCAGCCAAGCGCTCTTCTTCGCTGCATGCCGGCGTAATGCCGGTGTTCTGCAGCAGGTGGTTAATATAGTTCTGGGTGTTCGCCATGTGCGCTCCACATCCATAATCCGACAAATAGGCCCAATGCATGCACATTAGAACCGTATATAGTCGAAAGTATACCCCGAGCGAGCGCAAACGACCGAATTCGGGCTATCTTAACGCCCCGAGCGGACAAGGATATAGCCTAATCTCCATATCGGACTAAAATCATGGCAGCAAACCACCTTCTCATGCGAGGACTCTATGACGGCAAGCGACACGACCGAGACAATTAAAAAGGGAAATTCGGAGCCCAGTTTCGATAAAACGGCTCAGCGCATCCTCAATCTTTTCTTTGTGCTCAATAGCTCCCCCGAACCGCTGACGACCGAGCAGATCGTCTTGGATTCTGACCTGGGATATGGCTCGGGCAATATCGACTCGGATAAGCGCAAGTTTCGACGCGATCGTGACAAGCTGCTCGAACGCGGCATCTTAATCAAGGAGGTTCGCCCCACCGGCGCGCAGGAGACCGAGGAAAGCTCGTGGACAATCGACCGCGAGCACACGTTTGCGGCAGGCGGCCTCATTACCGCAGACGACGCCGATATCCTGCTCAACGCCATCGACCAGACACTAGCGGCCGGCTCATCCACTTTTGCCGCACCGCTTGCCGATATTCGCTCCAAGATTGCCTATCTCACCGGCAGGACGACGGTAGACGAGGCGCCGATCAGCCGCTCTCCCACCGTCGATGCGGTTTGGAGCGCCTTTGCCGAGCGTTGTGCGCTGCGATTTTTATATCAGAACGGACGCGGCGAGCAGAAAGAGCGTACCGTCCGCGTCTACGGCATGTTCGAGCGCGAGGGCGTGGCGTATTTCTGCGGCCTCGACAACGTCACCGGCGACATCAGGACATTCCGCTGCGACCGTATCGTTCGCGCTTGGCGTCCTTCGAAGGCCTACGTCATCCCCGCGGACTTCAATCTCAACGACTATCTGTTCTTTGAATTCGATTTTGCCGACCGGCCGCCCGTTGCAGCCACGTTCTCGTTCGCCCCTCAGACACAGATCGATATGATCAACGGCCTCACGCGCGGGCGAGGTGAGCTCGCACACACCGATGTGGGATGGGCCTGGACCGTTGACGTGCGCGATCTTGAAGCCGCCGCCTCATTTTGCATGGCCCACGCCATGGACGGCATGAGGCCCATGGCCCCCAAATCGCTCAAGCAGGCGTGGAACCACCTCATCGAAAGGACGGTGCACGAGTATGCCCGTGCGTAAACTCACCAGCGAGCAGAGACTCTCGCGCGCCATCGACATCATGGAGGCCCTCTACGCCGCCGGCGAGAGCGGCATGACACGAACCGAGATTTGCAGTCGCTTTGACATCACAGGGGTATCGCTCGACGAGATTCTCGAGATCGTCTCGACGCTCGCGGACCGAGAATCGGGCGCGCGCATCATCTGCGAATGCCGCGGCGAGCGTGTGGTCCTCACCGGTGACGCCGGGCGTGTGCTACCGTTGCGCCTGAGTGCCGCCGAGGGCGCTGTGCTCAACCATGAACTTGAATCGTTGGGGATCGAGCCGCAGACGGCAGCTCGGATTCGACATGCCCTTCTACCCGAAGAGCTTGGCTATAACCAGCGCGTCTTTGACACCGTCAACCACGGATCGCACTGGCAGCAGCTGAGCTGCGCCATTCAGGACGGCGTTCGCTGCCGCATCTCGTATCGCTCGATGGACGATGCACGGCCACGCGAGCGTCTGGTCGACCCCTTGCGCATTACGGCAAACGGCGACCAAACATACCTGATTGCCTGGGACATCGCAGTCGATGAGCAGCGCACCTATCGCATGGATAAAATCGAGGGACTCGCCTTGACGGAAGACTCCGTCGTGCCTCACGCACCGGACGTCGCATCCCTCCACGATTCCCTTGCCCGGACGCAGCGTAGTGCAAAACTCTTGATGCCATTCGATATGGCGGAGCATCTGGACTGGGCCGGCATCACCCTAATCGAGCGCAGCGGAGCAGACATGGCAACGGTAACCGTGCATTACGGCTCCGAGCGTTGGCTACTGAGCCAGATAATTGCAGCGGGCGGAGCCATCCACATCTTGGATGACCCCGCCCTGTCAAAGCGTCTGTGCGATATGGCAAAAACCCTCGTCTGTCCGCTTTAACGCCGCCGCTCGTGGCGTGCGCGCCACAGTTGCAGATAGTGCCCGATCTGCGCCGATTCGATGCGCTGGTAGGAGCTCGTGGGTAGCGACGTTAAGAACTTCTTTCCGTAGCCCTTCGTCACCAGGCGCGGGTCGGCCAGAATCAGCACGCCGCAATCGGTCGACGAGCGGATAAGGCGGCCGGCCGCCTGCTTGACCTCGAGCACCGCCTCGGGCAGCGAATAGCGCGCCCAAGCGCGGTCTTCGCGCAGGTTGCGCTCGCACGAGAGCGGGTCCGTGGGGCTCGAGAACGGCAGCTTGGGAATGATGACGCAGCGCAGCGTCTCGCCGCTGGCGTCGAATCCCTCCCAAAAGGCCTTAAGAGCAAAAAGCGACGAGGTCGGCTCGTTGATAAACCGGTCGCGCAGGCGACGAGGAGATGAGTTGCGCTGCTGGCAGTTGAGCTCCAGACCCGCACGGGCCATCTTGGGCTCAACGCGGGCGTACAGGTCTTCCATGTCGCGCCGATTGGTGAACAGTGTGAGCACCGATCCGCCCATGGCAAGATGGGCGTCGACCAGCACGCGCTCGAGCGCCGTAAGATAGCTCTCACGATCGCGCGGATCGGGGATATCGCCCGCAACGACTACAGCCATGTTCGAATCGAAGTCGTAGCTCGAGTCCAAGTGCAGCGACGAGGATGTTGAAGCACCGATGCGATCGAGACCGACCGCGTGGTTAAAGTGTTCAAAGCTTTTGGACACCGTCATGGTCGCCGAGGCAAAGATAGCCGTGTGAACCTCGGGCAGCCACTCGGTTGCCAAGGCCTCGCCAATGTCGATGCGCTCTGCGGTCATTGACTCTCCGCCGGCACGCAGCCTGCGATTGACCTGCAGCGAATACACGTAGTGTTCATCGGTGCCGTCAATGATGAGTTTGAGGTTCTCGGCCAGCTCGTGCAGGCGGCGCGAAATATCACCCAGGTCGACAACAACCTCGGGCTTGTCGGCGGCGACGGCTTGCACCAGCGCGTCGACGCTCTTGTCAGCTTGTTCCAATGCGTCGATGGCAGTGTAGGCCGACGGTAAGAAATCATGCCAGTCGTCAGATTCGCGCAGCTCGGGGCCAATCCATAGATTGGCATTGTCATAACCCCCACGGGCACGGCGGCCGAGCTCGCGAACGCCATCGAACACGTCGGCGATTGCCATGCTCGCGCGCGCAACCGTCGACGTCGCCTTGGCAGTAAGGCCCAAATAGAGCGTAGAGCCCTCGGAGGTTGCCAAATCACGGGAGACCTGGCTTAGCGCACCGGTGCTCGAGCCACCCAGGCGCTCAAACAGAACGCGTGATTCGTCCGCCGACACCACGCGCGCCCACTGACGGCGCGCCTCGCGCTCGATAGAATGAGCCTCGTCGATTACCCAATGACGAATCGGAGGCAAAATCCTGCCCTCGGCCGCAACATTGCGGAACAGCAGGGAATGGTTGGTGACCACCACATCGGCATGCGCCGCACGACGGCGAGCGCCGTGGACCAAACATTTATCAGGGAAAAACGGGCAGAGGCGGCGAGCACACTCGCGCGAGGCCGTCGTAAAGTCGGGGCGGTTGACGCTGCGCCACCGAATGCCAAGCGAGTCGAGGTCGCCATCGGCTGATTGGCAGACGTACGCCATATTGACCGCGACCGCCGTGAGCGTGTCCGCCGGATCGCGCTTGGTGGTAATCTCGACCTGGCCTCGGCTCATGCGCTCAAGCTTGCGCAGGCACGGATAGTGGTCATAGCCCTTGAGAGCGCAAAATGACAGACCACCGTCCAGTTGCTCGGCAAGTTTTGGCAGCTCATGGTACATGAGCTGGTCTGCAAGATTGTTCGATTTGGTCGCAATACCAACCGTGATGTTGTTACGGCGTGCCGCCTCGGCAAAAGGCACCAGATAGGCCATCGATTTGCCGACGCCTGTGCCCGCCTCAATTACACGATGAGTGCCCGTGACCAGCGCATCGCGGACCTCGAGCGCCATCGCGATCTGCTCATCACGCGGCTCGTAAGTGGGATACATGCGATTGACCAGGCCACCTGGCGCATAGTCTGCCTCAATCTCCTCACGACTCGGCATCTTGAGGACCGGCAGTTCGTCGGCGTCCACCCGATCGTCGGCGCGATCGGCCTTGAGAACGTCAGTACGAGCGGCGCTGAGAGAGAAGATAGAACCAGGGTTCTGCCCTGCCAAGAATGAGAAGATAGGACGATAGGACCAAGGCACATCCGGATGCATGTCGGCTAGGCGCGCCATGAGGCCCTGGGGCAAGTCGGTGAGTGCCACAAGCAACACGCGCCATACGCCACACAGGGCGTCGACGTCGGCATTGGCACGGTGTGATACCGAGTCACAGCCAAACAGATCGGCCATAAAAGACAGCTTGTGCGAGGCCAGGCGCGGAAGCGCGATTCGCGACAGCGCCAGCGAATCGATCCAAATATCGCTCACATTGACGCCGCCTTTGACCGACTCGATAAACGAGCGGTCGAACGTGGCGTTATGTGCAATCACCGGGCAACCACCGACAAAATCGGCGAGGGCGGCGACGGCCTCAACGGCCGACGGGGCATCTGCCACATCGGCATTTGTAATGCTCGTGAGCTCGGTAATCTCGGCAGGAATCAGCTGCTTGGGATGCACGAAGGTATCGAAGCGGTCGATAACCTCGCGGCCCGAAAGACGGGCCGCCGAGATCTCGATCAGCTCGTTGTCCTGCACCGAAAGACCCGTGGTCTCGGTATCGAGGACAATCACATCTTCCTCGATGAGGCCGAAGGACTGCGTTTTGGCGCGTTCGGCTAGCGTGGCATAGGAGTCGATGACAAACTGCGGCGTTCCTGACGAAACCGCGTCCTCGATTAGCATGCAATGCCCGCTCGACGAAGACCCATACGGATCAGACTGTCACAGACCTGCGGGAACGTCATGTCGTCGGTGTGGCGGATCTCATCCGGATACAGCGACGTATCGGTCATGCCGGGAATGGTATTGGTCTCGAGGATAACGGGGCCGTCCTCGCTCACGATAAAGTCGCTGCGCGAGATACCCAGGCACCCGAGGGCCTTGTGAGCGGCACAGGCAAGCTCCTGGGCACGAGCGTAGTTCTCGGGTGAAATCTGCGCCGGAATGCGATGGATGTCCGTAGGGTCGACATATTTCACGTCCAGATCGTAGAACTCGCAGTCCTCGGGCTTACGAATCTCGACAATCGGCAGAGCGCGCACGTCATCTTCGCCGTATACGCCGACGGTGATCTCGGTACCCTCGATGCACTTCTCGACCAGCACTTTGTCGCCGTACTCAAACGCCTTGGCGATTGCCGCGGGCAGCTCGGAGGGCTCATGGACCAGGGAAATGCCATAGCTGGAACCGTTGACGGCCGGCTTCACAAAGCAGCGCTCGCCACAGACCTCGACGATATGATCGATATCGACTTCATCGCCCACCTCGAGCGCAAGGCCGGGGGCAATGGGAATGCCCGCCTTGGCGTACAGGAGCTTAGAGACTTCCTTGTCGGCACCGCAGGCGCTGGCAAGCACGCCCGAGGCCGTGTAGGGGATACCCAGGGTCTCCATGGCACCCTGCATGGCGCCATCCTCGCCGCCGGCACCGTGCATGGCGATAAACGCCACATCAAAGCCGCCGGTCGCCATGGTTACCATAAAATCATCAGCGGCCGTGTCGAGCAGATCCACCGAGGTGTAGCCGGCTTCCTTCAGTGCCACCACAACGTTCTTTCCCGAATTGAGCGAGATCTCGCGCTCGGCGGAATGACCGCCCGCCAAGACCGCTACGTGCATGTTCTCTAGGCTTTTACCCGGCATGGGCAGACTCCTCCTCTATAATTTCTGCAGCTGATACCATATTGTAGCGATACCCTCTACGTTTCCCCAAAATCGAAAGGCTTCCATGAATCCCAGGACTAAATCTCAGGACATTCGCGACTTGAGCCAAAACGATATTCGCGAGCTCGTGGCCGAACTTGGCCAGCCCGCCTTCCGCGCGAAGCAGCTCATCGAATGGGTCTTCGAGAAGAACGTTTGTTCGTTTGACGATATGACCAACCTTCCCAAGGCTTTCCGCGAGCAGCTTAAAGAGGCTTTTGCCTTTGACACGCCGACTGAACTAACCAAGCAGGTTTCCAAAGATGGCTCTCGTAAGTATCTGCTCGAGTACCACGACGGCGTTTCCGTCGAGACTGTCGGTATGCCCCGTCGTAACAAGCTTTCCGTCTGCGTTTCCACCCAGGCAGGCTGCGGCATGGGCTGCGCCTTTTGCGCTACCGGTCTCAACGGCCTCAAGCGCTCGCTGACCGCTCAAGAGATCGTCGACCAGGCACTTCATGTATCCAACGACTTTGGCGAGCGCGCCACGAGCGTTGTCTTCATGGGCCAGGGTGAGCCGTTTGCCAACTACGACGAGGTTCTCAAGGCGCTGCGAATCCTCAACGACCCCGATGGCATCGGTATCGGCGCTCGTCATCTCACCGTCTCTACCAGCGGCGTTATTCCCGGTATTCGCAAATTTGCCGACATCCCCGAGCAGTTCACGCTTGCCGTTTCCCTGCATTCCGCCATCCAGTCGACGCGCAACAAGCTCATGCCCGGCGTTAAGAAGTACACGCTGCTTCGCCTTCACGAGGCGCTTCAGCTCTACACCGAGAAGACTGGCCGCCGCCCGACTTATGAGTATGCCATGATTGAAGGCGTCAACGATACGAATCCCGAGATGCAGGCGCTCTGCGACTTCTGCGAAGGAACGTTGTGCCACGTTAACCTGATCCAGCTTAACGACATCGAGGGCAGCCCGCTCAAGCCATCGCCGATTCATAAGGTTGAGGATCTTCAGCGTCGCCTTGAGTCTCGTGGCATCGAGACCACGATTCGTAACTCCCGTGGTAACGATATTGACGCCGCTTGCGGACAGCTGAAGCAGCGCTTCAAAGTTCAGAAGCACGCATAGGGGAGTCGCACCCCAAAACGTTTCATGTGAAACATCGAACGGCCCCGGTTGCAAGATATGCAACCGGGGCCGTTTCATTTATTGGCCTTAATTTTGAATCAGCTGCTACCTGTCCCATTTTTTACGGCCAAAATAAGGGGTCCTTGCCTCGTGAATCAGACAAGAACCCCTCAAAATATGCTAAGTAATTGTTAGGTACCTAATAGCCTACATTTTCCCATTGGTTGCTAACCCAACCTTGATTAATCTTGGGATTCTTCGTTACCTGAGCAGTGCGCATGGCAACATCTTCTGTCATAACATCCATTTTCTTCTTGGATGTATCGACAATATCTTGCGCGCTACGAAGCAAACGACCTCGAAGCTCATCGTCTGTCGCGATCTTATAGCCAGCAAAGGCACCAACCGCGACAGTCGTCGCCAATGCAATCGCAGTTAAAATCCTATTCCTCATCTTGGCCTCCTTGATCAAACTGAATCATTTCGCCAAGAATACGAGAGAGCTCTTCCTCGTCTTTAAACTCAATCTCAATCTTATTCTTTCCTCGCGAGCTCTTCACACGCACGTTGGTATTAAAAACCTGACGAAGCACGCGGGCAGCCTTTTTAAAAGACTGAGGCGTTGCAGGCCTCGGAGTCTTAGGTGTCTCTCCGGCAGAAAACAACGGAGCAAGATTTTCTGTCGCTCTTACGGAAAGGCCCTCTGCAACAACCTTCTCAGCAAGTCGAATTCGAGCATCCTCATAGGGAACTGCAAGAATCGCACGTGCATGACCAGCAGTAAGTTTGCCCTCAAATATCATCTGCTGAACAACTTCGGGAAGATCAAGAAGGCGTAGCGAGTTTGTAATTGCAGAGCGTGACTTGCTTACAGCCTTTGACAATGCCTCCTGGGTCATACCGCTGGCATCTATGAGCTGGCGATAGCCCTTAGCCTCTTCGACAGGATTCAGATCAGAACGCTGAAGGTTTTCGATAAGTGCAAGAGCAAGCATCTCTTCATCATTAACATCTTTAATGATGACAGGCAGCTCCTCAAGACCTGCAAGCTTTGACGCTTGGTAACGACGCTCACCAGCGATGATCTCATAGCCGTTTCCATGTTTGCGAACCAAAAGTGGCTGCAAAACGCCATGTTCTTGGATTGACTCGCTCAACTCGCGAAGTTCAGTTTCGTTAAAGTGAATTCGTGGCTGATTTGGGTTGGGAACGACGTCCTCAATAGGTAGCTTTGTTTCAGATGTGGCATTTGAAGCCGATGCAGCCGAACCACCGGTCTCATACTCGGCCTCTGAGACCAAAGCATTGAGTCCACGTCCCAATCCGCCACGTTTCTTTACACTAGGCACGCTTGATCACCTCTTTTGCAAGGTTCATATATGCTTTTGCACCCTTATTTTGAGGTGCATAGGTAATTACCGGCTCTCCAAAAGACGGAGCTTCGGAGATTTTGACCGTACGGGGGATCAGCGTCTTAAACGCCTTGTCACCAAAGTACGATTGAACCTCCTCAACAACCTGATTCGACAGAGAAGTACGCGAGTCATACATGGTCATAAGCACACCATAGGTGTCTAAACCCTTGTTCAGACGTGATTTGACCATCTTCATTGACTCAAGCAGCTTCGTAACGCCCTCGAGTGCGTAATACTCGCACTGGATTGGAATCAAAACGCTGTCTGCTGCGGTCAAGGCGTTGATGGTAAGCAAGCCGAGCGAAGGAGGACAGTCAATGAAAATAAAATCGAACTCGTCCTGAATCGGCTCAAGCAAATCTTTGAGGCGGGTTTCACGAGCAATTGCGCTTACGAGCTCAATTTCGGCGCCTGCAAGCTGAATTGTTGCCGGAATTACGAATACCTTTTTGCAATTTGTATCAAGGATAAGCGATTCTGCCGGCACATCATTCAGCAATGCATCATAGATGCAGTGATCAAGGTCTTCTTTTTCAATTCCGAATCCACTGGTGCTGTTTCCCTGCGGATCAAAATCGACAATCAGCGTCTTACGACCCTGCTCACCCAGTGCTGCTGCAAGGTTTACAGCCGTCGTTGACTTGCCGACGCCGCCTTTTTGATTGATGATTGCAATGATACGCGTGTCTTTTGCGCTCTTAGAACGCTTAACGTCGCGAAATCCCACGGTCCCTCCTGGTGTGTATCAAAGCTGTCAAACGGAGGATGTTTCACGTGAAACATTCCGATTCGATATCAACCGCCATGTTTCACGTGAAACACTGCAAGTTGTTAGTATCCATTATGTTTCACGTGAAACATCTAGGCAAGCGGATTCTTCTTTGCCATGCCATTTGCACGAGGCAATGAAACGGATGCTGGATGACTCTTCTTAAGAACAATAAACTCCCTGTGGCCCAGGCCCTCAGGCAAATCGATAGCGTCATTCAGAAGCAAAGTGAAGCCGCAAATCTTTGCGGCTGACATGCCAGAAGCAAGCTCCTCATCCGAAGGATTGCCCTTGGTGATAACAAATAGCCCTCCATCCTTGAGGTACGGAGCCGCATACTCAACAAGTATCGGTAGAGGGGCCAGTGCGCGGGCGGTTACAACAGAGAACTGCTTCTTATGGCTTCGAGCATATTCTTCAAGACGATCATGAACCGCATGAGCACGTTTCAATCCAAGAGCATGAACAAAAGAATTAACAGCATCAACCTTCTTGCCAACAGAGTCAATATAAGTAGCTTTACGATGCGCGGTTATGGTTAAAGGAATACCAGGGAAGCCCGCACCTGTTCCCATATCGAGCAAAGCTCCCTCAGGAGCCTTATTGATATAGGGGAGCAAAACAAGTGAGTCGAGGATATGAAGTACCGCAGCATCTTCTACGTTAAGGATACGCGTAAGATTCGTTGTCTTATTTGTTTCCAGAACCAAATCCAAATGCTGGATACATTTCCTCAGCTCAACATCAGTTACGCTCAAGGAATACTCTTTGCAATAGGAAGTTAGACGACTCAACATCTCGTCAGCTTGCTGATCAGTAAGTACTAACAACGAAAGCTCCTTTCTGACAAAAATTAGTGTATCGAGAACTTTTGACAAAAAAAGGGGACGTGGAAACCACGTCCCCTTAGCATAAGCTCGAGTAGATTATCGAGCAACAATCACCACATGGCGATCAGGGTCAGAACCCTCAGAATGAGTATCGACGGCATCATTGCCACGAAGTGCAATGTGAACCAGTCGGCGCTCGTAGGCATTCATGGGCGGAAGCGAAACACTCTTATGAGTGCGGATGGCACGCTCGGCAGCAGACTGAGCCATGGAGGCGACCTTGTCCTGGCGGCGGCTCTTGTATCCCTCGACGTCCACTACAACCGGATACCTAAAGCCAAGCTTGCGACTCACCAGCAAAGAGAACATTACCTGAAGAGCATCAAGAGTGCGACCATGACGGCCAATGAGAACAGCAAGGTCGGGAGCCGTTACATCCAGAATCAGCTCACCCTCGTCGCCCTCATACTCATCAATAGGAGAGTTGGCGGCATCGAAGTGCGAAAGGATGGAACGCAGGATGGAAATCGCAACATCGGCAATGGTGTCGAGCTCCTCATCGGTCAGCTCTTCACCAGCCTTGTAGCGCTGTGCAATCTCGGGATAATCGCCCGCGACCTGCGGGGCAACCTCCTCAAGCATATCCTCGATGATCTCTTCAGACATAACGTACTCCAAAAGTTAGGTACCTAAATAAGATTGATATCCCACTACTTCTTCTTGTGCGGGCGCGGCTTCTTCTCGCGACGAGTGACCTCAACCTGCAGCGGCGCGTTCTTAAGACGCTCCTCCTCATCGGCCTTGGCCTTCTCGATAACCTTCTGCGTCACAAAAATCTGCTGGATAACCTGCCAAGCAGACGAGACGTCGTAGTACAGCAGAACACCAACGGGAAGGCTCCAGCCCATCCAAAGCATCATGACCGTCATGACAACAGCCATCATACGCATGCTCTGAGCCTGCTGGCCGGTCTGGTTGCGCGACATATAGAGCTGCGGAATCAGGGTCAGGACGGCGAACAGAATCAGGCAGACCAGCGCAGGCAGCGCAACCATAAAGCCATCGGCAAAGGAAGCGCTCGGCGTGGTGGTCAGGTCGGGCAGGATGTTGAAGAACGAGAACGTGCCGTCGTTAAAGTACTGCGGCAGGTTACGCAGCAGCGTAAACAGGGCAAACAGGACAGGCATCTGGATCAACAGCGGCAGACAACCAGCCATGGGGTTGAACTTGTTCTCGCTGTAGAACTTCTGCATCTCCTCGGCCTGACGCTGAGGATCGTCGGCATAGCGCTCCTGGATCTCGAGCATCTTGGGCTGCAGCACCTGCATGCGAGCCGTCGACTTGGTCGACTTGAGCATAAGCGGCGTCAGCAGCAGACGGATGATGACCACCAGGATGATGATGGACAGGCCCCAGTCGACCGCAAAGGTCTGGATGAGCTTGAGCAGCTCGAAAAGGATGTTAACGATCCAATCCCACATGTAAGTTTTCCTCCGATAGCGAGTGCCCGCTAGGGCACAGGGTCATAACCGCCGACGTGCAGGGGATTGCAGCGAGCGATGCGCCTCACGGCAAGCCAGCAGCCTCTCAAAACACCGTACTTCTCAATCGCCTGGACGGCGTATTGCGAGCACGTTGGGTAATAAATGCAGGCGTCAGGCAATAAGGGCGAAATAACCTGTTGATATATGCGAATAGGAGCGATGGCAACACGTCGCAAAACGTGATTGCTCATCGCTCCTCCCCGGCAACGCCGGCGCGTTTCACAAGCGAACGCAATGCCTTGTCCATCTCCTGCGGCGAGGAAACCCTCGTCTTGGGAGTTGCGAACAAGATGATGTCATAACCCGCAACGGGAAATCCGCAGCTGCGGGCGGCCTCGCGCATCACACGCTTAGAACGGTTGCGCACAACTGCACAACCGAGCCGTTTAGCACCAACGAAGGCGACCCTTCCGGAGTCGCCTTCGCCAACCGATTCACATATGGTCATTCGAATCAGAGGGTGATTGAAACGACGCCCCTGACTGAACACATGCTCGAAATCTTGCCGAGACTTAATAGTCTTCATGCGAGATGTGTGTATCGCTGCTAGACAGTGAGACGCTTGCGGCCCTTGGCGCGGCGACGGGCGAGCACGGCACGACCACCCTTGGTGGCCATACGGGCACGGAAGCCATGGGTCTTGGCACGCTTACGCTTATTAGGCTGATACGTACGCTTCATCTTAAGTTCCTCCTGCTGCATTTCGAGTGTCCGCGGGAGCGCGGACGCAGATATAGACACGTGAGCTTGAAGATTGTAGGGAAATCAATGTTCAAATGTCAAGAAATCAAAGGTAAAAGGTCGCGCAGTTCACACGGTTCCCCCATAAGCCGAGTTCGATTTAGCGGTGCATGGCAACTTTTCACGATATTTCATCGAGTTTTCAACAGGTCATGTTGGCAATGTTGAGAACTTTTCGTCCGTTTTCCAAAGTTTTCAACAGGTTTTGAAAGTTTGTCGAAAGATGAGAAACATTGCACGGTGAGCTACTATTTGTTCGAAACCTTTTGGAAGATTGCGAGCGGCATGTCTGACGACTTTTACACCATGGTCGATTCCGGAGACCCGGCACCCGACAACGAGCACATCACCGGCGTGCGCGAAGAGCGTGACGAAGGTGAACAGACGACAACGCAGGCGCCAAAAGCCATGTACGCCGCGCGCATCGCCGTCTATGACGACATGCTGTCGACACCGCGTGTGATCGTCATTGATCCGCAAGATGTCCGCACGTATTTGGAAGAGACGACCAACACCGTCTACCAGTGCATGAAAGAACAAGGTGGCCATATCTCGCTCATGGTCATCCGCGAGATTGTCGAAAACTTTATCCACGCACACTTTGCAGAGCCCATCATCTCGATTCTGGACGGCGGAGACACCATCCGCTTTGCTGACCAAGGACCCGGCATCGACGACAAGGAACGCGCTTTCGACTTTGGCGTTACCAGTGCAAACAGCAAGATGAAGCGCTATATCCGTGGAACCGGAGCAGGGTTTCCCATGGTGCAGGAGTATTTGGAAAACGCCGGCGGTGCCGTATCCATCGAGGACAACATGGGTAGCGGTACCGTGGTTACGGTAAGCCTGGACCCTAAACGCGTGCAGGAAATCGAGCGCGCCGGTGGACGCGGTGCTGCCGTGCGGCCCGAGACGGAGCAGCCCACATATCCCCTGCTGGGAGCTTTTGCGCAGCAGCCCATGGCAACGCAGCAGATGCAGCCCCCCGTGAGGCAGATGCAGCAGCCCGGAATGCTTCCCACACAAGAGCCCCAGGCGACATCGATGTCGATGCCGCCAAACATGCCAGAGGCCGTGCCGCTGGCGGATCAGGATGCAGCAGCAATGCAGCAGGCGACGGGCGCACCGGGTGGCCAGCAAATGGGCTATCAGCCGTACCAACAAGGATATCCATATCAGCAGATGCCGCCACTGGGGTACGGCCAGCAGTTCCCGCAGCAGTACCAGCAAGGATATCAGCAGCCGTACCAGCAGATGCCGCAGCAGCAGTACAACCCCTGGGCCCAACAGATGCCTCCGCAGCCTTACCAACAGTGGCCTCAAAGTTTTCAACAGCAAATGCCACCGATGCAGAGTTCTCAACAACCAGCAGCTCAAATGATGTATCCTAATGCAGCAAATCAGCATGCGCAGCCACAACCGGACGTGTTCGTAAGCGATCGCGGCAACGCCGCGCTGGGCTATCTGGCGCAAAATCAAGCGTGCGGTGCAACCGATCTGGCGAGGGCGTTTGGAAACTCGGCCCCCACTTGGTCACGCACGCTCAATGACTTGGCGCAGGCCGGCTTGGTCATCAAGCATGGCCAGAAATACCATCTGACCGAACTCGGCGCCGCTCGCGTGCGAGCTCAGAGCTAAAGAACGGGAGAGACAGTGGACGAGGAAGCAAGCATCATCCTGGGGGATGCCATCGCCTTTTGCCAGCGCGACGGCCAAGATGCACGCCTCATCAACATGCTGGGGCAATCGCGGGCCATAAGCCTGACCGAAGATACGCTCACGATCGAGGCCCCCTCGCGCTTTGCCATCGCGCAGCTCAAAAAGCATCAGCCGACCATTGAGGCCTATCTGGAAGAAATCGCCTTTGCACCGATCGCGCTCGACATCGTGGCACCGCAAGGCGCCGTGACGGAATCCGCTGCCGCGACGGCGCCCGCCACGGCCCCCGCTGCTTCCCCGACGGTACCAGCCTCCGCAAGCGACGTGCCGACAATCGAGCACCAGCACAGCAATGTTTCCCGTGAAACCATGGCGCCGTTGCTGACCGCGGTAGCGACGTCAACGAACGCACCCGTCACGCACATGCCCATCGCTCACGACGCAGCGGCGGGCGCGGATTCGGGCATTGCAATCAAGAACACGCTCTCAGCCGACGATTTTCGCCGCATGATGAACCAGATGAAGGGCGGAGCGCCGACTAAATCCACGCAAGCTGCGACCCCCGCTTCAACCATGCCAGCACCGACCGTGCCGGCCGAGCAGAATACGGATGGAGCCCCGCTCGCCGCGAACTCAAAATTTACCTTTGAGAACTTTGTCTACGGCCCCGAGAACAGCCATGCCTATCGCTCGGCACTCAAGTTTGCCGCCCTCGCGGACGAGCGCGGCACATGCACATCACTTTTCATCTACGGCAAATCGGGCCTGGGCAAGACGCACCTGCTGCTTGCCATCAAAAACGAGCTCGCCGAGAAGTCGCCCGAGATCAAGGTCAAGTATGCCAACTCCCAGGCATATCTGGACGACCTGATGACCGAGTTCGACCGTCAAAAGAAGAGCAACGCCCCCATCATGCAGGCGTACCACGGCGTGGACGTGCTCATCATCGATGACATCCAAAACATCATCGGCAAGCGCGCGAGCGTGGACTACTTTTTCCAGCTCATGGACGAGTTCATCCGCAATAACAAGAAGGTCGTCATCGCGGCAGACCGCGCCCCCAAGGACCTGAGCATGGACGAGCGTCTGACCAGCCGCTTCAACGCCGGAATGCTCTGCCTGGTCGCAGAGCCCAGCTACGAGATGAAATACAAGATCTTGCAGCGCTATTACGAGAACACCATCGTCGCCGCTCCCGAGGCAGGCGACGACTCGCTGCTGGCGGCCTATGGGGGCGACGGCGGGCACCTGACCGACGAGCACTTTAAACACATGGCCGAGGTCTCGGGCACCAACATCCGCGAACTCGAGAGCTTTTGCGAGCGCTGCGCCGGCGAGGCGGGCGACCGCGAGCGCGAGGGCGGGGAGCTCACCTTTGACGATATCGACGCCATCGCCAGCCAGTACTTCGACACATCGGCCAAAAAGATCAACGTCCAGACGGTTCAGTCCGTCATCGAAGAGCAGTACGGCGTGACGCACGAGGAGCTCATCGGCCCGCGTCGCAACGCCAATATAGCCAAAGCACGCCATATCGCTATCTACCTGGCCATCGAGATGTGCGAGATGACGACCACGGCGGTGGGCGCCGAATTTGGCAACCGCAACCACTCGACCGTCAGCACGAGCTACAAAAAGGTCCAGAAGATGATCCAGGAAGACCGCACCGTCACCGAAGACCTCAAGTCGCTGCGCGATAAAATTACACTGCGCTCGTAGGGAAATAGAGACACCTGTTGAAAACTTGTCGAAACCACGGGCATAAGGTGTCTAAAACCCAACCCGCGGTGATGAAAAGTTTTGCGCAGGTTTTGAACGTGGAAAACCACCCCTGTTGCACACAGGTTGCTGTCGATTCTCTTTTTGGGTCTGACCTGCGTCTTTGGGAGTAATCAACAGTTTCGTCAGTGCTATTACTATTATTAAGATATTTATATCTATAGAAAGGTATTAAAAGATGAAGTTCACCGTCAGCCAGAGCTCGCTTACACAAGCCATCGGCGTCGTTATGAAGGGTGTCGCTTCGGCATCCACCCTCCCCATCCTGTCGGGCGTGCTCGTTAAGGCCCAAGACGGCATCTTGGAATTCCAGACCTCTAACTACACCATCTCGATCCGTCATCGCATCGCGGCGCATGTCGAAGAAGAGGGCGAGATGGTTATCCCCTGTAAGATGCTCTCCAATATCACTAAGACCCTCCCCGATGCCCCGGTCACCTTTGAGCTGTCCGAGCGCCAGGTGCTGATTGGTTGCGAGAAGAGCTCGTTCCGCCTGAACACGCTCGATGCCAATGACTTCCCCGAGTTTCCGGCATACGCCATCGAGAGCGCCGTGGAGCTGCCGACCGATATCTTGTCCGAGATGGTCGGGCGCGTATGGCGCGTCACCTCGACCGACAAGGCCCGCCCCATCCTGGGCGGCGTGCACATGAAGGTCGAAAACAACACCGTGCGCCTGGTGGCGACCGATTCCTTCCGCTTGGCCGTGTGCGATACGCAGGTTGAGACCTCGACCCTCGAGGGTTCCTTTGAGCTCAATGTTCCGGCTGACGCCTTTAACGACGCGCTGAACATCATGGCCAGTCAGGCGACCATCATGATCGGGGCTACCGACACCCAGGTCGTCTTCGAGGCCGGCAATACCACCTACGTGTCGCGCCGCATCGAGGGCGTGTACCCCAACTACAAGCAGCTCATCCCCGATTCGTGCGTGACGAGCGTCAAGATTGACGTCGCCGCCTTTAACGCCGCCCTCAAGCGCGTGGCCGTTATCGCGAGCGCCAACCCCGCCGTCAAGTTCGAGATCGATGTCGAGAACGGGCAGATGGGCCTGTCCTCCATTTCCAATGACCAGGACCTTGCACAGGAGACGATCGATGTCGAGGCCGAGGGCGAGTCGGGTACCATCGCCTTCAACTACCACTACATCTTCGGCTGCCTCAATGCCCTGTCCAAGGAGAAGGAGATCACGCTGGAGCTCAAGAGCTACTCGCAGGCGGGCATCTTCAAGTCCTACGACAAGATCAACTACCTGTACCTGGTCATGCCGGTCCGCATCTAGCAACCGCCCTATGACCATGTTCGCCCGCGATCTTTCCGTCGCGCACTACCGCAGCTTCGATAACTATCGTCTTGCCCTGGACGAGGGCGTGACGATACTTGCGGGACCCAACGCGGCGGGAAAGACCAATCTCATAGAGGCGCTGCAGCTGCTGACGAGCGGCGCCTCGTTTAGGCATCCGACCGCAGCCGAGCTCGTCCATGATGGCGTGGGCTCGTGCAAGGTCGAGCTGAGGCTCGAGGGCGACGGCCGCGTGCTTGATATGGGATTGAGCGCGGAGGACGGTAAGCGCTCGTTTAGCCGCAACGGCAAGAGATGCTCTGCCGCCGGTGTGCGCGGGGTTCTGCCGAGCGTGCTGTTTTGCCCCGACCATCTGGACATGGTTAAGCGAGGCGCCAGTGTGCGCCGCGCCGCCCTCGATGACTTTGGCATGCAACTGAGCGCACGCTATGCCGATCTTGCGAGCACCTATGGGCGCTGCGTGACCCAGCGTAACGCCTTGCTCAAGGAGACCTGGTGCTGCCGTGAGATGCTCGGCGCGTGGAACGATTCGATTGCCCGTGCGGGCTCGGCCCTGCTCGTGCACCGGTTGGCCCTGCTCGACCGGCTGGCGGGCCATGTGCGCACTGCCTACGGGCAAGTGGCGTCCGGTGAGGCTGCCAACGTGACCTATACGTCCACGCTGGGGGATTTGCCCCAGGTCGAGGATCGCGAAGAGCTGAAGGGCTGGGCGTACGAGCGCATGCTGGCCGCTCTTGATGAGCACGCCGACGAGGAAATTCGCCGCGGCGTGACGTTGGTGGGACCGCATCGCGACGAGATTGAATTTACCGTGGTGGGTCGCTCCGCTCGTTCATTTGCCAGCCAAGGACAGCAGCGAACGTTGGTACTGTCCTGGAAGGTGGCCGAGGTGGCCGTGGCTCGCGATGTCCTGGGCACCGCCCCGCTGCTGCTTTTGGACGACGTGATGAGCGAGCTCGACGGCGAGCGTCGCGGTGCTTTCCTGCGGCTGATCGGCGATGATATCCAGACGGTCATAACCACGACCAACCTGGGGTACTTTACCGATGACCTGCTTGATCGAGCCAAGGTGGTGAGCATGGGTGAGACGTGCTAATTACGAGCGCGAGAGCGAGACGGTCGCCTTCAGTGGGTTTTTGAACGCAGAGCGCCAGCGCATCCTGGCGTCGGCGACGCCTGAGCGCCGTGCGCAGATGGAGGCTGCCGAGGAGTCGCGCGCGGTCTATCGCGCGTGGAACGCGGTGTGCTCGGGCACGCGCGAGGGGCGGCATGTGACGGGTCTGCGCTACCTGCCCGAGTCCAATGAGCTGCTGGTATATCTCGATTCGCCCTCGTGGACGCAGGAAATGACGCTGTTGCGTGAGATCATCCGCGCGCGCATGGAGCGCGCCGGTGCGCATGTGGACGGCCTGGTGTTCAAAACCACCGCACCCGGTCACACGCCGCCCGCCGCCAAGGAGCGCCTGCGCCCGGCGACGACCGAGCGCCCGCCGGCCCCGCACGCCGACCTAAGTGAGGCCGAGCGCACCGAGATTGAGCGCCAAGTGGCGCCCGTCGAAGACCAAAAACTGCGCGAGGCCCTCGAGAATGCCATGAGAGCCAGTGCCGAGTGGGCCAAGGGCGTGCAAAGCAAAAAAGAGCCTTAAATCGCATCTGGTGGCCTTGTAGAGCCAAATACCCTCGTTCCCGAGGGTATTTTTTTACGATAAACTAGTAAGGCTGTACACATTTTCTTGACTGAAGGAGGACGTGTGGCAAACGAAAACGATTACGATGGCGGCGAGATTAAGATTCTCGAAGGTCTCGAGGCCGTTCGTAAGCGCCCGGGCATGTATATCGGCTCGACGAGCGCCAGCGGTCTGCATCACCTGGTGTGGGAGATCGTTGACAACTCCGTCGACGAGGCCATGGCCGGTTTCTGCACCGAGATCCAGGTGACGGTCCACGCCGACAACTCCATCACGGTCGTCGACAACGGGCGCGGCATCCCCGTCGACGAGCACCCTGTTAAAAAGATCCCGACGCTCGAGGTCGTCATGACGATCTTGCACGCCGGCGGTAAGTTCGATAACTCGGCCTATAAGGTCTCGGGCGGCCTGCACGGCGTGGGCATCTCCGTCGTCAACGCACTGTCCAAGCGCGTGGTCGTTCAGGTTCGTCGCGATGGCAACACCTACGAGATGGAGTTCTCGCGCGGCAAGACCGTCAAGAAGATGGAGGTCGTGGGCACCTCGGATTCGACGGGCACCACCGTCACCTTCTGGCCCGACGACGAGATCTTCGAGACCTGCATCTACGATTTCGATACGCTGCACAACCGTCTGCAGGAGACGGCGTTCCTCAATAAGAACCTCAAAATCGTGCTGACCGACGAGCGCGAGGCGACTCCCCACGTGGAGGAGTTTTGCTACGAGGGCGGCATCATCGACTTCGTCAAGTTCCTCAACGAGGGCAAGGACGTCCCCGAGGCCTTTAAGGAGCCCATCTACATCGAGGGCAAATCGGACCCGGACGCGCCTGTGGCCAAGATGGGCGAGGTCGAGGTTTCCCTGCAGTGGAATAGCGGCTACGGCGAGAACGTCATGTCGTTTGCCAACGACATCTACACCCCCGAGGGCGGCATGCACCTCGAGGGCTTCCGCACCGCGCTCACCCGCGTAATCAACGACTACGCGCGCAAGCAGAACCTGCTCAAGGAAAAAGACGCCAACCTGACCGGCGACGATGTGCGCGAGGGCCTTTCGGCCGTTATCTCGGTCAAGCTGCCCGATCCGCAGTTTGAGGGCCAGACCAAGGCCAAGCTCGGTAGCTCCTATATGCGAGCGCTCACGCTCAAGATTGTGACCGACGGCCTTGTCGATTACCTCGAGGAGCATCCCAAGCCCGCCCGTGAGATCGTCAAGAAGGCGCAACAGGCCTGCAAGGCGCGCAACGCCGCCCGCAAGGCGCGCGAAGCGACCCGCCGCAAGAGCCTGCTCGAGACGGCGTCCCTGCCCGGTAAGCTCGCCGACTGCTCGGTGCGCGATGCCGAGCTCACCGAGCTCTTCATCGTAGAGGGCGACTCGGCAGGCGGTTCGGCCAAGGACGGCCGTCGCCGAGACATCCAGGCGATTCTGCCCCTGCGCGGCAAGATTTTGAACGTCGAACGCGTTGGTGACCATCGCGCGTTCTCGAGTGACACCATCCAGTCGCTGATTACCGCGATCGGTTGCGGCGTCACGACGAGTGCCGGCGACGGCGGCGACTTCGATATCACCAAGGCGCGCTACCACAAGATCATCATCATGACCGATGCAGACGTCGACGGTGCGCATATCCGCATCCTGCTGCTGACGTTCTTCTACAAGTACATGCGCCCGCTGATCGATGCCGGCTACGTCTATGTTGCCTGCCCGCCCATCTTTGGCATTAAGGTGCGCAACAAGATTCACTACGTGTATCCCAACGGCCGCCAGCCCGAAGACGAGATCCTGCGCGACACCATCCAGAGCCTGGGCCTGAACCCCGACGATAACGACGAGGACGGCAAGGCCAAGGACGGCAAGATCACCAAAAAGCGCAAGGGCTATACCGTCCAGCGCTACAAGGGCCTGGGCGAGATGGACCCCAAGCAGCTTGCCTCGACGACGATGGACCCCAAGACCCGCATCCTGCAGCGTGTGTCGATCGAGGACGCCGTGGTGGCGGACCGCGCCGTGCGCGAGCTCATGGGTTCCGAGGTCGGCTATCGCCGCGAGTACATTGAAAAACATGCGCATGACGCGCGTTTCCTTGACGCTTAAGAGGAGGTAACGTGGCAGACGATATCAACAATAACGAGGATATGGACGAGGCCGGCGATGCCGGTATGCCCGATGATCTGAAGCGCCTGCTTGCCCGTGCTGAGCAGGGCGAGGACGGCGACCCGGACGCCTATAACCCCGATGCCGATGATGATGAGGAAGAAGACGACGCTGAGCTCGAGGAGAGCTTTGGCGAAGTCGATCGCGGCGCCTCGGCCGGCGAGGATATCAACGGCGGCCAGCTCCAGATTTCGGAGTTCGGTCGCGAGATGAAGCAGTCGTTCATCGAGTATTCGATGTCAGTCATCACGGCGCGCGCCCTGCCGGACGTGCGCGACGGCTTAAAGCCGGTGCACCGCCGCATCCTGTACGCGATGAACGAGAGCGGCATCTACCCCAACCGCCCACATAAGAAGTCGGCCTGGACGGTCGGCGAAGTTATCGGTAAGTACCATCCGCACGGTGACTTCGCGGTCTACGAGGCCATGGTTCGCCTGGCGCAGTGGTTCTCCATGCGCACGCCGCTCATCGATGGTCACGGCAACTTCGGTAACATCGACGGCGACGGCGCGGCGGCCATGCGTTACACCGAGAGCCGCCTGGCAAAGCCCGCCATGGAACTGCTGCGCGACCTGCAGAAGGATACCGTCGACTGGCAGCCCAACTACGACGAATCGCTCGCCGAGCCCGTGGCGCTGCCTGCGCGCTTCCCCAACCTGCTGGTTAACGGCAGCCAAGGCATCGCCGTCGGCATGGCCACCAACATCGCCCCGCATAACCTCACCGAGGCGATCGAGGCCACCTGCTACCTGATCGACAACCCCGACGCCACCGTCGACGAGCTCATGCAGATCATGCCCGGTCCGGACTTCCCCACCGGTGCCATCATCATGGGCAGTGCCGGCATTAAGCAGAGCTACGAGACCGGTCGCGGCTCCATTACCGTGCGTGCCAAGGCACACGTGGAGTCCACCAAGACCGGCCGCAGCCGCTTGGTCTTTACCGAGATTCCCTACATGGTCAACAAGGGCACCCTGCAGGAGAAGATCGCCCAGCTTGTCAACGACAAGCGCATCGAGGGCATCTCGGATATGCGCGATGAATCCAACCAGAAGGGCATCCGTCTGGTCATCGAGCTCAAGAAGGGCGTCATTCCGCAGGTCGTGCTCAACAACCTGTATAAGTACACCTCGCTGCAGACGACCTTTGGCGCCAACAACCTGGCACTCGTCAACGGCGTTCCCAAATGCCTGAGCCTGCGCGAGATGCTGCAGCACTACATCGACCACCAGGTCGACGTCGTCACCCGCCGCACCCGCTTCGACCTTAAGAAGGCCCAGGCCCGCGCGCATATCCTCGAGGGCTACCTGATGGCCCTTGACCATATCGACGAGGTCATCAGCATCATCCGCTCCTCGCAGACCGACTCCGAGGCCAGCAGCCGCTTGATCGAGCGCTTTGGCTTTACGCCCGAGCAGACCACGGCCATTCTCGAGATGAAGTTGCGCCGCCTGACCGGCCTGGAGCGCGACAAAATTCAGGAAGAGCTGGACGGTCTGCGCCGCGCCATCGCCTACTACGAGGACCTGCTGGCGCACGAGGAGAAGATCCTGGGCGTCATCAAGGAAGAGATGCGCGAGATCTCCAAGAAGTTTGGCGACAAGCGCCGCACCGAGATCAGCCAGGTTGAGAAGGACCTGGATGTCGAGGACCTCATCGCCGACGAGGATATGGTCGTGACCATCACCCACACCGGCTATGTCAAGCGCATTCCGGTGGCTGCCTACCGTGCCCAGAAGCGCGGCGGCAAGGGCGTGTCGGGCGTCAACCTCAAAGAGGACGATGTCATCGACGAGATGTTCATCGCGTCCACGCACGAGTACGTGCTGTTCTTCTCGAGTAAGGGCAAGGTCTATCGCCTGAAGGTGCACGAGCTGCCGGTGGGTACGCGCCAGGCGCGCGGTACCGCGATCGTCAACCTACTTCCCTTCGAAGAGGGCGAGAAGATCGCGAGCGTCATCAGCTGCCGCGAGTTCCCGGCCGACGAGTACCTGATGTTTGCCACCAAGAGCGGCATGGTCAAGAAGACCGTGATGAGCGCATATGATCGCAGCCGCCGTGATGGCCTAATCGCTATCAACCTGCGTGACGACGACGCGCTGCTGAACGTGCGCCGCGTGCGCGAGGGTGACAAGATCATCCTGACCACCACCGCGGGCAAGGCGATCATGTTCTCCGAGGAGCAGGTGCGCGCTACCGGCCGCGATACCAGCGGCGTTCGCGGTATCGGCATGAAGGACGGCGTGAGCGTTCTGGGCATGGAAGTCACTAACGGCAACGGCGATCTGTTTGTCATCACCGAGCGCGGCTACGGCAAGCGCACACCGGTCGCGGACTACCCAGAGCAGAACCGCGGCGGTCAGGGCGTCTATACCATTCAGATGACCGAGCGCAAGGGTAACCTCGCGGCCATGAAGACGGTGGGCCCGCAGCACGAGCTGTTCATCGTGACGGAGGGTGCGACGGTCATTCGCGTCAAGACCGACGAGATCAGCCAGACTGGCCGCGCCACCCAGGGCGTCAAGATGATGACCGTCGACGACAACGACCGCATCTGCGCCGTAGCCCGCATGACAGCCGCCAAAGAGAAGCCCGAAGGCGAAGCCACAGAAAACGGCTTCGCCCCCGAAGAAACCCCTGTCGATCTAGGCGACGGCAACGACATGCCGGAAGATCTCCTCGACGAGTAAGAGGCCCTAACTGGTAGAAAATATCAGACCCCATATATCGGCGGTCGGCGCACTGCGCGCCGACCGCTTTTTTTAAAACCTTGGGACCCCATGGTCGCTGGGCTGGCGAGATGGTTTTGGTTTGTCGCGAGTTCCGCACGCAAAGAAGACCACTTAATGTGGCCTTCGTCTTGCGCAGGACTGTCCGAGCAGCAAACCAAAACCATCTCGCCAGCCCAGCGACCATCCCTCCCAAAGATTTTCAAAAAAGTTGTTGACGCGCGCGTAACGACTCGTCTAATATATCCCTTGCGCGATGGACCTGTAGCTCAGTTGGTTAGAGCGTCCGGCTGATAACCGGGAGGTCACAAGTTCGAATCTTGTCAGGTCCACCACTTTCTTTCGCAATAAACACCCCAGCGAGAGCCGAGTCGCCGCTGGGGTGTTTATTACTGTCTCCGTGGGGGTTTAGCTCAGCTGGGAGAGCGCGGGCTTTGCAAGCCTGAGGTCAGGGGTTCGATCCCCCTAACCTCCACCATGATGGACCTGTAGCTCAGTTGGTTAGAGCGTCCGGCTGATAACCGGGAGGTCACAAGTTCGAATCTTGTCAGGTCCACCATCAAAACTGTGAAGAGCCCTGAGGCGTTGCCTCGGGGCTTTTTTCTTGTCTGCGATAAATCTCATTTTGGTTTTGTGTGCTGTGCGAAAGATTGGGTAGTATAGCTATTCAATGCGGTGGAGCTGCCGCGTGTTAACCGCTACGTACCGGAGGTGTTCCATGGTTCGTGTCGACATAGAGACCATCGTCATGGCCGCCGGTCCCGTGCCATCGCTTATCGTGCTTCGTGAGCGCTGCAGCAAATCGGACTCGCCCGCGCCGTTGCGTTCCCTTTCCATTCAGACTGGTTCGTTTGAGGCTGCTGCCATTAGCCGTGGCATCGATAGCGGCCGCGCCGAGCGCCCGATTACCCATGACCTGCTGCTCGATACTGTTAGCGCCTTGGGCGCCAAGCTCGAGCGCATCGAGATCGTCCGCGCCGAGCCGCCGGTGTTCTACGCGACGATCGTCGTGCTGGCCGATGGTGACGAGCGCAAGATCGATGCCCGTCCCAGTGATGCCATTGCCCTTGCCGTGCGCAGCAATGCCCCCATGTTTGTGGAGGACGACATCATGAATCGCCTGGGCACCGTTTCTGCCCATGCCGAGGAAGTTGACGACGAGCAGGAGTTCGAGAAGTTCGACGAGTTCGTCCATACGCTCTCCCCCGATGACTTCTAAATGCGGGGCAGCCAGGTTGTGGAGCGTTCGCTGATGGCCGGCGGCATGTCGGCCGAGGCAGCGGCTATCGCGCGCGAGGCCCAGATGCGCTCTGAGGCTTCTGAGGCGGCGCGCATTGCCTATGTGACGCAGGCCCGCACGCTTCGCGAACGCCGCGGCTCGTTTATCAAGATGGTTGTCATCTCCGCCCTTGTCGCGGCAATCTGTTCGCGCCTTCGTGGTACAGTTGGTGCGCTTGGGTTTTCGATCTCTACGGGCCTCGTGATCTGGGGTGTGGTCGACGCGGTAATGCTGACCAGTCAGATCAAGGTGCTCGACAAGCGCGCGGCGGACATGATGCGCGCCCGCGACGCTGCCGCTAGGATCGCCGCCGAGGCACAGGAACTGTAACGACGCCAGACTCGATGGGAAGGTCTAAAGATGGCACAGGATATGCAGGACGCCGGTAACGTCTCCGCCGAGCTCGACGCCATGGTGTGCGATCTGATCGGCGCCTTCTTGGACGACCTGGCCGCGGGCGAGAACCCGGGCGTGGTCGTGGCGATCGAGGACGCTGCTTCCAACCGCTATCTGGCGGCGCTTGACGAGGATGGCGAAGAGGCGTGCCTCGAGGCGGCCACCAACTTTATCTCCGAGCACAAGATGGGTCTTAAGGACGAGGGCCTGGGCCGTATCGCCCGCTATGCCATCGGCTATACCGGCTGCGTCGAGATTGACGGCGGCTATCACGATGCTCTACTCGTGAGCTTCTTCGAAACCACGCTCGAGAGCGGTTTTTCGGCATATGTGCTGTATGAGGGCATGGGCGCCGGCGATGGTTTTATGTGGAGCGACCCTGAACCTGCAGGTGAGGAAACCCCTCTCATCTAAAATCGCTAAAATAAACGAGTTTTCGGTAAAAGGCTCAATATTCCCGCCGAGCGTTGCATTGCTGGGTGGGTCGCATACGCGTGCCGGTTGTATATAGATAGAAGATAGGGGAACTACATGCGCGTAGACAATCTGAGGAACATCGCCATCATCGCTCACGTCGACCACGGCAAGACGACGATGGTCGACAAGCTCCTGCGTGCCACGGACGCCTTCCGTGCCAACCAGCAGGTCGAGGACCGCGTCCTGGATTCCAACGACCAGGAGCGCGAGCGCGGCATTACGATTCTCGCCAAGAACATCTCTATCGAGTACAAGGACGTCAAGATCAACGTCATCGACACCCCGGGCCACGCCGACTTTGGCGGCGAGGTCGAACGCGTGCTGCGTATGGCCGACGGCGCCCTGCTGCTGGTCGACGCTTTTGAGGGCCCCATGCCCCAGACCCGCTTCGTGCTGCGTCACGCTATCGACACCGGCCTTAAGATCATGATCGTCATCAACAAGATCGATCGTCCGGGTGCCAACCCCGAGAAGGCCTACAACGACTGCCTGGACCTCATGGCCGACCTGGGCGCCACCGACGACCAGCTTGAGTTCGCCATGGAGCACGTGGTCTACGCCAGCGCCATGAACGGCTTTGCCCGTCTTGACCCCAACGACGGCAACATGGACATGTACCCGCTGCTCGATATGATCATCGACGACATGCCCGCGCCCGAGGTTGACGAGAACGCCCCGCTGGCCATGCAGTGCGTGACCATCGACCACTCCAACTTCGTCGGCCGCATCGGTATCGGTCGCGTGTACTCCGGCGCCATTCACCAGGGCGACCAGATCCTGGTTGTGAAGAACGACGGCTCCAGCGCCACCGCTACCGTCAAGCAGCTCTTTACCTTCGACTACCTGGGCCGCACCGAGTGCCAGGAAGTCGGCGCCGGCGATATCGCCGCTGTCGTGGGTATTGAACGCACCGATATCGGCGATGTCTACACCGACCCCGAGAACCCCGTCGAGCTCGAGCCCATCGAGATCGACCCGCCGACCCTGTCCATCGTCTTTGAGGCTTCGACCTCCCCGCTCGTCGGTCGCGATGGCGACATCGTGGGCGCCCGTCAGCTCAAGGAGCGCCTGTTCAACGAGGCCGAGAACAACGTGACCATGAAGATCGAGGAGCTCGAGGACAAGAGCGGCGTCGAGGTCTCGGGCCGCGGCATTCTGCACCTGTCTGTTCTGATGGAGTCCATGCGCCGCGAGGGCTTTGAGTTCCAGGTCGGCCGTCCCCGCGTTCTGTTTAAGAAGGACGAGAACGGCAACAAGATGGAGCCTGTCGAGCAGGCCGTCGTTGAGTGCCCGGACGAGTACTCAGGCAAGGTCGTTGAGGTCTTCGGTACCTCCGGCGGCATCATGACGAGCATGGACACCTCGGGCATCGTGACGCACCTCGAGTTTAAGATCCCGACGCGCGGCATCATGGGTCTCAAGAACCGCATCATGAACGTCACCCACGGCGAGGGCGTGTTCTACCACACCTTCCTGGAGTATGGTCCTTATGCCGGAGAGATCGGTAACCGTCAGAACGGCGCCATGATCTCCATGACCACCGAGAAGGCCGTTGCCTACGCTCTGGGTACGCTGCAGGAGCGCGGCCAGCTGTTTGTTGAGCCGGGCACCGAGTGCTACGAGGGCATGATCGTGGGCGAGCGTAGCAAGGCTGGCGACATGGTCGTCAACATCGCCCGTACCAAGAACCTGGGCAACCAGCGTTCCTCGACCTCCGATATCTCCGTCCAGCTGGTGCCGCCCCGCACCTTCTCGCTGGAGGAAGCGCTGGAGTACATCGCCGACGACGAGCTGGTCGAAATTACTCCCAAGAACATCCGCCTGCGCAAGCGTCTGCTCAACGCCACCGACCGCAAGAAGGCCGCCGTCCGCGCCGGCCAGGTCAACAAATAAGCGCTGGGACTTATAACCGCCAATAAGAAAGGGCGTCGACCGCAATGGTCGGCGCCCTTTTTGGTGCAAGGGGACAGGTTACTTTGCACCACGGTGGAGGAGGTTATCCCCCGAGCGGCTTTCCAGCCAAAGTAAAGTTGTTTAAACATATACATAATTCCACAGGATATTACCGCTTTGATACAAAACCGTTAACAGATAAATATCAACTGGTATTACATTAAAAGACCTCTTTACCAGCGGTTTACATGACTGTTATCTATATTGTATTTTATGCATTGTGGCATAGACGAACCGTCTTAGAAGTTGCCCCCAATGGGTTCTTGCAATGCGCTAGGTAGGTTCTCGTAGATGTTGGGGCTTGTGTTCGATCCGACGATTCGCCGTATTCCACACTGTGTTGTAGGAATTAAGGGACAACTATGGACGCACACCGCTCGCGGTCGCTTGGTATGGCGGCCCTGATCTTCATTTTGATTAGCCTCACCGCCGCAGTTTTTCACGGCGCAGCCCCCGTGCGCGCCGATGACGTTGCGAAGCCCGATCCGATTGCGATCGATGGGGATACGGCGACGGTTGATGTCAGGCTGTATACCGATGAGCACCATACTCAAAAGCTCGAGGATCCCGTAACGTCCACTTCGACGCTCTATGGAGCTTTCTCGGCACAATTCAAAGGCGGCAAGGTGCCTACGCCCGAGAAGAACATCGCTGTCTATAAGCTGCCCGACACCATTGTCGTTGACGACAACGACGGCGGCGACCTCATGGAGGGTTCGGAAGCCACTGCCGCCAAGGCTGGCACGTGGAAGATTAAGGACAATAAGGTCATCTTTGCGTTTGACAAAAACTGGCTTGCGTCAAACCCTGCGGAGATTTATGTCGGAGCCAATTTGTCGTTCGAGCTTGCAGACAAGGACACCAGCTCAGGCGGCAACGCATCTGTCGTGTTCCCTGGTGTGGGAACGATCAAAATCCCTATCAAGGACGGCAAAGTCACGGGGACGAAGTCGGGGACCTTCTCCCAGGGCGCAGATGGCGTGGCCAAGGTTACCTGGACTGTTACGCTTACCGTAGAGTCGTATGCTACGGACGCTAGCTTCACTGATACGCTGGGCGACAACTTCGACTTTGTGAACGACAGTTTCAAGCTCGACGGCAAGAAGCTTGACTCCCAGCCGATGATCGACGGCCAGGTCGTAACCCTCGACAGCCTGGGCAACCTTTCCCGGGGCAACCACACGGTCACGTACGATACGGTGCTGAAGAGCGGCGTTGCCGCGAACGGCGGCGATTTGATCAAAGCTGAGAATACGGCAGCGTGGAATTGGGCTGGCTCAAGCGACAGCGATAACAGAACAGCTACGGCTGAGCCTGTTACATTCGGCTATGACATGATCAAGAAGTCCAATGGCTCAGGCACGCCGTCGGACATCAAGTGGACGGTCAAGCTCAACCAAGGCAAGCTCAAGGCCGACATGAGCGGATACATGTTCACCGATAATCTGGACGGAAAACAGACGTATACGGGCAACTTTACGGTTTACAAAGGCGACTCGGAGGCGAGCGGAGTCAAGATTTGTGAAAGAAAACTTGAACCTAAGGATAATTTCTTTTCCTATACGTTCCCGAACAACCTTGAGGATAAGTACGCCACCTACTGCATCGTTTATCACACCAAGATGAACGATACGAGCTCGTACGACACCGTGCGCAACAGCGCGACCATCGAGCGCAAAGGTTCCGTTTCCGGTACGGATGATGGCAGTTTCACGCCGCAGCTGACGGGTGTTGTGCCGATCACCAAGAGGCTCGTGAGATACGATGAGGCGGCGACGACGGGCAGGGCGACGTGGGAGACGAAGGTCGCGCTGAAGGCGATCGTCAATGCGGCCCATCCAGGCGAGGTGACGGTGAAGGACACGTTTCAGTCGGCATGGTCGCAGAAACTTGGTGTCGACGAAAGCTCCATTACCATTAAAATCGGCAATACCGAGCTGGTTCCGGGCACCGACTGGAGACCAACGACCAGCTATCCGGGTAATGAAACAAAGAAAAACTACGACCTCAAAATCATCGTTACCGACAACGTGAAAGCCGCTCTCGAGAACGAGGACTACGCCGTTATCACCTACGACACTACATCAGAAGCGCTGTCGGGCTGGTACTCAAACTTCGCAGCGGTCGAAGCACCGGGCCTGAGACTACAGTGGCCGTTCACCGAACCCATCAAGTACGTTGTCAACCGAGAAACGATGCCCGCGGTCGAGAAGCCGGAAGCGGAGTCGAAGGTGTCTTGGGTTGAGAACTTCGATTGGCATACCGTTGACGGCTCGGATGAGAAGGGCGCCTGGATCGTCGACTGGACGGTGTATGCAAACCGCCAAAAGGGTAATAAGGGCGCAAATGGCGAGTTCGAATACTATGGAGTTGGAAAGCTGGGCGGGAAACCGCTGAATATCGTTGATAGCCTTCCGGATGGTATGAGCTATGTTGCGAATTCCGCAAAGTATACGCTCGTGCAGAACCCCTATGATAAACATACGGGGCTTCATCGCGGAGGCGAGGCCAAGGAGGTCGTTACGGGTCGGACGCTCGCCGCCGACAACGTCAGCCGCAACGGCAATACGGTCACCTTCTCCATCCCCACGACTGAACTCGAAAGCTATGCCGGCTACGCAAAGCTCACGTACAAGACGGCGGTCAAGCGCGGTGAGCTCGATACCTCCACAAACGAGGTGAAGTTCACCAACAAGGCCAGCGCGGGGTCAGGAGTTAAAAAGTTCGATTCCGGTAAAGGTGACGTCATCATTAAGAACAACGTCATCAAAAAGTCCGGCGAGCAGGTTGCCAATAGCAATCGCATCAAATACACCATTCTTGTTAACGAGTCTGCCGGTGCCCTTAAAAATGGCACCGACTTCCTTGAGCTCGTCGATACCATGGATGCCAAGTGCGCGCTGGTGCCGTCGACGCTTAAGGTCTATGAGCAGGTGAATGGTGCCTGGTCACCGCTGGCTGATAAGGACTATTCGTCGAAGATGGAGCAAGTCAAGGATGAATCTGGCTCGCGTACGAAGTTGACTCTTGAGGTGCCCGACGGGAAATACCTCAAGGTCGAGTATGAGGTTATCCCGACTGGAAACCCCGGCGAAGAGGTGTCCCTTTCCAACACCGCCGAGCTTGTGGGGGTGACGGAGGGTTCGGCGATCGACGAGCAAAAATGGAAGATTCAAAATGCGTCCGCCAGCGCGGGCGGCAACGGCTACAGCATCACGATGACCAAGTACGACGCCCAGCAGGTCGGCGCGACGCTCGAGGGGGCGAAGTTCACACTCTACAGCGTGGATATGGGCCAGGTTGCGGATGACGGAAATGTAGAGAACGCCAGAACGCCGTTTGACGAGGCCGCGATCGACGTCCCTACCGACGCCAACGGCAAAATCTCGTTCGGCACAAGCGACAAGAAGATGAGTAATTGCGTGCTCTATCAGCTCGTGGAGACCAAGGCGCCTGTTGGCTATGCCAAGGCCGATCCCACGTGGATCATGCTCAAGGGCAGCGCGAGCGACAAGGATTATCAGGCTGCGCTAACTAAGGCAAAGGACATCGTCGACGGTGCGGAGATTATCGACGATACAAAGAAGGACGAGATCTGGGTCTACGACAACCGCATGACGGGCAAGGCGGTTATTAACGCAGAGAAGGTGCTCGCAGGCGGAACGTTCAAGGAAGGTCAGTTCTCGTTCGCGCTCAAGGATGACAAGGACAGGGTGCTCCAAACGGTGACCAACGATGCCATGGGCAACGTCTCCTTCAACGTCGACTACAACAAGGCCGATACCTATACTTATACCATCTCTGAGGTCGTCCCCGAGGGCGCCGAGAACAACGTCAAGGACCACATCACCTACGACAGGACCCAGCACAAGGTTACGGTTAAGGTGGACAACGGTGAGAGGAATCTCGTCGCCACCGTCACCTACGACAATGGCTCTTCGACCCCGCCGACTTTTACCAACAGATACTCGACCACGCTTCCCGAGGCAGGCGGTGCCGGCTTGACTATGACGTATCTGGCTGGCGCTTCGCTGCTGTGCTTTGCCGCGACATGGATGCATGCTCACCGCCATCGCGATCGAGATCGAGGTGGTCGCCGTGAGTAGGCTTTGGCGCCGCTTGTTGGCCGTGGCGACGATAGTTACGGTCGCTATGCTCTCTTTTGCGATGCTGCCCGGGACGGCCCGCGCGGCGGGCACCGGTGCCATTACGGTAGGCGGTACAGTTGCGACGCGGTATGACGCGTACCAGCTCTTTTCGGCGACCGTTGTCGACGATGACGATGCTGGCCAAAAAATTGCAACTGACGTAACGTGGGCGAATGGCGCGGTTCGTCAAGCTATTCTTTCCGTGCTTCATGATGCTGGACTTGATGGCTCGGCATCGACGGCGCAAGAGGCTGCCGAATGGATGAATGCCGACGGGCATATGACGACCGCGCTGACGGCAAAGCTTGCCCGCGCGATTTGCAATGCCGACGCAACTTCCGTGGCCCTTAACGCGCGCACGGCGGCCGAGCTGCCCTGCGGCTACTGGCTCATCGTCGCCGACGACGACGCCATTTCCCAGAACGAAGCCGGCACCGCGCCGATTATGGCCCTGGTGGGCGGCGGCGCCGTCACCGTCAAGCCCAAGGCGGCGACCCCCAAGGTCGCCAAGCACGTGCTGGAGGACGGCACCGCCGCCTGGCAGAAGGCCGCCGACGCCACGGTCGCCGACGACCTGTACTGGCGCCTCTCCGCCACGGTCCCGGCGGGCCTTACCGCCTACGACACCTATACGGTGCGGTTCGTCGACACCATGAGCGCGGGGCTCGACCCCTCCAAGGTCGCCGCGAGCATGCGCGTGTACGTGGCGGCGGGCGCGGACGGCGGCTTCGGTGCCGTCTCGGCTGGCAGGGACGGGCGCACCGGTACCGAGCCCGCGAAGGGTTGGACCGATATCACGGCCCAGTGCAGGGTCTCGGTCGACGGTAAGACCTTCACCGTGCGCACCGGCGACCTGATCGCCGCGCTCGGCGGGGCCGACGCCTTCACAGCTGGAGCCCGCGTGGTCGCCGTGTACAATGCGCCGCTCAACAGCGCATGCAGCCACGGCATCGCGAAGGGCAACCCCAACGAGGTCTACCTGCGCTACCCGCGCTCTCCCTTTGCCGACCAGTCCGGCGATGCCGGATTCACCCGCACGTCGAGCGATGACGCGTGCGCCTACACCTGGGGACTCAGTCTGATCAAGCGCTCAAGCTCGGACGATAAGCCGCTCGCGGGTGCCAAACTGCGCATCATCGACGACCGCGGTCGCATCCTAACGACTGACGGCTTGTGGTCGACGGATTCCGACGCGTACGTCACCTCGGGCGCAGATGGCCATGTGGAATTGAGCGGTGTGGACGCGGGTGTCTACACCGTCGAGGAGGTCGCGGCTCCCAAGGGATACACCGCCTTTGAAGACAAACGAACGGTAACGGTTACGGCCGAGGGATTGGACGTTAAACAGGTGTCAGCCGCGAAGCCCAAGGTGACCGTATCGGTCGAAAACCCTCTGCGGGTTGATACCGCCGATGCCAGGACGGGTTCGATTGAGCTGTCGGTGCTCAACACCCCAAGCAAAGAAGCAGGTCGAGGCTTTATGCCCTCGACGGGAGATAGAACGTTGGTACTGGTGGCGGTTTTGGCTGCCATCGGAGTGGCGGCTATTGTTGTCGCGCTCGTCATCAAGCGGGGAGGAGGTCGCCGTGAAAAATAATTACCCCCTTGCTCAATGGCGTACTGCCTCTGTAGCGAGTGACGCACAGGCCTACCGACCTGATGATCATTGGTTTTGAAAAAGTTACTAGAGAACCCTCCAAGAAAAGCGGGGCACCCGGTCGATATGACCGAGTGCCCCGCTTCGTTTGTTGGTGCAAAGTAACCTGGCACCTTTGTGGTGGTTGGTGGCTAAGCGGTGGGGAGTCCTGGCATGTTAACCGGCTGCTGCGGCTTGAGGCGGGCGTTGCGCCAGATGATTTGGATAACGTAGCCGAGCATAAAGACAAAGGCCACGCCGCTGATGAAGTCGCCGATGAGGGGAAGTCCCGTGAGGGCGCCTGCGGCCACACCGCCGACGGCTGCCATGGCGTAGCGGTTCTGGTTGTGTCCGACCATGCGGGCGATTGCGCATCCCGCAAAGGCACTCGACACCAACGCGATGCCGATAACGCCGCACGAGAGGGCTCCGGCAAGCGACAGGCCAGCGATGGAGATAATCAGCAGCAGGACGGCGGGGACGACAGCAATCGTGCCCAGAAGACCGCTCACCCACAGTGGCATGGGGCGCTGGTGGAGCATGCCGGCGGCACTGGCGGTCGCACGCGGAAAGACGAGCTCGAGCAGCAGAGCGACAAAGCAGGTCGAGAGCGCCGCGGCCACGATGCCGCCGACGATATCGTTAAGGGTGGAAGTATCTTCGTTCTCGGTGCGGTCGATCTTGAGCGCGCCTACCTCGGCTCCTGCGGCGCGCTCGGGGTCTTCGGAAACATGCGCGCTCACGGTGCCGGTGATGTGGGCGTTCTTGCCCAGGATGAGCTTGTCGGCCCAAACCTCGACATCGCCCTCGACGGTGCCATCGATGGTCACCGTGTCGCCCGCAAGCGCTGCCGACTTGGTAGAGCCGCGCAGGGCAACCGTCTCGCCTATCGCGTAAAAACAGTTGGCGGTGCTGTCGGAATTGAGCACAACGTGCTGACCGACGACCGTGACGCTGCCATCAACCGTGGTCTTGGCGATATCGATAGTGCGTGCCGCCAAGCGGACGGCGCCGCCCACCGTGCAGTCGCGGATGGAGAGGCTCTCGCCTGCTGCAATTATGTCGCGGCCGATGGACGCATCGTCCAAGTTGAGGGCCTGACCTGCCCAGTACAGGTCACCTTCGACGCCGGACGAATTGGCGTCATTGTCGGTCGCAAGTACGTTGCCTGCGGTGTCCGTGCCGGCGAACGACGCCGTGGGAAGCGCGGTGACCGCTAGAGCGATGAGCGCGAATAAGATCGTGATGCGGCCCCACGCTTTACGGCGCTGGGTCGACGGGAATTGATTACAGGGCATAGTGAATCCTTCGTCAGATGCTCGACATGCACCTAACAGGGTACCCAACGCGTGGGCGCTCTAAAAGAACCTCTCGGTTGCATTTCGAAGGATGAGCCCGCGCCACCTACTTTTTGCGGTGCAAAAAGCGTGCGATGTCATCCTCGGTGGGGCTTTTGATATCAAAACGCAGCGACAGCCAGCGTAGTCCCATGGTCACCACGACGCAAACGACCAGTGCGACGACATTGCTGACCAAGCCGCTCATGACAAGGCAAACATAGCTTGCCGATCCGGCGATGGCCGCGATGGCATAGAAGTTGGTGCGTTGGAAGATACCCGGCACCACACCCATAAAACCATCTCGCAGCATGCCGCCGCCCACCGCGGTAAAAAAGCCCATCATGATGCACACCGCCGGCGCAAAGCCGTAGACCAGCGCCTTGTCTGCGCCGGTTGCCGCATAAATACCCACCGAGATGATATCGAGCAGGGGAATGAGCTTTTCGGGCTTGTCGACGATTGCCGGGAAGATGTAGATGATGGCCGCGGTGGCGATGGAGAGCGGGAGCGCCATCGGTTGGTTGAGGATGTAGACGTTGCCCACCTGCAGCGTCATATCGCGCAAAAGACCGCCGCCCAGTCCACAGACCACGGCGAGCGCGACGGCGCCCACCAGGTCGAGTTTGTGCTCGCGTGCGACCAACACGCCCGAGATCGATGCCGCGACGACGGCGAACATCTCGAGCCAAAACGGGATGGCAACCATGGCATCCGAGGCGTGTGCGGTAACGATCATAGCGGCGGCAACGGGCAAGATGGGGTCCTTTGAGTTACGGGTTTAGACAATGCCCGTACATAGTACATGTTCGGCGCCGATTGCGACCCTATTGCTCGGCAAACGGTCGGGACTGGGTACGGTCATAGGTTCCATGTTTGGGGATCCGGGTTGATGCTGAACGCGATGGGGGCGTGGTCGAATAGGAGGGATGTCCAAATTTTGAGCTCCGCTCAAAATTTATCCGGTCGGCTTGCGCCGACCGCGCTGCGCTAAAAACGCGCCACGGGCGCGTTTTCTTTACGCTCCGGGCCCTGGCGGGTTCGAATCCCTCCTCCTCCGCCGTGTTTGCTTGTTGGGGACTCAAAACAAAAAAGCTCCCATTCTCGGGAGCTTTCTCAACCAGAATGGCGGAGGAGGAGGGATTCGAACCCTCGTGACCTTATACAGGCCAAACGGTTTTCGAGACCGCCGCATTCAACCACTCTGCCACCCCTCCGCGTGGGGTAAAAACAAAGCAGGCTCGAAGGCCTGCTTTGGAATTAACTGGCGGAGAGTCAGGGATTTGAACCCTGGAGACGCTTTTGACGCCTACACGATTTCCAATCGTGCTCCTTCGGCCACTCGGACAACTCTCCGTTAAATGCGAAAGTCAGTATACACGAGGAATCGCAAAGTGCAAACAGAAAAGTTGGCATTTTTTAAAACGCTTGGCCGCGTTTGGCGTTGCAGCGGGGTTTGAGATGCCAAAAAACGGCTTCCGACCAGCGTAGTTGATCAACTCGATTGTTCAAAAGGGGTATTTATAAGCGATTTGGCAATGAATTTAAAAATCTTTGGGTGGTGCTGTGGGCCACTGGTATGCATTTTGTGACCACAACCATGCGGCCGTTGACCTGCGACTTGGCTCAGCTTGTCCTCATGGCACCGTATCTTGTCCACAGATCCGTCAAGCTTTTGGTCAGCATTTGGTTGGAATGCGCATGAAACGTCGTGCGAGTATGGGCATATGTGGAGGTCATGAGGTTGTAGCTGCATATTCTTGCGGCCTGGGAGGTTGAAAGATATTATTACCAAGTCTTTTCCTGCTTCAGGCGCACCTTCACGACCTGAAGCCACATTTGCCCAGAGGAGGTGACAATATGAAGGCTTATGAACTGCTGTTCTTTGTTGACCCGTCGCTCGACCCCGAGACTCGTCTCGCTGTTATGAAGCGTATCGATACCACGATCGCTGAGGGCGCTGGCAAGGTCGACTCCGTTGACGAGTGGGGCAAGCGCAAGCTCGCCTACGAGATCAACGACCTCACCGATGGTGACTACACCCTCATCAACTTCCACGCAGATCCTACCCAGATCGCCGAGCTTGATCGCGTCCTGCGCATCACCGACGCTGTGGTCCGCCACATGATCGTCCGTCGCGACGACCAGGAGTAAGACTGTCGTTTTGGACTGGGCTTGTGCCCCAAGAGGAAGTAGTGAGTTATGAGCATCAATCGAGTGAACATCACCGGTAACCTCACCCGCGATCCCGAGCTGCGCGCCACCGCCGGCGGAACCCAGGTTCTGTCCTTTGGCGTCGCCGTGAACGATCGTCGCCGCAACGCGCAGACTGGCGAGTGGGAGGACTATCCCAACTTTGTCGACTGCACTATGTTCGGCACCCGCGCCGAGGCCGTGAGCCGTTTCCTGGCAAAGGGAAACAAGGTCGCGATCGAGGGCAAGCTGCGCTACAGCTCTTGGGAGCGCGACGGTCAGCGCCGGAGCAAGCTTGAGGTCATCGTCGATGAGATCGAGTTTATGAGCTCCCGTGGTGGCCAGGGTGGCTACGATCAAGGCGGTTACGCCCCCGCAGCTCCCGCGCCCGCAGCACGTCCTGCCGCACCGGTGGCTACGCCGCCCGCGGTCGACGTCTACGATGAGGACATCCCGTTCTAAGGGTTGTTCACCTATTTTTGAGTGAGAGGCGGCTTCGGCTCGCCGAAGTTGCCAAATGAAAGGTATTTTGACATGGCTAATGATTATTCTGCACGTCAGCCGCGTCGTAAGTACTGCCAGTTCTGCAAGGAGAACACTGAGTTCATCGACTATAAGGACACTCAGCTTCTCCGTAAGTACATGACCGACCGTGGCAAGATTAAGCCCCGTCGCGTCACTGGCGCTTGCACGCAGCATCAGCATGACATCGCCAACGCCATCAAGCGCGCCCGCGAGATGGCTCTCCTGCCGTACACCGTCCCCGTGGTTTCCTCTCGTGGCAACCGCGACCGCGGCTAAGAAGGGAGACGCATCATGAAGGTTATTCTTCTCGATGAGATCAAGGGCAAGGGCGGCGAGGGTGACGTCGTAGAGGTCGCTCAGGGTTACGCTGAGAACTTCCTGTTCCCCAAGAAGCTCGCTGTTGCCGCCACCAAGGGCAACCTCAAGCAGCTCGACGAGCGTCGCAACAACATCGCCAAGCGCGAGGCCGTCCGTCTGGCTACCGCCAACGAGACCAAGGCTGCCTTCGAGGGCAAGACGGTCACCGTTGACGTCAAGGTCGGCGACGAGGGCATCCTCTTTGGCTCCGTTACCGCCGCTATGATCGCTGACGCCATCAAGGCTCAGCTCGGTATGGACATCGACCGCAAGCGCGTCGAGCTCGGTAAGCCCATCAAGGTTGCCGGTGCCCACACCGTTGCCATCTCGCTGTACCGCGAGATCAAGGCCGAGGTTGTCGTTCTCGTCGGCGTTACCGCCGAGGAGCTCGCTGCCGAGGCTGAGGTCGAGGAGGCCGCTGAGGTCGCCGAGGCCGAGACCGCCGAGGTCGAGACTGAGGCTGCTGCCGAGTAGCATTTGCTGCAACGCAACAATCTTGTTCTAAGAAGGGCGCTCTGGGAAACCAGGGCGCCCTTTTGCTTTTTGCGCTGAGTGAGTGTCATGGTGAACGTTGCGTCGAAGTCCTAAGTACAGGACCGTTCATCCGTTTGGTTCGGTGATGATTGGCGGCGCGCGGTCCGTTTTTGGACCGTGGCTGATACTATGGATGCTCGCAAGCGATATGAATGAGGATGCTCATGGCATATGACGATAGGGAGACCGGGCTGACGGTTGAGGACCGCGGCTCAAAGTTGGGTCTTCCCCAAAACCAAGATGCAGAGGCCAATGTACTGGCCGCTATGCTGCTATCGCCCGAGGTGGTCGAAGAAGCCCAGGTCGAGCTGCAGCCCGATGACTTCTACCGGCCCATTCATAAGACCATCTATACCGCGATGGTCGATATGTACAACAGCCGCATTCCCATCGACTCCATCTCGCTGATCGATTACCTGCGAAGCATCAACAAGCTCGATGCCGTGGGCGGCGAAGCGTACATTTTGGAGTTGATGGGTCAGACCCTGTCGCTCGTCAACTGGCAGCACCATGCCGCCATCGTTCGCCGCGATTCGATGCTGCGTGAGCTGATCGGCGCCACCAACGAGATCAACGCGCTGGCATATAACGCCCCCACCGACACCAAAGAGGTCGTGGAGCTAGCCGAGAGCAAGCTGCTCAAGGTCACGGCGCGCGAGGTCAAGTCGAGCTACAAGACGTTGACCGAGTTTATGGTCGAGGCCTATAACGAGGCCGAGGAAGTGTGCCAGGCCGGTGGTCAGGCCGCGGGCGTGCCCACTGGCTTTCCGTCGCTCGACCGTATGCTCATGGGCTTCCGCGAGGGCCAGCTCATCATCATCGGCGCCCGTCCTGCTGTAGGTAAGACGTCGTTCGCACTGAATCTGGCACTCAACGCTGCCGCTGCTGGTTATACCGTCGGCTTCTTCTCGCTGGAGATGTCGGGCAAGGAAATTGCCCAGCGTCTGATTTGCGCCTACGCCATGATCTCGATCAGTGACTTCCGCATGGGCCGCATTAGCCCCGAGCAGTGGGCCAATATCAACGAGGCCACGCAGACCTTGTCCAAGCTCGATATTCTGATTGACGATACGCCCGGCACCACAGTGACCGAGATTCGCGCCAAGAGCCGCCGTATGCTCCATAACAAGGAGAAGGCAATCATCATCTTGGACTACCTGCAGCTGGTGAGTCCTCCGCCGGGACGCCGCTCCGAGAGCCGTACCGTCGAGGTCTCGGAGATGTCGCGTGGTTTGAAGATCATGGCCAAGGAGCTCAAGATCCCGCTCATCGCGCTGTCACAGCTCTCGCGTCAGGTCGAATCCCGTACCGGCAAGCGCCCACAGCTTTCCGACCTTCGTGAATCGGGCTCCATCGAACAGGACGCCGATATCGTTATGTTCTTGGACCGCTCCGCCGACGAGGCCGAAGCCTCGCGCGACGATCGACCCGACGAGGGCGTTACGCGTATCGTCGTGGCCAAGAACCGTTCGGGCCCGATCGGCGACGTCGACCTGATGTTCCTGCCGGCATCCACCAAGTTCTATGAGCTTGATGGGGCACATGCCGAGGAGTAGGACAGGCGCCCGTTGCACGGGTATACTGGGAATGTTTTGTGCTTCTGCGTGCCGGCGTGGCGCGTAGACAGTCCATGAATGTAAGGAGTAAACATGCCGTCAACCGTTTTGGTCGGTGCCCAGTGGGGCGATGAGGGCAAGGGTAAGATTTGCGACCTGGTCGCCGGCGACTTCGATGCCGTCGTGCGCTACTCGGGCGGCAACAACGCCGGTCACACCATCGTCGTCAACGGCAAGAAGTACGGCCTGCACCAGGTGCCCTCCGGCATCATGTATTCCGACCACGTGTCGGTGATCGGTAACGGCTGCGTCGTCAACCCCAAGGTTGTCCTTGAGGAGATCGATATGTTCGAGGCTGACGGCATCACCACCAAGAACCTCAAGATTAGCGGCAACGCGCATGTCATCATGCCGTACCACATCGATCTGGATGGCGCCTTTGAGCAGAAGCTCGGCAAGAAGAACATCGGTACCACCAAGCGCGGCATCGGTCCGTGCTATCAGGACAAGATGGCTCGCATCGGCCTGCGCATGCAGGACATGCTGGACGAGGCACTGTTCCGCGACAAGCTGGAGACCGCTCTCGCCCGCGTGAACCCCGAGCTCGAGCTCATCTACAACCTGCCCACCTACACCGTGGACCAGATTTGCGACGAGTACCTGCCGATGGCCGAGCGCCTGCGCCCCTACATCACCGAGACGAGCCTGCTGCTCAACAACATGATCGATGAGGGCAAGGACCTGCTGTTTGAGGGCGCCCAGGCGACGCTACTCGACATCGACCACGGCACCTATCCGTACGTGACGTCTTCCAACTGCACCGCCGGCGGCGCCATCACCGGCTCCGGCGTCGGTATGAAGAACGTCAACCGCGTGCTGGGCGTCATGAAGGCCTATATCACCCGCGTCGGTTCGGGCCCCATGCCCACCGAGCTTTCCTATGAGTCCGAGGCCGGCCACACGCTGACCGAGGAGGGCTATGAGTACGGTGTGACCACCGGTCGCCGTCGTCGCTGCGGCTGGTTCGACGGCCCCATCGCCAACTACGCCTCGCGCGTCAACGGCCTCACCGACATCGCCATGACCAAGCTCGACGTGCTTTCGGCCTTCGACACCATTAAGGTGTGCGTGGCCTACGACGTCGATGGCGAGCGTTACACGAGCGTGCCCGAGCACCAGGTGCGCTTTGAGCATGCCAAGCCCATCTACGAGGAGCTTCCTGGCTGGAAGTGCGACATCACCGGTTGCCGCAGCTTTGACGAGCTGCCGCAGGAGGCTCAGGACTACGTGGCGTTTATCGAGGATCTGGCACACACCCGCGTGACGTTCATTGGCGTTGGCGCTGGTCGCGAGCAGATCATCAACCGATTCTGGAAGTAATCGGGACTATTTGGTTATTGCGATATACCCCTTTGCAGCCCGGACGGGCGGCCGAGGGGTATATTTGCTTGCAAAGGGCTCGCGCGGAGCGGGCCGTTCATCCATAGAGGAGGCACCCTTGAAGGCGGACACTCAAACCATCGACATCCTGTTGTTGGGCAGCGGCGGCCGTGAGCATGCTTTGGCAGCTAAGCTCGCAGCATCACCGCGCGCCGGCAAGCTCTACATCGCGCCGGGTAACGGCGGCACCGCGAGCTGCGGCGAGAACGTTGTTCTCGACGACTGCGATCCTGCGGCCGTGGCGGCGTTTGCACAGAGCCACGGATGCGGACTCGTGGTAATTGGCCCCGAGGCTCCGCTCGTGGCGGGCGTGGCCGACGCCGTGCGCGCGGCGGGTATTCCCTGCTTTGGCCCGGGTGCCGAGGGCGCCCAGATGGAGGGCTCCAAGCTGTTCTCCAAGCAGCTCATGGAGCGTGCGGGCATTCCGACGGCAGCCTATGGTTCGTTTACCGACGAGGCTTCGGCTCTCGCCTACGTGCGCGAGCAGGGCGCCCCGCTGGTCGTGAAGGCCGACGGCCTTGCCGCGGGCAAGGGCGTTATCGTGGCGACCGAACTTGAGCAGGCCGAGGAGGCCGTGCGCGAGTGCTTTGGCGGCACCTTTGGCGATGCCGGCAATACCGTGATCATCGAGGAGATGCTCGTTGGTCCCGAGTGCTCGCTGCTGGCCTTTACCGACGGCAAGACCGTGCGCCCCATGGCCACCTCGCAGGACCACAAGCGTGCGCTCGAGGGCGACAAGGGCCCCAACACCGGTGGCATGGGCGTCTACAGCCCGGTGCCCATCGTGACCGATGAGGAGCACGCCACCATGGTGAAGGTCATGGAGCAGACCGTGGCCGAGCTCGCTGCCGAGGGTATCGACTACCGCGGCTGCCTGTACGGCGGCTTTATGCTCACGCCTGCCGGCCCCAAGGTGCTGGAGTTCAATGCCCGCTTTGGCGACCCCGAGACGCAGGTCGTTCTGCCGCGCCTTAAGAACGACCTGGTCGAGGTCATGCTCGCCTGCGCCAACTGCGAGCTCGATCAGATTGAACTCGACTGGCGCGACGAGTGGGCCGTGGCCGTTGTCCTGACGAGTGCGGGTTATCCCGGCAGCTACGAGAAAGGCAAGGTCATTACCGGTATCGCCGATGCCGAGGCCATGGAGAACGTGACCGTGTACCACGCGGGCACTGCCGTGGTGGACGGCCAGCTCGTGACCAATGGTGGCCGCGTGCTTGCCGTGACCGCGCTGGGCGATACGTTTGAGAACGCCCGCAACCTTGCCTACGAGGCCTGCGAGAAGATTGATTTTGAGGGCAAGACCCTGCGTCACGACATCGGCCTGCGCGCGCTGCGCGGCCGCGACGCCTGGGATGCCTAAAATCCGAGAGGAATGAGACGGATGGACGAGAAGAACGAAGAGCTCGTGGACGCGCAGATCGTCGAAGAGGACGGCCGCGTGTATGGGCACGCCGAGGGCGAGCCTGGTGGCGAGGTCGCTGACGAGCCGGCGCTGGTGCTGGGCGATGACGACCCGCACGATGCCGAGCTGCACGAGAAGATTCTTTCGGAGGAGTGCGCCTGGAAGGGCAAGATCCTCGACGTCCACCGTCTTGAGGTTGAGCTGCCCAACGGTCGCCGCAGCGCCCGCGATATCGTTCGCCATCCGGGTGCGGCGGCTGTTGTGGCACTGACCGAGAGCGGCAAGATCGTACTGGTGCGTCAGTACCGCACCGCCATCGACCGCGTGACGGTCGAGATTCCCGCCGGCAAGCTCGATCCAGGCGAGGACCCGCTCGATTGCGCCAAGCGCGAGCTGCATGAGGAGACGGGCTTTAGGGCTGGTCGCATTCGCTTTTTGACGTCGATTGTCACGTCCTGTGGTTTTTGCGATGAGATTATCCACATCTACTTGGCTACCAAGCTCGAGTTTGATGCGCCCAACCCCGATGATGACGAGTTTGTCAACGTGGACCTGGTGCCGCTGCATGAGCTGATCGACGCCGTACTCGACGGCAAGATCGAAGACGCCAAGACCGTCGTGGGCGCCTTGGCCTGCGACAGCATCGCACACCGCCTTGGGGGCACGGAGCTTTAACGAGTGGGGATAGCCCTGGGACAAGTACTACTGATTGCTTTGTCCCAGGGCCTTACGTTGCTGATATTTCTTTGAGGATCACATGCTGAAGAGGTTTTTGTCTTATTACAAGCCCCAGATGGGGCTTTTTGTTGCTGATACTGTTTGTGCTCTGGTGCTTGCCGCCATTGACCTTGCTTTTCCTATTATTCTGCGCAATTTGACCGGTGGGCTATTTACTCAGGGTCAGGCTGCCATTATGCAGGCGCTCGGCATGATCGCGGTGGGCTTGGTGCTGATGTATGCCGTCCGCTGCGCCTGCCGCTACTTTGTGAGCTATTGGGGTCACGTGATGGGCGCGCGCATGGAGTCCAAAATGCGCGAGGACCTGTTCGACCAGTATGAGCGCTTTAGCTTTGCATACTTCGACCGCAACAGCTCGGGCGACATGATGAGCCGCGTGGTCAACGACCTGTTCGATATCTGCGAGGCGGCGCATCACGTACCCGAGTGGATCATCATCTGCGGTATCGAGATTATCGGCTCGTTTGTGATCCTCTTTACCATCGCTCCGGTGCTGGCGCTTGCCATGGCCGTGGTGACGGCGGCGTTTGCGGTCGTCATGTTTTGGCAGAACATGCGCATGCGCGAGGTCTTTAGCGACAACCGCAAGAAGATCAGCGGCATTAATGCACAGCTGCAGGATTCTCTGGCGGGTATGCGCGTGGTCAAGAGCTTTGCCAACGAGGAGACCGAGCGTGCCAAGTTCCGTGCCTCTAACGATCGCTACCTTTCGTCCAAGGAGAACATGTATCACGCCATGGGCGTCTATACCGCGACGTATGGCCTGCTCTCGGGTGTGCTCTATGTGATCGTAGTGCTGCTGGGCGGATGGCTGGTCGCCCAGGGACAGCTACAGGCGGTCGATATGGCGACCTTCGCACTCTATATTTCGCTGTTCTGCACGCCGCTCGAGACGCTCGTCAATTCGGCCGAAACGTATCAGAAGGCTATCGCCGGCTTTAAACGTATGGACGAGGTGCTCTCGACCGCGCCGGATATCCAGGACAAGCCGGGCGCTACGGATCTGCAGGTGACTGCCGGCGCCGTGGAGTATCACGGCGTGTGCTTTAACTACGAGGATGTCGAGCTGGGCGAGGGTTATGCCGACGAGCGTCCCGTTATCGACCACATGGACCTGTCTATCAAGCCCGGCCAGACCATCGCACTGGTTGGCCCCTCGGGCGGCGGCAAGTCCACGACCTGTTCGCTGCTGCCGCGCTTTTATGACGTGGCTACCGGATCCATTAGCATCGACGGTCAGGACGTGCGCGATGTGACGCAGCAGAGCCTGCGCCGCGCCATCGGCCTGGTGCAGCAGGATGTCTACCTGTTTGACGGTACGATTGGCGAGAACATCGCCTACGGCAAGCCGGGTGCTACGGCAGAAGAGATCTCCGAGGCGGCCCGTCGCGCCAATATCGATACCTTTATCGAATCGCTTCCGCAGGGCTACGACACCGTGGTGGGCGAGCGCGGCAGCCGTCTTTCGGGCGGACAGAAGCAGCGCGTTGCCATCGCGCGCGTGTTTCTCAAGAATCCCAAGATCCTTATTTTGGATGAGGCGACGAGTGCTTTGGATAACGAGAGCGAGGAGGCGGTGCAGGAGTCGCTCGAAGAGCTGGCACGCGGCCGTACCACGATTATCATCGCCCATCGTCTTTCGACCATTAAGCATGCCGATGAGATTGCGACCGTTGAGCATGGTCGCGTTGTGGAGCGTGGCACGCACGAGGAGCTTCTCGCCCGTGGCGGCACCTATGCCCGTTACTATCGAATGCAGTTCGAAGGTGCGCGTGCGCACGAGCTCGACTGATTGATATGACAGGAAGTTTATGGCTGACAAGAACCCTTTGACTCCGGAAGAAGTGACGGAGTTATTCTCCGAAATCGATGCATCCGGCGTCTTGGATCCCACGCTCGCCAAAAAGCGTACCGAGCGCATGCGTGAGAAGGAGGCTGCGGCCAAGCGCGGTGACAAAGCGGCGCTAGCGCAGCTGCGCAGCGAGGACCGCGCGAGCCAGGCAAAACATATCGACCCGCTGTCCGAGGACGATCCTTCGGGCTCGCAGGTGAGCCATACCATTACGAAGACCGCGATGGCCGTGGTCATCGGTATTTTGGTGCTGATCGTGGGCATGCAGATTGGCTACGGCGTGATGCGTCGTCTGAACACCGCCAACCTGTCCGAGAGCGTTTCGGTCGATACCGTTTCGACGGCGCTGAAGGGCGGCCTTGAGTGGGGCAATGGCTTTACGCAGTTCCCGCTCGACTTTACCGTCGATGAAGCCGATGAGCGTACGGGCACGGTCGAGGTGACGGTGTTGGACACATCGTCTGCCAACGAGCTCGAGCTGCTGTCCAACGGGCAGATCCAGGCCGCGGCGCTTGCGACCAACGCGCTGCTCAACGATAAGATCGACCGCGTGGTGTATAACGTTCACGCCTATATCGACGAGGATAGCAACATTCAGCACGATTCCTTCTTTGGCATGTTCCCCGCGCGGGGCCACCAGAGCGCCATTTTGACGTTCGTGTGGACCAAGAGCTCATCCAACGCCACGAGTATCGACTGGAAGATGCGCATCGTGAGTATGGATGACACCATCGCCGAGCGCATTCAGAAGCAGGTGAACTCGGTGTCGTCGTTGATTGAGGATCCGGTGGTGAGCCAGACCAAGATTGACGAGGAAAAGGCCGAGCGTGACCTGGAGCATCGTCTGCATGGCCGCGAGATTTTCCGCGGCGGCAAGCCCGATCGCACACCGTCCGAACTGCTGGAACAGGACAAGAAAAAGTAAGACGCCATCATCCCGCGTGAGCCATAAGCCCCGCGGGATGATTTTTTAAGGCTCTGTTAGACCAGGATTGACATGCCGACCTGCCGGCTAAC
>CALKBO010000052.1 GCA_937989875.1 uncultured Collinsella sp. | reverse complement strand
CGCCGAATGCTCGCCATCGAAATTTATCGATGGCCTATTTCAGACTGTAATGGGCGGGCGCGCCGGCCGTCGTTTTATGTTGCTGCCGTTTACTCGGCGAGTCGCTTCAGGATATCGCAGGCGATTTCGACGGCGTCGTCAATGCAGCCGGGGCAGCTGCGGAGCGGGCCCTGGTCCGAGCCGACGCCCTTGAGCGTGCCACAGATGGTCGACGTGTTCTTCTCGCCAAAGCGCTTGGCGATCTCGCGCGACAGCTTGTAGGTCTGGCCCTTGGTCTTAGGGTTTTCCATACCATCGCTCATCACGAAGCCCATGATGGCCACGGCGCCTGAGATAGCGCCGCAGGTCTCGGTCATGCCGCCCATGCCGGCGCCGAAGCCTTCGGTGAGGGTGAACGCGGTCTCGGGGTCGAGTCCGACGGCAGGTGCGAGCGTGCAAGCGACGGCCTGTGCGCAGTTAAAGCCACGGGCGTGGTATTCGGCGGCCTGGGCCTGACAGGCGGCGGTGTCGAGCTGCGAGGTATCAATCTGCTTCATTGGTGTCTCCTTAGTTGCGGTGTACCCGCTTATGGTACCCTTGCGGGCGTATTTGCTCATCGAGACCCCAACGTATATCTCACTGTTTTTGCCATCGAACACAATCTTTCAGATTTGGGACAAATAACCCTGATGAATTTGTCCCATAACCTATCGGCGGGATGGGTTGAGAGGGGTGCGGGGTAGCGGTATCGTGAACCAAATAAAACAAAACTCAAGCGAGGGAGCTAGATATGAGCGAGCAGACCATCGGCACCACCTGCGTTCAGGGCGGCTATCGCCCGGGTGACGCGGAGCCGCGCCAGGTGCCTATCTACCAGTCCACCACGTGGAAATACGATACGTCCGAGCACATGGGCAAGCTGTTTGACCTGGAGGAGTCCGGTTACTTCTACAGCCGCCTGCAGAACCCCACGTGCGACCTGGTTGCCTCCAAGATCTGCGAGATGGAGGGCGGCACCGCTGCGATGCTCACGAGCTCGGGCATGGCTGCTAACTTCCTTGCGATCTTTAACGTGGCCGCCGCCGGCGATCATGTGGTCGCGAGCTCTGCAATTTACGGCGGCACGTATAACCTGCTGGCCCACACCATGGGCCGCATGGGCGTTGCCTGCACCTTCGTTGCCCCCGACTGCACCGATGAGGAGCTCGAGGCCGCCTTCCAACCCAACACCAAGCTCGTCTTCGGTGAGACCATCGCCAATCCTGCGCTCGCAGTCCTCGATATCGAGCGCTTTGCCAAGGCCGCGCACGATCACGGCGTGCCGCTGATGGTCGACAACACCTTCCCGACGCCGGTGATGTGTCGTCCCTTTGAGTGGGGCGCCGACATCGTCACGCACTCCACGACCAAGTACATGGATGGTCACGCGGCCTACCTGGGCGGCGTAATTGTCGACCACGGTCAGTTTGACTGGATGGCCCATGCTGACAAGTTCCCGGGCCTCACCACGCCCGACGAGAGCTATCACGGCGTGACCTATGCCGAGAAGTTCGGTCGCGAGGGCGCCTTCATTACCAAGGCCACCGCGCAGCTTATGCGCGACCTTGGCCCCATGCAAAACCCGCAGGCGGCGTTCTTCTTGAACAGCTCGCTCGAGAGCCTGCATGTGCGTATGCCGCGCCACTGCGAGAACGGCCTGGCGGTCGCCAAGTTCCTGCAGAGCCACCCCAAGGTTCGCTTCGTGAGCTATCCGGGCCTGGAGGGCGACAAGTACTATGACATGGCTCAGAAGTACATGCCCAACGGTACCTGTGGCGTCGTGAGCTTTGGCTTTACCGGCGGCCGTGCGGCGGCCGAGACCTTTATGAAGAGCCTCAAGCTTGCTCTGATCGCCACGCACGTGGCCGATGCCCGCACCTGCTGCCTGCACCCGGCAAACGCCACGCACCGTCAGATGAACGATGAGGAGCTCATCGCCTGCGGTATCTCCGCCGACATGGTACGCCTGTCGTGCGGCCTCGAGGACACCGCCGATTTGATCGCCGACCTTGAGCAGGCGCTCGAACAGTGCTAGGCTAGCTTCCCGTATGAAGCGACGGTCCCCCTTGGGGTTCCGGTGACATATAGTTCCGATTCCGTAGGCGGGACCCCGATTGCAGCTGATTGCAGGCGATTGGGGTCCCTTTTTTGCGTTGTCTTAAGCGAAAGGATGCATATGGAGAAAACTGCCGAGCAGTTGCGCCGCGAGCATATTGCTCTTGAGGGCGACACCCACGGCAAGAACAAGTGGGCGATTCTGTTCACGGTTCTCGTCATGACGTTTATGGCATGTCTGGATTCGACCGTCGTGACCGTTGCGCTTCCGGTGATGCAAAAGGAGCTGGGTGTGGGCCTCGATCGCATCCAGCTGGTGAGCTCGGTGTATCTGCTCGCGACGTGCGTGGCCATGTTGCCGTTTGGTCGTCTGGGCGACGTGCGCGGCAAGGTGAATGTGTTTCAGCTGGGTGTCATCGTCTTTACGGGCGGCTCGCTGCTGTGCGGCCTTTCGAGTTCGCTCGAGGTACTCATTCTGGCGCGCGTTGTCCAGGGCATTGGTTGCGCGGCGGCTATGGCCAACAACATGGGCATTATCACCGAGTCGTTTCCGGCATGTGAGCGCGGCCGTGCCATGGGAATCCTGGCGACCTTCGTGGCACTCGGCATGATGTGTGGTCCCGTGCTCGGCGGCATGCTGGTGGCGAGCTTTCCCTGGGAGAGCATCTTTCTCATTAATCTGCCCATTGGCGTGATCTCGTTCATCGTGGGGCTCTATACGCTGCCTCATGTTAAGCCAAGGGCTGACGAATGCCCCATGCCCCTTGCCGAGGCAGCTCACCGCTGTTTTGCGAACTCGGCTTTTGCCATCAACCTTGCTTGTATGCTCATCGTGTTTATCGGTATCGGTGCGTCGGAGTTTATCCTACCGTTCTATTTTCAGGATGCACATGGGTTTGGGTCTGACGTTTCGGGCCTGCTGTTTTTGGCGCTGCCGATGGTGAATGCCTTTATCGGCCCGCTTTCGGGTACGGTTTCGGACCGCGTTGGATGCGAGGGGCCCACCGCCGTTGGCCTGGGTGTATACGTGTGTGGCCTGTTTGCGGTGAGCACGCTCGACGAGCACTCCTCCATCCTGATGATCGTGTGCTGCGTCGCGTTTATGTCGTGTGGTACGTCGATTTTCCAGAGCCCCAACAACTCCCTGTATATGGGCTCGGCGCCGCGCGAGGCGCTCGGTTTTGCGGGCAGCTTGGGCAGCCTGGCGCGCTACGCCGGCATGGCACTCGGCATTACGGTGGGCTCGCATATCCTCTACGGTCAGATGAGCGTGGCGATGGGCGAGGCCGTGACCAGCTTTGTTGCAGGCCGTCCGGACGTGTTCCTGTTTGGTTTCCGTTCGGTGTTCTATGTGTTGATGGCCGTGGCGGCCGTGGGCTTTATACTCACGATGGTGCGTTTGGTGAGGTTGCGCGCCCGACATTAGCGTATTGGGGAGTTGTCTGCCACGAATCGCACCCATCTACTACGTTAGACCGCGAAGTCCCAACCACGGTGTATCTGGTGAAAACAAAAGGGCAGGTAGATAGCTTGCCGGTTTTCAGAAATCTTGGGTATGGACAGGGGTGTTAGGTTAAACGTAGTGGATGGACCAGTTTCGTGGCGGGCATCGCCGGATGATCCCCCGGGGACGGAGGAAAAGGGCTCATTAAGAGAGCTAAAAGACACGTCCCAAATTGACTGGTCTTGCGGCTTTATGGTGCGACGAGGCTTGTGGGGCGGGCGGGGGTCGGTCCGTGATAGACTATCGTGCAACGTTTGTTCATCGCGCGGAATCATTGCCGCAAGAAAGGGTTGCGCCATGCAGGAGCTTGAGGATCGTATTCGCCGTGACGGCATCGTAAAGGCCGGTAGCGTCCTTAAGGTTGATGCCTTCCTCAACCACCAGTGCGACGTTGAGCTGTTCGACCACATGGGCGCTGAGTGGGCCCGTCTGTTCGAGGGTGTCGAGATCAACAAGATCCTGACGATCGAGGCTTCGGGCATTGGCATGGCCTGCATCGCGGCCCAGCACTTTGGCGGCGTGCCGGTGGTCTTTGCCAAGAAGGCGCAGTCCATCAACCTCGACGGCGAGCAGTATGCCACGACCATCTACTCCTTCACTAAGCAGAAGGAATACCCGGTTATCGTGGGTAAGCGCTTCCTGTCCGAGGGCGACAAGGTCCTGATTATCGACGACTTCCTGGCCAACGGCTGTGCGCTCGAGGGCCTCATCAAGATCTGCGAGGCTGCGGGCGCCGAGGTTTCCGGCATCGGCATTGCCGTGGAGAAGGGCTTTCAGGGTGGCGGCGACAAGCTCCGCGAGCGCGGTTTCCGCGTTGAGAGCCTGGCCCGTATCGCCGATATGGACTGCGAGACCGGCGAGATCACCTTCGCCTAAGCGCGCAACACAAGCGATTGGTATGCGATGTGACAAAGGGGGTGTCCCTTTGTCACATTTTTTGTATGAGGGGAGGTGTTGATATGGATGAGAACAAGATGGGATGGCGTGAGTATGCGCGCTATGCCGAGATGTCGGTCGAGGAGCTGGCGCGCGATTGCGAGGTGCAGGTGTTTCGCGCGACGGGTCCGGGCGGGCAAGGCGTGAACACGACGGACTCGGCGGTGCGCATGAAACATATCCCTACGGGGATTACCGTGACGGCGCGCGAGAGTCGCAGTCAGTTCCAAAATCGTAGCTGCTGTTTGCGTAAGCTACGCGCCGAGCTTGAGCGTCGCGGGCGTCCACCGCGTCGACGCGTAAAGACCAAGGTGCCTCAGCGCTCTCGCCAGCGCAGGCTTAATGACAAGCACTTCAACGCCATTAAAAAGGCCAACCGCCGCAAGCCGGGCGGGGAGGAGTGATCTTCTCGATAAGTTGCGGCGAAATAGGGGCTGTTTTGCGGCTTTACCTGCATAAACAGTCCCTATTTCACCGCAACTTAGGGGTGGTTAGCGGGTTGGGCGCCAGACTTGGAGGGCGCCGGGTAGGATGTCGACTTCGATGCGCGAGGCGATAACAGGTTCGCCGTCGGCCTGGATGGGGTAGTCGGGCTCCTCAAAGGTGAGCTCGGCATGGCGGCAGCGGCGCATGCAAACCGGCGGAAACTTGGTATGGTGGCCGTCCTTGGCCGAAAGAAACATGGGCAGGGCAACCGCACGCGGAACGGGGCCGCAGGCGTAGCAGACGTCGAGTATGCCGTCGCACGGGTCGGCATCGGGGCAGATGCGATAGCCCGAGCCATAGGTGGGGCCCAGCTGGATCGCCATGATGATCGCCCTCACGCGCTCGGCGGGCGCGCCGTCAAAGCTGACTGTCATGGGGTAGTTGCGATAGCGAAGGCCAAACTGCTCAAGTCCCGATAGGGTGTAGAGCGGAGCGCCGGCGAGGCCCGTCTTTTTGCGCAGCTCGGTGGTGCCCAGGCCGATGGCGGCATCGATGCCGACCGAAAGCGTCTGGTCGTAGTACTCAACGGTAGCCTCGCCGCTGCCGCTTGCGGGGTTCCATGAGCGAATGCGACCGATGTCCTGACGCTGCAGCTCGCAGGTGAGCAGCGCGCCAAAATCCTTGCCGGAGAAATCTTCTATACCGAGCGTTTGGGCAAAATCGTTGCCGGAACCCACGGGTAGGATGGCAAGAGCGGGGCGGGCGCCCTCCTTTTGTGCCATAAGTCCGTTGACGACCTCGTGGATCACGCCGTCGCCGCCAAGGGCGATAACGGTGCGATAGCCCTGAGCCTGTGCGGCCAGCTCCTTGGCGTGTCCCATACACTCGGTCAATACCAGGTCAAACTGGGATGCGCGTGCAGTCATGTCCAAAAAGCGCTGCAGGCGCTCGGCAACTTCGCGCGCCGCACCCGATTGGGCGGCTGGGTTGGCGATGATGAGCGTTCGACCAAAATCAGTTGCGTGCATGGGCGACTCCCGGCGTATGGCGTGACGGTGCGGTCGCGCTCGGGTCGAATTGTCCCCGATCGTGGCTGCACGGCGAATACTAACGTCTACTTTATCAGGTCGTTGTGGCGCTCGATAGCCTCTGCCACCGTGTGGCCCTCGTCCACGATAAGCGAGCGGCGCTTAGGGGACACAATGCGTTGTGCGGGATACACGCCACGGTGACCGCCGGCAAGGTAGCTAATAAACGAGACGATGACAAAGAACCCGGCGGCCGTGCCGTGGAACAGGTCGATGGCCATCATGCAGGTGGTGATGGGCACGTTAAGGCCGGCACAGAACACGCCGAGCATGCCGAGAGCCGCCAGAAAACTGGGGTCGAGCCCGGTAAGGCAACCGATCCAGCCACCGAGTGCCGCACCGATGCCAAACAGGGGCGTGACCTCGCCGCCTTGGAAACCGGCACCCAGGGTGAGTGCCGTTACGACGAGCTTGATGGCGGCGTCGGCGAGGGTGGTGTTGCCGGCAAACCCGGCGCCCGAAAGCCACGTGGAAAGGCCGGCGTAGTCCCAGGCGTCGAGGAGAGCATAGACAGCCAAAACCACGAGTGCGCCTATAAGGGCGCGAACGAGGTAATTGGTGATAAAGCGACCGTACAGGCTCTTGACGGTTCGAACCGACCAGGCAAAGAGGCGTGCCGTCAGACCGAAGATAATGGCGCTGATCACAACGATAACGACCGTTTTGGGCGTCATGGCGGGAACGCTGGCGATGGCATTCGCTTCGTACTCGGTACCCAGGGCGAGTGATGTAAAGTAGCCGGTAAACGAGGCGACCAGGCAGTAGATGCCCGCGGTGTAGTCGATCTTGCCGATAAAGCACATCTCCATGCCAAAGAAAGCTCCGGCAAGGGGCGAGCCGAATACGGCGCCAAAGGCCGACGAGATGCCGGCGAGCATGAGGTCGTGGTGGTCATGCTTTTTGAGGTGGGCGAGGCTTGAGATGTTGCTGGCGATGGTGCCGCCAATTTGCACGGCGGCTCCCTCGCGGCCCGCAGATCCGCCCGTCAGGTGCGTGAGCGTGGAGCAGATAAAGGTGAGGACGGCCATGCGCATATGGATGAGGCGTGTGTCCAAGGCGGAGTCGATGACCAGGTTGTTACCGCGTTTGGCGGCAAGGCCGTGGTTTTTGTACACCCATGCGGTGGCCACACCAACCACGGGAAGCAGGGCGTACACCCACGCATGGTGCTCGCGATAGTCGGTCGCGATATTCAGCGAGGCCAAAAACGCCCAGGCGGCAACGCCCATGGCGAGCGAGACGATGACGACCAGCGCGAGTAGCTTGGCACTTGCGATCAGGTTGCGGGCGTTGCGGCGCGTGTCGGCGGCCAAGAGCTGCTCAGAGCGGGTGAGTTGATGCCTGCCGGCCATGATGACGTCGTTCAGGGAGAAACCGCCCTCATCGAGCGGTCGGGAGGTTTCCCGTGCTTCGCTGGTGCTATCGGATTTGTCGGTAAAAGTCATATGTTCCTCTTTTGGGTTGCAACGCAAGCATTATAAAACGCGGAAAACGCGACGGGACGGTGGGTTGGTATCGATTCTGTTTCGCGTCCTGCAACCGACAGGTGTATTCGTGGGCACAGGCCGTGCCGCGGTCGTGCAATGGGGGATTATACTGAGATAAATATAAAGAATTGGCGCTTTCGTTGTGCGCCGCAGCATGCTAGAGGTGTATATGGCTGAGAAACTCATTCCGTTGGAGGACGCGCAGGCGATCGTCTTGTCGCACGTGAATCGCACCGAAGTTGTCGAGATTCCCGTGTGGCAGGCTGCCGGTCTTCCCTTGGCCGAGGACGCGGTGGCCGATATCGACATCTCGCCGTTTGCCAACAGCGCTATGGACGGATATGCCGTGCGCTCGGCGGACTTGGCGCAGGCATCTGGTGAGGTGCCGGTGACGCTCGACGTTATCGGACACGAGGCCGCGGGCCATGTGTTTGAGGGCGCGGTCGGCGCGGGCGAGGCGGTCCGCATCATGACGGGCGCGCCGGTACCCGAAGGTGCCGATGCCGTGGTGAAGTACGAGGTCGTCGATGTGCTCGACGGTGACGGCAACGAGGGCTCGCGCATCCGTTTCTCGGCGCCCGCCAAGGTAGGGGAGAACGTTCGTTCCGCCGCCGAGGAGGCCCATGCCGGGGACGTCGTGATACGCGCCGGCGAGATCGTGGCTCCGGCGGGCGCGGGCCTGCTGGCAAGTGCCGGATACGCGAGTGTGAAGGTGCACGCTGCTCCGCGCGTGGGCGTCATCTCGCTGGGCACGGAGCTGGTCGCACCGAGTAACGTGCCGGTGCGCGGGCAGATTCGCGACTCCAACTCATCGGCGTTGATGGCCGAAGCGCTCGATGCCGGCGCCGAGCCCGTGTTCTACGGCATCGCACCCGACGATGAGCGGGCGATATCCGAGCTGGTACATCGTGCCGTGCGGGAGTGCGATTTTGTCATTACGAGCGGTGGTGCCTCGGCGGGTGATTACGACTATGTGACGGCGTTGGTCCAGCGCGAGGGCGAGGTGTTGTTTGACCGCATCTCGATGCGTCCGGGCAAGGCCATCACGTTTGGCTTGCTCGGGAGTAAGCCCTACCTGGGGCTTTCGGGTAATCCGGCCGCGGCGTATGTAGGCTTTGAGATGCTTGCCCGTCCGGCGATCCGCAAGATGCGCGGCTTTGCCGAGGGCGCGCGTCCCGTGCAGCAGGCGATGCTCACGCACGGCGTGAAAAAGCGACAGCATCGCCGCTTCTTCGATCGCGCCACGGTTTCGCGCGACCCCGAGACCGGTGAGCTGTTGGTGACCGAGGCCAAGACGCAGAATTCGGCGCTGCTCGGCACGATGCAGCGGGCCAACTGCCTGTTGCGTATTGACGAAAGGCCGTGTGACCTTGCGGCGGGCGATGTCGTGGACGTTGTGCGCGTCGATCTGCCCGAGGGCGCGGTGCTGTAGGAGGAAGACTATGGAGTTGAAGATATCGATCGTGACGTGTTCGGATACGCGCGATCTTTCGCAGGATGAGGCCGGAGCCGCGCTCGAGGAGCTTATCGAGGCGCAGGGCTGGACGGTCGTCTCACACGTGGTCGTGCGCGACGACGTCAGCGAGATCGGTGATGCCATCGTGAAGGCGGCCGATGAATGTCACGCCAATGTCGTGCTCACCTGTGGCGGCACGGGGCTTTCGATGCGCGATGTGACGCCCGAGGCGACGCGCGCCGTCTGCGATCGCGATGTGCCGGGCATTGCCGAGGCGATTCGGGCTTACTCGATGACCAAGACGCGTCGTGCCATGCTCTCGCGCGCCGTGTGTATGCAACGTAAGTATACACTTGTCGTAAACTTTCCCGGTTCCACCAAGGCGGCTCGCGAATGTTGGGAGGCGATCGCCGACCAGCTGGAGCATGCGGCTCAGATGACAGCGGGTGGCGGGCATACCAGATAAGCGGCTAACCTGCGGCGGAGTGCCCGGGCGCATTGTTTGAAAGGGTTCAACATGTTCGATATGGTTTCTCGCCGCGGTTTCGTCTCGCTTTCTGCTGCCGCTGCCGCCGGCCTTGGTCTTGCTGGCTGCTCGGGTAATAAGACGTCCGAGCCCGCCGGTTCCGATGCCGGCTCCGCCAAGTCTTCCTCTAAGAAGAAGGCTGTTGAGCTGCAAATCTTTGCCGCCAACTCGCTCGAGAAGGCCCTGCCCGAGGTTCAGAAGCTCTATACCGACCAGACCGGCACCACCTTTGCCGATACGCAGTTTAAGGCCTCTGGCGACCTGGTCGAGCAGATGAAGGCCGGCGCTGCCGTCGACGTACTCATCACGGCCTCCAAGGGCACCATGGACGACGCCGAGGCCGCCGAGCTCGTCGACGCCGACACGCGTGAGGACATGTTCGTCAACGACCTCGTGATCATTCGTGCCGAGGGCTCCGATATCAAGGTCGAGGCCATCGCCGACGTCGCGAACCTGGACGGCAAGATCGCCATCGGCGACGCCAAGACCGTTCCCGCCGGCAAGTACGCCAACCAGGCCCTGGCCTCCGTGGGCCTCTACACCGGCACCGAGGGCGACGGCGGCGAGTATACACCCGATCTCGCCGACAAGGTGGCTCTGGCCGACAAGGTCGGCACCGCTGCTTCTTACGTCTCTACGGGCGACTGCGTGGCCGGTTTTGTCTACAGCTCCGATATCTTCCGCTACGACGGCATCGAGGAGGCCTTCGTGTGCCCCGAGGACTCGCACAAGCCCATCGTGTATCCCGGCGCTGTCGCCGATAGCTCCGAGCACGCCGACGAGGCCAAGGCGTTCATCGACTTCTGCCTGACCAACAAGAAAGCCCAGAAGATTTGGGCTAAGTACGGCTTTGAGCTTTCCGAGTAGTGCGGCTTGGCGCGATAATTCCATCGTTTTGTGTTTCACTCCGTCCTTCTATTCGCTTGGAGCTTTTCGTGCTTAATAGATTCCGCATGCTTGCCGCCTGTGCTTTGACCTTCGCGCTTTGCTGGGTGCCGGGATTTGCGTTTGCCGGGGACGCCGAGGACGGGGCCCAGGTTGCTGCGACCGCTCATGGGCTTTCCTATGGAATCGAGGGTTTTGAGCGGTTGGCGAAGGGGACCGCTCGTGCCATGGAGGGCCAGCCTGAGGGCTACCGGTTTCCCGTTGACGAGGATGTGGACCTTGTAGTGGCGCCTGCTGCCGATCGCGTTGTGGCGTGGATATCGCCCAAGGCGGTCGAGAAGTATGGATTGGATCCGCAGGACAACGAGTGCGTATCGGGTCTCAAGGCCCTCGTCTGTGACCTCGACAGCGCAAACTGCATGGGAGGTGCGCGGCTGGGGGACGTGGATCTTCCTTGGTATGTCACGGCGGAAACAACGTTTGATGCCGGCGGGTATACCTATGGCTTTGATGAGCGTGGTGCGGATGGGGACCGCTATGTGGTGATTGCATCAGCCTCGGGTGATGCCAAAGGCGGCGCGCGTTGGCTTGATAGCGCTCAAATGGTAGAGGCGTCGTCTGTCATATTGCGGGATGAGCAGGGGCCCTTGACCTCTCTGGTCTCCTTTTTGGGCGACATCGACTATCGCCCGTTTTGGGTGTCCATTAAAACGAGCGGCCTTGCCCTGGTGATCTCCCTTGCGCTGGGCCTGTTCGCCGCGTGGAAGACTATGGGTACCTCGAGTCGCATCAAGGGCCTGCTCGACTCGGTCTTTACCATCCCCATGGTGTTGCCGCCCACGGTCTGCGGCTTTTTGCTGCTTATGCTGTTTGGTCGCTCGACCGGGGTGGGCCAGTGGCTGATTGCGCACGGCGTCTCGATTGTCTTTACGTGGCCGGCGGCGGTGATCTCTGCCGTGGTGGTATCGTTCCCCCTGGTCTACCGTACGGCGCTCGGCGCCTTTGAGTGCCTCGACACGCAGATGCTTGACGCCGCGCGAACCCTGGGATGGTCCGAGCGTCGCATCTTTGCCAAGCTTATGATGCCGCTTGGGTGGCCTTCTATTGCCGCTGGTACGGTCCTCGCCTTTGCCCGCGCGATGGGAGAGTTTGGCTGCACGCTGTTCTTTGCGGGCAACTACGCCGGCATTACGCAGACCATCCCCATTGCGATTTACTTTGAGTGGATGGGCGGCAACACCTCGGTGGCCCTCTTTTGGGTCGCCGTCGTGATCGTGTTCAGCTTCCTGGTCATCCTGTTCATCAACATGTACACCGCTCATTCGCAAAAGTATCGCGAGCGGGGCCTTTCCCGTGCGGAGCGCAAGCGGATCAAAGATCTTGCCGGACGGGGCGATTCGCTCGACCCGGCGGGCGGCGATGCCTTGCGTATCGATCGCGAGGCGCTGGCCGAGCTCATGCGCGATGATGCCGCTTTGCAGGGAGGTCGATAGGCCATGTCGCTCGTTCTGGATATCAAAAAGCGCTATCCCGGGTTTATGCTCGACATGCAGCTTGAGGCCGGCGAGGATCGTGTGGCGCTGCTGGGCGCCTCGGGCTGCGGCAAGAGCTGTACGCTGCGCTGCATCGCCGGCGTGGAGACGCCCGACGAGGGCAAGATCGTCGTCAACGGCGTGACCTTTTTTGACTCGGCGACGGGCATCAACCTGTCGCCCCAGGCGCGCAAATGCGCCCTGCTGTTCCAAAACTATCAGCTGTTTCCCAACATGACGGTGGCCGATAACGTATGCGCCGGTGTAAAGGATGCGGGCGACGCCGCCGCGCGCAAAAATCTCGCCGAGCGCTATCTGGGCATTTTCGGTCTGTCCGATTTTGCCGACCGCTATCCCGCGCGACTCTCGGGCGGTCAGCAACAACGTGTGGCGCTTGCCCGCATGGTGGCGGCGCATCCGGGCATTTTTATGTTCGACGAGCCCATGAGCGCACTCGATTCCTATCTTAAGAGCGCCCTCGAACAGAACATGCTCGACCTGTTCGATGTATGCAACCGCACCGTGCTCTACGTGAGCCACGACATCGACGAAGCGTGCCGCCTGTGCGGGCGCATCTGCGTGATGCACGACGGGCATGTTGAGGAGATCGGCTCCGTCGAGGACGTGGTCCGCCGTCCGCAGACGCTGGCGGCACTGCGCCTGACGGGCTGCAAGAACACAAGCCGGGCGCGCAAGATCGGGTCTCAGGAAGTTGAAGCCCTGGACTGGGGCATGACCTTTAACGTGGGCCATGAGGTTCCCGATAACGTGACGTACCTCGGTATTCGTGCGAGCTACTTCCATGTTGACAATCGCGCGGAGCGCGGTCGCAACAGCTACGATTTGCACGTGGCACGTGTGAGCGATTCGCGCTTTGAGCGGCTGGTGCTGCTGGACGTGCCGCGGGCCGATGCGCCAACGCGTCTGCAGTGGAAGGTCAACAAGGTGGGCGTTCCTGTAGAGGAGCTGCCACAGGCGGGGGAGACCTTGCGCATGCATTTTGATGCGAGCAGGATTCATTTGGTTTGTCGATAGCGCCGGGTAATGCCGTGGTTGACTTGGTATCGACATAGGCTCGACGGCGGCGAAGGCCGCGGTGGTGAAAACGGATGGCACCATTGCGTGGACCTGCGTCATGCCGGCGGGCTGCTCGTCGGTCGATGCGGCCATTCGAGTCCAGGCGCTCATGTGGGGGTTGCGCCATACGCCGGCCTTTCTCGGCACCGCCATGCGTATACTGAGAGGAAGTGATTGACTGATGAGGGGAGGTATCGATGACAGGCGATCAGATTAAGCTCACGTCTATGACCGCCGCGAGCGGTTGAGCCGCTAAGTTGGCTCCCGGAGCCCTCGCCCAGGTCCTGGGCGACTTACCCAATGTGCATAACGACAACCTGCTCGTGGGGTTCGATACCTCCGATGATGCGAGCGTCTTCCGCGTAGGGGAGAACCTGGGACTCGTGCAGTCCATCGACTTCTTTCCTCCGATGGTCGATGACCCGTTCCTGTTTGGTCAGATCGCGGCAGCCAACTCGTTGTCGGATATCTACGCCATGGGTGGCACGCCCAGTCATGCCATGAACCTGCTGTGCATCCCCAATTGCTTGGGCGTTGAGGTTGCCGGGCAGATTCTAGCGGGCGGCGCCGACAAATGCGTCGAGGCCGGCTGCGCCATTGCGGGCGGTCACACCATCAACGACGACGAGCCCAAGTACGGCCTGTCCGTGAGTGGCTTTGTGCCGCTCGATCGCATACTCGCCAACAGCGGCGCGCGCGTGGGCGACGCCCTGCTGCTGACCAAGCCAGTCGGCTCGGGCATCATCACCACGGCCATTAAGGGCGAGCTCATTGAGCAGGACGAGGCGAGCCCGATGTTTGACTCGATGCGCACGCTCAACGACGCGCCGATTCGCCTGGCCGAGGGACTTGAGCTTCACGGCTGCACCGACGTCACGGGCTTTGGCCTGATCGGACACGCGTGCGAGATGGCCGAAGGTTCGAGCGTGCAGATTGAACTCGCGTCGGGGGCGGTGCCGCTCTTTGACCAGGTGCTTGATATGGCGCGCCTGGGCATTATCCCCGCGGGTACCTACCGCAACCAAGACTTTTTTGGTCCGCGCGTGGCGGCCGACGATGATTTGGAGCCGGGCATGCTGGATGCGCTCTACGATCCGCAGACCTCGGGCGGCCTGCTTATCGCGGCGCCTGCCGCCGATGTCGAAGAGCTTGCGCGCCGCCTGCATGCCGAGGGGCGGATTGCCGCCGTCGTCGGTCGCGTGTGCGAGGCGGAGCCGGGTGGTCCCGCTGTTCGCGTTGTTCGCTAGCTGCACGTTTATGTAACTGTTTGCCGTTCTAGAACGGTTCTTTCGAAAGGATTTTGCTATGTCTACCAAGATTGAAGTCAATGCCATGGGCGATGCCTGCCCGCTTCCCGTCGTCAAGACCCTCAAGGCGCTCAAACAGCTCAATGGCGAGGGTGCTGTGGTGACCTCGGTCGATAACGAGACGGCTGTGAAGAACATCTCCAAGATGGCGCAGGAGAAGGGCTGCACGGCTTTGGTCGAGAAGATCTCGGATGCCCAGTGGCATGTGACCGTCGCGACCGCCGGTGCCGTGGCCGTTGCGGACCCCGAGCAGGACGGTGCCGCTTTCTGCGACGCCGGCGCCGGCAAGGGCAAACTCGTCATTTCCGTCTATACCGACTGCATGGGACGTGGCGACGACGAGCTGGGCCACAAGCTTATGAAGGCGTTTATCTTTGCCGTGACGCAGCAGGAGGAGCTGCCCGCGACCATGCTGTTCTACAACGGTGGCGCCAAGCTCACCGTCGAGGGCTCTCCGGTGCTCGACGACCTGAAGGGTCTGGCCGAGCAGGGTGTCGAGATCCTCACCTGCGGTACCTGCCTCGATCACTTTGGCATTAAGGACCAGCTCGCGGTGGGTGAGGTCACCAACATGTACGTGATTGTGGAGAAGATGGAGCAGGCCGTACGCGTCGTGCGCCCGTAGTGCATTGGTTGGAGTGGCCATGAGAGAGAAGCGCCCGGCGCTTGTCATCACGTTTCCCACCACGGCGGCAGCCATGGGGTGCGAAGCCCTGTGCATCGAGCGCGGCCTTCCCGGGCGCACGATTCCCGTGCCCGGGGAGGTCGCGGCCGGCTGCGGCCTGGCTTGGAAGGCCCTGCCTGCGGATGAGGAACTGCTGCGCGGCGAGCTTGCCACGGCGGGTGTCCCCACCGAGGGCTTTACGGTGATTGACATGTGGGAGGTCGTGCGATGATCTATCTGGATAACGCGGCGACGACCATGCACAAGCCGCAGGCGGTGGTCGAGGCCGTGACACAGGCGATGTGCTTGCTCGGCAATGCCGGGCGCGGTGCCACGTCGGGTGCGCTTGATGCGGCGCGTACCATTCACGGCTGCCGCGCCAAGCTTGCGCGCCTGCTGGGCTGCCCGCGCGCCGACCATGTGTGCTTTACGCCCAATTCCACGGCGGCGCTCAACACCGCCATCAACGGCGTGGTGCGCCCCGGCGACCGCGTGGTCACGACGGTGCTCGAGCACAACTCGGTGCTGCGTCCGCTCAATCGCTTGGCGGCCGAGCATGGCGTGATCGTTGACCATGCCGGTTGCGATGCGAGCGGCATGCTCGACTATGACGAGTTTGAACGTCTGGTCACACCGGGTACGCGCGCCGTCGTGGTGACGCATGCCTCTAACGTGACCGGCAATGCCGTCGACGTTGCGCGTGTGGCGGCGATGGCCCATGCGGTGGGTGCGTTGGTGATTGTCGACGCGTCGCAGTCAGCCGGCACGGCGCAGATTGACATGGATGCCATGGACCTCGACATCGTGTGTTTTACCGGCCATAAGGGGCTCATGGGGCCCCAGGGCACGGGCGGCCTGGCCGTGACAGAGGGCGTTGACGTGGCGCCGTGGGCCATGGGCGGCACGGGCGTGCACAGCTTTGACCCGCTGCAGCCACTCGAGTGGCCCACGCGCTTGGAGGCAGGCACGCTCAACGGTCACGGTGTTGCCGGCCTTTTCGCCGGGCTTGACTTTATCGAGGCCCAAGGCGGGGTTGGGGCGATCGCGGCTCACGAACGCTCTCTGGCCGATCGCTTTCTCGCTGGCGTGCGCGAGATCCCGGGGATCAAGCTTTATGGCGCTTTTGACCAGCCGATGCGCTCGGCAATCGTGTCGCTCAACGTGGGCGATATCGATTCCGCCGAAATCTCGGACGCGCTCATGCAGGGGTGGGGGATTGCGACCCGTCCTGGCGCCCACTGCGCTCCGCTCATGCACCGCGCGCTGGGAACGGAGCGCCAGGGTGTGGCCCGATTCTCGTTTGGCTATTTCAATACGTCCGAGGAAGTCGACACGGCGATCGAGGCGCTGCGCGATTTAGCCTGCTAGAACGTTTATACTTGCGGGGCGGGTATTTTGCCCGTCCCGTTTTTGTTTCGACCCGAAAGGTGGTCTCATGGCCTCATCCGCACCGCGCGGTCTGCGCTCCGACCATGTCGTTACCGTCGGCATCGCCCTATTCTCGATGCTCTTTGGCGCCGGCAACCTTATCATTCCGCCGCTGCTGGCACTCCAGGCCGGCACCGCCACTCCGCTTGCCATGATTGGCTTCCTTGTCGCCGCCATCGGCCTGCCCGTCATGGGCTTTATCGCCGTGGCGCTTGCCGGTACGGCGCGTGAGCTTGCCAGCCGCGTGCACCCCAAGTTCGGCGAGTTCTTTGTCGCGGCAGTGTATCTGGCCATCGGCCCGTGCCTGGCTATTCCGCGTACGAGTTCCACGGCGTTCGAGATGCTGGTGCCGTTGCTGCCCGAGGGCATCTCACTTGGCACCGCACGCTTGGTCTTCGCTGTCGTCTTCTTCGTGGTCGCGTTTGCGCTCACGCTGCGCCCCGGCGTCATCACGCGCGTGCTCGGTCGCATTACGGGCCCCGCGCTCATCGCGCTGATCGTGCTCGTTGTCGGCGCCGCTGTGATCTCGCCGTTGGGACCGGCTGCTGTGCCGCAGGCTCCCTATGATGCAGGCGCTGCAATCCAGGGCTTCTTGACCGGCTATCAGACGATGGACCTGCTCGCGTCGCTCGCCTTTGGCATCATCATCGCCGAGACCATCCACGAGCTGGGTGTGACCGACGACAAGCGCGTGGCCTTTGAAATCTCGCGTTCCGGTGTGATCGCCGGCGTGCTTATGGCCATCATCTACTGCGGCCTGGCCCTTGCCGGTATGCAGCTCGGCACCGTGATGCCCGACGCCACCAACGGCGCGGCCATCCTCGCCCGTTCGGCGTCCATGCACTTTGGCCTTGTCGGCACGGTTGTGGTGTTTGCGATTTTCTTCCTCGCCTGCATGAACGTGTGCATCGGCCTCATTAGCTGCTGCTCGCGTTACTTCTGCGAGACGTATGTGGTCGAAGGGGGAGCGGAGGCCTCCGAGGAGGCTATGCGCCGTCCCTTTGCGATCCTCGCGCTTGTGTTCGCGGCGTTTTCGTGCGTGCTCTCCAACGTGGGCCTCGACGTGATCCTTATGTTCTCGGTGCCCATGCTCAACGCCTTGTATCCCGTTGCCATTGTGCTGGTGCTTATGGGCCTGGTGCACGGCTTTTGCGACGCCCATCCGCAGGTGTGGGTGTGGGTCGGCGGCGTGGTCGCCGTACAGAGCGTGATTACCTCGATTCGCGATGCGTTCTTTGCCGGCGCGTGGTTGCCGTTTGATGCGCTGCCCCTGGCAGACATCGGTGCCGCCTGGGCGCCGGTTGCCGTGGTGGCGTTTGTGATCGGTCTGCTCCACAGCCGGTTTGTCGCACATTCGAGGAGCTAGGGTTTCTACGCTTGCACAGGCGGGAAGTCTCCCCTATAATTTCCTTCGCTTTGGGACACGCAAGGTTTAGACCTTAGCTGCTCAACACCTTCGGGACGTGGCGCAGTTTGGTAGCGCGCCTGCTTTGGGAGCAGGATGTCGCAGGTTCAAATCCTGTCGTCCCGACCATATCTTGCGGGCGTAGTTCAATGGTAGAACCCCAGCCTTCCAAGCTGATGACGCGGGTTCGATTCCCGTCGCCCGCTCCATAAGATAGATGAACGGCTCTGATTTCTATTTTGGATCAGAGCTGTTTTCGTAAGCGCGTCGATCGACGGGAATCGAACCCGCCAGGGTGCGAAGCTGAGAAAAAGTGTGGGAAAAAATAACCAGGAGTGTTTGTCCCAAATTTCAAGAAAGAAGTGATTGACATGGCAGAAAACAAGGCGGAGTATCCCGCGCCCGATTGCCTGACACCCGCGGCGATCGAGGCCAAAACCGAGGCCTCCGGCGTGACTAAGGCAAACTTGCCGGTTGCGCAGACTTTTCTGCTGGCCATGTTCGCCGGCGCGTTTATCGCCTTCGGTGGCCTGTTCTTCACGGTCTTTCTGAGCGACGCGACCCTCGGTTGGGGTGCTCAGCGCTTCGCGGGCGGTCTGTGCTTCTGCCTGGGTCTGGTGCTCGTGCTCATTTGCGGCGCTGAGCTTTTTACCGGCAACTCGCTTATGATCTGCGCACTTAAGAGTAAAAAGATCACGCTCGCTCAGATGCTCAAGGCCTGGGCTGTCGTGTGGGTTGGTAATTTTGTCGGCGCGCTGTTCGCCGTCTTTTTGGTCTACATGGCCGCCATTTACAAGCTCAACGGCGAGGCCGTTGCCAACACCATGGTGAGTGTCGCCGCCGGTAAGGTCACGATCGACGCCGTCACCATCTTCTTCCGTGGCATCCTGTGCAACATCTTTGTGTGCCTGGCCGTATGTATCGGTACCGCCGGTAAGACCGTGGTCGACAAAGTCGTGGGCATTCTGCTGCCCATCTCCGCCTTTGTAGCCTGCGGTTTTGAGCACTGCGTTGCCAACATGTACTTTTTGCCCATGGGCATTTTGATGCATGCTTGCGGTTATGGAGCCGATGTCGCCGGCGTCGATGCTCTCGATGCCGCCGGGTTGGCGTTCAACCTTTCGGTCGCCACGCTGGGCAATATCGTGGGCGGTGCTGTGATCGTGGCACTGGGCTACTGGTTCATCTATGCCAAGAAGGAAGCATAAAGGCCCCAGGCGATAACCGACCAAAAAGGGACAGGTTTATTTTGGCAGGTTTTCGACGAGGCGCTGCGCCGCCTTGCCACGAGCTGCCATAATGGACCTGTCCCTTTTTGTGTGCTCGTTGCCATTTTTGGCCGACGACGACCAAGGGGGACCTGCTTTTTATTGAACATGTCGAAAGGCTCCCCATGAGCGACTGCGAATCCATGCCTGCCGAGGTGCGCGAACGCCTGCGCTCCATCCCCGCGGTACATGAGTTGCTGGCCGAGTGGCCGGTCATGAAGGCCGCCGGCGATGCGGGCGACACAATGGTGCGCGAGGCCGTCGCCGCCGAGCTCGATGCCGAGCGCGCGGCGATTCGCTCCGGCGCCCTCGCAAGGAACAAGCGCGAGCTCGCTTTGGCTATCGAACGGCGGACCCATCGTCTGTCGCTGCCGACTCTGCGCCCCGCTGTCAACGCGACAGGTGTTGTGATTCACACCAACCTGGGACGCGCCCCGCTCGCTCCTGCCGCGGTGCAGGCGGTGACCGACGTCGCCCGCAGCTACAGCACGCTCGAGTATGACGTTGCGACCTGCGCTCGCGGAGGCCGCAAGGAGCATGCCGCGCGTCTGCTGCGCACGCTCACGGGCGCGGAGGACGCCCTGATCGTCAACAACAACGCCGCGGCGGTGCTGCTCGTGCTTGCCACACATGCATACGGCAAAGAGGTCATCGTGAGCCGCGGCGAACTTGTCGAGGTGGGCGGCAGCTTCCGTATCCCCGATATCATGGCGGCCTCGGGCGCCAAGCTCGTCGAGGTGGGCTCTACCAACCGCACGCATCTGGACGATTATCGGAGCGCCATTACGCCCAACACGGCGATGATCCTGAAAGTGCATCCTTCCAACTATCGCATTGAGGGTTTCCACGAGGAGGTTTCTGCGGCGGAGCTTTCTGCGCTGGCACACGAGCACGGACTTCTGCTGTACGAGGACCAGGGCTCGGGCGCCTTGCTTGCCGATGGCGTACTCGTGGATGCGGGGGAGGAGCCCACGCCCGCATCGCTCCGCGCCGGCGTGGACCTGGTTTCGTGCTCGGGCGACAAGCTGCTCGGCGCTTCGCAGGCGGGCATTATTCTCGGCAGCGTCGAGGCGATTGCCGCTTGTGCTTCCCATCCGCTCATGCGCGCGCTTCGCCCCGATAAACTCACGCTCGCCGCACTCGAGGCCACCCTGCGCCTGTATGTGGCCGGTCCCGAGACGGCGCATCGCGAGATTCCGGTGCTCAATATGCTTGGCGGCTTCCCGGCCCCGCTCGAGCGTCAAGCCAGGCGTCTGAGCGACCGCATGCTGCGTAAGCTTTGTGATACTCAGTGCGAGGGAACGGTGGAGCTGCAGGTTGTCGAGGGCGCCTCTGCCCCCGGCGGCGGATCGCTACCAACCGTCGAGCTCCCGACGTTTTGCGTTGCGGTCCGTCCTATCGATGGGCGCCTGTCTGCCGATAGCCTGAAGCGTGCCATGGTTCAGGAGCCCGACACGCCGGTTGTGACGCGTGTGCAGCACGACCAGGTGCTATTTGACGTTCGCACGCTTTTGCATGATACCGACCTCGATCTGTGTGCGTCCGCGCTGGCGGATGCCGTGCGGGCGGGTCTGAGTCGATGACTGCTTGTGAGCTTGTCGAATGTCCCGTTGTCGTTGGAACGGCAGGACATGTCGATCATGGTAAGTCGGCCCTGATCGAGGCATTGACTGGTAAGAATCCCGACCGCTTGGAGGTCGAGCGGCGTCGCGGCATGACCACGGAGCTCGGGTTTGGCGAGCTTGCGCTTCCCAGCGGTAAGATTGTCGGCCTGGTTGATGTGCCGGGGCATGCGCATTACCTGCGCGCCATGGTGCAGGGCGCCACCGGCGTGGACGTTGCCTTGCTGGTGGTTTCTGCCGTTGAGGGCGTGATGCCGCAGACCCGCGAGCACGTTCGCGTGCTGGAGCTGCTGGGCGTCACGCATGTGGTGGTCGCGCTGACGATGCGCGATCTGGCCGATGACGAGATCGCCATGCTGGCAGAGCTCGATATCGAGGCATTTCTTGAGGGGACCGTGTTTGCAGGGTCTCCGATCGTGCCGGTGTCCTCCAAGACGGGCGAGGGCCTGGGCGAGCTGCTCGCGGTGCTCGACGATGCGGTTTGCTCGTGTTGGTCGGAGCGACAGGAGGCGACTGCGGGCTTGGGCGCCGCGCCTCGTCTCCCCATCGACCGCAGCTTTAGCATCAAGGGCACCGGAACAGTCGTGACCGGCACATTGCGTGACGGGGCCGTATCGGTTGGCGATGAGCTCGTCGCGCTGCCGTCACGGACGCACTGTCGCGTACGCGGGATTCAGGTACATGGCGACACTCAGAGGGCGTTGCCCGGCCAGCGTGTGGCGCTCAACCTGGTGGGCGATGGCATCGCGTCGCTCGATCGCGGCGAGATGCTCGGCGTAGAGGGCCGCTTTTGTCAGACGCTGCGCTTTATGATGACGTTTACGTATTTGGGGCGCGAGGGCGCTAAGCCTCGCATGCTCGAATCGGGTGCGCGCGTGCATGTCATGGCAGGTACGGCCGAGGTGCTCGGCCGCATCATGCTCATGGAGGGCGAGGTCCCCATGGCGGTGGGCGAAACTCGTGTGGTGCAGGTGCGTTTGGAGCGTCCGTTGCCCCTGAATGCCGGCGACCATGCCGTGGTGCTGCTGTACTCTCCCGTAACGCTCATCGGCGGTGGGCGCGTGCTGCTATCGCGCTGCCGCCGCTCGCGCGAGCTTTCGGCGGAGGAGCGCGCGCTATATGCGGCGCTTGAGGCCGGGGATACCGCGGATGGCGTGGGCGCGTGGCTGGCGCTGCAATCGCTGCCGGTGGCGGCGGGCGATGTTGCTGCGGCACTGGATCTTGATGCCGGCGAGGTCGAGGCTGCGCTGCGCGGGCTTGCGGCCCAGGGCGTCGTACTTGAGCTCGCCGTGGGCGATGTGGCGCTCTACATAGATGCTTCGGCTCTCAACGCAGCGATGGATGCGCTAGCGGCGGCGCTTTCCGCTATTCATGCCGCGGCTCCCAAGGAGACCGGCTTTACGCCCGGCGCGGTCGCGCATGTCGCCTGGCCCAGTGCCAGTGATGGTGTCGCTGCCGCGCTGATCGCCGAGGGCTGCACGCGTGGCATCTGTGCGACCGATGGCGCCGAGGTGTTCGACCCACATTCTGCTGCAGCGGCGATGCGCGTGGTGCGCGAGGCCTCCGAGCGCATTGTCGCGTTGCTTGACGAGGCAGGTCTCGATGCGCCGACGTTGCCTGAGGTAGGCGAGCGCCTGCAGCTCGATCGTGGCACCATGACGCGTGCCCTGCGCGAGCTTTCGCTCAACCGCTCCATTGTGAAGATCGAGCGCGATGTCGCTCTGTCTGCTGCCGCTGAGGTCCACGCGCGCGAGCTCGTCGCCGCTGCCATCGACGCTGCCGGTGGCGCCGCCACCACGAGTGCTCTGCGCGAGGCCCTGGGCGTGTCGCGTAAACGGACCATCAGCATCTTAGAGTACTTGGATTCCGTTCGGTTTACGCGACTCGACAAAGACGAGGGCTTGCGCTTCTTGCGGTAGCCCGGTCGATGACGTTTGGTAAAATATCGCCGCACTTGGGAACGGATGGGCTCCGGTGGGCCCCGCGGTCCTCAAAACCGTTGCGAGGCGTGCAAAACGTCTTGGATGTGTTCGATTCACATACGTTCCCGCCAACTTGCCTCACCAAAACCACCACAAGGATGCCTTTGTGGTGGTTTGGACCATATGGACGAAACAGCCTCGAAACACTGATTTTGCACGTCAGGTGCTCAAAAACGCTTCTACCTGCATCGTAATCAAAACGAAACATCCGCCCGTCGGCTTATGCGTAACTTTGCTGCAACAGTGCGATATTATCCCTACTCGATAAAGCTCGCGGCGCATGGAGCGCAGCGAACGACACCTTTCTTTTCCATCAATTGGAGGAAGCATGAGCTACACGCAGAAAGTTCTCGACGAGCTCAAGGCCCGCTATCCCGAGCAGCCTGAGTTCATCCAGGCCGCGACCGAGATCCTCGGCACCATCCAGCCGGCGCTCGACGCCCACCCCGAGTACGAGGAGGCCGCCCTGCTGGAGCGCCTCGTCGAGCCCGAGCGCATCGTCATGTTCCGTGTTCCCTGGGTCGACGACCAGGGCAAGGTCCAGGTCAACCGCGGTTACCGCGTCGAGTTCAACTCTGCCATTGGACCCTACAAGGGCGGTCTGCGCTTTAACCCGACGGTCACCCTGGGCATGCTCAAGTTCCTGGGTCTGGAGCAGATTCTTAAGAACAGCCTGACCACCCTTCCCATGGGCGGCGGCAAGGGCGGCTCCGACTTTGATCCCAAGGGCAAGTCCAACAACGAGATCATGCACTTCTGCCAGTCCTTCATGACCGAGCTCTACCGCCACATCGGCCCCAATACCGACGTTCCCGCCGGCGACCTGGGCGTTGGCGGCCGCGAGGTTGCCTACATGTTCGGTCAGTACAAGCGCCTGACCAACGAGTGGACCGGCGTTCTCACCGGCAAGGGCCTCTCCTTTGGCGGCTCGCTCGCCCGTACCGAGGCCACCGGCTACGGCCTGGTCTACTTTGTGGACGAGTACCTCAAGAGCCGCGGCGACTCCTTCGAGGGCAAGAACGTCGTCGTTCACGGCTCCGGTAACGTCGCCATCTACGCGGTCCAGAAGGTCGCCCAGCTCGGCGGCAAGGTGCTGGCCTGCTCCGACACCCACGGCTGGGTCGAGGATCCCGACGGCATCGACTACACCGTGCTCGAGCACGTCTACAACAAGAAGCGCTCCGGCCACGACAAGGGCGTCACGCTCGCTCTGTACGTCGACGAGAAGCCCAATGCCGTGTGGCACGAGGGCGACGGCCGTGGCGTGTGGCAGCTGCCCTGCGACATCGCGCTGCCCTGCGCTCGCGAGAATACGCTGCTGCTCGAGGACGCCCAGGCGCTCGTCGCCAACGGCTGCAAGGTGGTCGGCGAGGGCGCGAACATGCCCACGACCATCGAGGCCACGACCTACTTCCAGGAGAACGGCGTCGCCTTTATGCCCGGTAAGGCTGCCAACGCCGGCGGCGTGCTCGTGTCCGGCCTGGAGATGAGCCAGAACGCCGAGCACCTGTCCTGGACCTTCGAGGAGGTCGACGGCAAGCTCGAGCAGCTCATGCGCGGCATGTTCCACAACGTGGACGACACCGCCAAGGAGTACGGCGAGGAGGGCAACTTCGTCATGGGCGCCAACATCGCCGGCTTCCTGAAGGTCGCCGACGCCATGCTCGCCCAGGGCGTCTGCTAAATCTTCTGCCTGACATAGCATTGATAAGGCTCCCAGTCATCGCGGCTGGGAGCCTTTTTCTGTGGTGGTGAGGGTTGTGCCTCCTCGTTTGGTACACTTAAAGGTACTGGACAAGTGAAGAGATGGGGGAGAACGTGCTCAAGTTCGGTACCTACGTCCGTGTTGGAACCGCGGCCGAAGCCTATGAGCTCTTGCAGAAGAACCGCAACAACAAGATTGTGGGCGGCGGCATCTGGATGCGCCTGGGTTCGCGTCGCGTGGCGACGGCGATTGACCTTTCGGCCTGCGGGCTCGATCAGATCGAGGAGACCGAGACCGAGTTTCGCATCGGTGCCATGTGCACCCTGCGCCAGCTCGAGCGCCATGCCGGGCTCAACGCGCTTGTCAACAATGTCTTTGAGTACGCCGTTCACGACATCGTGGGCGTGCAGCTGCGCAACACCGCCACGGTGGGCGGCAGCATCTACGGCCGCTTCGGTTTCTCGGACGTTCTCTCCGCTTTCCTCGCGCTCGATTCCTATGTTGAGCTGACGGGCGCCGGCCGCGTGCCTCTCGCCGAATTCGTCGACATGGGCTACGTGCGTGACGTGATCGAGCACGTGGTGGTCGCTAAGCACGACTACCGCGCGAGCTACGAGGCCTTGCGCAAGGCTGCGACCGACTTTCCCTCGCTCAACGTCACCGCCGCCTGGTGGGACAACACCTGGCATGTCACCGTGGGCGCCCGTCCGCTGCGCGCGACCCTGCTGCAGGGCGAGGTGTGCGGCCTTACCAGCGAGCAGCCTTCCGAGAACGAGCTTCGTGCCCTTGCCGCATCCGTGCGCGCCCTGAGCTACGGCACCAACCTGTGGGGCTCGGCCGACTACCGCCGCCGTATCTCGGCCCCTCTGGCGATTCAGGCTGTGAGTCGCGCCGCCGGCATCGAGCTTTCGGCCGCGCTTGCCCACGAGCTCGAGTGCGTGCAGATTCCTAAGTTTGCCACGGACGAGTATTCCTGTCGCCGCGTGCCCGGCGTCGATTCTAGCGAGGTGCGCTAATGGCTGCCAAACTCATCGATCTTTCCTTTACGCTCAACGGCCGCAAGGTCAAGGTTCAGATCGCCCCCGACACCATGCTCTTTGCGCTGTTGCGCGAGCAGGGCTGCGCGTCGGTGCGCTGCGCCTGCGAGACCACCAACTGCGGCCTGTGCACGGTGTGGCTCGATGGAGACCCGGTGCTGAGCTGCTCGGTTCCCGCCGCCCGTGTTGAGGGCCACACCATCACCACGCTCGAGGGCCTCAAGGCCGAGTCCGAGGCGCTCGCCCGCGCGATGGCTGCCGAAGGCGCCGAGCAGTGCGGTTTTTGCGCCCCCGGCCTCATCATGAACGTGCTGGCGCTAGCCCGCGCCGCCAAGGAGGACCCGGGCCTCGTCGCCACGCGCGAGGAGCTCTCGCGCCAGCTCGCCGGCAACCTGTGCCGCTGCAGCGGCTACGAGAGCCAGCTGCGCGCCATCGTTCGCTTCCTCAACGAGTCCGGCGTACAGGTGGGCTTTGAGATGCCCGAGCTGCCGGTCAACGACACAAGCTGTGACGGCGTCACGTACAAGCAGATCACTCACAAGCAGCCCAAGAAGGACTCGAAGGCCCTGCTCGAGGGCCGTCCCGTCTACACGGGTGACCTAGTGCCCGCCGGCGCGCTCATCGTTAAGCTCAAGCGCAGCCCCTATGCCCGCGCCAAGATCCGCTCCATCGATACGTCTCGCGCGCTGAAGGTGCCGGGCGTCGTGGGCGTCTACACCTATGAGGACGTGCCCAAGCGCCGCTTTACCATCGCCGGCCAGAGCTACCCGCAGCCGAGTCCCTACGACCGCCTGATTCTCGAGAACCTCGTGCGCTACCAAAACGAGGAGGTGGCGATCGTCGCCGCCGAGACCGAGGAGGCCGCCGACAAGGCGCTCAAGCTCATCAAGGTCGACTATGAGGTGCTCGAGCCCCTGCTCGACTTTACCCAGGCGCTCGATAACGACATCGTGGTGCACCCCGAGGGCGACGTGACCTTTATGTTCCCGCAGGGCGGCGACGTGCCGCGCAACCTGGTGTGCAGCGGTACCAGCGATTTTGGCGACCTGGACGAGGCCTTCGCCCAGAGCGACATCGTCTTTGAGCGCACCTACACCAGCCAGGCCACGCAGACCGCGCCCATGGAAACCTTCCGCGCCTTCGCGACGACCGACGCCTTCGGCCGCATCTCGGTGACCACCTCTACGCAGGTGCCCTTCCACGTGCGCCGCATGGTCGCGCAGTCGCTTGACATTCCTCAGTCGCAGGTGCAGGTCATTAAGCCGCGCATCGGCGGCGGCTTTGGCTCCAAGCAGACGGGCTGCTGCGAGATCTTCGTGGCGTTCGTCACCCAGCAGACCGGCCGTCCGAGCTATTGCTGCTACACCCGTGAGGAGACCATCACCGCCGGCAACTCGCGCCACCAGATGCAGATGACCGTTAAGCTGGGCGCCATGAACGACGGCACCATCACGGCCATCGACCTGCATACGCTGTCCAACGCCGGCGCCTATGGCGAGCATGCCACCACGACGATCGGCCTTTCGGGCCACAAGAGCCTGCCCATCTACAACCACGTGAAGGCGAGCCGCTTTAGCTGGGACGCCGTCTACACCAATACCAACCGTGGCGGTGCGTATCGCGGCTACGGTGCCACCCAGGGCCAGTTTGCCGTGGAGAGCGCCGTCAACGAGCTCGCCGACATGCTGCACATGGACCCGGCCGACCTGCGCCTTAAGAATATGGTGCACGAGGGCGAGATCATGCCGCAGTACTACAACGAGAAGCTCAACGCCTGCGCGCTCGACCGTTGCCTTCTGCGCGCGATGGATATGATCGGTTGGCGCGACAAGCCGCTAGCCGTCGACCTGGGCGACCGTGTGCGTGCTCTGGGCTGTGCGCTCACCATGCAGGGCTCGGGCATCTCCAACGTGGATATCGCCGGCATCGACATGCGCTTGGAAGAGGACGGCTTCATTACCATCGGCACCGGCGCCACCGATAACGGCATGGGCGTCGACACGATCCTGGCGCAGATTGCCGCCGAGGAGCTGGGTGTGGAGAGCTCGCTGATCGTGGTGCGCGGCGTGGACACCGACGTGTCGCCGTTCGACGCCGGCTCGTACGCGAGCTCCGGTACCTACGTGACGGGTCTGGCAGCCAAGAACGCCGCTACCGAGCTGCGCGAGAAGATCTGCGCCAAGGCCGCCCAGATGTGGGATGTTGACGCCGCCGACGTGGTCTTTGATGGTCAGTACGTGCGCCTGTCCGACGAGCGTGCCGCGCGCGAACAGAACCGCTACCTCACGCTGCGCGACTTTGCCAACCTGTGCGTCAAGAACATCGCGGGCGGCGACGCGCTCACCTCGCACGCCTCTGCCTGCCTGCCCGTTTCGCCTCCGCCGTTTATGGCCGGCATTGCCGAGGTCGAGGTCGACAAGGCCACCGGCAAGGTGACCGTGGTGGACTACGCGGCGGCCGTCGACTGCGGCACCGTGATCAACGAGGCGCTCGCACGCGTCCAGGCCGAGGGTGGCATTGCCCAGGGCATCGGTCACGCGCTCTACGAGATTGTCGAGCACGACGACCGCGGCCGCCTGCGCACCGGCAACTTTATGAGCTACAAGCTGCCCACGCGCCTGGATATCGGAAGCATCCGCGTGGCCTTTGAGCCGAGTTACGAGCCGACGGGCCCGTTTGGCGCCAAGTCGATCGGCGAGGTAGTCATCAACACACCGCTCGCCGCTGTGGCCTCGGCCGTGGCGCACGCCACCGGCCACCAGGTGCGCTCGCTGCCGATCACGCCCGAGAAGGCCCTGCTGGGGGAGTAGCGGGTCGGCGAACAAGCCGTACAAGTCGTAATTGGCGGGGCGGGGCAACTCGTCCCGCCTTTTGCACTCGTGGTGAGGTCGTGAGCCTGTAAAAGGTGTGCGTGCGCTTGCCGTTCGTATCTGCTATCATTCCTAGTCTGTGCGCTCATGCGGGCGTGGCGGAATTGGTAGACGCGCCAGATTTAGGTTCTGGTGGGATTCCCGTGAAGGTTCGAGTCCTTTCGCCCGCACCAACGCACCCGCGTCGGCTTATGCCCTCGCGACACTTTGTTGCATAAAGGTACCAGCACCTCAGATAAGCTGGGCAGTATGAGGAGGAACGTGTTGAACATCACCGCTTCTGACGTCAAGGACGCCAAGCTCACCGCTACGGTCACCATCCCGGCCGCCGACGTCGACGCCGCGATCAAGAAGGCCTACAAGGACACCGCCAAGAAGTACCGCTTCCCGGGCTTCCGCGCCGGTAAGGCCCCCCGTCCGGTCATCGACTCTGCTCTTGGCGCCGAGGCTACCCTCGCCCAGGCTACCAACGACCTGATCGCCGCCAACGAGCCCGCCGTCCTCAACGAGCTGGACATCGTCCCCACCAAGAACGGTGACTACAAGGAGCTCGACCTCGCCAAGGATCACGAGGACTACACCTACACCGTCGAGTTCTCCCTGCGTCCCGCTGCTGAGCTCTCCTCCTTCGACGCCGTCGAGATTGAGATGCCTCCCGCGGAGGTCACCGAGTCCGAGATCAACAACCAGGTCGAGATGCTCCTCAACTACCGTGCCACCTTCGAGGACGTCGAGGGTCGCGCCGTCGAGGCTGACGACTATGTGACCGTCGACCTCAAGGCCGTCGAGAACGCCGACAACTTCGCCGCCGTGGGCCGCATGCTCATCGCCGGTAGCGACAGCAACCCCAAGGAGTTCAACGAGGCCCTGATCGGCGCCAACGTTGACGACGTCAAGACCGTCACCTGGACCGACGAGGTCGAGGAGGGCGAGGAGGCCGAGACCCACACCGTCGAGGTCACCGTCAAGGGCATCAAGGTCCGCAACACCCCCGAGCTCACCGACGAGCTCGTCAAGTCCGACTTTGGCTTTGACAGCATCGACGCTATGCGCGACGCCATCAAGCTCGAGATCGAGCAGGACAAGGCTTCCCGCCTCCCGGCCGAGAAGGAGAACCGTTGCGTCTCCGCTCTCGCCGAGCGCCTGCAGCTCGACGAGATGGACGCCGACTACGAGCAGTCCGTCTTTGAGGAGCTTGGCCAGAACTTCCTGTCCAACCTCGCTGCCCGCGGCATGACGCTGGACACCTGGCTGCCCGCTTCCGGTCTGACCATGGAGCAGTTCATCGGCGACCTGCACAAGCAGGCCAACGACGTTGCCCGTGAGTCCCTGGCTCTGGATGCCCTCGCCCGCGAGCTCAAGATCGAGGTCACCGAGGATGACATCAACGCCGAGTTCGAGAAGGCCGGCGTCAAGGACGTCGAGGCTTCCAAGGCCGAGTTCATCGCCGATGGCCGCATGCCTGCCGTCCGCGAGTCCATCCGTCGCTCCAAGGCCGTCGACCACCTGGTCGAGAACGCCAAGGTGACCGAGGTCGACGAGACCGCCAAGGACGCCGAGTAATTCTCGCCACCTTGCCCGCGAGCGCATGCGTGCGCCCGTGATGGGGTAAAGTTATACACCGGTTATCCGGTTGCTTCGTACGGTGCCAGCCAATGCATAGCATGCGGGCACCGTACGTTTATCTAGAACCAATTTGGTCCGCAAGAGAGAAATGGAGATGCGTATGATCGCTAAGTTCGATTCCGCCCTCGTGCCATACGTTATCGAGCAGACGCCGCGCGGCGAGCGCAGCTACGATATCTATTCGCGCCTGCTCAACGACCGCATCATCTTTTTGGGCGAGGAGATCAACTCCGTCAGCGCCAACCTGGTCGTTGCCCAGCTGCTGCATCTTGAGAGCCAGGATGCCGAGAAGGATATCTCGCTCTACATCAATTCGCCCGGTGGCGAGGTCTACTCCGGCCTGGCGATTCTGGACACCATGAACTTCATTAAGCCGCAGGTCTCCACCATTTGCGTCGGTATGGCCGCGTCTATGGCCGCCGTGCTGCTTTCGGCCGGCGCTAAGGGCAAGCGCTTCTGCCTGCCGCACTCCAAGGTCATGATTCATCAGCCCAGCGGCGGTGCCCAGGGCCAGCAGACCGAGATCGAGATCGTTGCCGAGGAGATCAAGAAGACCCGCCGCGAGCTCAACCAGATCCTGTCCGATGCCTCGGGCCAGCCCATCGAGAAGGTCCAGGCCGACACCGAGCGCGACAATTACCTGACCGCTGCCGAGGCCCTCGACTACGGTCTGATCGACCGTATCGTCACCTCGCGCGATCTCGCCGCGAAGGATGCCTAGGATGGCCGGTAACATGCAGGACAACTTTGACGAGAACGGCAACCCCATCCGCTGCTCCTTCTGCGGAAAAGAGCAGGGGCAGGTACGCCGTCTCGTAAAGGGCCCGACCAACATCTTTATCTGTGACGAGTGTGTTGCTGCCTGCTCTGAGATTCTGGAGGAATCGCTGGCTTCGGACTTTATGGACGCTGCCCGCAACGGCAAGCTGCCAGGCTTCCTCAACGACCACGGTCAGGCTGCATCCCAGCCCGCCGTGGACCCCGAGACCGAGGGCTTTGAGCTTGAGGACGACCGTCAGGTCATCACGCACGTGCCGACGCCGCACGAGATCTATGACGAGCTTTCGGCCTATGTTATGGGTCAGGAGGACGCCAAGCGCGCCATGTCGGTGGCCGTGTACAACCACTATCGCCGCGTGATCGAGGGCGGCGCTGCGGTGTCTGCCTTTGATGACGACATGGGCTCGCAGTTCGATGACGATATGGACGAGGTAGAGCTCGCCAAGTCCAACATCCTGCTGCTCGGTCCCACCGGTACCGGTAAGACCCTGTTGGCCCAGACGCTCGCCCGCATCCTCGAGGTGCCGTTTGCCATCGCCGACGCCACTGCGCTCACCGAGGCCGGTTACGTTGGCGAGGACGTGGAGAACATCCTGCTCAAGCTTATCAATGCTGCCGATGGCGACATTGAGCGCGCTCAGGTTGGCATTATCTACGTGGACGAGATCGACAAGATCGCCCGCAAGGCCGAGAACCTTTCCATCACCCGCGACGTTTCGGGCGAGGGCGTTCAGCAGGCGCTGCTTAAGATTCTTGAGGGCACGGTGGCAAGCGTTCCGCCCACCGGCGGCCGCAAGCATCCCCAGCAGGAGCTGCTGCAGATCGACACGACCAACATCCTGTTCATCTGCGGCGGTGCCTTCGTGGGTCTGGACAAGATCATCGCCGATCGCGTGGGAAACAAGGGCGTGGGCTTCAACTCCGAGATCGCCGGCCCCACCTCTGTCGACGAGAACGACCTGCTGCGTCAGGTGCTCCCGCAGGACCTCAACGCCTTTGGCATGATCCCCGAGTTTGTGGGACGTACGCCTGTCGTGACCCAGACGCAGGCGCTCGACGAGGACGACCTGGTGTCGATCCTGACCGAGCCCAAGAACGCCGTGGTGCGTCAGTACCGCAAGATGTTCCAGCTCGAGGACGTTGAGCTTGAGTTTGAGGATGCGGCCCTGCATGAGATCGCCCGCATGGCGCTCGCCCGCAAGACCGGCGCCCGCGGCCTGCGTTCTATCTGCGAGGACGTGCTGCAGCAGACAATGTTCGATCTGCCCAGCGAGGAGGGCGTCGCCAAGGTCATCGTGACCGAAGCCTCCGTAAAGGGCGAAGAACAACCCCAGCGCATCTACGGGTAAATAGCTTGAATCCAGGCCCCGCGGCAACCACCGCGGGGCCTGCCATTTAGGGACAGGTTTATTTTGGTCGGTTTTATATGGGCAAATGTCGTTTCCCCTGATAAAACCTACCAAAATAAACCTGTCCCTTTTCGGCAGGTATGCCTGTGCTATTCTGTGAGATTGTCAAGTTAGTACCTTCAGACTGAAGTAATCGATACCTAAGGCGTGTCCGCCTGCTTGGTTTTCGTAGATTCCGCACGAGCCGAAGAGCACTTAATGTGCTCTTCGTGCGAGTCAGGACCTGACCGAGCGAAAACCAAGCATGCGGACACGCCGACGGGCAAGGGAGAGATATATGGAAGAGATGCCCAAGAACTACGATCCGTCGACCAACGAGCCGGCGATCCTGCAGAAGTGGCTCGACGGCGGCTACTACAAGCGCCGTGAGGGCGTGGGCGACTGCACCGTCACCATTCCGCCTCCCAACGTGACCGGCAAGCTCCACATGGGTCACGCCACCGACGACTCCATCCAGGACGCCATCATCCGTATGGCCCGCATGCGCGGCAAGTCCACGCGTTGGGTGCTGGGTACCGACCACGCCGGTATCGCCACGCAGACTAAGGTCGACAAGAAGCTTAAAGAGGAGGGCATCAGCCGCCTGGAGATCGGTCGCGACAAGTTTGTCGACGCCTGCTGGGACTGGACCCACGAGTACGGCGGCATCATCGTCGAGCAGATCAAGCGCATGGGTTGCTCCGTCGACTTTGACAACGAGCGCTTTACCATGGACGAGGACTACGCGCAGGCCGTACGCAAGGTTTTTTGCGACTGGTACCACGACGGCCTGATCTACCGTGGCAAGCGCATCGTCAACTGGTGCCCCAACTGCACCACAGCCATTTCGGACGACGAGGCCGAGTACAAGGACGAGAAGGGCCACCTGTGGCACCTGCGCTACCCGCTGACCGAGCCGGTCAACGGCCAGGACTACATCGTCGTCGCCACCACGCGTCCCGAGACCATGCTCGGCGACACGGGCGTCGCCGTCTCCCCGAAGGACCCCGAGAAGGCCGCCTTCGTGGGTAAGACCGTCAAGCTCCCCATCGTCGACCGCGAGATCCCCATCTTTGAGGATTGGCATGTCGACGCCAACTTTGGCTCCGGCTTCGTTAAGGTCACGCCTGCTCACGACCCCAACGATTACGCCATGGGTCAGGCCCACGACCTGCCGCAGATTAATATCTTCGATGAGCACGCGGTGGTTGTCGAGGGCTACGGCGAATTCACCGGTATGACCCGCGAGGAGTGCCGCGAGGCCGTCATCAAGTGGTTTGAGGAGCATGACCTGCTCGACCACGTCGAGGACCTCGATCACTCCGTCATGCACTGCTACCGTTGCGACGCCGCGCTGGAGCCGTGGCTGTCCGAGCAGTGGTTCGTCGCCGTCGATAAGCTCAAGGGGCCGGCGCTCGACGCCGTCAACTCTGGCAAGGTCACCTTCCACCCCGCGCGCTGGACGCAGACCTACACCACCTGGATGGAGAACCTCAAGGACTGGTGCATCAGCCGTCAGCTGTGGTGGGGCCACCGTATCCCCGTGTTCTACTGCGAGGATTGCGGCTGGGAGGACGCCCTTACCGAGGACACCGACGTGTGCCCCAAGTGCGGCGGTCATCACGTGCATCAGGACGAGAACGTGTTGGACACCTGGTTCAGCTCTCAGCTGTGGACTTTCGCCACGCAGGGCTGGCCGCAAAAGCCGGAGCTGCTCGAGGGACATCACCCCACGACGGCGCTCGTCACCGCGCGCGACATCATCGCGCTGTGGGTTGCTCGCATGGTCATGGGCTCGCTGTACTTCCTGGACGAGGTGCCGTTTAAGGACGTCGTCATCTACCCGACGATCCTGGCCAAGGACGGCAGCCGCATGTCCAAGTCCAAGGGCAACGGCGTTGACCCCATGGACCTCATCGGTATGTACGGCGCCGACGCCATGCGCTTCAACCTGCTCACGCTGTGCACCAACAACCAGGATGTTAAGTTCGATGCGAACATCGATAAGAAGACTAAGAAGCTTATCGACAGCCCGCGTACCGACCAGGCTAAGTCGTTTGTGACCAAGATCTGGAACGCAAGCCGCTTCCTGCTTATGAACATGGAGGGCTACACGCCCGGCGAGCCCGTCGTGGAGACGCCGGCCGACGCCTGGATGTTCAGCCGCCTGGCAAAGGCCGTGAAGATGGTCACCGAGGGTATTGAGAACTACACCTTTGGCGATATGGCCCGCGGCGTGCAGCAGTTCTTCTGGAACGAGGTCTGCGACTGGTACGTCGAGGTCACTAAGGCTCGTCTGAAGGGCGAGGGCCGTCTGCAGGCTCAGCGCAACCTGATCTTTGTGCTCGACACCTCTATTCGCCTGATGCACCCGCTCATGCCGTTCGTCACCGAGGAGATCTGGGACAACATGCCGGCGAGCGTGCTCGACCTGGACGCCGAGGGCAACGTGGATCGCGCCGAGGCGCTCATGATCGCCAAGTGGCCCGAGCCCGCCGACTACGCCAAGTATGTTGACGAGGACGCCGAGCGCGCGTTTGAGCTGTGCCGCGCCGTCGTTTCCGCCGCCCGCGCCACGCGTTCGCGTTATCGCTTGAGCCCCAAGGCCGAGCTCGACGTGGTCGTGCGCGCCGGTGCCGAGGACATCGAGAAGCTCGAGAGCCTGCGTTCGACCATTGAGCCGCTGGCGAACACCGCTTCGCTGGTCATGGGTACCGATGTCGAGAAGCCGGCCGCGAGCATCGCCGTGGTCGACAGCGGCGTCGAGGCCTTTGTGGTGCTCGAGGGCAAGGTTGACCTTTCGGCCGAGAAGGCACGTCTTGAGAAGGAGATCGCCGCGGCTCAGAAGGAGCTTGCCGGCTGCGAGAAGACGCTCGCCAACGAGGGCTTTGTGGCCAAGGCCGCGCCCGCGGTGGTGCAGAAGAAGAGGGACCGTGCAGCTGAGCTCAAGGAGATCCTGGCGGCGCTGAACTCGCAGGTTGCTGACTTCTCGTAGGCGGTACTGGGGGACGCGGTTTGGGGCTTTGCTCGCTACTGCGGACAGTCCTGCTCGCACGAAGGCCACATTAAGTGGCCTTCGGCTCGTGCGGAACTTGTATCGAGCAAAGCCCCAAACCGCTCCCATAGCGGTTACGGGGGCGTTCGCTGCCTGGTAGGGCCACTTGGTTGTGACCTTGATCTCGCTGCAAAGCGGTGTTTGGCTGATATTTTGAATGGGAGGGGCTCGTTGCTGATTCGGGCCTCTTTTTATGTTGAGGGGACTTTGGGTTATGGCTAAGCGTTCTGGGTCGTATGTCGTTCCTTTCTCGTTTGAGTTGCTTTCGTTTGGTGAGGCTGTTGGGCTGGCTGCTGATACGGGGCGGATTTCTGGGGATGCTGGGCCTCTGCTTGAGACAGTTGTCGATATGCTCGATGAGCTGGGGCGTCCGGACGAGTACTTTGATTGCATTCAGGTTGCCGGTACCAATGGCAAGACTTCGACCACGCGTTTTTCGGCTGCCATTCTTCGCGGCGAGGGGCTCAAGACCGCGCTGTATACGTCGCCGCAGCTTGTGCGCTATCCCGAGCGTATGGAGGTCGATGGGCGTGTTGTGAGCGATGAGGCGTTTGCCCGTGGCGTTTCGGCCGCTGTCGAGGCGGGGCATCGAGTGAATGCCCGTCGTGTGACGGCGGGGGAGCGCGCCTATACTATTACGCCGTTTGACCTGCTGACGGCTGCCGCACTGGTGGTGTTTGCCGAGGCTCGCGTGGATGTTGCCGTGCTCGAGGTTGGTATGGGCGGGCGCTGGGACGCCACGAGTGCGACCGATCCCGTCGCCGTTGCCATTACGGGCATTGGGCTCGATCACACACGTATTTTGGGTGATACGCTCGAGGCCATTGCGGGGGAGAAGGCTGCGGTTATTAAGCCTGGGCGCCTGGTTGTTCTGGGCGAGGGCACTCATGAGGCGAGCGTTCAGCGTGTGATGGACGCACGTTGTCGCGAGTGCGGCATTGTGCCGCTGGTGGTGAACCATGCCACGACTAAGGTGCCGGCGCATGTGGGCGACACGGTTGAGTTTAGCTGCACCACGCCGCGTGCGATCTATACGTCGAGCATGGTCAAGCCGGCGTATCAGCCGCAGAATGCCGCGTGCGCGATTATGCTTTGCGAGGGGTATCTGGGTCGCGAGCTCGACCACGATGCGCTCGACGCCTCGCTTATGGGTTGCCCCACGCCGGGTCGTTTTGATGTGCTGGGGACCGATCCGCTCAAGCTGATCGATGCCTGCCACAACCCCCAGAGCTGCGAGAACTTTGTAGGCGCGCTGGATGAGATCGATCCGTGCGTGGAGAATCGCCCCACGCTGCTATGCGCCGCGCTGGCAGACAAGGACGTGGCGGGCATCGTCGACGTCCTGATTCCCGCCTTTCCGCGCGTAGTCGTGACCCAGACCGATTCCGACCGCGCCCTGCCGGCTGAGGAGCTCGCTGCCCTCGTTGATGCCGATAAGCTCGTGGGCGTATACCCGAGCGTGTCCGAGGCCCTCGCTGCCTTTGATGCCGCGGGCGAGTCCTTCGTAGCAGCCGGCACTATCACCCTAGCCGGCGAAGTAGCCGGCCTGCTGCGCTAATCCCGTCCCCTCATTAGTTGCGGTGAAATAGTTCCTGTTTTTGGGTTCTAGCAGCCCATCCAGGAACTATTCCACCGCAACTTAGTTTGGGGGCTTGGGGACCAGGCTAGTCTAGGCGGACCGGATCGTGGGGGTAGTCGTTGAGAATCTCGACGCCGGAGTCGGTAACTAGGGCCAGGTCCTCGATGCGGACGCCGGTGCGGCCGGGGAGGTAGATGCCCGGCTCGATGGAGAACGTCATGCCCGGCTCTACGACCTGCTCGTTGACGAGTGAAACGTCGCCTGGCTCGTGGTCTTGCAAGCCGATCGAGTGTCCCAGGCGATGCGTAAAGTACTGCCCATAGCCCGCATCCTCAATCACGTCGCGTGCGGCGCAGTCCAGGTCACACATGCGCACGCCCGGTGCGATGAGCGCCTCGGCGGCCTCGTTGGCGCGGCGCACGATGTCGTAGATGCGCGCCGTCTCCTCGTCCGGATCGCCCCAAAAGAACGTGCGCGTCATGTCCGAGCAGTAGTTGCGATGACGCCCGCCAATGTCGAACAGCACTACGTCGCCGCGCTTGAGCACGGTGTCGTCGGGCTCGTGGTGCGGGTCGCCGGCGTTAGCACCAAAGCTCACGATGGGCGGAAAGCTAAAGCCCTCGCAGCCGTGCTTGCGATACAGGCCGAGCATCTGGTCGGCAATCTCGCGCTCCGTCACGCCTTCGTGGACGAGCTTGATGGCGTCGGCCATCACGGCGTCGTTAGCGGCCGAGGACGCGCGCATGAGCTCCTGTTCGGCGTCATCCTTGTGGGTGCGCGCGGCGGTGACGGCAAAGTCGCCCAGGAAAAACTCGCTGGCTGCGTGGCGCTCCATGAGTGGCATCAAAAAGCCGGAACGCATGACGGTGTCGATGCCGAGCGGTTTGTTCGGATCGACCTCGCGAACGATGGCGTCGGCCACGACGTCAGTATCGGTGTGATAGGCCACGCGGGCATTGTCGTACTCGGGCAGCTGATGCAGCGCGTTGACCAAGATTACGGGCTCGTCATCGCTCGCGAGCAGCACACCGCAAAAACGCTCGAACATATCGGCATAAAAACCGGTCAGGTAATAAATCGACCACGGGTCGTTTACGAGCAGCTGTGCGCCGGGGTGCTGAGCCTCGAGCGCATCGAGCACGCGCGCCACACGCTGGTCATCGACATGTGCCATACATCGTCCTTTCGCTAGGTTGCCACCATGGTATCCCAAGCCCGGCACATAGGGACGTTCCTTTTAATATGAGTAGGACATTGTCAAGAGGCAAAATCGGGCCTGGCCCCAACGA
>CALKBO010000051.1 GCA_937989875.1 uncultured Collinsella sp. | reverse complement strand
GGTGTGGCTCTACCCCGCAAACGGCTCGGCCGCCCAGTCCTGGGCGCTGGCCGCAGACAAAATGCATTAAAGAAAAGACGTTTGTAGCTTTATTGATCAGCAAACGCTTGGTACTGGCAAAATTATTTCGCAAATTGGCTTAGCCGTCCTCAAACGACCTCTCCCGCTAGGTCTCGATGGACGCTAAGACCTTCTCGTTGAAGTTGAAGACGGTGCCGGAGGACATCGGCGCCCCCAGAGAAGCCCGGATACGTCCTCAATCCTGCTGGTCAAGGCACCCGCGAAGCGCATCTCGACGACGGCCTCCTAGACCGAGGTCTTGCGCCTGCGGTAGCGCTCGATGACGGCCATCTGGAAGGCGACGCGTAGTTTCGGCGCGCTGAACTCGACTCTCCGACACCGCTGACGAGCTTTCTCGCGTAGTGGCCGCTGCAGCAGGACCGCCGACACGCCATTCTCTCGTAATATTCAGCCTCGACGAGCTCGGAAGCCTCCTCGTCGATCAGCACCTTGAACGTCTCATCGAAGGTCTTCCTCACCAGATTCGTTATGTCCTTGCGCAGCGATTCCTCGTCGGCTGTTACGATGTTCGCAAACACGGCCCGAACCCCATTCGTCAATGATTTGTTGCCTAGCCGCTAGAATTCATATGGCGGGGCACGGGCCGTGTTCAGCTATGCGGTTGTAAATTTGCGAAAGAAGTTATGCGTCACCGACAGCATGGATACGGTCTAGGATATCAATAGAGTCCGGATCTTGGAAACAGAGTCAAGGAAGGCCATTACACCAACTTTCGCGACGCCACCGTCGGTCCGCCTCAATCGCAGCAAATGGTACACGAGCGTGTTCCACCACGTCGTCCAGAAATTCGGATTTGCAACAAATCAAGGTCAATGATTGGTGCAGATAACTAATATTTAATTAATGCTTGTGCAAAACGCTGCGAACAAGACCTTTCTCGTAGTCGTTCATGGAGAAACGCCAGAGGATGGACACATAACCGACAACCCAAAACACGCCAGCAGCAATAAAGGCGAACCAAGAAGCATGGGGTATCGGGGCCAACCAATACACACAAGCAAACACGGCCACAAGCAAAGATACGGGAATCGCAATCGGAAGCATTTGTCGCCAGAAATTCGTAATATCAAGACCGACCTTGACCTTGTAAAACCAGTTCATGATAAACCCATTACCAATGAGCATTGCAATGGCCGTAGAAAGTGCTGCACCAGCAAGACCAACCGCATTAAGCATAACAACAGTCAAAACAACGTTTAGCAATGCGATAACAAGATACATGGCCCCGCGAAAATAGTATTTATCAATAACCTGGAGAATGGTAAGGCCGAGATTCTGAATCAAATCAATTGTAAATGGCACCATCACAATAATTGCTACAAGATATGAGTCAAAACAATTATCGCCCGCCCAAAGTGCCATAAAGTCAGGCCCCAAAAAGGTAAAAGCGCCCAAAATTAATAGGCAAATCATAAGAGAGATGCGCCCGACCTTTATAAATAGAGCACTAATGGCAGCCATATCATGATTTCCGTGATAAAGCTGCGAAACACGTGGAAGAAACACTGAGGAGACTGCAATACCGATATTCATATATGCTTGGTAAATCTGAGCACCAATGGAATAGACCGCAACAGAATCGGCCCCGAATAGATATCCAACAATGAGCTGATCCGTCTTCCAGAAAATCAAGTCGGCTAACGTTACTAGAATTATCGCAACGCTAAATCCTAATATGCCATGAGCCAATGCGCGGTCCCAGCCATGAAAGGTATACCGAATATGTAAAATATGCCTTGCGTACACGCGTTGAACAGAGGCACAGACAATATTCGTAAGCAAAGCGACTATTGACACGACGATAGCGGATGGGACCAGTTGTGCTACCGCGACAACTATTACTGGCTGGACAACAAGAGAAACAAGCTGCGTACCCTTGAGAAAAACAAATCTCTCATTGGCCGTAATGGCAGCAATGGTTATTGCGTTATTCATCACAACAATGCAATTAACACCAAGTACGAGAAGCATCGCGGAACCTTCATCAACCAACGCCTGTGAAAATGAAGTGCTATAAATCGTACGAAAGGCCATCGAAACAATAAGAATCACAGCAACAGTAACAACAGAAAGTGCCCAATACATCCGCTTTGCAATCGCCAGGGTGTTCTCCATCTTAGTTTGATCGTCCTCAGCTTTGTACATGCAGTAATATCTACCCACGCCTGAAGCGAGAATCCCGTTAATGGAGACAATGTAGGCCATTATTGAGCCAATCAGCTGATATAAACCGTATTCCTCCCGACCAATACTGGAGAGAAGCAGCGGAACATAGATAATTGACACGATTGAATTGACGAACGTGTACGCATAGCTAACGATAGCACCCGATTTCACACCGCTTCTTGCAAATAACAACTTAACTAACTCCTCGATCTGTAACTCTGAAGCCTCTTAAAGAAAGGCTTCAAAGCACTTCTCACACGAACAATAGAGATAAAAACGCGTGGATGACGAACGGCAATGGACAGTCTCGCTCTCTTAGAACTCGGAAGAAGGGAAGAATGATCATTCTCTGAGACAAACCGAGCTAAACGTTTATATCTGATTGAATAACCCTCTGTTTTCCCCAATGCAGAAAACGCCATAAGAACGAATGTAACCATGCTTTCGTAAGCAGGCGACAGAAAACCCTTTGTCAACTCATTTTCAAAAATCTCCTTGCTTACGAGGAATGCTCCAAGTGCCTTGTCTGCACTGATATCGTGCACGGCAGAATCGACACGCTCAACTCGATAGTTATAGAGTGGCTCAGTTATACGCGCTGTGTTACCTGCAGCAAGCCAAAATAGTTTATAAAAATAGTCTCGATCTTCAAGAAGCGCAAGGCCCTCTTTAAAGCGTAACCCCTCGCCCAACGTACGAAGAAATACTTGCGAGTGCGCGAACAGATAGTTGTTACATTGCAAAGGACCATCAGACGGACCAGTGCTATCACGTGCGGCTTCAAATCTTCCAATAACCCGTCTATCGGCTCCGATACGGTTAATTGTCAAACAAATAGCCGCAGGCGAACGTTCTGCAATAACGGATGCAATTTTCCCAAGCGCTCCAGGTTCAATCCAGTCATCACTGTCGCAAAACCAAATGTAGCGACCAATCGCAACATCAAAACCTCTGTTACGAGCAACTGAAACTCCGGAATTTTCCTGGTGAATTACCTTCACGCGTTCATCTGCCGTCGCAAACTCATCGCATAAACCAGAAGAGCCATCAGTGGAGCCATCGTCCACAAGAACAAGCTCTAACAAGGTGAAATCCTGCAATAAAATACTGCGTACACACTGTTCGATGTATTCAGCCGTGTTGTATACCGGCACCACAATTGAAATAAGAGGCGCCATCGTATCTCTCCTGTTCACGCAATCGCCTCATCCAATTAAATGTTATTTAAATCGTCCCTTAAAGGAAAAACGGACCCCGCGAATATCAACGACAACGCGAAGAAAAAAACTAGACCGAACGATATCTCGACAAGAGATGCAAGAATAGTGCCGTATATGATCGCAACAAGCCTCGGATTATGGCTACGGAACTTTTTCACGCTAGGGAAAAGACCTATTACCGTAGCAAAAAAAGCAAGCACGCCAAATGCGCCATAGTTGACCATGAGCTCTGCGATTCCATTCTGGGCGTTTCCATAACCAACAAGCGCCATGACCGCCGTGTTTCCGTAACCCCATCCAAAAACAGGCTTTTCGTTGATCAACAATTCGAGGCAATCATAGATTGGAGTTCTACCCGTCATTGTAAGAGACCGCCCCAATACATCCTGGATAAAAAACTGAACGGCCGGAATATTAAGCAGCATACCCGTTCCGAAATAAATTACATTCGCAGCGACAATCACGATAGTGATAACTAAACCCTCGCTCAATTTGTACGCAACTCGGTTGGTAAGGAATAAAGTAAGGGCAACAGACAACAACAGGCAAAGAAGTGCAGTCATCGCGCTCGCTTTTACGAGCACAATAGCAGATTCAAAAACAAGAGCCACATAAATTCCCCGGTTATAGCGTAGATAGCCACGCCTAACAGAAAGGAGAGCAGCATAAAGCCCAAGGAGCAACGTATGAATATCGCCAACAGTAAACTTATTACCCATCAGATATTGACTGGATGAGTTATTGAAATGGGTAGCGAATACCGTTAGGTCATTCAGTAAACTAAACGCAAACAAAAGCCAAAAGACGCTGTCAAACAATTGAAATAAACCGTACTTGCGCGCAATGTCATAACATGAAATAAACAGCGAGATGATATTAAGACCTTGCACGCTCGCAAAGACAACATTTTGATAACTACAACCAGCGCAGAGCGAAGAAATCGACATTGCCATTGGAAATGCAAAAAGAGCCACTTTGTGCGGAAAAACACAAATAGCTTTAAAATGCAGCAGCAACAAGATCGCAATAGCAGCGCATCTGATTCCCTGCATAATGGCCGTCGGTACAATATCCACCTTGTAGACAGACAAAATCATGAGCGCGGACGTTACAAAAACATCAACATTGAACGATGTCACAACACCTTTGCGTTCTTTAACTGACAGGCTAGCAGGCATCAGCAATCCTTAATAAACGAGTTATAGTCAAGATACGGTCGCTCGGCTTCCCGCATTAAACGTTTTGTCTTTTCCTCGGTACCCATGAGATTGACCTGAAATGCAAGTTTGCCTTCAAGTTCTTCGTCACCGCAGAAAAGCATAAAGTACTCGGGAATCTCATCCTTGCGCGGGTCACGTCCATAGCGCTCCCGAAAGCAGTGGACGTACATCTTACCCTCAGCTATCTGAGCAGTGAGGCGTTTTTTTCGATAGTGTTCCAAAGAACAAATCCGCCTTGCAGGAACCCCACCCCAGACGGAATCATGATCAACAAGGCCGGAAACCACTGCGTGGGCCCCCACCACCACGTTATCTTCAATAATCGATCCACATAAAATCGTGGCACCCCAGCCAATGAAAACGTTGTCGCCAATAACAACTGGCTTCTGATTCCCTAAAATCTCGCCTGTTTTACCTTTAACAACTGACCAAGAATAATCATGAGTGAGAATAGTGGCCGGCCCCGTAATGTTAACGTGGTTGCCAATTGTAATAAGATGCGGCGCAGTAGCATCAATCACCGTTCTCATCGGATAGTGGATGGTCACATCTTCACCGATAACTGCACCCTTAGAACGCAATTCTTTAATATACGTATCGCTGTAAGCCCTGTAACCACAAACCGACGTTTTAATTGTCCTGGTAAGCCAATGACCTATACCCATCCAGCACACCTCAAATCAAACCGAAACTGTTTAGCCAGAAAATAAGAAAAGCCGCTTTATTCTTTAAGAGAAAAACAAAGAGTCTCTGTCTGAGATGCAATTCACTAGAAGGAAATTCAGATAGAACAGAATGAAACTCGCCATCTCCCAAAATAGATTTAAGCTTGGCAATACACTGAGAGTGCCTCTTTCCCGATAGACTCGGCGTCTCTTGATGAATACACATGCGGACGTAGATAAATAGCGTCTTCTGCAGGCGTGTAATACACTCCTGGGACAATGCTGCCTGTCTAATCATCCGGAGAGCCTCACGATAAAAGTGCATGGACGCCTCAAAGCGATCGGGCCTGTAAGATGTGGTAAGAGAACCTTGGTTTGTACGGTAACAGTACTGAGTAAAATCGCTTACGACCACACGGTCAGCGTGCAGCAGGAAATTAAACTTAAATACAAAATCCTCGGAAATCATATTGCGTTCGGAGGGGAAACGCAGTGCCTTTTCTCTTATGCAGTCTGCCCGAAACAGGGAACTCCATGCGGACATCGGTATAGAGTCACTTGCGGCAGGAGCGCTGCCGCATAGACGTGGAATCAATTCATCTCTGACTTTTTCACCATTATAGAAAGCATTTTCCATTTGAAAGACAAATTGAGTCTTACCGGTACAGTCTTTCTTTGTGTGCCCACCAATGACGCAGTCAACATCATCCCCCTGAATAGCGGCAAGAAGCCATTCCACAGCATTAGCTTCAAGCCAATCATCCGAATCGATAAACATGACATAATCGGATAGCTCAGATAAGTTATCCAGTCCAGTGTTACGTGCATAACCAAGGCCAGCATTTTCTTTGTGCACTGAATGGACTTGAGCATAAGCAGCAGCAAGCTCATCACAAAGCAAAGAACAACCATCGGTTGAGCCATCATCGACAAGAATAATTTCGAAGAAAGGATAAGTTTGGGCGAGAAGGGAGTCGACGCATTGTCGCAAATACAACTTTACGTTATAAACGGGAACAATGGCTGAAATTTTGATATCAAGATTATTAGACACGGTTCCCATCACTTTCAGCTTTTTTCCCATCAATAACGCACCGGTTTTCATCAGAAAGGCGTTTGATTAGTCGCGCAGGGGTACCAACGTAGACGCCCGGCTCCAACAAGGAATCAGTAACTACAGACGCCCCCCCAATAAGAATATTGTCCGCAATCTCTACACCACGGGTAACAAGAGAATTCGCAGCAATCCAGCAGCGCTCGCCAAGGTGAATAGGCGAAGACTTCAAATCACCGTGAACGCCGTCCTCGTCAAACACGTGGTCATGGTCATAAACGCATACATTTGGGCCAAGCATGGTATGGGATCCGATTTCGATGTTCTCAGCTGCAACAATGCGGCAATTAGTGTTTAAGTAAGCATAGCTACCAATATGCAAAGACGCACCATCGTCCGCTTGAAGACGCGAGTAGTCATCAATGTAAGCACCAGCGCCAAAATGAATTTGCCCATTAGGTTTAACCATAAGCCGCACGCCACGACCAAGATAAACTGGCTTAGATCCACGATCTATTCTAAGCCTACCGCCTAGTCGAACTTTCGCTACCAGCACGCGTAAAGCGCTAGCCCCCCATTTCACTGGATTCATTACTTATTCCTCTCCACGCCCTTTAAATAAAGACGCTTGAGCATCTTTGCGTTTTCATTCACGTCATAGCCAGACGCTCGAAGAGCTTCCGAAGCCCGTGTCGAATCGTTAGCACGATCAGAGTAGGACAGTTTACGTTCAACTACAGCAGCCCAATCATCAGGAGATTTCTTGAGCGATATGCGATCAACTAATGGTGTCACGGCGCACTCATCAGTAATGGTATCGGAGATCACACAGGGAAGGCCGTTGTACTGCCATTCAACTACGACATTTGGAAAGCCCTCGTACAACGAAGGAAACACCATGCAGTCCATACCATTAAGCAGTTCGGAGACATCAGTACGGCGTCCAAGAAACAAGACTTTGTCCTGCAAGCCAAGCTCTCTGACCCGTTTTCGAACTTCGCTCATTAGTCCGCCATCATCACCAATTAAATACAGACGAGCCTCGCTGTTGCTTGTAAGAAACGACTTAAATACGTTAAGTAAAAACGAATGATTCTTTTGTTCGTTAATTCGTCCCACATGACCGATAGCAATGGTGTCATCGTTGATATCAAGCATCTCGCGAGCCCTTTGACGCTTGGCAGAATCAAATCGGAATGAAACGGGATCCTTACCGTTGGGGATAACACTGAATCCCCTTTTTGCGAAAAGCCATCTGCCAGCATCCACCCCACAGGCAATCAAGTCAGTTGCAGCATTGTAGAGTAAGGGCCTTAGAATCCTATCAGCCACGCGATGGGAACATACCGTATTATGAGAATGCGCAATTCGCATCCACGTTCCAGCACGCTTCGCGAGCGAAAGCTCCATCCCCAAGAGAGAGCTGCTCCCACACGCATGAACCACGTCAAATCCCTGCTCAAGCAATTCATCAAAAGAATGTAGATACTCTCTCAGATGGGTTTTTCTATTTGGAAGCCGAATAACCGTGAAGCCAGCACATTCGACCCTTTCGACTGCATCCCCAGGCGAGTCTTCCCATGCAACGGCTGTTAAATCAAGACCGGCCTTATCCATGGCTCCGAACGTCTGTATAGCCCATGATGTAATTCCATCGTTCTTGATTCCTCCCGTACAGACGAGAAGCACCTTAACTGCACTCATCCCTGAGTCTCCACTTCCACATTATGCAGCTTACGCCGTTGAAGCATCGCCCATGGAATTGCCCTCGGGAATACCTTCATAACAAGTGCTCGCACCTTGTCCTGACAAGAAACAGGGGCTTTAAAGGCGAACAGTGCCTCCGATTTGACAATTTTTCTAGTCCGCTCATAAAGTTCGGGACAGCTCTTCTCAGAATGAGAAAGAACTATAAGGTCATAGGCATCTGAGTTTGTACGCCACCATGCGTAACGCCACGCCACCAGAATATCTGGCGACTCCTCGAGAAGATTCTCACGAATACGCTCAATGGCATAGATACCATTTTCCCATTTGACGGGATTAAACTTCGTGGTGACGCTGTTCGGATTGTCCTTACGATAGAAGTAGATCTTCCTACGGCAAACGGCTACTTTATCAGCGCGTCCAAAAGCAAGGCAATTAAAATTAAACCCTTCACCAACGGCAAGATCCTCAAAGAATTTAATCCCATTCTCTTCAAGGAAAACCTTACGGAATAGCTTACTATTGCAACCTATCGGCAGTTTATAGCAAAGAATCCGGCGGACAGCCTCTTGTCCAGTGATGACCTCAATCTTGTCATTAACAACCTGGTCCTTATCATAGTCGCACATAAACTCGGTCGTACTCACAACTTCAGCGCCTTTTTCAAGTGCCAAATTGAGCATACATTCAACATAGTCGGGAAAGACGCGATCGTCACCGTCAACGAAACAAATCCACTCTCCGCAAGATTCCTTAATGCCCCTGTTGCGAGCAGCGCTAACGCCAGCATTTTCAAAATGAAAAACACGCACACGTTCGTCTAAAGCAGTGAATGCGTCGCATATCGCACCTGAGCCATCAGTGGAGCCATCGTCGACGAGAATGATATCCAGATTTTTATAAGACTGAGCAAGGATAGATTCAACGCACTGTGAAACGTAGTTAGCAACGTTGTAAACAGGGACAATGACCGTAACTTTTATATCTTTTGCTACAACAGCACTCAAACTAGGCTACCTTTCGTCCAACATCTTGATAACTCGAGCAGGAACCCCCCCCGCGAGGCAATTCGCAGGGACATCTTTTGCGACAACTGCACCAGCAGCGATAATAGATCCGTTGCCAATATTCACACCGGGCAAAATCGTGGAACGCGTTCCAATCCAGCAGCCCTTCCCAACATGAATATCGCGGTTATATGTCTCCCCAGCACGCCGCTCGGCAAGACCTAAGCTATGAGTCGAGCAGCAGAACATAACCTCAGGAGCAACCTTGGTCTGTTCGCCAATAGTCACTTTGCACGGAAACCGAACGCTTCCATAAAAGCTGCAACCGTTTCCAATAAAGGCGTTCGGTCCAACCTCGAGCTCTTTCACCTGAAATAGAACATTGCTGCGAATTAAAACGGTAGGATGAATATCTAAACCGGTAGCTCTAAGGATATCGACACGAAACGGGAGCGCTACATGCCAGCCCTGTACAGTTCGAGCCAGCCTGATTGCGAGAGATTTTAACTTCACGCTATCGCCCCTCAACTGCAGTCGCGATCTGCTCACAAAGATAGCTGTAAGTCTTTTTCCGCTCTTGCTCGATGCGATCATCTACGGAGCTCCAATCGACATGAGCGCTCAACTTCTGAGGGAGCTGTTCAAGCGATGCAACGTGGTCCAGCAGTCCGAGACGATCGAGCAAATCATTCAGCTTCTGCGAGTTACCATAGCCCGAGCTACGTACGAACGTTGCAAAAGGCGTGTGGGCGATCGTCGAGAAAATGGTGCCATGGAACGTGTCGGTTACCACGGCATCCGCATGCTTGAAGTAGGCGAGCACCTCAAAAGGCGAGCAATCCACGAAGCGATCACAGACGCCCTGCACCCCACCGATATTGAGCACCTTGAGACCGTGCTGATCGGCATAGGCGCGCACGGCGGCGCACTCCTCGGCCGTGAGACGGCCTGAGTAGCCATATGCGATCATATAGCGGTCCTCGTCGACCTCGGCGGGAATCAACCTGCACTCGCCAAAATAGTCGTAGGCGAGCACCGGGTCCAAGTTGTAGGCCGGTGCTTCCCCCGTAAGCGACTCGACAATGGCGCCGGTGTTGGCATCGCGAGCGGAGACGGCGTCGAGACGCTTGAGGTAGCCCGCGACCTCTTCGCGCTTGCCGTAACGGTCAAGCTTATCGAGCGTGGTGTTGCCGAAGGAAGCGGCGTAGGTCACCTTACGTCCGGCGCGCGATCCGGTGCCGAAAAGCGCGGGCGTGAAGCCGACATTAGCGTTATCCTGCACGCAGTTGAACACCTCGTCGCTGCCGATGACCAAGAGGTCGATGTCAGGGTCAAGGTTGGGCTCCTCAGTGACGCCGAGCATCGGGTAGAAGCGCTGGGCGTAGGTGCGTTTGTAGCGGATGAAGGCGAACTTGTCCCTGAGCGGAGCGTCGTAACGGAATACCTCGAGGGCCTTCTCCGCCTTGCGAGCGACGCCCTTCTTCGATGACGGGGACGTGACCAGGCACTTGCCAGGCTCATAGTCAACGAACTGCACATCGCAGCCAAGGGACTCCAGGATAGACTTCAGGCCGAAAGCCTGCAGGAAGGACCCGTAGTTGTAGATCCTCTGCATACTAAGTATGCCGGCGCGGGGTTTAGTCATGCGGTTAAATTCCTTCTATCAGTCTCTCGAGCTCTCGGCAGAACTCGGCGTTGTGGCTCTTAAAAGTGACGCCGCGCGAGAGCTTGCGGGCGCGCTCGATGGCGGCGGAAAGGTCCATCACGTCGTAGACGGGCACGATTCCGCCTTGACGCTCCGCGACGATGCGCACGAAGTCGGCCTGATGGTTGTTCACGTGCTCGTCAAGGTCGCCCCTGCGGGGCACAACGACGGGTACCTTGCCTGCAGCCATGGCCTCGATGAAGCTTGAGGGGCCGCCGTGCGTGATCACCACATCGGCACCCTCCATGTAGCTCTTCATCTGTCGAAACGGCACGAACTGCGAGTGGGCGCAGTGGACGGGCTCGTACGTCGAGTAACCCGTCTGGATATAGACGGGCTCAACGAGTGTCCCGTCTGCCTTGAGATCGTCAACCGCCTTGACCAGGCGGTCGAACTGCTGCTCGTGGGTGCCCACGGTCACGAATATCATGCGCGTCCCTCCCTAGAAGATAGAGCCGAGGTCAACGGCGTTCTTGTAGACATCGAGCTGTTCTGGCCACTGCACTACGAATAGGTCGGCCACGCCGTTGAGCATGCGACCGGTCATCGTGGGCTTGTCCACGCGGTCGAAGACCTCCACGTAGACACATTTGGACCCGAACATCTTTCCGATCAGGAAGAACGGCACCGCAACCGCGGCACCGGAGCTGATGATCAGATCGGGACGCTCCTTACGGAGCACCTTCCAGGCAAGAACCGTGTTCTTCAGCAGGTTCGGGATGTTGCGGTTCGTCGGATAGTGGCAATGGTAGACGCGCTCCCCTTCCAGAAGAGAATTCGCGTCCTCCTTATCGAAGGTCACCCAGAACCTATCGGCAGCTTGTGACCAAAATGGCCTCAAGAGCCACATATGAGTCAGATGTCCTCCACTTGAACTCGGGATACAAACTTTGGCATTTGAAAGATCCATCTAGCACGCACCCTTTCCCGTGATCACTTCGATGATGGTGAGGGCGATAATTCTCAAATCGGTGAGGAACCCGCGTCGCGCAATGTATTCCAGGTCGCGACGAACCATCCCGTCGAATCCGGTCGAGTTGCGCTCCGTAATCTGCCACCAGCCGGTAATTCCCGGCTTCACGGCCAGGCGCTGCAGGTCGTACTCGGTGTACTCTGCAACCTCGTTGGGCAGCGGCGGGCGCGGACCCACGACGGACATCTGGCCCAGGAACACGTTCAGAAACTGCGGGAACTCGTCGATGGAGTGCTTGCGGATGAACTTCCCGATCTTGGTGACGCGGGGGTCCTCCTTCATTTTGAACATGGCGCCGGCGATCTCGTTCTGCCCCTTGAGCTCGGCGAGACGCTCGTCGGCGTCCTTGTACATGGAACGGAACTTCCACATGCGGAAGGTGGTCAGGCTACCGTCGGGGCGGGTCTGTCCCACGCGAATCTGGCTGTAGAAGGGGCTGCCCTCGCTCTCCAGGCGGATGAGTGCCGCGAGCACAAGGCCGGGAATCGCGATGACCACGAGCACAACACCGCTGAACACAATGTCGAACGCGCGCTTAACGGTGCGGTAGGCTAGGCGCGAACGATCGCAGTCCATGATGGATTGCATGGCCCTGTTGCGGCCGACGCCCTCACGCCGGTCCATGGCCTGAGCAATCAGCGCCGCCCCCGCGGGCGCATTTGTCTCTGTTACCTCTTTAGCAGCGATAGTCATACTTACGTCCCCGTTCCCCAGGAATCCCCCAATCGGTAAATTCAAGAAATGCGAGCGAACAGCCGGTACACCGTCTCCCTTTACGTTTTGCTGGGAACGTCGAGCGGCAGCAGCTCCCTAAATGTGGAGTCGCCCTCGCCCACGTCTACCAGGCACCAGCGCTTATGACGGTCAATCTTCTTTACACGGGCCTCTTGCCCCACCAAAGGGCCCTGCTCTATGTGCAGCACGCCGTCTTCTATGCGCGCGACGCTGTTGCGCACCACGCCGTCGTCGTCCAGCACGCTGCGGTACCAATCCTGCGCATCATCCGGCATGGGCATGTACGCCCGCTCCCTACTGCCGGCGATGCGACAGCCAAAGCTCAGCTGGGCCAAAGCCCTATCGAGCGCGGCGGCATCGTGCGTGGCGACGAAGAAATATTCCTTGTACATGGGTTTGGTTTGGAGCGACCAGGCGCCGTCCCGTTTAAACCAGAACTCCTTTTGCATCACAAAAGCGTCCTGCATAAGGTTGTGCGGGATAATGCAGCGGACCTTTTCGCAGGTCTCGCGCTCTTTTCCATTGGGGGTGTGGACCAGATACCAGCGGACGCGGCCGTGCTGGCTGTTGGTGGTGGCGCCGTTAAATGCGCCCGGCAGCTGCTCTTGGCGCCGGGCCGTCTGTTCCATGTTCTCGCCCCCTCTTTTGGCTTTGCGATGCACGCAAATACAGGAGCGTTTAGAACAGGCTTCTCGCTCGCAGCTAGGCGCAGTCGCAAAAGTACAGGTTTTTGTATCTTTTGACAGATGACATTATACGAGCAATTAATCAGCGTTTGCCCAGATTACGCAAAATGTACTGTCAGTAGGTGTATCTCCATACCCCTCTACAAAAACCTGTACCTTTTTGTGCAACAAAAAAAGCCGCTCAACCAGCGGCTTTTCTTATTTCGGCATGAAAAAGGCGACCGCCCTTTGTGGACGGTCGCCTATGTTAATTGTTGTGCAGCTTGCCTTAGGCGCGGGTCTTGATCTCCTCGGTCACCTTGGCAACAAACTCGTCAACGCTCATCTGAACGGTCTCGTTGGAGCGATCGCGGACGGAGATGTTGCCGGCCTCGACCTCCTTCTCGCCCAGGATGAGCATGTAGGGCACGCGGTCGATGCTGCGAGCCTCGCGGATCTTGTAGCCGATCTTCTCGTCGCGGTCGTCGCAGACCACGCGAATGCCGGCCTCCTCCAGCTTGGCGCACACCTCGTGGGCGTAGTCGCGGCTCTTCTCAGAGACGGGAAGCGCCTTGACCTGCACGGGAGCCAGCCAGGTGGGGAACTTACCCGCAAAGTGCTCAATCAGAATACCGATGAAGCGCTCGATGGAGCCAAAGCATACGCGGTGCAGCATGATGGGGCGCTTCTTGGTGCCGTCGGCGTCCACGTACTCCAGGTCAAAGTTGAGCGGCATCTGGAAGTCGAGCTGGACGGTGCCGCACTGCCAGGTACGACCGAGCGAGTCCTCCAGGTGGAAGTCGATCTTGGGGCCATAGAAGGCGCCATCGCCCTCGTTGACCTCGTAGTCCATACCCAGCTTCTCCAGAGCGGTGCGAAGGCCCTCTTCGGCGCGAGCCCAGTCCTCGTCCGAACCCATGGAGTCCTCGGGGCGGGTGGAAAGCTCAACGTGATACTTAAAGCCAAACTTTTGGTACACGGAGTCGATGAGGTTGACCACGCCCACGATCTCGTCGGTCAGCTGGTCGGGACGCACAAACAGGTGAGCGTCGTCCTGGTTAAAGCAGCGCACGCGGAACAGGCCGTGCAGGGCGCCGCGCAGCTCGTGGCGGTGCACCAGGCCAATCTCGCCGGCGCGAATGGGCAGCTCGCGATAGGAATGCGGCTTGGAGGCGTACACCAGCACGCCGCCCGGGCAGTTCATGGGCTTAATGCAGTACTCTTCGTCGTCGATGACGGTGGAGTACATGTTGTCCTTGTAGTGGTCCCAGTGACCCGAGGTCTTCCACAGCTGCTTGTTCATGATGAGCGGCGTGGAGATCTCCACGTAGCCGGCCTTGTGGTGGATCTCGCGCCAGTAGTCCAGCAGCGCGTTCTTAAGAATCATGCCGTTGGGCAGGAAGAACGGGAAGCCGGGGGCCTCGTCGCGCATCATAAAGAGGTCCATCTCGCGACCGATCTTGCGGTGGTCGCGCTTCTTGGCCTCCTCCAGCATGTGCATGTGCTCGTCGAGCTCTTCCTTGGTGGCAAAGGCGACGCCGTTGATGCGGGTGAGCATCTTGTTGTCCTTGTCGCCCTTCCAGTAGGCGCCCGAGACGCCGGTGAGCTTAAAGGCCTTGAGGGCCTTGGTGTAGCAGATGTGGGGGCCGACGCACATGTCGATGTAGCCGCCCTGCTGGTAGAAGGTAATGCGGGCGTCGTCGTCCAGGTCGCCGATGTGCTCGACCTTGTACTTCTCGCCGCGCTCCTCCATAAGGGCGATGGCCTCGGCGCGGGGCTTCTCGTACACGGAGAACTTGAGGTTCTCCTTGACGATCTTTTTCATCTCGGCCTCGATCGCGGGGAAGTCGTCCTCGCTGATCTTGACGCCCTCGGGCAGGTCGACGTCATAGTAAAAACCGTTGTCGGTCGCGGGACCGTAGGCAAAGTCGGCCTCGGGATAGAGACGCTTGATGGCCTGCGCCATGATGTGCGCGGCGGAGTGGCGGATGACGTGCGTGACCTCGTCCTGCGGGAGCTCGGCCACCGAACCGTCATTGTAGAGTGCCTTCATGGGTATGTTTTCTCCTCTCGGATGCCTGATGCAAGTGCGTGCGATGCGCTCGGCGTTTTTGACTTGCATCATTATAGGCAGGTTGCCTTGGTATACAAGCGCCCGCCGCACCTTAATGGCACGGCGGGCGATTTTCTACGCATGCTTCATCGTGTGGGGCGGGGTGTGGGGCGCGCGTGGCTTGCGGTGTGCCCGTGGCTTGCGACCAGCCCGGCGATGGATGCGTTACTGGATGCGAGTTCGGCAGTAGGGGCAGACCTTCCAGTGCGCATCGAGCGGGCGATGGCAGCTGGGGCACACGTTGCGAACCTGGGTATCGCACACCGGGCAGACGACGAAGTCCTTCTCGATGGGCGCGCCGCACTGCGGGCAGGTGCCGTACTGGGCAAGCTGGCGCTCGCGCAGGGCCATGTCCAGCTCCTGCTCCTCGCGGTCGGACGCGTAGGAGTGCGGGCGCAGAACCAAGTAGGCGATGAGGCCTACAAACGGGATGAGGGCGATGATGCCCCATGCCACGTAAGCGCTGGCGCCGCAGCGGCGAGCGTCGATAAACACATAGACGACCGACAGCACATAGAGGGCGATGATAAAGCCAACGAAGGCATAGACGACGCCCATAAGCTGCGGCGACATGAGCTCGGAGATGTACTTGGACATTGGGGTGTACCTTTCGGAATATTAACAGTCCGGTCAAGTTTACCACGGGGTTTGTTTATATGGGACCACGGCTAGGGGCGGCGCCGGCGCGGACACAAACATCTCAATCTGTAACAGGTGGGAGCGGAATTCGGGTCTAGATGTTACAGATCGAGACGCAGGGGTTCCTCCCCGACTTCAATCTCGATCTGTAACATCTTGGGCCCCAAAGCCCTCTCTTACTGTTACAGATCGAGACAAATCTCCGAGACCAGAGCTAGAAGGCAAGATTGTCGACGTTACCGAGTCTCCTCTCGCCTGCCGTTGGCGGGTGTTGCGGGGCTGTTCGCCGCATTGCCGCCGCGCTGGGGGTGTCTAAACCGTAGGATAGTCTTATTGACGGCCTGTCAACTCGTCTGGGAGGCACTGTGACAGAAACGTTTGATATCGCGATTGTCGGCGCGGGCATCATCGGATGCGCCATCGCGCGGCAGCTCGCGCGGTTTGACCTGTCCATTTGCGTAGTCGAGGCGGCTAACGATATTACGCTGGGCGCGTCGAAGGCCAACGGCGGCTTGGTGCACGCCGGCTACGATCCGGCGCCGGGCACGGTCAAGGCGCAGGTCAACGCCCGTGGTTGCGAGCTATATGGCACGTGGGCCCAGGAGCTAGGCTTTTTGTTCCGCCGCACCGGGTCGATGGTACTGGGCTTCAACGATGAAGACCGCGCTCACCTGGAGAAGCTGCGCCAGAATGGCCTTGCCAACGGCGTGCCCGAGCTGTCGATTATCGGCCCCGAGCGCATCCACGAGCTGGAGCCGCGCGCGAGTGCTAAGGCGACGTGCGCGTTGTGGTGCCCTTCGACCGGTTACGTCGACCCTTTTGAGGTCGCCATCGCCGCGCTGGAAAACGCCGTTGCCAACGGCGTGACGTTTATGCGTTCCGCGCCGGTGGAGGCGATTGAAGTCGCGGGCTCAGGCGACGACGCGCGCTTTACGCTGGCGACCCCCGCTGGCAACGTGCGCTGCCGCTACCTGATCAACGCCGCGGGCAACGGCGCCGCCGACATCTCGCACATGGCCGGCGCCGAGGAGTTTCAGATGGTCTGGCGTCAGGGCAACATCGTGGTGCTGGACAAGGAGCCGCACGCGCTCATGCCGCTCTACCCCGTGCCGACACCGGTGTCGAAGGGCGTTATCGTGACGGGCACCGTGCACGGCAACACCGTGATTACCGCCACGGCCGCCGTGCGCGAGCCGGGCGACACGCAGACCTATGCGAGCGATGTGAATGCGCTGTTGACCGGCGCGCGCAAGCTGGTGCCCGATCTGGATACGCGCCGCGTGGTGCGCGCATTTGCCGGCGGGCGTCCGGTCATTCAGGGAACGAACGACTTCTTTATTGGACAGTCGGCCGTGGTGCCTGGACTGTTTCAGGCAGCGGGCATTCAGTCGCCGGGCGTGGCGAGCGCGCCTGCCATTGCCGAGCGCATGGAGCACGTGATGCGCGAGGCGGGCGTGGAACTGCACGAGCGGGCGGACTGGAACCCGATTCGCCGTGCGCCGGACGACTTTGACCGCGCACCGCTGGCGCGCAAGGAGAAGCTAATCAAGTCCAACCCCGCGTGGGGACAGATTGTCTGCCGCTGCGAGACGGTGCCCGAGGCCGAGATTGTGGCCGCAATCCGACGCCACCCGGGCGCGATTTCGGTCGAGGGCGTCAAACGCCGCTGCCGCGCGGGCATGGGCCGCTGCCAAAGCGGCTTTTGCCAGAGCCGCGTGGTTGCGATCCTTGCCCGCGAGCTGGGCTGCGACCCCAGCGAGGTGCTGCTGGAGGATGCCGGATCTTAGTTGGTCGAGGGACCGCTGAAGGGGGTGCGCTAGGATGGCGGAATTCAAATCGAGTGCGATTGATTGCGGTGTCGTGGAAGCCGTACAAACGCAAGCCTTCGACGTGGTCGTTATCGGCGGCGGACCTGCCGGCATGGCCGCCGCGCTTGCCGCGCATAAGGCAGGCGCACGCGTGGCCATCGTGGAGCGCGAGCAGCACCTGGGCGGCATCCTCCGCCAGTGCATCCACCCCGGCTTTGGCCTGTCGCACTTTAAACAGGAGCTCACCGGTCCCGAATACGCGCAGCGCTTTATCGACCAGGTGCGCGCAACCGACATCGCGCTGTTCTTGGACAGCATGGTGCTTGGAATCGATTCGGGCGAGAGCGAAGCTATCGGCGCGCCGGATGCGGACAAGACCGCGGGAGATGCCGCAGTCCATACCGTCACGCTCATGAGCCGTACCGGCATGCTGCAGCTCATCGGGCGCGCGGTCGTCCTTGCCATGGGCTGCCGCGAGCGCACACGCAGCGAGATCAAGATTCCCGGCAGCCGTCCCGCCGGTGTGTTTACGGCCGGCTTGGCGCAGCGATACATCAATATCGAGAACCTCAAACCCGGCTCGCGCGCCGTCATTTTGGGCTCGGGAGATATCGGGCTTATCATGGCGCGCCGCTGCACGCTCGAGGGGATTTCCGTCGAGGGCGTGTACGAGCTCATGCCATACGCCAACGGTCTGCGCCGCAACGTCAAGAACTGCCTGTACGACTTTGGAATTCCGCTGCACCTGTCCACCACCGTCACACGCGTGATCGGGCACAACCGCGTGGAGGCCGTCGAGGTGAGTCGGGTCGACGAGAGCCTGGCGCCCATTCCGGGGACCGAGCGCATTGTTCCGTGCGACACGCTGCTGCTTTCGGTAGGCCTGATTCCCGAAAACGAGCTTTCGGTTGCCGCGGGCGTTGAGCTTGACCCACGCACGCGCGGCGCCGTAGTGGACCAGAGCCTGCAGACAGGCGTGCCGGGCATCTTTGCCTGCGGCAACGTGCTGCACGTGCACGACCTGGCCGACAACGTGACGTGTGAGTCCGAGAGGGCTGGCGCAGCTGCGGCGGCGTACGCGCTGGGCTGTGGTGCTGGGGCCGATGCGGGCGCTGCGGGCCTGGGCTGCCAGCTCACGGTCTCCCCTGCCGGTATCGCTGGCTACACGCTGCCGGGACGCATTACGGCTGTGACACTCACCAAACTCAACTTCCGCGTACGCCGACCGGTCGATGCCGCCCGTGTGAGGATCTTGGCCGACGGCGAGGAACTGCTCACCGGCAAGGTCCGCGCGTTTAAGCCGAGCGTCATGGAAAGCTTTCCACTGCCGGCAAAGGTGATTCAACGTGCACTCGACCTGGGTGTCAACGAGATTATCCTATCCGTCGACCCCGTCGAGGAGGCATAAACTATGAGCGATAACGCAATCGAAACGCTGCAGTTCAACTGCACGACCTGCCCATCCGAATGCCTCCTGACCGTAGAGGTAGAGCGTGACGCAGACGGCGCCGTGGTAGAGGTGCGCTCCGTGACCGGCAACAGCTGTCCGCGCGGCGACAAGTTCGCACACCAGGAACTCACCTGCCCCATGCGCGTGCTCACCACCACCGTGGCCGCATCCGGCGGCGACGAGGCGTTGTTGCCCGTGCGCACGGCCGAAGCCATCCCGCTGGCACTCCACGCCCAAGCCATGGCCCTCATCCGAGACCTAGTCGTCAACGCCCCCATCCACATGGGCGACGTAGTCCTACCCAACCTCCTAGACACCGGTACCGACCTAATCGCCAGCATGGACATCGACCCAGCCTAAGCAGCTAATTTAGGACGGGGGTCTTTAGCTACCCCCGCCATCCACCCCGCCCCTCCTCAATTGCGGTGAAATAGTTCCTGATTTCCGCCAAAACCCCGGCATCCAGGAACTATTCCACCGCAACTATCCTTGGAATCGGTATTTAGCTTGTGCCTACTTTAGTGCCATTTCAAAACTATGCCGGATTACGGGGCTGATTCGGAGACCCCCATCCATACCGGCCATTTTCAATTTTTGACAAGCCATCTACATGAGGTTTTAATTTCGCGATTTTTGCCATGGTCAAGTAATACAGGTCCAGCCCCGTAATCCGCCATACTTTTGAAACCAGCCCATTTGGGACGGGCCTCTTTTAGCAACTTTTGCCCGAACGTTCGCTAGACAGCCCATGCTAAGGAGTGTCCCAAGGTGCCGGCATAGACGATATGAGCAGGACATAAAAACATTGAGAGCCCCTGCTGCATGAAAGACCG
>CALKBO010000050.1 GCA_937989875.1 uncultured Collinsella sp. | reverse complement strand
AGCGTTGCTGCCTAGGCTAGCCCCTTGTCACATAAACTACCGAAGCCTCCAATTTCTACTACGACGAAAGCCAGCATAGCCGCTTACTCAATCTCGAGACCATCAAAGCCGATGAATTCTATGATGGATTTGTTGTTGCAATAGTAGGGTGGGATTCTCAACGGGAGTCCGATTTAGCTGCCCAGTATTGTGAATTCGAGAAAAAGTATCTTTCTCCAAACGCTAAAGAGTTAAAGAGCACTTGTCTTAAAAGGAGCCAGTTCAAATATGGATTTAAATCTCTATCTCAACATAACGCGCGTTTGATCAGTGATTATCTCGACCTGTTTGATGAAGAAATGTATGTCTATTGTTCCTTTTCAAGTAAGGTCGAATTGCTTGTTGATAGACTGTTCAGCCGATATCAAAACCAGCCCTGCTTTAATGCCGATCTGATGAAATACTCTCTTGCAAAGCCGTTAGTTCAATATAGACCTAATGAAGTTGTTGAATCGATATATAAATCGCCCGACGATTTATTAGACGCTTTGCGGGACTTTCTCCTAAATAGAATCGAAGATGACAAAGCGAATCCCGAACTTAAGTGGACCGAAATGGATCAATTTAGATCGATTTTGGAAGTTATGGACCACGTGATGCCACTGGATGATTATCAGTGGGAATACTATTCGCCTCTTGCGGGATTCGGACTATATCTGAGCGAGCATAATGAGATCGATAACTGCACGCTTATCATTGATCAAGAAGAGAATACTAGAGCTGCTGCAGAACGGCTTGGCTTTGATGGGGTGCGTGAAGCGGACTCTTCTGAGTGCTTCGGTGTCAGAATGGCTGACATGCTTGCTGGAATAGTGGCAAAACTCATGAAAGCTATTCGCGATGAAGTGACCTATCAGTCGCGAGAAGATGAGATTAAAAAGAACCTTTTTGATGTGGAGTGGTTCAACCTAAATGATGAGCGCCTCGAACTATACAAAAAGTTATGTCGAGTGTTGATTCAGTATGATAAATGCTGGTACAAGGTTTATGGTAGCGGTTTCTCTGATGACCTTGTCGTTTTAATTGCGCTGCTAAAGTACCTTGACGGTTTCGATGGTGCCGCTCAGCTCCACGAACTTGGTGCTAATAACGCGGAAAGATTCAACACCTTCTGCTGCAACAGTCTTTCGGAGCATTTTCAAGTGCTAAGCGATGACCCTTTGCATACGGGCGATTTGAGCGATCCTAAAAACTTATTTCGTCCCCGTCTTAGGATCACCGATCGGCCCAGAACCTATATGGTGATGGATGTTATGTTTGGCGAAGATGGTGCCCCAATGGCTCTGATATCTGAGAATGGCTGCGAAACAGCCTGTCTACTACCTGCCGACCTTGCTGGATGGGTCGGTATGGTGCTTTCCAGGGATGACTGGAAAGATTTACTGTTCCCAGGAAACGTGAGATTTCAGTATTCTCAGGGTCGATTCTGCGCCGATTTTTTATAGAAAGAGAGATTAGCGCTTCTAAGAACTTAAGAAGGGGGTCATGTCTGATTAGGCTGAAGGGCTATGTGTGCCCGCGCCCAGAATTTCATTTACGGACTATGACAGATTATATTGCGTAGGGAGTTATAGCCTGTGAAGTGGGAATCGATACCGTTGTTTAGTATTGTTATTTCCTGTTTAAGTTTGACTTTCTACAAGTGGCCCTACGCGCATGACTTAAGGAGATCGTTGTATAGGTGGAGTCGGTCACTTTACTTTGGATTGTTTTCTACGCCTTTATCGGTCTATTTAGCATTCAATTCGTTCGTTTTGCCGGGCCCTTGGCGATTGGAAGACAATACACCGTCGACGAACTGTATCCCACTGATGAGTCGGGCAGGCTGAACGTTGCCTATCGAATTCTCGCTCCAACAATTTGCTGCCAGCTTCCGGTTTTTATTGTTGCTACGGCTTGTGATGCACTTTCAATTTCGGGACCTTCGCTGCGATACTTGCCCACCCTTTTCTATTGGTTGCTTCTTGGGGTTACTAAGCATGCATGTGGTAAGTTGCGGTACCGGACTCTTCCTTTCTTGTTTGAAGCGTTCATGTCTCTTTTGATATCTGTCGCATTTGATCACTTTGTTATCGATGGCTATCTCGGAGGTCAGGGGTTGGATGTACTTGATACTTCGAGTATTGCCTTTGAGTTTGAGCTTGCGTTATTTGGTGTTGTGACCTTTTGGATTTCCACCTTTTTTAAGCGATATCAAATTAGGTGTAGTAGTGTGCGCTCATATGTAGATACGCCGCATCCTGGATTCGGCTACTCTTCAATTGATACGAGTGAGACAAAACTTTTTGCATATGAGCGCGAGTATGGGGATCTTCTACCTAAACGGTTTTCGAGCGATCTTCTGTTGAGAAGTGTTTTCTTCGCAATTATGGCGATAGAGGATGGGAATCGGCCTGAGTTTATCCGAACGATCGAGCGTATGGCCGCTCATTTCCATTTGGCAAAAACTATGGGAATAATGCAGCAGATGAGCGATGCCCCCTTGTCTGATACGGACAGCGTCAAACTTGCAATTCCCTATATTGAGCGAATGTGGGATCAGTTTCTTGTTGAATTCGGTCGTTCTTCTGAAGGGGCAGGGGGAGACGCCCTACGAATCTTCATGGGTTATTACACGTACGACTACTTGATGTTGTCGCAAGCTATCCGCAACCATTTTGCGCCATTTTATGGGGACTATTGTGGAACACGGCTACTCAACGCCAATCGTGTCTTTTGTGAAGTCCTGGAATTTGAAGAAAGGCAGCACTACGGGTTGCTTCCAAAGACGGTTTCTGTGGCTGGATCGATAGGTGACACTGAGCTTGGATGGCTTTCTGGTGAGTACTGTTATTGGTCCGATTACGATACTGTTGTATCCTGCTTGCTTGAAAACGATACTAATAGCGTCAAGCTGCGTAGCAAGAATGATGTGAGTAAATCTCAGATAGCCGAAACCACCTCTAGGCTTAAAGAGCAAGGCGTTTCCGTTCTTGTGGTTAAGTACGTTCCAGGCGCGTCGGCTATCATCACATGCAATGGTGATTCCTCTATGATTTCGAGCACTGTGGGTAGTGAATGGACTGTTGTTGACTAGGGGAGTTAACTTCATTGGCACTACCAGCGTAATGGCGGCATGGAGGAACGGAGGAACGGAGGAATGGAGGAATGGAGGAATGGAGGAATGGAGGAATGGAGGAATGGAGGTCATTATTCTGTGACCAGAATTGGCGCCGGATTAATTTAGCCAAATAGAGTCGGCCGAGATAGACCAATCTCGGCCGACCTGTTTTAGCCAACGTGTCCCCATCTCGAGCTACCGCCCCTTTCCCGCCGTCGCCTGCCGCACGTTCATGTCGCCCATCTCGAGCCAGGCGGCGTTGCGGACGATGCGGTCCATAATCGCGTCCGCGTGCACGCCGCCGAGCCTCGGGTGTCAGTCCTTCTTTCTGAGCTGCGTGCACAGGACGGTCGACACTCCCCCCGTAGCGCAGCTCGAAAAGCTCCAGCAGCATCCCCCTGAACAGCTCGTCCGGCCTCTCGAGCATCCACTCGTGTCAGGAGGCTTTCGACGGATGAGGCAACTGTCCTCTTAGTTTCGCTTGGATAACGGTTTTACTAGAGGGCGAAAGGTCGCAAGGAAGCCTTCTATTGCGAACGTGCCGATTAGGTAAGCAACGGCCCAGTTTGCTAATTCAGAGCAACTAGCCCCCTTGTTTAGCTTGTCCAGAAGTTGAAAAACTCCAGCGGCCATTGCAAAGTACAGGAACAAAGAGCCTCTGACAAATGTTCCGACTAGCATTGACAAGAAGTTTCTCTTTGTGACATGTGACTCTATCCATTGTGTTGCATCTTCAATATATTGAGAACTTACTTTTTCAGGGAGCATTCCATTGGCTGCAAGTTCGCTCATTTCTTTAATCAATACAATCCTCTCCTTGAGGCCATTTGTCCAAAAGAGACGATCGAGGATCGTGCTCGCGGCATTTATTAAAAAAGTAATCGCTGCGAGCGCTGCAAGCGATCCGAGATTCAGCTCGGCACCGTTCCAGTTTATTGTCATGGTTGTTCTCCTTTTTCTGATGGTTTAACGAATATAAATACGGCTTGTTCTAGGAAAAGCGTCTGATGACACTGTTAGCGTCGGAATAATTTAGCCAAATATAGTCGGCCGAGATTGACCAATCCCGGCCGGCCCATTTTAGCCAACACGCCCGCATCTATGTCTTTCCTATCGCATTCCTACATCCCCTCGGGCTGGATCCCCCTCACCTTCACCGC